>DDTD01000045.1 GCA_002344005.1 Ignavibacteria bacterium UBA2373 | reverse complement strand
AGATATCCCATATATAAACCGTTGTGTGATAATTTATATATTCCCCTGAAGGGATATCTTAATCTCTTGTGCCCATCACAACGAGTTTTAATGAAAAATATAATTATGGTCTTGCAACGACAATCGGAAGCGGAGCACTTGTAGCACAATCGCCTGATACTTGTATGAAATATGTACCGTTTGGAACATTAACGGCATTGCGATCAGTACCATTCCAAGTAAATGTATGTGTTCCGGTTGAATAAACTCCTTGTCCTATCCAACGAATATCTTTTCCTTTATTATTGTAAATTTTAACTTTTATGGTTGCCGACCCACTCACCGTTACAGGAAACTGGGTACTTCCGCCTGTGTATATATGCGGTGTATTTTGCCCTATTGTCACACATGTTCCTTGTTGAGCATCACGAGCCGTTCCGAGATTGATTGGAACAATAACTCTGAAACTCGTGTCCCTCGAATTTCCGGCATCGGTAAGTGTGTAGGTAATTGTGTACACTCTTCCGGAAGATTGAGCAATTCTTTCTGCACGCAATGAGAAGGAATTATCTTGCGTGTTAAATGTCGCGTTTTGGATGTCATTTGCAATGTCATTTGTCACTACTCCATTATCAGCTTCATTGCTGGTTATTGATTTAAGTACCCATGAAGGTGAGCAACCTCCATTTATTGATATCGTAGCATTTATAGTTCGCAGAGATTGATTAGCCGGAAATAATAGTGTTGATGAATGCGATACAGAAAATATTGCTTTTCCTGCAATAGTAAATGAAGAATTACTTACATCAAACACAGAAGCATTAGACGCATCGCTTACTCTGATAACATATTGCGAATTAGGTGTTTGATTCGCCGGAATATTCCATGTATAAGACCCTGACGATGCGGAAGTACTTGCAATAAGGGTTGTAGGAAATGTAGTACCACCATCAGTTGATACATCAATTTTTACATTCGTTACATTTTGTGATGACCATGTTATATTTTGTGATGTTCCCGCACACCAAGTCACATTTGTATTCGGTGAGTTTACAGTTATAGAAGCTCCAATGCCAAATTTCGTAATAAATGCATCAGTTCCACCGGCAAGTGCTGATTGATATACTCCTGAGGTAATATCAAAATTTGTACTTTCCGTTGTGCCTGTTATATATGGATTTCCACCATTGTCTAGACATATATTTATTGCTGCGTCATATAATGTACCACCAAAATAGGATGAGTATGAAAGAGTATTACCCGCCGAAGAGAACATCGTAACAAAGCACTCATAACCGCCATTATTCGATGTTTGAAATGATCCGGAAGTAATATCATAATTCGTACTCCATGTTCCACCACAAACTATTGCTTGATTATTACTATTTACAGAGATTGCAATACCGCCATCATCATCAGAACCACCTATGTATGTTGAATATAATAATGCTGTACCGGTTGAATTTAATTTTGTGACCACAGCATCTGTCATACCGGATAATGCACCCTGAAACGCTGACTGTAAATCATAATTATTACTGTACGTATAGCCGGTTATATATACATTATTACTTGCATCAATTGCGATTCCCTGACCAAAATCATCATCAGAACCACCTAAATATGTAGAAAATACAAGTGCGCTTCCAGTTGGATTAACTTTCGTAACAAAAGCATCCCCAAAAAAGAATGCTCCGCCGAACGTTGTCTGATATACTCCAGCTGTAATATCATAATTGGTAGAAATTGCATATCCGGTGATATATGCATTACCGGAACCATCAATTACAATATCATTTGCATCATCCAAAGCGGTTCCTCCTATGTACGTTGAATACAATAATGCTGATCCGGTTGAATTAACTTTTGTGACAAATACATCACCGTCCCCAGCAATGGTATTCTGAAAGACACCTGATGTAATATCATAATTTGTACTTTTTGTTGTTCCGGTGATAAATACATTCCCTGAAGCATCTAAAGAAAGTCCCCGTGCAATATCTTGGTCACTTCCCCCAATAAATGTTGAATATACTAAAGATGTGCCTGTAGAATTTAATTTAGTTACAAAAATATCATCAGAACCACCACCGTATGAATTTTGAAATACTCCGGACGTAACAGGAAAATTCGTACTTTTTGTAAATCCTGCGATATAGACATTTCCCGAACCATCTACAGCAATATCATTGCTTTGATCATTATTAGTACCGCCAATATAAGTGCTGTAAATTAGCGTAGTACCTGACGCATTAAATTTTGATACAAAAATATCGGTACTTCCATTTGCCGAAACATCATACGAACCTGAAACAGTCGGATAATTCGTACTTTGCGTAGTACCGGTGATATATATATTTCCGGAGGCATCTAATGCTATACCATTTCCTGTTTCGAAACTACTTCCGCCAATATATGTTGAAAAAACCAAAGGATCAATTATCAGCGGTTTCGACACATCATACTCACCAAGATTAAAACTTATTGTATTATCATGAGATACAGAAAAGCTACATTCAATTTTTTTCTTGCTGTTGCCTATATTCTGATAGACAAATAAACCGTGTTGTTGAATTTCGCCTAAAGATGTTTTCAATGAAAGATTGTCTTTATTATTTGCCGAAATTGAAATAGCGCCTTCAACTTTAAGCCGTAATGATTTTGGGTTAGCAAATGGTTTCACAATATAATCATAACGAGGTACATTATTGTCTGTGTAATACACAATATCAATACCATCAACAATATTATCTAAGCGAACTGATTCAAATGATTGAGCTTCAAAGGTTTCATTGCTTTTTATATATGAATATGCGACGGGTAGTTTACCTATTCCGACCGAACGAAAAGATGAATGTCTTTTATCAGTGTGTAATACTTTTACAACATGACCTCTCCGTGAAAATTCTCTCGAATCATTTGGCGATTTTCTTTGTACTTTTTTATCTTTTTCTATAATTTCAAATTGGTCATAGACTACACCATTTTCAGTAATCCACATATCTAATGATGAAGTTCGGACAACAAAGAGTACATCCTTACTCCATTGACCATTGTTTTGAATATACGATAGAGTATTTTTGGGCTGAGTAAATGATGTTTGCGAATTTGAATGAAATTCATGCTGTCCCATCGTAGATGCAGGCATAAGAACCAAACATATCAGAGCAAAATAGATCGTACTGTAATCGAATTTTTTCATGGTTTTCATGTAATTAAAATTCTGCCTTCCACACATTCGCTACACGAACAAATCGCACAACACTTTCATTATTTATACTGAAATTCAGTCCTGATCCATACGTAATAACTAATCCATCCGGGTCACTTGTTGATATCATCATAATCTGTCCATTATTCACACCTGATGTTGGCAATGTCAATGTGGCTGATGATGATGCCGTAGTATTATCATTCACATGTACAATTCCTGCATTGGCTGCCGCTGTTGTTCCGCTATTGACTGCAATATAAGCGACTTGAATCGGTGAGCTTGTCGTCACTGCTTGAACCCACGATAATTGCCCCGTGCCGTTTGATGATAAGACCTCACCTGAGTTGCCATCATCAGGCGGTAATGTATAGGTATAATTTGCTGATTGTAAGCCGGCTTTTATTGCAGTATAATTTCCTCCATTTCCCGATGGCTCAAAAAACTGAACTTCATTTGCTGTTCCATTATCATTATTAACCAAAATATTACCATTTAAAAATTCAGCACCACCTTTTGCTGATAATGCTTTACCCGAACCGGAGTTCGAAATATCGAACAATGTTGAAGAAGAGTTAATTGTGTTGCTGTACGGTAAACTAATACCTCCGGATGCGGCAGCGCTCCATTGCGGTACACCACTGACAACAGTTAGTACTTCCCCATTATTACCAATTGGACGACGTATATAATCTGTTCCATTATAGTACATAATATCACCCGCTGCATCGGATCCGAGAGCTATTTTAGTGCCATCAACATTATTATTCGCAATTTTTCCGGTTGTAATTGCATTTGCAACGATATCACCACTTTGAATACTGTTTGTTAATGATAATTTGCTGTATGATATTGCGGCTGTAGTACTTATATCATCATTAATTATTGTTCCGTTTACAATATCACCTGTTACTATACTATTTATTAAAACTAATTTACCGTAATCTATCGCTGCCGTACCACTGATGTCACTATTGACAATATTACCGCTTAAATCTAATTTGCTGTATGCTATCGCGGCGGTGCCACTGATGTCACTATTGACAATATTACCGCTTAAATCTAATTTACTATATTCTATTGCTGCGGTGCCACTGATGTCACTATTGACAATATTACCGCTTAAATCTAATTTACTATATTCTATCGCGGCGGTGCCACTGATGTCACTATTGACAATATTACCACTTAAATCTAATTTGCTATATTCTATCGCTGCGCTATTACTGATGTCGTTATTAACAATAGTACCGCTTAAATCTAATTTACTGTATTCTATCGCGGCGGTGCCACTTATATCACTATTAACAATATTACCACTTAAATCTAATTTGCTATATTCTATCGCTGCGCTATTACTAATGTCACTATTGACAATATTACCGCTTAAATCTAATTTGCTATATTCTATCGCTGCGGTCATTGCAATATGGGAATTATTAATTACAGATGCAGCAATTTGTGGGTTAGGATAGACACCTGTCAAATCACCACCTGCATTACCGGAAGCACCTGCGTTAAATGAAGTCCAACTGAGAACACCTTGGGCAGTACTCGTGAGTACTTGATTTGCTTGTGGTTGAACCGTAGGTAAAGTATAAACAATATTTGTTGGTAAATTTCCTGCTTTAAACCCTGTGTAATTATTCCCCATATTTCCTGAAGGTTCATGCAAGCGAATTTCTCCGGTACCTGTTCCATCAGTTTTTATGGCAATATTTCCTGCAACTTCTAATTTTTGTGAAGGGTTATCTTCATTAATACCGATTGCACCGGCACTTGTCACACGTAAACGCTCAGAATTATTCGTTTTAAAGATAAGCGGTTGAGAATTTATAGTACCAAGAAATTTATTCGCATCTGCAATTGTATTTCCTACAATTGACCATCCGGGTTCTCCCCATGATAACACACCGGAACCATCAGTCACTAAAACATCACCATTATTTCCATCATTTCCGGGTAGAGTATATGTGATATTTGCTGACTGTGCAGAAGTTTTAAATGTTGTTGAATTTGCTCCCGAAGGCGCAGATATTCGAAATTCCGGCGTACCTCCAGAATTAGTTATATGCAAAGTACGGGCTACTGTCAAACGTGAACCCGGATTCGTTTCTCCAATACCCACATTGCCTGTGGTGAGTATTCGCATCCTTTCATTATTGTTTGTTCTCATAATCAGAGGAAAATTATTTGATGTGCCTAACCAACTTGTTGCTGTAGCATTTGAGTTACCGGCTAATAACCATTCTGTTCCTTGGTTAAGAATATCATCGTCATTATTTTTACTTTTATCAATGCTAAACACGACATTTCCTTCTGTATCATTTTCTACGGTAACGCCATTTTTTCCTTTTAGTGATACATTCCCCGTTTGACCATTTAATGATAATACTGCACCGGTAGCATTTTCGGTAAGTCCCTCAGCAACATTTGCACGTAATGACGACGCAGATGTTTCGATCGCAGTACGTACAAATTCAGGTTCACCGTTTATAGAAATACCAATAAATCGTGACGATTTCATATCTCTTGGTAATTCCTTAACTGAACCGAGACTAATCATAAACAAACCATTATTTACCATCACAGAGTGATCCTCAAACCACAACGGCTTCATTGATTCTTGAGAATCATAAAAAGCGACTCGCATAGAATAAGAGCCATTCGCCGGAACACCTGATTTTTGTAATACACCTTGATACGAAATCGTGGATTGATTCTGTGCATACATTGTGCTACATGCACATGTAAGTAAACAAAGCAATTGCTTTAGTGATGGTTTCATGCTGCTTCACATAAGATAAAAAAAAGAGAAACAATTCTTATCCCAACTTTATATCAGAATATGAAAGTATTGTTTTATAGAAGCAAAATTAGGAAGCGCTGCAACTGATTAAAAGGGCTGTATAGGTTTTGTATAGGTGCGCTCGGTACATTTTCGCGGCTTGCTTGTATAGGTTTTGTATAGGTACACTCGCTATATTTTCATGCCTTGCTTGTATAGGTTTTGTATAGGTGACAACATGTGAAACTTGAGCTTCAAAAATTAAGTAAGCCTAATAATTTCAAATCATTAAATATCAACAAGTACAGCATGAAGTGCATCTTTGCTTGCAACATGCAGTTTTTTTCTAATTCTATAGCGATATACTTCAACTGAACTTACTTCAACACAAAGTATTGCTGCAATATCTTTTGAAGAGAGTTCTAAGGCAATCATTGAGCAAATTTTCACCTCCAAGGGAGATAATGAAGGGTATTTTTTTAGCAATCTGTCATTAAAACCATGATGTGTTCTCTTGAACTGCTTTTCAAAACTCTTCCAGGATTGTTCATTGATGATGTTCTGCCGAATCTCTTCACGTAATTTTTGAATGAGATCACTGGCTTCTTCGAAGGTTGAATAATCCGACTGTAACATCGAATCGAGCTTCATAAGCATGGTATTTTTTTGTGCTATTTGTAAAGCCGAAGCGGTCAGCTCATTTTGCTTCATGAGTACCTGATTTTGCTTCAATCTAATCTGATTCTTTTTGAGATTAATTTCATTTTCCAATTTTTCAGCTTTGAGAGTAGCAAGCTCCATTTCTTTTTGTTTGCGTTCAGTGTCAAAATAAATATGCAAAAACTGTACCTGCGTTTGTGCTTGTTCCGTTCTGTCTTTCAAAACACTTTGATGATAAGAACGATAGAACTCAAATGCTTCTTTATAGAGTCCCATATCATTAAGTACAGAGCTATTTGCCACATAAGCATATTGTTTTACTATTTCCGGAGAGTCATCACTACAGAGTGCTAATACCTTTCTGGCATATTCTAAAGCGGTATCATATTTTTTTAATGCGGCATACGTTAGAGCGATACCTTTTAGCAACGATGCTAATCGTATTGTACTTACCGGAAATAATGATTCCTCAAGCGCAAGTGCTCTAAAAAAACAATCATGCGCATGCTGAAACTCTTTATTCTGCCCATAAGAATATGCCAAACTGCCATAACAGATAGCAAGACCCAAATTATCTTCCCTATGAGTACAAATATCTATTGCTTCATGCAAAAGGGTAAACGATTCCTGAATTCTGTTACTTCCCTGTAGATAGACTGCATACGTTTGTAATACTTTTGCTATATCTTTGCTTTCTCCAAATTGACGAACTGTATGAAGCGCTTTTTCAATGACTTCCATTGCTTGTGCATATAAGCCGGTTTTGGCATAAATTTGTGATAAACAATGTAATGCATTTGCTTCTAAAAGATATAGTTCATGTGTTGTACATAAATGTAATGCTTTATGAATTTGCTCTATTGCCTTATCGGTAAGATTTACTGAATTTAAAATGTAAGCATTTTGTATCAAACTAACAGGTTTGAGTGCGTCATTTTGAAGAATATCACAAATTTCAAGCGCACGCATCACTAAAGGATATGGCTGCTTAAAATCAAAATGATGAATATACGACTCAATAATAGCTGTCAGAATCTCTAATTCTTCGTTATAGGAGGAAAATATAATACTATTTTGCCAATTCTTAGGCAATAGTTCAATAATTTTCTCAGTATGATCAGACTGAATTAATTTTTTAATTTCAGAAACAATTGCACTCATCGTACACTATATATTTGATGGTGATTCATTCACAATTTGACAAATACACATAGCAGCAACACCTTCACCTCTGCCAATAAAACCAACACCTTCATTGGTTGTAGCTTTAACATTTACCCTTTCTACAGGAAGATTACAGAGCTTGGCAATATTAGCTTTCATTATTTCTTTATATGGCTTTATTTTGGGAGCATCCATAATTAATGTACAATCAATATTGACAATAGTACATCCACATTCAGCCACCAATTGCACCGCATAGTCAACAAATCTGTCACTTGATGCATTTTTCCATCGAATATCTGTGTCGGGAAAATGTTCACCGATATCCCCTTTTCCAAGTGCACCGAAAATTGCATCACAAAGTGCATGATAAATAACATCTCCATCACTATGTGCGACTGTGCCACTATGATGTGCCAAAGTAACTCCGGCAAGTATTAAGGATTCTCCTTCAGCCAAACGATGAATATCATATCCAAAACCTACCATATTTTAACCTATAATGAAATTAACTAATTTACCCGGAACAACTATTTTTTTCTTTATTGATTTACCTTCAACTAACTGTGCAATATCAGGCAAAGCAAGTGCAGATGCCTCCATTTCATCTGAGGTGGCATTAACAGCAATGAAACATTTTGCCTTTATTTTACTGTTAATCTGGACTATAATTTCTACTTCACTTTTTTGCAATTTTGATTCATCATATATCGGAAATTCTTCAAACCATAATGAATCCGTATTGCCTAATTTATGCCATAGCTCCTCTGCAATATGAGGAGCAAAAGGATAAAGAATTTTGATAAAGTCACGTAATGCAGATAATGGTCTTATGTCCGCTTTTGTAAATTCATTAACGAAAATCATCATTTGAGCTACGGCAGTATTCATTGATAAATTTTCAATGTCTTCACTAATTTTTTTAATTGTGTAATGAAGTACATATTCTTGTTCTTTTGTCAATGGCACATCTTGCACATTTGACAATAAAGTACCATTTTCATCTACAAATAATCGCCAGACACGATTCAAAAAGCGAAAAACACCCTCCACACCTTTACTTGCCCAAGGTTTTGCGGCTTCCAAAGGTCCCATAAACATTTCAAAGACACGTAAAGCATCTGCACCAAATTGTGCAACTATATCATCAGGATTAACAACATTTCCAAGACTTTTCGACATTTTACGATTATCTTCTGCTAATATCATCCCTTGATGGAACAATTTTTTAAATGGTTCATTAGTAGAAACATAGCCATAATCAAAAAGTACTTTGTGCCAGAAGCGTGCATATAATAAATGTAAAACGGCATGTTCTGTACCTCCTACATATAAATCTACGCCGGTTTCACCCATCCAATATTTCTCTTTTTCTTCATCACAGAAACGGTTAATATTTTTGGGATCAATATAACGAAGATAATACCAACAAGAACCTGCCCACTGAGGCATAGTATTTGTTTCAATTTTTCCTGTTTTACCTGTTTTTTTATCATAATATTGTACCCATGATTCAACAGTAGCCAATGGTGATTCACCTGTGCCTGAGGGTTTAAATTCTTGTAATTCAGGTAAAAGCAATGGTAATTCATCATAATCCATTGCGCGTTTTGTGCCGTCCTCAAAAAATATAATGGGAATTGGTTCCCCCCAATATCGTTGTCTAGAAAAAAGCCAATCGCGCAAACGATATTGAATTGTACCTTTACCATTTCCCGAATTTTCTAACCATTCAATTATTTTTGTCTTTGCCTGTGATGTAAGTAAATGATTTAATGAAACTTCATCATTTTCCGATTCAATATTCACACCATCATCAGTAAATGCGGCTTTACTTAAATCAATTGGATTTTCATCAGAAATTTCGTGCCCCACATGAGCCACTACTTGTACGATAGGTAAATTATACTGTTGTGCAAATTCATGATCTCTATCATCATGTGCAGGCACAGCCATTACTGCACCGGTGCCATAGTGACCTAAAACATAATCTGCTATCCAGATTGGAACTTCTTTTCCTGTTGCCGGGTTGAGTGCATAACTTCCCGTAAAACAACCAGTTTTTTCTTTTGCTAATTCTGTTCTTTCCAAATCGCTCTTGATAGCCGCTTTTTCTCGATAGTCAGCAATACGGTGTTTATTATCGTCTGTTGTTACTAAGGAAACTAATGGATGCTCAGGAGCAAGTACGACATAGGTTGCACCAAACAAGGTATCAGGACGCGTTGTAAAGACAGTTATCTTTTCTTCTTCTCCCAAAACCGGAAAATATATTTCAGCACCTTGTGATTTTCCGATCCAATTTTTTTGCATTTCTTTTGTGGATGTTACCCACTCAACAGTTTCTAAATCATCAAGCAATCTTTGAGCATATTTAGTAATACGTAACATCCATTGACGCATTGGCTTACGTTCAACAGTGAACCCTTTTTCTTTCCATTCGTCCACCTCTTCATTTGCAAGAACCGTCCCTAATTCTTCACACCAATTAACGGGTATGGAATCAATAAATGCTAAACGATGTTCATCACGATAGATTTCTATATCAGCCGGAGAAGAAATGTCATGAGGTATTGGCAATTCCTCAATTGGACGTGCTTTTTGCAATGCTTCATCAAACCAAGAATTATAAATAATTAAAAACATCCACTGCGTCCATTTATAATATGCCGGATCGGTAGTATTAATTTCTCGATGCCAATCATATCCAAAACCAAGCATATTAAGCTGACGTTTAAAATTATCAACATTATTCATGGTTGCAATATAAGGATGAATTCCATGCTTCATCGAATATTGCTCTGTTGGTAAACCAAAAGCATCAAAGCCCATTGGGTGAAGAACATTAAATCCCTTCATTTTTTTATATCTTGCAATAATGTCTGTAGCCGTATATCCTTCAGGATGACCAATATGCAATCCTGCACCACTCGGGTATGGGAACATATCCAATATATAATATTTAGGTTTAGTAAAATCATCATGGACACGATATGTGGAATTATTTGCCCAATAGTTTTGCCATCTATGTTCTATTTCTTGAAAAGGATACTGTGACATTGTATAATTTAGTTATGAATGGATAAAATTATGACTTTTTATGAATAAATTATTTTTTTTCTTGCCAACCTTCTTTACCGACCAAAGGAACAAAACGAAACTCACCTAAATTATGCCCCTCATAATGTTCTTGATCTATACGTCTGACTAATGTGAGCATTTGAGTTTTTTCATCACCGATGGGCAAAATCATTCTGCCGCCAATGCGTAATTGAGCAACCAAACTATTCGGTACATCCGGTGCACCGGCAGTGACAATAATGGCATCGTAAGGCGCATTATCCTTCCACCCAATCGTTCCATCTCCTTGACGAGTAAACACTTGTATCGAAAGTTCTGCTAATATCTGGCGGGCTTGTTTGTAAAGTTCAAAATGTCTTTCAATTGTATATACTTTTGCTCCTAATTTTGCCAGAACAGCTGCTTGATACCCACTTCCCGTACCAATTTCAAGGACTTTTTCCCCGGGCTGAATTTGCAACATTTGGGTCATAAATGCAACCGTATATGGTTGAGAAATTGTTTGTTGTAACCCAATGGGTAAAGCAGAATCTTCATACGCTTTTTTTTCAAAGCCACCACCGACAAAACGTTCTCTCGGCAAACTATTCATGATTGCTAAAACATTTTCGTCGGTTATTCCACGTAACCGTAATTGATCAATAAGTTTATTTCGTTCTTCGCTTATTATACTGGATTTAACTGATTGCATATTTATTTTGATTCAAAAAAAATTATACGCCCGCAGCAGCACTTACCTGCTGTTCATTGAGCATTTTTGATAATTGTTCTGATAATTGATTAAATGGAATACCAATAAATAACTGCCCTTCTTGGGCTAAAGATATTTGCCCTGTTTCCTCTGAAACAACTAATATTACAGCATCTGTTTGTTCAGAAATACCTAATGCAGCACGATGACGCGTCCCAAGATTTCTACCATTATATTTGGTTGTTGTACTCAATGGCAACACACATCGTGCAGCGACTAAGATTTGATTTTCAATAATAACAGCACCATCATGGAGCGGCGATTTAGGATTAAATATAGAAATCAACAATTCTTCAGATACCTTTGCTTGTAACGGTATGCCCGTATCTATTGTCATTTTTACATTTTGTGTACGTGTGAAAACTATTAATGCTCCTGTATGCCTTTCGGCTAATTCTTTTGTTGCAGTAATCACTTCATCTATTGTTTCAGCAATACTTTGTCTGATAAATAATCGGAAAAGTCGAGATCTTGTAACTGAGAGCAATATTCGGCGTATTTCCGGTTGAAACAAAATAATAAAGGCAATTAACCAAACATCTGTTATTGTTCGTAATATCCAATTAAATGCCTTAAAGTTTAATGATTCTGTTGCAACAGAAAACACTAAAAGCACCAATAATCCCAAGAGTATTTGCACTGCAACTGTATTGCGCAATGAACGATAAAGGGCAATAAACACCATACTGACAATGATAATATCAGCCATGTCCACGAGCGTAAACTCTAAAAACCCTATTTTAAAAAGTACAAACATTGCGCGTCAAGAGTGTATAAATCGTGATTACTTTGAGCTTTCTATATCCTTTTTTTGTGCTTTCGCTTCAGCTTTTTCGTATGCATCAATAATTGCCGCAACTAATCTATGGCGCACAACATCACTTTTATCAAAATAAACAAACCCAATGCCATCAATGCCCTGTAAGATTGACTGTATGTGAACAAGTCCCGACATTGTGGAGCGAGGTAAATCTGTTTGAGTAATATCACCAGTGACAATCGCCTTAGAGTTTTTTCCTAATCGAGTCAAAAACATTTTCATTTGTGTTGAAGTTGCATTTTGAGCTTCATCAAGAATAATAAAAGAATCATTGAGTGTTCTGCCTCGCATATAGGCAAGCGGCACAATTTCAATAATTCCTTTTTCTGTCATTGATTTTAATTTTTCCGGTAAAAGCATATCGCCAAGCGCATCCAAAAGAGGACGTAAATAAGGGACTACTTTTTCATTTAAGTCACCGGGTAAAAAGCCAAGTGATTCGCCAGCTTCTACCGCAGGTCGCGACAATACAACTCGGCTGACTTCATTATTTTTTAAAGCAGCTAAAGCCATTGCCACTGCCAAAAATGTTTTACCCGTACCGGCAGGTCCGATGGAAAAAACTATATCATTTTTTTGTACTTGACGCCAATATTCTTTTTGAGATGGTGTTTTTGCAACAATATTCCATTTTCTGCCGGTATAAATAATACCATCTGAAGAATTTGTGGACAACGATGAAGGATCATTATGAACATGCTGCGCACGAGTATCATCGGCCATTTCGATGATATTCGCAACTTGATCAGATGTAAGTTCACCTTTCGTTTTGATGATATATTGAAATTCATCTAGAATACGTTCAATCATCTTAATTTCATTATTTTCACCACGTATTGTGATAGTATCACCACGGACGGCAATACTGGCTCCGAATCTTTTTTCTAATTCAGATATATTGGAATCATTATACCCCAAAAGCAATAAAGAATCTGTATTAGGATTTATTTTTATTTTTTTTTCTATGAGTTCCATGTAATTGAAAATGAAATACTATAAAAAAGCCCCACCACTAAGAAAATGATGGGGCGCACAATCAACGCAGAATTGTAAAATGCGCTTATTTACCCGACTTTGGTGTAGTTGTTGATGCTGGTGTCTCTACTGCTTGCTCTTGATTAGCAGTCATTGCAGCACGTTTTTTTCTCCAATATGAGCGTTCTGCCTTCATTTCTTCTGATGTTTTTTCTCCGGCAGGCGGTATCAATAATCGTTGTCCCGGATGGATAATGTCTGGATTACGGATTTGATCTGTGTTGGCTTGCCAAATTTTAGGCCATTGGAATGGGTCAGCATAAATTTCTTGTTTACCGGAAATCGTCCACAAACAGTCTCTTTCTTTTGCCCATGTTTGGACAATATACTCTTTGGTTTTTTTCTGACGATACAAACCTTTGATGTCACGCCCTGCTTGAACCATTCGATTGTAAAATTCAGGAAGGATACTTACTTTGATTTGCTTAAGTTGATTCCATTCATCTTCAAGCATTTTGACTTTGTCTTGTCTGTCAGCTAATACATCATCGCTGAGGGCTTTCATTTCACGGATATTAGCCTCAAGTCTGCCAAGTCTTTCGCGAAAGGCATTCACATCTGCATCTGTTGCCCCTATCAAACGATACAAATCTTTGTTACAATCGGCAACAGCAGTGGTCACGCGAGCCAATTCAGCTTCACTTTTTTGTGTTGCAGCAGTTGCCGCATCAAGTTTTGCTTTCAATTCATTGACTTTAGTTTGCCATTCTTTTATACAAATGTCACCTTGGTCACGGCTATAGTTCATCTTCATGAACTCTTCGTTCTTCGAACAATCAGGTGCCTCATCAGCAGCAAATACCGATCCCAATGAAAAGCACGTAAAAATGACTAATAATATTGAATATTTCATGATATGCTCCTGTGTGAGTCTCAAAAATTAATTAAACAAAGAGAAGAAAATGTCGCTTATTCCCAAACGTTGGGCCATTGCGAAAGTTTTTGATTAACAAAGTTGCGTTTATCTTCGCAATCTTTAAGTTCTTTTTGACGGCTCGCAAGTTCGCGATCAATCTTTGCTTTATCAGCTTCTTGTTTTTTAATTTCTGTTTCGAGACGAGCAGTTTCTGTTCTCAATTCGCGCAGTTTCGCTAATTGTTCTTCTGTAATTTTGGGCGTACACCCGATAAAAGTGACGAGCACACTAAAACTCAAAATCGCGATAACTCTATTAAATCGCAGAAGTTGTTTGTCCATGACTCTCCCTTGAATAAGTTGAAAAAAGTATTCTATGTCAATTCCTAAGATGCGAAGATAACATATGATTTCTCGTTAAACAAATAAAAAAACGTTCACACTCTCTTCATTTTGCGTTTGCTACCGTAAATTTGTCTAACTATCATTGATTTAGCTTATCACTTTTTATCTTTCAAACTATGTACCAAAGTCACATAATTCGTCTCGGTGTCTTTGTATTAAGTATGTTTTTTTGCGCTCAACTATGGTCGCAGCAACAGGCTTGTTATATCGTAAAGTTTGCCTCGAGAGCAGATATAGACATATTCAGCGAATCAATTGCTTCACAGCAACTGATTACAATTTCACCATTTATTGAAATTCGTCCACAAACAAAAAAGAGTACCTTAGCGAGTTCAATTGCCTATAAAGAACTTGAAAAGTATGCAACTCTTACTGTTTCGCATAACAATGAGCAAAGTTTCATTCAACAATTAGCAAGAACAAAAGATGTTCTAATCTGGTATAAACAAAGAAAGTTCACACTTGACGAATCATTCCCACCAAATGACTCCTTGGCTTCTAAACAATGGAATCTCAAAGCATTAGGTCTCGAAAGAGCATGGAAAATCAGCGTTGGCGACGGCATACTTGTAGGTGTCATTGATACCGGTATTGACTTTATGCATCAAGACTTGAAGGACAATATTTGGGTCAATCCTCTTGAAGACAGTAATGGCAATGGTACATTTGATCCTTGGTGGTTCACGGAGTCTCGCAATGGTGTACGAGGTGATTTCGACGGGATTGACAATGATGGTAATGGTACAGTTGATGATGTAATTGGTTATGATTTTGTTGATCAATCAGTGTTCAATGCCGGTGATGCATCCATAAGAGATGGCTTGCCTGTTGATGAACAAGGGCATGGAACACAGTGTTCAGGAATTATCGCTGCGAGTGCAAATAACTCAATTGGTGTTGCAGGGATTGCTCCAAAAGCAAAACTCGTCTCTTTACGAGCATTCGATATAACGGGAAACGCAGAAGAAGATGATGTAGCCTCAGCCATTGTGTATGCAGCTATGAATGGAGTTAAAGTACTTTCGATGAGTTTTGGCGACATTATCGAATCTCCGCTTGTTCGCGATGCAATCAATTTTGCACATGATGCCGGAGTAACTATGTTTGCCTCTTCCGGTAATGATAATCAACAACCAACGCGATTGCTAAGGCGTTTTCCTGCTTCGTATGAAAATGTCATCGCAATAAGTGCTGTTACAGATAGATTGACTCTTGCCGGATTTAGTTCATATGGGTCATATGTATCTTTATGCGCCCCCGGTGTAGGCATTCCTACAACAAGAGTTAATAATCGCTATAATGCAAGTTTTCAAGGTACGAGTGCCGCAGCACCACATTGTGCCGCAGTTGCAGCTTTACTGCTTTCAGTAAATCCACAATTATCACCGGACGATATTCGAGGAATTTTGCTTTCAACAGCAACAGACTTAGGTACTCAAGGATGGGATGAACGATATGGGGGCGGACTTGTCAATGCAGAAAAAGCTTTAGAAAATGCAAAATCCACTCTTTTCACCATAGATTATCCCTCTCAAGGTCAAGTAATTAATGCATCTATTGTGCAAAATATTAACATTAAGGGTAATACTCTTGTGCCATTATTTGCTTATTCTGAATTATTTTATACACTTGGGGATGCAAATGAAAAAACAACATGGTCACAAATTGGGCAACGACGTAATGAAAGAACGGCAGCAGGCATTCTTGGAACATTATCAACCCAAAATCTTCTTGATACCTCATATACGTTTCGTAGCGTTATTCATTTAACAAATGGTAACACCCTTGAGCGAAGAACTCGTATTGATATAATATCAAAAAATTCGGATTTGGTAATAGAATCACAACACATTATTCCAACATGGGTGAATGAGAAAATCAAACCCTATTTTACTATTATTTTAACACAAAGATGTCAAGTTGTTCTTGAAGTACTTTCATCTCAATCAACTATTCTTGCTACCTTTGATTCACCACAAAAAATTTCGCGCAATCATGCAATCATTCTTGATTATCCATTTGATGAAAATGAGAAATATTCCATAAAAATGACAGCACTTATTGATGGTGCAGATACTCTTATTCAATCATTTCCCTTGGAATTTATTGACACGAGACAATATAGAACAGAAACCATGCAAAATACAGGATTAACCTTGCCTATTTCTTATCTTTCTCAGGAAGTGTCACCATTTTATTCTACAAAACAAACAGTAGCCGTCATAAATTCAGAAACAACGAAATTTGGCGATTTGCGACTCTATGAATTTTCTAATAATAGCTTTACTTTGAAAGAATCAACTTCCGATGTTTGGATACCCCAAGGTTTTGGTGACTCCAATGGTGATGGCATTATGGAACTGCTTTGCTATAGACGAGACGCTTCAACATATTCATCAAGAACATTTCAAATGAGAGAGGATGGAACAACTTTCAAAAACAGTCTTTTTTCTAATGAAATGCTCAATATGCGCCGTAATAAAAAGGAATTTGCATCAGCAGCTTTTTTCGATATTGATAATGATGGGAAAGATGAAATTTTTGGATTTCGAGATTCGGTTTTAAGTATTGTACGATTTAATGGAACTACGTATGATGAATTTGTTCGATTGGAAAATCAATCTCCTCGCGGACCCGATGGCAGAGAAAATACTCATGAAAGACCATTTTGCTTAATTGATGATATTGATAATGATGGGAATTATGAAATAGTTTTTGCCGATAGTGATGCCGACCTTATGATTTATGAGTATAAAAATGGAGAATTTACTTTTGAATTTTCTATTATTCATGAAGGTGAGGGCGGAACAGAATTTCTGCAATCCGGTGACATCAATGGTGATGGTAAAAAAGAACTTGTCTTCGGCTATTATAGCTATCAGGGACCAAGTTTGCAAGGAGAGTTTGATCCTTCGCTCTGGCATTATTCGATTATCCATTCAACCTCTCCGAATGTCTATGAAAAATTAAACACACAATATTTTTACGGTGTACGCATAGGTTCTGAATTTGAAAGAGGTGTGCGAGTTGCAAATATTGACGGGAAAAAAGGCGATGAACTGATTATTTCCATTTTCCCTAAAACCTACATTATGCGATGGGATGATGCCGTGTCTGATTTGCAACCTTTTTGGTATTGCGATACTACTTTTTCACGTACTGCAATCATACTTGACAGAGAAAATTCCGAAAAAAAACTTGTTGGAATTACAACTTTTAACTCAGTAACATTTTTTGAAACACAGGATGAGAAACAACCGGGCCCTGATATAGTAATTGCAAAACCGATTAATGAAACTACGCCCTTATTACGATGGAAAAATTTTCCGAATGCTGACTCATATACAATAGACGTGTATATTTATCCATATTCTCAGAATACATCACCTCAATATTCTTATACAGTACAATCAACGGAATTTTCTCAAGAACAATTCCCAACAAACACTCCATATATCTTTACCATAACAGCAAAATCAGGTAATACAGTTCTTTCTTTGCCAAGTATTTCACCTGTTGTTTACCTTCATAGTCAATCAGATCTCCTGTCCGCAGAAGCACAAAGCAATGAAGTTATTCTCTTAAAATACGGTGGTTTTTTACCTCAAACACCTATATCACCTTTTCTGTTTTCGCTCTCTGACACCAAAAACACTAATTCGATTGTGCGTCCTATAACTGCATTAATTGCTGATGACTCAACAATTATTCTTCGATTTTCATCCCCAATTTCTTTCACAGAAGCAATTGTAAAATCCCTTCCTTTTTATGACCGCTTTTCGCTCCTGACAATCGAAGGTGAAAAAACAATTACTATACCCCAAAATAGACAATTTGATTCATTATTTCTTTCTTCGATTACAGTGGTCAACCCAACCACTCTCAATCTTCTGTTTTCAAAAAAAATTGATGAAGTATCCGTAAAAGAAATTAATAACTATACAATTGATCCAGAAAGATTTATATCTTCAGTACATATTGACAATGAATCATCGGTTACACTATTTCTTGATAATTCGGCACCACTCATTCCCATTGGAAAAAACTATATATTAACTGCCAAAAATCTTCGTGATATTTCAGGACAACCGATGACCCGCGGCGCCGGCTCAGTGATAGGTTTTTCTTTAGCGGCAGATAATGGCGAACAAGCTTTTATGTATCCTTCTCCTGTGCGACTTTCCGATAAACAACCTGTATTCTTTGGCAACTTGCCTCCGCGTGCCACCATTACTATTATGACATTAGATGGTGTGCGTTTACTCACACTCGAAGAAACTGACGGCAATGGCGGTATTGAGTGGAATGGTTTAACAGAAAACAACGAAGAATTGTCAACCGGCGTATATTTATTCAAAGTAGAGGGTTATGACAAATCAGGCAATAGTGTTGCCCCTATTCTGAAAAAATTCTCTGTCAAAAAATAATAAGTTGTGTATCCTTCTGACTAAAAGTGAATTATTGGCATCATGAAAAATATATTTATCTCTCTACTGCTCACAACCTTGACTTGGAGCATTGCATTCAGTCAAGACTCTATCATTACTAAGAGCAACTGGTCAATTGGTGCTTTTGGTAATTATCATTTTATGCAACATACAACACATTTGCCTGTGTTTTTTGGTTCTGCCGATTGCGGTGTGTTCACTGAAGGACAAAACAATGGTTATTCTGCCGGATTAAGTCTGGAATATTCACTTTTACCTTCTTTTCTGTCCCTCTCCGGACGTATTGGTTATATCAGTCGTCCCGGCACTTTATCAACTTCAATAGCGAATTTTGAAGTGTTTGAGCCGCAAAGCCGAACATATCAACCTCTTGTTCAAAAACATACATTTGATGCTATTTTAGATTATCTTGTGTTCGATGTGGGAATAATCGTACAACCATTGGAAGAAATTCCTCTACGTTTGCGTCTTGCTGCTGATGCGGGAAATCCTATTTTCGCTAATTCATTTCTTCAAACAGAGGAAATAACATCGCCCAATACCGTACTTTTTCCCGATGAAAGAAAAATACGAACAAATGATCAAGGAATTATTCAGACAGCAACAACATCCTATAATGCAAATGCTCTTCTGTCCTATGATTTTCCCGTAAGCGCAATTTCCGCGCTTTCTTTAGAAATCGGTTATCGTTATGGTTTAGCAGATATTCTCTCTGATGCAACTTGGAAACAACAATCATACTTCGGTGGCATTGCCTTTCGTACAAGAATCGGTGATGACAAATATTTACCATCGCCACCGCCGATACCTGCTCCAAAAATTGACACTATTATTCCCCCTCCGCCGGCAGTGCGTATAGAGAACAAAGAGCCCGCCATTCGATTCGCAGCTCTTTCTTCACAACCAATTATTGTAGAAGAAACTATTGTTACGCAAACCTTTCCCCTTTTACCATATATATTTTTCGATAGTGCAAATGCTGTATTACCAACAAAAATGATGCAAAAAAAGAAAGTCGGATTTAATGAAGCTGATTTACCCAAAGATATGCTCCAAACATATTATCACTTACTTGATATTATCGGCAAACGATTACTTGAATCGCCAAAGTCTGTCATTACTATTGTCGGTAATTCCGATGGGATAGAAATGTCTTCACAAAAAGAACGATTAGCTATTGCAAAACAAAGGGCTGCCACTGTAAGTGATTATCTTAAAAATGAATGGAAAATTCGTGCAT
The DNA here is from genome assembly GCA_002344005.1 of Ignavibacteria bacterium UBA2373. Lineage (GTDB taxonomy): Bacteria > Bacteroidota > Ignavibacteria > Kapaibacteriales > UBA961 > UBA2353. The sequence goes on along the minus strand of DDTD01000045.1, from coordinate 13,177 downwards.
CACAGATAACAACAGAAATTCGCGATACACCCAAAATACCAACCAATATTCGATATACTGAAGGTTATGAAGAAAATAGACGTGTCGAAATTTATACGGATGACCCACAAATACTTCGTCCTGTTGTCCATTCACGATTTTTGGAATTTACAGGCATTCAACGTATTCAAGGATTTAATGCCGTCACAAGAAAAGATATTCAGCCACGCAGTTGGAAGATTGTGCTGCGAGGAAAACAAGGCGAAATTGTTGCAAAAAATGGAACTCTCGCACCTCAAACACAATCGTTAGAATTACCGTCCTCCATTATTGCCGATATAAAAAACCATGTATTTAACGGTGATTCACTCAAAGCACAGTTATCGCTGACTTTTGACGATGGTTCAGAACTTAACTCAGAATGTTCTTTGCCGGTGTTTACATCAAAAAATGTCTTTGAAGTCAGTCGTTTATCTCTTATTGTTTTTGATTTTAATCGTTTCGATATTTCAAATCAAAATAAGCGTATGATGCAACAATTCGTCAAAGATGCAATTAAATCAACATCACAAACAACAATTACAGGTACAACAGATCGCTTGGGAGAAGCCGATTATAATATTGAATTGTCAAAATCAAGAGCATTATCTGTTCGCGATTATTTACTATCTATTCAACCCACCTTACAATTAAAAGAAGTTAAAGGAATTGGTGCATCTATTTTACCTTTCGATAATAATGTGCCTGAGGGTCGTTACTATTGTCGGACTGTTTCCATAGAAGTAAAAACACCTGTACGATAAACAATGAGATTATTCAAGCAATTTTATTATGAATAATTATGGAGTTTCTGTCAAACGAATCCCCGGAGTTCGATCAATTGTATATTGCAATTCCCAATCATTTTTGAAGAGAACTACCGGTCTTTGCATTTCATCATACGCCATTTCCACCGATGTTGCAGGAACTATATCTCCTTGCAACCAACGCATACGCTTAAATTGCAAATAATCTAAACGCACGACTTCATTATACTCAGATTCCATACGCCAGGTAAATACTTGAAGCTGTAATTCACCGACAACAGCAACAATTGGACTCGGTGAGCCATTTTTATCGGTAAATATTTGAATAACGCCCTCTTCACCCAATTGTTCAATTCCTTTTCGAAATGATTTACTGTATGTTCCTGTTTTAGGAAATACCCGTGCGAAAATTTCCGGTGCAAATCGTGGGAATTGCGGTATAGTGCAAGCATTGCCTGTGCTAATGACATCACCCACTTTAAATAATCCCGGATTCGTAAGACCTATAACATCACCGGGATAAGCAATATCTATGATTTCACGTTCTTGACCAAATAATTGAAATGGATAATTTAGCTTCACTTCTTTACCGGATTTTCCATGAATCACAGTCATTCCTCTTTCAAATGTGCCCGACATAATTCTGACAAACGATATTCTGTCACGATGTGATTTATTCATATTTGCCTGTACTTTATAGACAAATGCGCTAAATATGGGCGAATCAACAGGCATATCGCCTTGAGAAGTGGGCATCGGTTGCGGACAAGGTGCATATTCCAATAAATATTGCAAAAAGTTTTCAACACCGAAATTCGTAATTGCACTACCAAAAAATACAGGCGTGCATCGCTCATGAAGAAAATCATCATGATTAAATGGCGGCAACACAGTTTCAATAAGTGCTAAATCATCAATGAATTTTGCATGTTTATTTTCACCTAACATTTCTTTGAAAGAGGTGTCATGTATTGAACCAACAGAAACGGGTGCTCTGTACATCCCCCCCACAGTTCGCTCAAACAAATGAAGACATTGATTTTTTCGCTCATAAACGCCTCTAAACTCAGGTCCATCACCAATGGGCCAAGACATAGGCACTGCCGTAATTCCCAGCACGGATTCGACATTATCGAGCAATTCAAAAGGATCTAATGCCGGTCTATCCATTTTATTAATAAATGTGATAATAGGGATTCCCCGTTCACGACATACTTTGAAGAGTTTAATAGTTTGTTCCTGCACACCGCGCCCTGCATCAAGCAACATGATAGCACAATCAACAGCCATAAGTGTTCTGTACGTATCTTCACTGAAATCTTGGTGTCCGGGCGTGTCGAGCAAATTGAGTAAATACCCATCATACTCTACTCTCATCGCGCTTGAAGAAACAGAAATTCCTCTTTGCTGCTCAATTCCCATCCAATCTGATTGTGTGGTAGCGCGCTTACCGCCTGTCACAGAACCTGCGCTGTGAATTGCACCGGAGTAAAGCAACAACTTTTCTGTCAGTGTGGTTTTTCCGGCATCCGGATGTGAAATAATGGCTACTGTGCGACGGCGTTGTATCTCTTCTTGTAATGTCATAATTGGTTGAATAATGTAAGATGGAGTGCAAAAATACCAAACTAAGTACTCGCTTTCGGCAATTTGGTATAAATCCATTCGTCATGCCGATCATATTTTTACTTCATTTCAGAATTTATGTATGAATGTTCGCATCGCGCTTCTTCTATTCGTGTTTACTCTTATGTGGTCAACATTGTCATGTGCAGAGGAACCGCAAAGAATCAAACTCCAATCTCAAAAAGGGAAAAAAACAATGAATGATACACAACAAACGGAAACAGCTATTCTTGGCGCAGGGTGTTTTTGGTGCGTCGAAGCAGTATATCAGCAGTTGCAAGGCGTTATTTCCGTTCAATCCGGATATTGTGGCGGCACAACCGATAAGCCAACCTACAAAGAAGTCTGTACCGGAACAACAGGACATGCAGAAGTTTGCAAAGTTGTCTTTGATCCGGCAGTTATTTCATTTACCGAGTTATTAGAAGTTTTTTGGAGCGTCCATGACCCGACAACTCTCAATCGTCAAGGAGCGGATGTCGGCACACAATACCGATCGGCTATATTTTATACAAATGCTGCACAAAAAGAACTTGCAGAAACATATAAAAAACAATTGGATGCCGCTCATACATTCTCTGACCCGATTGTCACCCAAATTACGGCAGCCACAGAATTTTTCCCTGCCGAGGATTATCATGCCGATTACTTCAATCGCAATCCGAATCAGGGCTATTGTACAATGGTTGTACGTCCGAAAGTGGAAAAGTTTAAAAAAGCATTTTCAGATAAACTAAAAAAGTAAATTGTGTTGAATTGACTAAATTTAACGCCATTACTATATTTTTTTCAACGAGTTACATCATCTTTTTGAGAACAATTTTCTATTGAGATGAATATTCCGTTTTCGTCACGTCAATTTTTCGCTGCAATTTTGCGAATTATCTAAGCATATATTTTATCACACATTCATTAATGGAGAATATCCAATGATCGTAGGTCTTCCTAAAGAAATTAAAAACAATGAAAAACGCGTAGGTCTTGTTCCGGGCACTGTCGCCGAACTTGTACGTAATGGTCACACTGTTCTTGTTCAAGATACCGCCGGTATCGGTAGCGGTTTCAGCAATGACGATTACATTAAAGCAGGCGGACAAATCGTTGCAACTGCTGCAGATGTTTACGGTGGTGCTGATATGATTGTCAAGGTCAAAGAACCTATCGAACCTGAATATCCTCTTATTCGCGAAAATCAAGTACTTTTCACATATTTTCACTTTGCAGCCAGTCAAGAGCTAACCGAAGCAATGATGCAACGAAAAGCAGTATGTATTGCGTATGAAACAGTGATGAAAAATGATGGTTCCCTCCCCTTGCTTATTCCTATGAGTGAAGTTGCAGGACGCATGGCTCCACAAGAAGGTGCAAAATATTTAGAGCATCCAATGGGTGGGCGCGGCATATTATTAGGTGGTGTACCGGGAACTCAGCCGGCACGCGTTTTGGTTCTTGGTGGCGGAATTGTAGGAACGAATGCTGCTAAAATTGCAGCAGGCTTTGGTGCTCGTGTTACTATTTTCGATACCAATCTTTACCGCTTACGTTATCTTGATGATGTGATGCCCAAAAATGTCACAACAATGAAATCGAATCCTTTCAATATTGCCCATCAATTAGAACATGCTGATTTGGTTATCGGTGGTGTACTCATTGCTGGTGCAAAAGCTCCTAAACTCATCACACGCGACATGCTCTCATTGATGAAAGAAGGTTCCGTAATTGTTGATGTTTCGGTTGATCAAGGCGGTTGTATCGAAACATGTCGTCCGACAACACATGCCGATCCAACGTATGTTGTTGATGGAGTAGTGCATTATTGCGTTGCCAATATGCCCGGAGCCGTTCCATTTACGTCAACCATAGCTTTAACCAATGCTACATCCGATTATACTTTGCAACTTGCCAATCTTGGATGGAAAGAAGCCTGCAAGCAAAACAAAGAATTGATGTACGGTCTAAACATGATAGGTGGAGAAATTGTGTATGATGCCGTTGCGGAAGCTTTTGGTTTCTCATCAACATCCGTAGATGCATTCTTGAACTGATTTATCTGTCAGAAATAGTGTCAAAACCCGATGCCACACGGTATCGGGTTTTTTATTTCTATAAAACTACACAGATGTGCATTACCGCAAATTTTCATACAACTCTCTGATTTTTCATTGATTATACAATAAGCAATACTCATTTGACGGAGTACTGACTACATAAAGAAAGCGGGCTTATTGCCTCATGATTCATAACTTTGTAAAGATTTTATCACAAATTGACATTATACTATGAAGCGTTATGCACTTATTTTAGGCAGTTCAAGCGGCTTTGGGCGCGCTGCTGCACTTGAACTTGCAAAAGAAGGTTTTGGTATTTATGGCGTACACTTAGACAGAAGTGCAACTATGCCTATGGTGGAAGAATTAAAAGCTGAACTGACCAATTTAGGTGCAGACCCTGTGTTCTATAATGTCAACGCTGCTGATGCTGACCGCCGTGCTGAAATAATTCACGATATCAATGAACGCAGTGGTGGCGCGGCTTCTATCGGCGTACTTGTTCATTCGCTTGCTTTTGGTTCATTACAACCACTTGTTTTCATCCAAGAAGGCGATAAACCTGTTACTCAAAAACAATTAGAGATGACACTCGATGTTATGGCGAATAGTTTGGTGTACTGGACACAAGACCTTGTGGCAAAAAATCTTTTCTGTGAAAACTCACGCATTTTTGGTCTTACAAGTGCAGGTAGCCGTCGTGCATTGCCTATGTACGGTGCTGTTTCTGCCGCCAAGGCTGCAATGGAAGCATACTGTCGTCAATTAGCAATGGAATTAGCACCATTGAAAATAACAGCTAATGCAATTTGTGCCGGTGTAACCGATACTCCGGCTTTGAAAAAAATTCCGGGTAATGATATTATCATCGGCAATGCTATGATGCGTAATCCTAATCATCGCCTTACAACACCCGACGATGTCGCAAAATTTATTCGACTGCTCAGCAAGCCGGAATCACTGTGGGTCAATGGCGATGTGATTCGTGTGGATGGCGGCGAAGATGCAATTGATTTAACTTGGTGGAAACCTAATTCATAATATAATCTCTCGTGGAGGGTCTGATGAAAAAGCCGCTACATCTATGGCTTATGGCTTATGCTGTCATATATCTGCTATGCACTATGACCGCTATGGCTCAACGTCCTATTCGCAGCACAGTTTTTTACAAACGTCCTTCATCGGAATCAGTTCAACCGCCGGAAAATTCTGATGGTTCTGATATCAAAGACCGTAGATTCTCGGATACAGTTACTATTGCCGAGCAAGGTGAAAAAGTAAAAGTTGCCTCGGGTAAACGTATCGAAATTGAAGTTGATGAAGCAATGAAACTCTTCGATAATCAAGATTATAGCGCAGCTCAAGAGCGATTCAGACAACTTTCAGGCACTATTTCAGCGAATGATCCATTGCTCATGGACGTATTATTTATGAGTGCTGAATGTGATGCTGTCACGGCTCAATACAAAGAAGCAGAAAAACAATTAGTGAAATTGACAACAAGAAGCGATATAACCCCTACCGTACTCGAAAAAGCTTTAGTACGGTTGGGGCATGTGTTCTGCGCTCAACAAAAAACGGGCGAAGCAGCACAAGCATTCAAAAGATTAAGGCAAGAGTTTCCCGAGTCCAAATATGTGAAACTTGCGGATTGTTCGGCTATTAAATAATAATCGCAAGAAGTATTATTTTCTCGCCGGCTGTTCTTATCAACAATAATCACGATGCCTTATTACTTTTTTTACGATAATATGAATAACCGAAGTATATCAATACTCCGAGAACTAATGTCGGAGTGATAAACTGACTATACATGGTCAAATACTCATTAATCGTGCGCCAGCGTTCGCCAAGGAGCATACCGCCAAGAATCAACAATGAGTTCCAAGCCAGAGCACTGATTGCCGACAATAATAGTGTCCGTCCAAATGGCAACTGTGATATTCCCGCAAAAAGTGAAATCACTGCACGAGTGCCGGATAAAAATCTATTCACAACAATTAACCAATTGCCATAACGACGGAACCATTCTTCCGCTTTGGTGATTGAGGCAATTGGCAAAAAAGAAAATCGAGGCGATGTAGTTATTGTAGTTCCAAATTTTCGACCAACAATATACATAGTACAAAATCCGGCGCATCCGCCAAGTGTTGAGGCAAGAGCCAAACTATAAAAATCTATAGTACCGATGCCGACCAATGTACCACAAAATACTATAAGTATATCGCTTGGCGATGGGGGAAATATATTTTCTGCATACGCAATCAGAAATGCAAAAAATAATACACCCAATGGCGGCAATCCGGTGAGAAATTCAACGAGTGTTTCAATCATATAATCACAACAATATATTTTATGAACGATAACGTACACCATACACTTCAAAGAGATGAGTGTATCGGCTCACAGTTAAAATACTTGCGCACATTTCACGATATTACTGTTGAACATGCATCGCACTCTATCGGAAAATCGAAGAGTTTTTTATCTCTTGTTGAAAATGGCAAAAGAACTATCAAAATTGATGCACTTATACCTTTATTGCAACTCTATCGTTTTCGCCTCTCAGAGTTTTTTTTCACTTTAGCCGAACAATACCCATTCTCGCAGTATGGCATAACAGATGAACGGCACAAACGTATATTTATTACCGGTGATGAACAACATAGACCTCTTCTTACGCTCAAAATGCCGCACAACAACTCCGACATCATTGTTTTTGATTTGTTCTTAGAACCGAACTCACAACTTACCGAAACACCTTTTGCTTTTGGAACAACACTCGATGTGGTGTCATTGGAAGGCAAATTGCTTATACAATTACAAGGCGATGAACTTGTCTGTAAATCCGGGCATCACACTACTTTCGATGCTCGGCAATCATCTATTCTCAGAAACTATGAATCAATATCGCACCATAGTATCATTATTGCAAAAAAAAACGAATTATGAAACAATTACAACGATGCGGAATTATTACGCGAACTATGGGGTTAAAAGGTGAATTTCTCATTGAAACCGATAACTTCAATGCGCTTTTTGCGAACAATGATATATTGTATCTGGGTTTTTCACCACAATTTACTGAACCCTATACAGTTGTGAACAGTAAATTTCATGGTAAACATATTCAGGTATTATGTAAAAATATTACCGTGAAAGAAAAAGCAGAACTTCTGATTGGTAAAGCAGTATTTATTGATGCAGATAAAAAAAGCGGAAAATACAAAGAAGAATTTATGGTGCAAGAAATTATCGGTTGCTCGGCTATTGACCATATCACCAAAAACACTATCGGCACTATAAACGATGTATGGCAATTACCCGCAAATGATGTCTGGGTTATCATGACACCCGACAATAAAGAAATTTTACTTCCTGTCATTGATTCAACCGTCATTGCAGTACATACAGAAAAAAAATATATCGAAATTGCATTAATAGAGGAAATTGACGGCGATGAATAATTCAGCAAAACGTATAGATATTATTGCAGGCGTGCCGCAATTATTGCAAAGCGGTCTCGACCACAGTATTGTCGGAAGAGCAAGAAAAAAACAATTAATCACCATAGAAACGCATAATCTTCACGACTATGCCGACGATACTTATCGCCATATTGATGACACTCCCTATGGCGGTGGTGCGGGTATGATTATACAATGTGCGCCCGTTTTTGCCTGCATTGAACAATTACAACAACAGCGCACCTATGATGCCATAATATTTTTAACTCCCGACGGCACAACATTAACACAAGATATTGCCAATCAATTTTCTCTCATGAACAATATCATGATGCTTGCCGGACATTACAAAGGAATTGATCAAAGAATTCGCGACACACTTATCACCCATGAAATAAGCATTGGCGATTATGTCTTGAGTGGCGGAGAAATTCCCGCTTTAGTTCTTACAGATGCCATTGTTCGATTAATTCCCGGAGCCGTCAGCGATGCCGAATCTGTGCTTGACGATAGTTTTATGCATGGTTTATTGGACGCGCCACATTATACCAAACCGGCTGAATTTCGCGGTATGAATGTACCCGAAGTCTTACGCAGCGGCAATCATGCCCTTATTCGGCAATGGCGAGAACAACAAGCAATCGAAAAAACAAAAAAGCGTCGTCCTGATTTGTTTGCTCTTTGGCAACAACACAATGATTAATTATCCATTTTAGCTTTACTCCCATGAAATTAGCAAATGGCATACTCTTAGACAGTAAAAAAATCGAGCCACCCAAATCGGCACTCTCTATGGCAAAACGCTCTATGAATGAAAGCGACTTTGCTCACTATGCCGCCGTACAGATGTATGAAATCACCTACTCCTCCGATGGATTGCTCATCAAAGGATTTCTGGCACTTCCACCCGCTTCAGAGGAAAAATTACCCTGTATCATTTTTAATCGTGGCGGTGCAGGTCCGCGCGGAGCATTAACCCCCGAAACCCTCTTCGGTTCGGCGGCACTTTATGCAAGCTGGGGATATGTCACATTTGCAAGTCAGTATCGAGGACAAGGCGGCAGTGAAGGCACCGAAGAATGGGGCAATGGCGATGTCAATGATGTGATGAACCTCTTACCGCTTATTCGCTCATTGCCATACATTGACCAAGACCGTTTGGGGTTAATCGGCGGCAGTCGCGGCGGCATGATGGCTCTCATGATATTGCGACAATTATCACTTTTCAGAGCAGCAGTCACCATTGGCGCACCCACAGCTTTTCACCTTGATGACCCAAGCTCCCATATTCACACAACATTCGGTAAATTTTTACGCCCCGACATGGATTTTACCACCGAAGCTCTCAGACGCTCTGCCGCAGCATGGGCGCATGAACTGCCGGACACCACTCCCCTTCTTGTCATACATGGCAGCGGCGATAAACGTGTGGCTCCTCTCCATGCCTATCATCTTGGCATAGCATTGCAAAAAGCGCACAAACCCTATAAACTCATCATGTACGATAATGCAGACCATGTTCTTGCCGGAAGGCGCATCGAAAGCAATCGTGATATTCGATGGTGGATAGATCACTATGTAAAACACAAAGCCGCTTTACCCAAAGTTGGTCCTCATGGCAATTAATTCTTTGCCTCCGAAAATTAAAAAAGGGCAGCTCTTGCGAACTGCCCTAAATTTATCTTTAGCAATTTTCAATAAAATATTACTTGCAGTTTTCTTCTATCATTGCTGCTGCTTGTTTTAAACCTAATTCCTTGGCTTTTTGCAAATCTGCGCAAGCTAATGTTGTTTTACCTTCATTGTAATATGTTATAGCACGATTATAATATGCATCGGCATATTGAGGATTAACTTCTATCGCCTTTGTCCAATCTGCAATTGCTCCTTCTTTATCACCTAAACTTGCTTTTGCTACACCACGATTAGAATATGCCTTGGCAAATTGGGGATTAATTTCTATCGCCTTCGTATAATCGGTTATAGCTCCATTCTTATCACCTAATTCATCTTTAGCATAACCACGATTATAATATGCATCGGCATATTGAGGATTAACTTCTATCGCTTTCGTATAATCGGCAATGGCAGCATATTTATCACCTAAAGCGGCTTTAGCTACACCACGATTATAATATGCATCGGCATATTGAGAATTAACTTCTATCGCTTTCGTATAATCTGCAATTGCTCCTTCTTTATCACCTAAATCAAACTTTGTTGTTCCTCGATCATCATACGCTTTAGCATATTGAGGATTAAGTTCTACAGCTTTATTGAAATCTGCAATAGCACTTTCATTTTCACCTAAACTTGCTTTTGCTAAACCACGATTAGAATATGCCTCCGCTAATTGGGGATTAATTTCTATCGCTTTCGTATAATCTGCAATTGCTCCATACTTATCACCTAAATTTGCTTTAGCTATACCACGATTAATATATGCATTAACAAATTGAGGATTAACTTCAATGGCTTTTGTATAATCGGCAATGGCTTCTTTTTTATCTCCCAAGTCTGATTTAACAGCTCCACGATTAGAATATGCCAAAGCAAATTGAGGATTAACTTCAATTGCTTTCGTATAATCGGCTATAGCTCCATACTTATCACCTAAATTACGTTTAGCACTTCCACGATTAGAATATGCTTCCGCTATTCTAGGATTAAGTTCTATTGCTTTCGTATAATCGGCAATAGCTCCATTTTTATCACCTAAATTTGCTTTAGCTATACCACGATTAATATATGCATTGACAAATTGAGGATTAAGTTCTATCGCTTTGGTCAATTCGGCAAGGGCTTCTTTTAGCAAACCTTTCTTGGCTTTTTCAAGACCTGCTGTAAAATAACTTTCGGCGGTTTGGGCTGTGACGCTCATTACTGCGGCAATACACACGATAAAAAAAACGATTACTCTCTTTTTCATGAGGGCTTTTGGATTAATGGATACATAATATTTCTTCAAAAATAAGGAATCTGTGATTCAACCACTATTATTTGCAGAATTCATCTATCATTGCAATTGCTTGATTTAAACCTAATTCCTTGGCTTTTTGCAAATCTGCGCAAGCTAATGTTGTTTTACTTTCCTTGTAATATACTGCAGCACGATTATAATATGCCTCGGCAAATTGGGGATTAATTTCTATCGCTTTTGTATAATCGGCAATGGCTCCATACTTATCTCCTAAATCATCTTTAGCATTGCCACGATTATTATATGCATCAGCATATTGAGGATTAAGTTCTATCACCTTAGTATAATCTGCAATTGCACCCTTCTTATCTCCTAAATTATCTTTAGCATTGCCACGACTATAATATGCATTGGCATATAGAGGATTAAGTTCTATCGCTTTGGTATAATCAGCTATAGAACCTTCTTTATCACCTAATTCTGATTTAGCATTGCCACGATTATTATATGCATCAGCATATTGAGGATTAAGTTCTATCGCTTTACTAAAATCCGCTATTGCCTTCTGATGTTCACCAAGTGTTTGATAACTATTCCCGCGATTAGTATATGCCCATACGTACTTTGAGTCAAGCTCAATTACTTGGGTGTAATCATCAATCGCTTTCTGATGTTCACCAATTTCGTTATACGAGATTCCCCTATATAGAAATGAATGAGGATTTTTTTGATCAAGTACAATAGCTCTATTACAATCCGCTATTGCTTTATGGTATTCTCCAATCATATGATATGAGTTGCAGCGGTTATAATTCGCCAAAGCATTGTTTGGGTCAAGTTCGATTGCTTTACTAAAATCTTCTATTGCCTTTTTATGTTCACCAAGTGTTTGAAAACAGTAGCCTCGAGTATCATATAATAAAGCAAATTTAGGATCTAATTCAATCGCTTTACTAATATCAGTAATCGCTTCCATATATTTACCCGACAATGCAAGAGCAACACCCTTGTTATAATATTCTTTTGCGGTTTGAGAATAAGCAACAGAGGCACAAAGGAAAAAACTTACAATAATTACTAACTTTTTCATGAGGGTTTTTGGATTAATGGATATATAATATTTTTTCAAAAATAAGGAATCTGTGATTCAACCACTATTATTTACAGTGTTTTTCAATCATTGATGCTGCTTGTTTTAAACCTAATTCCTTGGCTTTTTGCAAATCTGCGCAACTTAATGTTATCTTTCCTTGTTGTCCATACATCATAGCTCGATTAAAATACGCCTCGGCATATTGAGGATTAACTTCTATCGCCATTGTAAAATCGGCTATCGCACCATTGTTATCTCCTAAATTGAACTTAGCAATACCACGATTAGAATATGCAGCGGCATATTGAGAATTAAGTTCTAATGCTCTATTATAATCGGCAATAGCTCCGTTCTTATCACCTAAATCATTATTAGCATTGCCACGACTATAATATGCCTCCGCAAATTGAGGATTAAGTTCTATCGCTTTATTGTAATCGGCAATGGCTCCATACTTATCACCTAAAGCGGATTTATCAATGCCACGATTATAACATGCCTTGGCATATTGAGGATTAAGTTCTATCGCATTCGTATAATCGGCTATCGCACCTTCTTTATCACCTAAAGCGGATTTTGCAAAACCACGATTATAATATGCCTGGGCATATTGAGGATTAAATTCTATAGCTTTTGTATAATCGGCAATGGCACTTTTATTATCACCTAACTCGGATTTAGTATTGCCACGACTATAATATGCATCAGCATATTGAGGATTAAGTTCTATCGCTTTCGTATAATCGGCAATGGCTCCTTTAGTGTCTCGTATATCGTTTTTAACATAACCACGTTGAAAATATGCATCAGCATCTTGAGGATTAAATTCTATTGATTTAGTATAATCAGAAATTGCTCCATTCTTATCTCCTAAATTGAACTTAGTATTGCCACGATTATAATATGCAGCGGCATATTGAGGATTAACTTCTATTGCTTTCGTATAATCAGCGATCGCGCCTTCTTTATCGCCTAAATCTGATTTAGCATTGCCACGTTTAGAATATGCTTCCGAATATTTAGGATTAAGCTCAATCGCCTTCGTAAAATCGTCAACCGCTTCTTTAAATAAACCTTTCTGGGCTTTTTCAATACCTGCTGTAAAATAACTTTCGGCGGTTTGGGCTGTGGCGCTCATCACTGCGGCAATACATACGATTAAACAAACGATTACTCTCTTTTTCATGAGGGATTATTGATTAATGGATATATACTATTTCTTCAAAAATAAGGAATCT
>DDTD01000012.1 GCA_002344005.1 Ignavibacteria bacterium UBA2373 | reverse complement strand
AAAAAACGCCTCGGGATTTTCCGAAGCGTTTTTTTTACTTTCTTTTTATTCTTAACCACCTATATTATCGCCATCAATAGATAATGTTGGCGTATAGGCAGAATACACAGTACCATAGCCCGCTCGCAAACGGAAATACCACATTCCGGGTTGTGGCGTATAAGGCATAGAATCTGTATTTTGATTCCATACCAAATTCCAATTATTTTCATCGGTGGATTCCTCCACATTATAACTATTTGCCCAATCCACTTGCGACCAATGCAATGCACCGCTCGCATAATAAAAATTACTCGGCACTGCTATACTCACCACCTGCGTAATAATTACCGCTTCGCCATAGCCCGCCGCATTATGACCTTGCACTCGCACATGAATACCGCCCGTCAATGGCATAGGAACGGGAGCTTGCGTATTGCTGCCCGAATATATTTCCGTCCAATTTCCTTGATTCGATTCTGTGGAAATTGCCACACGATAACTTGTGGCGGTGGGGGCTGCCGTCCAAGAAATAATACTATTCACCAAACTTACATTCGTGACCGCTGCGGGTGGCGTACTTGCTCCACCCTCTTCATTGCCCCAAATCACAAATTCATAATATGCCACAGGGTCATCGGCAAAGGCATTTTTTCCGGCAACAGAAAGCTCTTGCAACATCTCATAAATACCATTTAATTTACTCACTCGCTCTTCGCTGGCATCTCGCCTACTGTCTTCGGCATCCATTAAATTACTTATCGCGGTTTTTAATTCATCACTAGCGGTGGTCACAGCGGCAATCATCGCAGGGGTTACGCCTTTGGTGGCAAGTTCGGCACTATATCTATTCGCCATATCCACCACTCTTCCTGCCGTGCCACGCAATATTTCACGAGTTTGTTTTGATAATGTTTCTGCTCGAAACTGTGCTACTCTTACAGATTTTTCGCCCCATACTAAAATGGCTCTTGTCACAATAGCGCGGATAGCTTCTCGCAATTCTTCCTCTTTTGCATCGGCTAATTGGGTTGCCTCGGTGATTTCGAGCAACTTTATCTCATCCGTTGGGAATACAATTGCTTCCTCGATGGCAGTATCCAATGCAGTAATCATCGCTGCTGTAAAGCCATAATCAGCTAATTGGGTTTGATAGGTTACGGCTGCCTGTTGCATATTGACAGCTCGTGATAGCAAAGCATCATCGGATGCGGAGAACATCCGTTTTGGCATTTCTTGTGCCATAATACACCTCCTAAGAGATAATTGTAAAATAAAACAGTTTACGACGTGGACTGTACATCATCGGGATGGGCAATACAGTGGCGCGTCAATGGTTGCATAGACACTATTTTTTTCTCAATGTTACAAAATATTTTCTATTTTCTTCATAATTGCTACTTTTTTCTTAATAACTATATGTATTTACCTTACAACTATATCTTTTTTCTTGATAATTATCAATGAATAATCATATTCTATAGCTTCCATTTCATCTTTGATGTCCTTCCGCTCTATTTCTATTTTCTTATACTTTGCTGCTATGTATTTCTGATTAACTTCTACTTTTATTTTCTCCTCTTCTATGGCTTGCAGTTGATCTTCTATAGTTTGCAGTTCATCTTCTATGGATTGCAATTCATCTTCTATGGCTTGCGGTTCATCTTCTATGGCTTGCGGTTCATCTTCTATTGTTTGCGGTTCATCTTCTATAGTTTTTTGCTCATCATCTATTGTTTGTAGTTCATATTCTATCGCTTGCAATTCATCTTCTATAGTTTGCGGTTCATCTTCTATTATTTACGGTTCATCTTCTATTGCTTACGGTTCAACTTCTATGGTTTTCGGTTCAACTTCTATAGCTTGCGGTTCATCTTCTATGATGCCAGAAGTTCAAGCGCAGCACCCAGAAGTGCATTTTTTGCATATAGAAGCCAACAATCACCCCCCAGAAGCCGAAAATCACCATCCAGAAGCCGAAAATCACCCCCCAGAAGTGAAAAAGTAAGGGAAAGATGCGAACAAGTGAGGGTAAGAAGAAGAGCAAGGACAAACAGCAACAGAGCAGCAAGAGAAAGTTGAGCAAAAGAAACATACAGTAAATTTCCGTAGTTTTGAAGTAGGAACTTATGGACTGAAAAGTCAATAGTAGCTAATAACAACTCTTGACAACAACAGTGTAATAAATTCTGAATATATAACCTTATGTCTAATTTTGCATTAAACTATGACTACAGAACAAAAATATCAAACCGTATTGAACAAAAATACGTTTTACTTTTATAATCCTGTTTTTCAAGAAAAGTATGAGAGTTATATTAATTCTCTGAATGAAACATTGCTTGTGTTGAAAAATCAAGTAGAGACTCAAGGACTGAAAAAACAACTATTTGAAGATTTATTATCTGAAAAAGAGAATGGTTTACGTGCCCTACTTGCATTAACAGGATTTGCAAATGAAAGTTTAAAAAGATTGATTACAGTTGTTAGGGTTGCTGAGAATAAAGAACTTGCGAAACTATTACTCAAAGATAAGTGGGAAGAAGCTGAAAAAATAGAAGCGATCAAAGAATGGAGCGATAGTCGAATCGAAAGTATGATAAAGAACAATCCATACTTTAGAAAAGGGCTCGTTAATCTATTTTTTGAGGGTTCAACAGTGCCCTTTTTGACTCAAACTTTGCCTTTGTTTGAATTAAAGAAGTTGTCTATCTCGAAGCTAAAATTTGAAGTCCCTGCAATGATTGATACCTTAATACGCTACAAAGAAAAGGGTAGTTATTCGGGACAGGCTGAAAACAACCCTGAGTTTTTGTTAAAGAGCATATTGAAAGAGATGAAAATTCCTTTTGAACATGGAGATTTAGAAGAACTTTTTAAACATAAGTTTGACGAAAAGCGTACAATGGATTTTATTTTACCAAGTAAAGCGAACCCTCAAATTATTATAGAAAGTTCATTTCTGGTAACAACCTCATCAGGGCAAGGTGATAAATCCAAAACGGAAGGAAACATCAAGAAATTAATTGCGGAGTATTATCCCAATGCTAAGTTTATTGGTTTTGTTGATGGTATTGGCTGGTATGTAAGACCAGGTGATTTGAAACGTATGGTAATAGCTTTCGATGATGTTTTTACATTTCATAAAGACGAATTAGAACGATTTAAAAACTATATAAAGAAGAATTTAAAATGATAGAACCTTTTTTGAATAAGATACATCAAGGTGATTGTTTGGATTTATTAAAAAAAATTCCAGATAATTCCGTAGATATGACTTTTGCAGACCCACCATTTAATCTGAAAAAAGGTTATAAATCGTATAAAGATAGCTTAGCATTGCAGGAATATTTAGAATGGTGTGAAAAGTGGATTTTGGAAATGGTTAGAGTCACAAAGCCAACAGGTTCAATTTTTTTACACAATATTCCGAAATGGCTAACATATTATGCAGGTTTTCTCAATAAAGTAGCAGATTTTAAACATTGGATTTCTTGGGATGCTCCAAGTATGCCGATGGGTAAAACTTTACAACCGAGTCATTATGGAATTTTGTTTTACGCCAAGAATATAAAAGAGTTAAAATTTTACGAAATTCGTTATCCGCACAAACGAGATAGAAAAAGTAAATATTTGTCGAAAGACTATGGCGGGAAGAAGCCCATTTTACACCCTTTTGGCTCTTTAGTTTCAGATGTTTGGACTGACATACATCGAGTAAAGCATAACAAATATAGAGACGAACACCCATGTCAATTACCTGTTCATCTTCTGGAGAGAATAGTACTGATGAGTACTGACGAAAATGATATTGTATTAGACCCATTTAACGGGACGGGAACAACAGCCCTTGCAGCAAAACGATTAGGGAGGCAATTTATAGGATTTGAACTCGATAGTGAATATGTCGCGATTACAAACAAAAAATTAGAACAGGAAATACCTAATTCTAAATTAGGAGATTGTTGGGTAAGTTATTACTTGGATAAAGTTGTTACCTTGCGAGATTCAGATTGGGAAGAATTAAAAGAGTATTTTTATATTCCTGAGAAACCTGAAGATATAGACCATACATCTATTATCTTAAAGTCTAAAGTTACTGTTTCTTCACCACTGAAAAACGGATATAACATAGAAATACATAACATGAGATTGTTCGAGAAGGAGACTATATATCCAGCAGCCAACGGAATACATAAGAAAAAGAAATAAATTTTTCATATAGACAATCCACCCCATCAGACTATGGTCGCGACAGTTCAAGAGGGAATTTTTCAAATTTTCATTATTTGTGATTATTTTTTCTTCGATGCCAAAAATAGTGTGTTTTATTCCATAGCCACAAAGAGAGCAATATCCCGATGCAATCAGCAAGCCAATCTAATATTTCGGCAGAGCGATACGGAATAAAATATTGATGTATTTCATCACTTATACCAAATAAAAATCCGATAATAATAGTGAGAATGTGCCTGCGCGGATGATGATATAATGCAAAATTGATACATAATCCATAGAGTGTATATGCGCCACAATGAATGATTTTATCTTGCCATTCAAAGCCAAGCTCCAGATGAGGCAGCTGTGGCTGATGCGATAAATAAAACAGTATGCCCGAATAGAGCACCAAAGGAATAAAACGATAATATTGTGTCATATATTATTGGAGAGTCAATACCGAAGGTAAAGCTTTTATTATGTCTGAAGCAGTTAATGATATTTGCCCTTTTATTGTAGCGGCACTGTCACCTGCCATTGCATGAATATATGCGCCGAGCGATGCAGCATACAATGGAGCAATTTTTTGCGCAGCTACACTGCCAATAATGCCTGCCAGAACATCGCCGCTACCGGCAGTTGCCATACCCGGATTACCGTTAATATTGAGAATAGTATTTTTACCATCGGTAATAATTGTTGGTGTGTTTTTTAGCAAGAGTGTGCATTGCATTGCATGTGCAGTTTGTTGTGCCTGTGTAACAAAAGTGTCGGCTATATCTTCACGTTTTTGTCCGGTTAATCGTGCATATTCACCCAAATGTGGCGTGAGTATTGTCATAGAAGAAAGAATGTCCGTGTGATGAAGTGCGCATAAAGCATCAGCATCAAGAATTAATGGTTTGTGATGCAATATTGCCAAAATAAGCGAGCGAATCATGGCTAAAGTTTCTGTGTTTTTTCCTAAGCCGGGACCCATGATAATTGCATCAGCTTTGTTCATGGCTTCAAGTAAAGTATGCTGTTCATCGGGGTGAATAGTTCCTTCTTCTGTTGTCATGAGTGTATGAGCAATCACTTCGGGCATAAGCTGAGCGTGCACAGAAGGCGTATAAAGTTCAACCAAGCCGGCTCCGGCGGCAAAAGCGGCATGTGCGCTCAAACAAACGGCACCGCTCATGGCTGTTGATCCACCGATAATCATCACTCTGCCATAATCAAATTTGGAAGTATTTTTACGGCGTGGCGGGAAAAAATCGGCAATATCAGATGGCTCATGACAATGGTAGCGAGCAATGGTTGAGGGTAAAGAAGTGGGCGCACCGATGGATACAGTATCTATTGTACCGCACAATGCAGTGCCTTGATTGATATACATACCCGGTTTGGGCGCAAGCATGGTAATGGTATAATCTGCCTGAAATGCCGAAGGATGGGCTAGCCCCGTTGCGCCATTAAGTCCGGTGGGAATATCAATAGCAATATGCAAGGCTTGGTGTTGACGTGATGGCATATTACCGAAGGAATCCCACATACCGGAAACTTTATCGAGCAAAAAAGTGACTATTCCCCGTAAATTTTCATTGCCCCCAACGCCAATAAGTGCATCAATAATGATATCCGCATCGGTATTCAGAGTTTTGACATCTAACTCATTTACAATATGTGCCATGGGAATACCAAGGCGTTCGCTTATTTTCATATTGGTGAGTGTTTCCGGTGACATTTTCTCTTTATCGCCAATCCATGCAATGCGCACATGGGCATAGTGATGCAGATGTCGTGCAATGGCAAAACCATCGCCACCATTATTTCCCGAACCGCACAGAATAAGCACCGACCGCAATTGCTGAGCATGAGAATGTGTTTCTGCAAGTTGCAGTATTTTTTCCGCAGCCGAGCGTGCTGCATTTTCCATAAGTAAGAGTGCAGGCATGGCATAATCCTGCATTGCCACACTATCGAGTGATGTTTGTTGTTCCGGTAAGAGAATTGATTTCATAGAACTTTTCCACGTTCAATATAAAAAATGAGCGGCTCGTATATCAGCCTTTGACGGGCTGTGACGTAATTTTGTACTGAAATATGTACATAATTTGACTGACGTAATATTACTCCAAGAATTTCTCTTTCTATGGCAAAGACATCACCACAATCGAAAAGCAAAAGCAGTTCAAGACCTACTGAGATGTCCACTATGGATATGGCAGCCGAGGAAGAATTGACCCATATACGTGTAAAAGGAGCGCGCGAACATAATTTGAAAAATGTGTCAGTGGATATTCCGCGTGATGCACTTGTCGTGATTACGGGACTTTCCGGTTCCGGTAAATCGTCGCTTGCTTTCGACACCATCTATGCGGAAGGACAGCGTCGTTATGTGGAATGTTTGTCTCCGTATGCCCGCCAATTTCTTGGCATGATGCGCAAACCGGATATTGATTCTGTGGAGGGGTTATCCCCCGCTATCTCAATTGAGCAAAAATCTGTGGGATCGAATCCGCGCTCTACCGTAGGCACAGTAACGGAAATTTATGATTATCTGCGATTATTGTATGCGCGTGTGGGTGTGCAGCATTGCGTATCATGTCATATCCCCGTACAATCGCAAACACAAGACCAAATACTTGATGCCCTTATGGAAATGCCACATAATACACGCATTATGGTAATGTCACCATTAGTCAAAGGCAGAAAAGGACATTATCGCGAATTATTCGAAACATTGCTCAAACAGGGTTATACGCGGGTGCGCATCAATGGCGAATTAAAAGAAATAGAGCGTGGTATGATGCTGTCCCGTTTTCAAAAACATGATATAGAATTAATTGTTGATAGATTATCAATTCATCCCGATCAGGAAAAACGGCTTTCGGAGTCACTCAACACAGCATTGCGTATGGGAGAAAATGTGGTATCTATTCTTTCAGAAACATCGCCCGATGTATGGAATGAAAAAATATATTCTACACTTAATTCTTGCCCTTCATGCAGCACATCGTATGAACCATTGGCGCCGAATAATTTTTCTTTTAATTCACCATACGGGGCATGCCCGCAGTGCGAAGGAACGGGAGTTATTGTTGATTTTGATGAAAATCTTATTATTCCCAACAGAACATTATCCGTAGAAGATGGCGGCATTGCTATTTTAGGAAAAAAAAGAAAAATGTGGCAATGGGAAAAAGTACTTGCCTTTGCTAAAGAAGCTGATATTTCACTTTCTGTTCCTATTGAAAATATGCCCGCCGATCATTTACAAGCATTATTATGGGGCACAAAAAAGAAAAAAATCACGGTTAAATATGTGACCGCAAGCGGCAAAGAATTAGAATACACCACAAGATTTAATGGAATCTTGGCATTTTATCGTGAACAGTATGATCAGACCGGCTCTTCGGATATTCGTGCAACAATAGAAAAATATATGCACGGTATGGAATGTGATGAATGTGGAGGCGGTCGTTTAAAGCCACAAAATCTTGCTGTGAAAATAGGTGATTATTCCATAAGTGAAACCACAAAAATGGATATTGCCGAAGCCGTAAAATACTTTAAAACCATAGAAAAAAAATTAACATCACGGCAAAAGAAAATTGGGAATTTAATTATTAAAGAAATCACAACTCGGCTTGAATTTTTGGAAAATGTGGGCTTGCATTATTTGCAATTAAACAGAACAGCCCGCACCCTTTCCGGCGGTGAGTCACAGCGGATACGACTTGCCTCGCAAATCGGCTCACAATTAGTTGGCGTTACCTATGTGCTTGATGAACCCTCCATTGGCTTACATCAACATGACAATGATAAATTAATTGATTCGCTGAAAAAATTGCGCGACACAGGTAATACTGTTGTTGTAGTGGAACATGACCGCGAGATGATTGAACAAGCCGATTATATTATTGATATAGGTCCGGGGGCGGGTGTCAATGGCGGTACTATTGTGTATCAGGGTGCGCCTCATGAATTAACGACAACAAAATCTGTACACAATAGCGTAACAGCCCAATATCTGACAGGCGAAAAAGAGATAGAAATACCCACAGAAAGACGTAAAGGCAATGGTAAAAAGATTACATTATACGGCGCAACGGGCAATAATTTAAAAAATGTGGATATTACCATTCCATTAGGGAAATTGGTGTGTGTGACGGGCATGAGCGGTTCCGGCAAATCATCGCTGATTAATTATACATTATACCCCATGCTTGCTCGCCATTTTCATAATGCGCTGGAAGTACCTTTGCCTCATAAAAAAATTGAGGGTTTGGAACATATTGATAAAGTCATAGAAATTGATCAAAAACCGATAGGTCGCACTCCGCGTTCCAATCCGGCAACATATACGGGTGTGTTTACACAAATTCGTGAGTTGTTTTCCCAATTACCCGAATCCAGAATGCGCGGCTATGAGCAAGGACGCTTTTCTTTTAATGTGAAGGGCGGACGATGCGAAGAATGCGGTGGCGGCGGCATGAAAACAATAGAGATGAATTATCTGCCGGAAGTTTGGGTCGAATGTGAAATATGTGCCGGTAAGCGCTATAATGCCGAAACATTACAAGTACAGTACAAGGGTAAATCCATAGCCGATGTTCTGGATTTAAGCATAGCCGATGCATTGGAACTTTTTGCGGACAATCCCAAAGTGAATAAAAAGCTCCATGTGCTTGAGAATGTCGGATTGGGTTATATTAAGCTGGGACAACAAGCACCCACACTTTCGGGCGGTGAGGCGCAACGTGTAAAGTTAGCCACGGAGTTATCTAAAGTGCAAACAGGCAAAACACTTTATTTGCTTGATGAACCCACCACGGGTTTGCATTTTGAAGATATCCGTTTATTGTTACGTTTGTTGGGCAATTTGGTGGAAAAAGGCAATACTGTTGTGGTGATTGAGCATAACCTTGATGTGATTAAGGTTGCCGATTGGATAATTGATATTGGTCCTACGGGCGGTGCCGGAGGGGGTAAAATTGTTGCCCAAGGCACTCCCGAACAGATTGCAAAGGCAAAGGAAAGTATAACAGGCAAATACTTACGCAAGGAGCTGAAACGGTAATCATACAGCATACATACGATACTGTTTTGCACAAAGCATATGTTCGATATGTATGTGGTATTATTCTATGAATCCTTCACAGACAGTCATAAGAGTATGCAATTTATTTTTTTCCTGTGAGGCAGAGTATCATGTATTTCGTCAAAAAATGCGAAGTTTGCAGATAATGTAGCTTACAACAAACATTATACGGTAAATATAAACAGCAGTAAAATTTTGTGGTAATTGTACTTATGGTTCGATTATCGTCAGGAATCAGAAAAGTAATACTTCATGAAAGAGAGAAAATATTAGAATGGTAATACGAATAATAGTACTGATTTTTCCTTTGTGGTGCATTGCGGGTAGTTTTGCTTTTTCCGCTGAGCAGGGTACGCCATTGCTGCGCAATTTCCTCCCAAATGAATACAAAGCACATGCGCAAAATTTTGCCGTTGTTCAAGATAAGCGCGGATTCATGCTTTTTGCCAATACTAATGGTGTTCTGATTTATGATGGTACGCATTGGCGCACTGTCAGTACAAAAAATTACTCCATACCCCGTTCAATTGCTGTTGGGGCTGATGGTAAAGTATATGTAGGAACACGCGGCGATTTCGGTATGTTGATTGCCAATACAAAAGGAAGTTTGGAATATAAATCCTTATTAACTTATACTAACTCCCGCCCTAACTTCCTTGATATTCATTCAATATTGACCACTGAGAAAGCAGTCTATTTTATTGCGGATAATACGGTGTTTCAATGGTCAAATAACAAATTATCTTATAGTAATTTTGGTGTAGAGTTAGGAAAAGCATTTGTTCTCGGTGATAAGATTTATACCAATGTTACCGATTCGGGGTTGATGATTATTGATAAAATGAAGTTACGCTCTATTCCGCAGACCCGCTTTTTCAGTCAGAATACGGCTGTCGTTGCTATGCTCCCTTATGACAAGAATCGTACACTTGTTGCAACCAAGAATGATGGTTTATATCTTATGGGCAATGATAGCGGCGAACCCCAAGAGTTCGCAGGGTCACTTAAATCATTTTTTCTTGATAATGGTATTTCTTCAGTAACACGTTTATCGGATGGTTCTTTTGCTCTGGGTACTATACGCCGAGGCATTGTCTTGGTCTCTGCTCAAGGGCAGCGACTTGCAGTTATTGAACGAAAACATGGTTTATTACATGAGAGCATCAATGATATTGTAGCGGATAATCAGCAGGGAGTGTGGGTTGCATTGAATGAAGGATTGTCGCGTATTAATGCACCGTCAGCATTTTCTCGGTACGGTGAATCTGAAGGACTCTATGGTGGAGTGAATGATATTGCTCAATGGAATGGAACATATTATGTTGCCACACAAAGAGGTATATTTCGTAAATCCGGTTCCACATTTCTTCCTGTGAAAGATAGTGTGGCTTGTATGTCATTAGTTACAACCGAGCGTACTTTATTGGCAGCAACTACAGAAGGCATATTTGCCATTAATGCAAACAATACTATTTCTATGATTACCCCGGGCTATGGATTGTCACTTGGTTATTCGCAGCGCCATAAGGATATGGTTTATTGTGGCTTGCTTGATGGTGTGGCAATAGTGCGCTTTGTCAATGGTATGTGGAAAGAAACTGCACGAATAGAAGGAATACGGGATGAATGTCGTTCCATACGCGAAGATAATCAAGGCAATGTCTGGATAGCAACTTCCATGAAAGGTATTATTCGCTGCAAAGCCGATGACCTTTATGCCGGTATTATGAATAACTATATGCGTCTCGGATTACAGCATGGTTTACAATCGCTTATCAGCAATACTATTTCTATTATTAATGGTAAAATACGCCTTACAACAATATCGGAACCGGGAATAAAGCAATTCGATGAAACACAGAAAAAATTTATTGTGGATAAAGAATTACAGAATAGAACAAAAGATGGTAAAGATTCTTTACTCTGGCTGAACTCCATCTTGCAGGCACAAGATGGTTCGATATGGGCAACAGAGGGTGATGCAAAAAAAATACGTCGCTACACGCTCACTGCTAAAGGTTTACAACCCGTATTACCTCAATTTGCTCCTATTTCTGAATATAGTATCACGGCAATTCTCGCAGAAAATCACAATAAGGCGTGGTTTGGTACAGCTGAGGGAATTATAGTATTTGACGGTACGGCGAAAACTATCTCTAATTTGCCATTTTCCTGTTTTATCCGATCAGCATATTATGGCTCGGATTCATTAATGTATGGTGGGGCATATTATTCTACTGACGGTTTGCCATTTTCAATACTTACAAAAAATATCCCGATACCACAATTACCTTATAACAGAAATACCTTAACTTTTGAGTTCAGTGCACCGGCATTTAATTTTGAAGATCGCACATTGTATCGCTATAAACTTGAGGGCTTCGACAATGTCTGGTCATCATGGAGTATAACGACAAAAAAAGAATATACCAATTTACCTGATGGTTCATTTACATTTAAAGTTGAGGCAAAAAATGTCTATGGAACAATCGGAAAAACAGCTGAATTTCCTTTTGTTATAGAAAAGCCATGGTTCAGACAATGGTGGGCATATATTCTTTATTTGTTCGGTTCAGGAAGTGTTGTTGTTATCGTTTTTCGCTGGCGTTTACGCAAAGGTCATAAGGAAAAAGAACGTTTGGAACGTATTATTAATGAACGTACACAGGAAATACAAGTACAAAAAGAGGAAATCGAAAAAAAATCGGGCGAATTAGAAGGTAAAAACGATGAACTTGCAAAAATTAATGGTATTGTTAAATCTATCAACACAGAAATTGATCTTGACAGATTGTTAATATCTATATTAGAGAGAATTTTAATTTTCAAAGGCGTTCATCGTGGCATAGCGTATGTACGTATCGGAGAAACGGAAGAATTTGCTGTGCGTGCATCCATAGGTTGGAATGATGAGGAATTACAAGAAATAGCCACTGTTCCTTTTGGTATTATCAATGAACGTTATATTGAATTATGCGAAGAATTATATGAAGATGTATTTTATTCCGGTGTGCAAGATGATAATGAAACAGCACAGCGCATAGGAAATGCTGCCTCGGCAATAGCAGTCATGACGGTTCCTGTTAATAGAGTGATTGAAGGTATTGTTATATTTGAAGGTAATGCTAAAACACGCGGGTTTGAATCACGTTTGCTTGGTTTATTGCATAATTTGAAAGAACATATCGTTGCTGCATTTATTAAGTCAAAAATTCTATCTGATTTACAAGAGAAGAACGGTATTATTGAAGAATACGCAGATTTAACACGTAAGCAATTATCTTCTATCCAGAGGGATTTGGAAATAGCGGCAAAAATTCAACATGCTATTTTACCCGATTGGAAAGAAACATTCCAAAATCAACCTGTGCAATTTACATTGGCAGCCGAGATGGTCGCCGCAAAAGATGTGGGGGGCGATTTCTATGACTTTTTCCGCATTGATCATCGTCGAGTCGGATTTGTA
The DNA here is from genome assembly GCA_002344005.1 of Ignavibacteria bacterium UBA2373. Lineage (GTDB taxonomy): Bacteria > Bacteroidota > Ignavibacteria > Kapaibacteriales > UBA961 > UBA2353. Next base: position 27,854 of record DDTD01000012.1, on the reverse strand, counting down.
ATTGCAGATGTGTCCGGTAAAGGTATGCCCGCCGCTTTATTTATGGCAGTAAGTCGAACTATGCTTAAAAGTCAAGCATCATTAGGAGGTAAACCCGGAGATGTTATGGCGGTAGTTAATGATTTATTATGTCGTGAAAATGTTTCCACATTATTTGTTACTGTGTTTTATTGTATTCTTGATGAAGAAACAGGAGAAGTCTGGTTTAGCAATGGAGGACATAATTTACCTTATATTATTCGTAAAAATGGCACAGTAGAAATAGTGCAAAAAACACGTGGCATGGGCTTGGCTATTATGGATGAAATGGAATTCGAGACATCAAAATTTACGCTGTATAATGGAGATATGCTTTATCTTTATACAGATGGCGTGACCGAAGCCATGAACAAAAATGATGAATTATATTCAGATGAACGATTAACAGAATTTTTGACAACAATGGATCATTCTGTTTCTGTTGAAGAGCAAATGAAAAATGTTTTTGCTGATGTTAAACGCCATGCTGACGGTGCTGCCCAATCGGATGATATTACAATGTTGTTGTTACGGTATGATGGGCATAATTCCTCTCATATAAATGAGTCTTCATCTACAGCAGAAGTATTGCATAATTTGTCCTTGCGGTTAATCAATAAAAAAACGGAAATTACCCGTATTAACTCTGAAGTTGAAGCATTTTACGATGAATTTTCTGTGCCGATGAAAACTGCTTTTCAGACAGATTTAATTTTGGATGAAATACTCACCAATATTATCACACATGGATATCCTCAAGGAGGCGAACACACTATTGACTTATCACTTAGTGTGGATGATACTGCGCGTTTAGTGACAATTACTGTGAGTGACGGAGGAATACCGTTTAATCCCACAACAATTGCCGCCGCCGATACCACTTCGGATTTGGAAGAAAGAGCCATAGGAGGACTTGGTATTCATTTCGTCAAACAAATATCGCAAGCAATGGAATATAAATATCATAACAATACAAATATATTGACAATTGTATTGCCATTCCGTGATGAATAATGCTTCAGTGTAGCAAGACTTAATCATCTTTTATGAAATTATATACACTTATTTGATACGGAGACTATAATGCAATTTACTCTATGGGATATATTGGCGCATAGCTATAATCTATTATATCTGACTGCGTTTATTGTTAAGGATATGTTGTGGCTTAGGATTTTATTGTGTCTTGCATCCATAATGGAAGTTGTCTATAGTTACAATGTAGGTACTGATCCGCTTTGGCCTAATATTTTATGGTGTTCGGCGTATGTGGGAGTGAATGCTTATCAGTTTTTTCGCGTAGTACAAGAAAGACAGTCTCTGAATTTATCGGAGGAAGAAAATGTTATGTATGCTGCAATGTTCAGTACTATGAGTAAGGTATTATTTCGACGTTTAATAAATATCGGTGAATGGCGTACATATGATATAGGTGAAAAATTAATCGAAGAAGGGAATACATGCAAAGAGTTGTTGTTGTTGACAAGGGGTGCAGCATCTGTAGAGAAAAAAGGGACAGAGATCACTCGATTGCGCAGTTATGCCTTTGTTGGTGAAATGAGTTTTTTGAGCGGCAAGGAAACTACTGCTACCGTCAAAGCATTAACTTCGGTGGTATGCATGGTATGGAAAAAAGATGTTCTTGAAACATTAATCAACAAAGACAATGAATTGCATGTTGCTATTCATACTGTATTTTCTCGTGATTTAACCCAAAAATTATCCGTTCAGTAAAAAAATAGACTATTATTGGGAGAATAGTAAAAAAGTATTGTTACCACATAGTATTATGTCATAAAGTGTATGCAATATATGTGATAATCTCTAAAATATATAACGAACCCCTTGTTGTGCAAGCCCTGCAAACTCTTCAATATTTTGATTTTGCCAAACATCAGAATAGTGAACCAAAAACATTTTTTTCTTTATTTCTTCCGGTAAGGTACGCAATTCATCAAGCGAAGCGTGAACAGGATTGGGTATAAACGATGTGTCATGAAACATCCACTCTGCTAAAGGATTGTACATATCAAGTAAAGAACGGTCGAATTTGGTATCGCCCGAATAAAAGATTTTACCGTCAATCAATAGTCCATAGGTAATAAAAGCATTGCCGGCATTTGTTGCTTGCTCAGGAATATGGTTGGTGCCGAATATCTCAATATGTATATCTCCCACTGTGACATCCATGCGCAAACGCGGCTGATGAGCTGTTATCTTGGGACGCAAAATGGTAAAATAATCCGTAAATGTCAATGTTTTACCTTCTTGGTTAATTTCATTCCATTCCATTCCTCCGCGCAGCGACATATTCCACAAAATTTCTTGATAATCTTCGCTGATAATCATGGAGAGCTTTGGCTTACCGGCAAAAGGCATCGCAACATAGCGATTCCAGAGCGCAAGTTGCTCAATACCGCCTATATGATCGCAATGGCTGTGGGTTGGTAAGATAACACCAATGTCGCCAAGTCCTAATCCGGTTATTGTGGGCAGTGCATCGGGACCTGTGGTGCCGAAATCAACAAGTACGTGATTATCCCCCTTAATAATAAGGAAGTTAGTGTTGTGTAATATACGTGAGAACGCAGACCCCACCCCAATAAAGACTATCTCCAATTCGCCATTGTTTGTTAATTGTAATGGCTGCACCAATGGCTCAATACGCATATCTATTCTCCAAAATTCATTCTAAATTAGAAAGAAAAACCATAGCATACAACAATCTTCATACCGAAATGGAGAAATGATGCTGAATTTGGGCAAATATTTTTTCTTCCTTTCGACTTGGTTTGCGATGTTTTGCAAATATGAAGATGACCGATTTTGTAGAAAAAAGCCGTTCCAATATTCTTGAAACGGCTTGAGAACAGCTTGATCTTTTACAGAATTTTACGGTTTTTTCGATTTTGATTTTTTGGATGTTTCTTGCGCGGGTGGGGTTGCCATTTGAGGTGCCGGCGCAAAATTTCCCGAATTGACCGATGTCGAAGGCGGTGCATTTGTTTTGGTTGCAGGAGCATTAGGGTTTTCCACATTACCGTATGCCATGATTTCTATGGATGGGAAATCAGGGTTTGTTGTTTTCATGCGTACTGTCCCATTAAAATAACCGGTTTTGTCAGGCACTAATGATGCGGTTAATTCTGCTTGTTGTCCGGGTTTTATTGATTTACTTCCATTCCAATTTATTTTCAATCCATTTGTTGTTTCATAATCCGATAAAGTAATTTCTGCGTCTGAATTATTTTTGATCTGTACTTTGGCTTCGGATTTATTGCCTAATGTTGCGCCTGTGAATACAAAATACTGTGAGGGTAGTACTTGTACTGCTCTTATGACATTTGCTTTTAAACTATAGATAACATTTGGTGCTTTAGGGTCATTAGAAGTAATCGTGATTACTTTTGTCAAATCACCGCTGCTTGCTCCCACATTGAGACTGACCTTAACCGTTGCTGTGTCACCCGGTTTAATTTTATCTTTATCAATCGGGGCTGTTGTACAACCGCAACCCGGTTTTACACCTGTGACATGTAATTCTTCATTGCCAAGATTAACAATTTTAATTGCTGTTTCCAATGGTGAGGTCTTGGCACTTATATTGCCCCAATTATATGTTGTGCCACCGACAATTTCTAATTTCGGTTGAGCTATTGCTGCTGCTGTTGCGCATAAACCAAAAGCGGCAACGGACATCAAAAAACGTTTCATAAAAAAACTCCTGTTACTAAAAAAATAAATGAAAAATAAATTATTGAATAAATAATCGTTGTATAATTTGCTCACCTTGTTGTGTGGTCAATGACAGCAGATATAAGCCGCCATGAATATCATCGAGAGCCAGCCGTACAATTTGCTCGCCGGATGATTGTTCCGACCACGGTAAAAGTTCTTTGACAAATTGTCCTTCTGCCGTATAGAGTGCAATCCGGCATTGCCGAGACTGCACAAGCACATAACGACATTGCGCTGAACCATGTGCCGGATTGGGATAGACAGCACTTTGCGTTATCGCTCCTGCATCGGACGAACAAATATCAAACACAGTGGTTTTACCACGAAATGCACCGCAGGCATCTTCACGCTGAATATGCTTGCAGGTAATATCTGTGTGGACTTGTAATTCATTTTTAATTGGAAGAATATATCGCTCAGGTAATGATGCGAATAATAATTGATTCGGGATATACCATAATGTGACAATATCATTTGTTTGTGGCAATACCACACGAATTGGCACAAGTTGATTGAGTAATGGTAATGTTGAACCGATACTTTTGGTGTCCTCGGAAATTTGATTCACCGAAATAGTAGGAATCAGTGCATCCGCTAATAATGTGCTCTTATTCACAATATGCGAAAATGATTGCTCAAGTCCATTGGGTGAGCTATACGTAATCAACACAGGATGAAGAAATACTGTGGTATCCGATAATGAAGTATGTATAGATGTGCTTCGACGGCTATTGTTGCTTATATATATTTCTGTAATGAGTAATTGCGATCTGTCTCTTTCTTGAATACGTGTTTTCAAAGTATTATTTTCAACTGTTATGCCTATTTTTTGCAATTCATCAGGTTGCAATACCAAAGCATTCATAGCAATAATTGACTGATGTTCTGTGGGAGTAACAGATTGGATAGGGGATAATTGTTCCGTCACTATGTTGTCTGTATTCGATGGACTGTTCGTTTCGGCTTTTTGCGATATAGTAATTGAATGATTCTCAGAATTATCAGTGGTCGTTTTGGACGATTGTTCTTGTAGTTTTTGCGTAATATTTGACTGTGGCAATGATATGTTCGGAGATTGTTCCCCATTATCCATCACGAAGATTAATCCGCCCAATGCCAGCACTGCTGCCGTAGAGATAAGTATTGTACGCAATGAATTTCCGACAAACGATTGATGTGATTGTGGGGCACGGTTGTGAACAATAGTTTCCACTTCCGTTCCGGAAATCAATTCCTGCGAAGAGCGCGCCGAGCGCAATATGTCAAATCGAAGTTGTTTCATTGCTTACTGTTTACCTTGAATATGAATCGGATAATTGCACATACAATGCTTTTTTTGCTCGGTAAATACGCACTTTGACGGCTGCGACGGTTGAACGCTGTATGGTTGCGGTTTCTTTGAGCGAATAGCCCATTATTTCCGTCAAAATTATTGCTTCCTGTTGCATATCCGGTAAAGTACCTATTGCTTTGTAAAGTAATGATGCTTCCATACTGTGTTCCGGCGATATACCCGTATCGAAAATGGTGTCGAGTTCTTCTGTTGTTATATGAATTTCCCGATTTTTTTTCTTTTGATTCTCATAAAATAAGCGACGTGCCGTTGTCATTGCATAACTTTTAAATGCTTGCTTATGTCGTACTGCATCGAAATGTTCAAAACATCGCGCCACGGTTTCCGCCATTAACTCTTTTGCATCTTCCCGATTACGAGTCAGAAACAGTATGAATCGCTCTATATCACCTTTAACAGGTGACAGGCATTCCATAAAAAGTTGTTGTGTCTGCACAACATCATGTGTATGTGTCCTATGAAACGATTGCACAAAGTAGAAGAGGAACAAGTCACTAAAAAGTAACACACTATCATGCGAAAATCGTAAAAAAGTTAATGAACATACTCATACAAAGAAAATATAGGAGTGTGTAATCGTTTGCCAAATGTTTATAATGATGCTTATATATGCGTAGAATCAAAAAGTTTACGTATTTTTCACCATTGATACTTGCCACGTTACTTACGAGGTTACTTTATGAACAAGTTGGTACTTTATTTCTTTGCGGTATGCGTTCTATTGTTCTCTATGCCGCTTTATGCACAAAAAGAAGGAACGCATTGGTTCTTTGGTGAGGGACAAGGGCTTTCTTTTGCTTCGGGTGCGCCTGTTGCTTTGCCTAAATTGGCATTAACGGCAGAGGAGGCAGCGGTTTCTATGTCCCATCCTTTGACAGGTGAGTTTTTATTTTACTTTGAAGGCAAAACGGTATGGAGCGCACGCAGCAATGCCGTAATGAAAAACGGCACGGGCATGCAAAGTGGTAAATCTTCTTCTATGGGTGGTTTAGCTGTACCATTTATGTCTAATCCCAATAAGTTCTTTCTGTTTACCGTACCATGCCTTACCGGAGATCCTCTCTTACGTACCGATGGTATGTTTATGAATATTATTGATATGACCCAAGATGGCGGCAAAGGGGAAGTTGTCGTCAAGAATCAATTATTACATGCTTTTTCTGCGGAAAAAATTACCGGCACTTTAACCTGTGATGGCAAAGGATATTGGATAATCATTCATGATCGCGAGCAAAATGCCTTTTATGCGTATAAAATTTACAATGATGTATTAGACCCTGAACCGGTTGTGAGTTTTGTTGGACAACCACCGGGTAATGGGCATCAAAAAATTACCTATATTCTCGGCCACATGAAAATGAGTCCCGACGGTTCAAAAATTATTATGTCCGACGGTGATCGTGGTGCAGAATTATTCCGTTTTAATCGGAAAACAGGTCAGGTGACTGACCCTATTTCTTTGCCAACACCTAATGCTCCTGCTAATCCCACACCATACCCTGTTATGTATGGGATGTCTTTTTCTCCCAATAGTAAGGTATTGTATATTTTCGGCGAAAGCACTCGTTCAAAAATTTATCGCTTATATCAATATGATGTGAGTGTGCATCGCCGTGAATATATTATTGCTTCTCAATATACGACTGCGGATATTGCCCAGGGTGACCTTAATTTGAGCGGTTTATCACTTGCACCCGATCAAAAAATTTATTTCCATACCACAACAGGAGTTGACAGGCGTTATTTGCATTGCATTTCCGAACCGGACAAAAAAGGTGCGGCTTGCAATATCCGCTATAATCTTTTGCAATTATCCAATTACAATTGTGTTGGGGTGCCTAATTTTACTGATTATCTTTTTGCAAACACTACCTTGTCAATGACTTGCAATAAGCCATCTCCTAAATTTACCTTCTTCCCCGATACTATTTGCAAAGGCGAAACCATTCGTATTTTTGATGCAACATTTAATGCCACTGATTGGTCATGGTATTTTCCTAAAGGGAATCCCGAACGTTTTTATGAAAAAGTTCCGCCTCCTATTCGTTATATGGAAGCAGGGGTGCATGAGATACGTCTTACCGCATATAATAGCAATGGCGACAGTGTCTATAAAGATACCGTTGTGGTCTTGGATGCCCCTTTAGCAGATGCCGGTCGTGATATTCTGACATGTGATAGTGTGGCAATTATTGGAACACCACCGCAAGCAGGGCTTACATATTCTTGGACTCCCGTGCAGGGACTAAGTAATCCTAAAGATGCTATGCCGCGTGTGCGCGTCGGCTCCGCTGTGCAGCGATATATTGTGAGTGTAAAAAATTCGCGCGGCTGTCTAAGTTATGATACAGTATTTGTTGGTCCTTTACAAGGATCGCTTCCTGACAGTAAACTTACTTTATGTGTCGGCGATACGACATCTTTGAGAATCAATGCAACGGGCACGGTGCTGTGGTCACCGGTAAAAGGATTGAGCAGCCCCACATCATTCAATCCACTCATATTTCCCAATGAAACAACACGTTATACTGTTATTGTTACGAATGGTTTGTGCAAGGATACAGCAATTGTACAGGTCACGGTCAACTCTCTTCCTGTGGCTGATGCCGGACCCGACCGTTCTGTGTGCGGTAATAGTACGTTCATAGGTACAACAGGAATTCCAAACCATATATATGCATGGTCACCCAAACAAGGGCTTGATGATTCCACATTAGCGAGACCGCTGGTGACGACCACCGTACCCATGACATATATACTCACAGTCAAAAGCCCCGAAGGATGCATTGACAAAGATACCGTGAATATTACGGTAAAAGGGGTGACAGCCAAAGTCTCAGCAGATACTATCATCTGCAAAGGCGGCATTGCGCAATTATATGCAAGTGGTGGTGAACAGTACGATTGGTCACCGTCGCACTCTTTGTCTTCCGATTTTGATCCCAAGCCGACAGCATTTCCCGACACAACCACAACATACCGCGTTATTGTGATAAGCGGATTTTGTCGCGACACCGCATATACGACTGTAAGAGTACAATCTCCGCCAAAGGCAGATGCCGGAAAAGACATTTACCTTTGTGGCAATGAGGGCATCATAGGAACGCCGGGAAGTAATAGTGTACGCTATCAATGGCAACCGATTACCGGATTAAGCAACCCGACAATAGCTATGCCCTCTGTTTCTGTGCAGACCACCACAACATATATTCTTACAGTTACCGACAGTCTTGGTTGTTATGCTGTGGATAGTGTACTCGTTGATATTGGTACTTTGAAAATCAGCGTTTCAAATGACACAACAGTATGTATCGGCGGCAGTGCACGCTTGACCGCCTCGGGAGCTTTGACATATCAATGGTCTCCGAGTGCGGGATTGGATAATCTGCAATCAGCCACTCCACAAGCCACTCCCACACAGACCACACAATACAGAGTGATTGCTCAAAGTGGAAATTGTATTGACACGGGCTATGTGACGGTAAATGTTATTCCTTTACCAGTTGCTGATGCCGGAAATGATAGACAAGTGTGTGAAGGTATGTCTGTGCAACTTGGCAGCGCACCACAAAGTGATTATACATATCAATGGAAAAATGTGGCAGGAACAATGCTTGGCACACAATCATTTTTGAATGTGGACAAAGCACAGAGCGATACATATATTGTTACGGCTTTCAATCGGTTGGGGTGCGATGACTCTGATACCGTTGAGGTTATAGCCATACCATATCCTGATATTACGGTGTCCGACGATATCAGTATCTGTCCCGGTGATAGCGTTTTACTATCTGCCTCGGGTGCAAAAAATTATAGATGGCAATGGGATGACAATCAACAAGTTCAGGGAGAAAAGCTATGGGTAAAACCTCAGAAAAATACGATATACACAGTGATTGGAGCGAATGAACTTTCGTGTAGCGACACAGCGTCCGTAAATGTAACTATTAAAACAGGAGGACAAAGAACCATAGCATTAAACACCACGGCTTCACAGGACAGCACATATACCATTGGTAGTACTATTCCATTGCGCATTACTGTACCGACAGGATTAGATGGATTTACATTCCGCGTACGAAGCGAACAAGAAACCTTTGTGGCTTCATCTGCAATTACCCACACATTGGGCAATACATGGAATATTACCGCACAGAATAGCGGGCAGGGTATATTCACTCTCATCGGTAAAGGAACAGACACACTTGGTGGAACTATAGACATCGCTTACGCCATGTATTTACCGCGAAATTGGTCAGACACAAAAACATTTACACTTTCTTTGGAAAATGCTTCCTCGCCCACGGGGTGTATTGGCTTTGAGGGGGCAGCAGAAACATTTATTCGATTATCCAAATATTGTGCAAGTGATTTGCGCGGAGTGCAATCCGTTGGTACATTTTCATTATCAACTGACGGTAAATCCGGTGTTATTCATTCCGGCTTTGGAGGAAATATGACATTAGCCATCTATGATATGGCGGGTAATGTCGTTTGGTCAAAAAAAGAATATTATCCACATTCCACTGAAATACATATTGATATACCACCTTTGTCCGGCGGCATATATATTGCGCGAATAATAAATGGTATGTTTAAAAGAGATGCTATATTTACTGTCGGATGGTAATATCATAGAATTTTCTGTCAATGATTATTCTCCTTTTACGTTTGCAGGTGTAATCAAAGTTATGTGGTTTTGGAGTGATGACAAATTTTGGCATTAAGGCGATAGATGCTGTTAATGAGTGACAAACATAGTGATTATACCAACTTTAAAAAAGAAAGACAATTTTTGCCAACGCATGGACAGACTAACAGAATTAAAAAAGTAACTTTGAAGAGAAAAAATGAATATGACATATTTCGACAAAATAAGAGAATTAACTAAAATAGTTCCAGCAGTATTGGTGGATTTTGATCTCACGATAGATGTTGCGAGAATACCAATTTCTCACAGTACCCAAAAATCATGAAAAAGCAAATTGTGCTCGATTAAAATACTTCGTAACAATAGAATTAAATTTCATAATTAAATATTCAAGTTCTTTGGTTGTTCGCTTAAAAGTCTGTTGAAATTTATTAAAAAGAGATGTTTTTTCTCGTTCACTCTCCGACATATTTAAACCATTTCCTAAAGCAGTTTGAATAGCATAACTCAGGGAACTTACGACAACAGATTTGAGTAGGCAGTCTTTTGTTGGAATCTTTTCTGTATATTTTTCCCAATGTAATCGTGATTTTAGGTCTTTAAATCATTCTTCTATCCAAAAACGAGTAGCATATTTATTGACTGTTTTTTGCACTTTGCGCATTGTTACTCACCGAATACCACGTTGAGGATTGTCCGTCTCGAGTTTCCGTTCCTACGGCTAAGTGCATATTTTCTATTTTGTTTTTTTGACCTAAATATTCTAATTTATAGTAACCATCATCAAATAAACTTAATTGTATAAATTCTTTACCGTTTGCCGGTTTTACCTTGAGTGAATCATTTATTCTAACAATAAAATCTATATCTAACTCATCGCATATATTGAACATAGATTCACTCGAGAAACCGCAGTCAGCTACAATTTCAAAAGTATAAACTTTAGGTAAAATTGCTTTTAAATCGGACAATGTTTTACGTACTTTATCCCAATAATTATATGATTGATTAACATGTTCCCAACCTTTGACTAACAAAGGTATTGCCCGTCCTTGATAGTTAAGACTAACTACTAAAAGCCACAAGTCCGATATTGCAAACACAATATGTGGCTCTGGTTTTCCACTTAACTAAGATTACTGACAAATATCCAAATCAAAAAAATCCCATTAAGCTATTCTCAACTTGCAATTATTATTCTTCATTATCATGCTTTTCATTGACGTGGTTGCTTCATATAGTGAGTGTTGTACTATACTTTTTTTATCATGGACAGAGTAAACCACCCGAGTACAACAATCACAACCGATAATATTACCCAAAGCCAAATCTTGTTTTCAAAAAGCGGGGACATCGGCTCATCAGTTTTTTGTATCCGGCTTTGTTCTTCGCCCAAGCGCAACTCCGTAAGATTTCCGGGTATTTTATCGGAAAAATACTCTATATCATATTGTGGTTTTACTGAATTATTATTTCCATAAACCAAAAAGTATGTCGCTTTTTCAGAAAAACGGAACACCAATTCATGAATATATCCCTTAACTTGTACGCCCGTAACTGTTAATGGTGCATTGTCTTGATTATCAACAATAATTCTTATATTTTGTATATTCGTGCTATTAAATGTAAATTCATTCTTCTCGAAAGAGCTTAATGTGCCCGAGGTGAGATAAGAAAAGACATATTCCCATCCATGAGCAGTTTTTATGCTGTCCGACAGATATTGTACAGTAGCATGTCTATAATAATCAATCGTATCTTGAATTATAACATTCAGATTCCAAATAGGCACAACTGTGGATAATCGGATATCAATTACTGATTGTTTGGTTTTTTTTTGTATCGTTGAATTCATGTGTGTCGGAGTATATATTTTACTTTTACCTTCCGTACTTTCTTCTCGGATTATGCCTGCTTTCATTAGATTTGGTTTTTCATTGCTCTTAACAAAAAGACGGAAATAACGATATTGTGCATTCGGGAATGTCAATGTCGTAAATTCATAGTCTGTTAACGTATTTTTTATGGATACAATCCTATAGTCATCCAAGACAGAAAACCACTGATTCTGATTATTGCTTCCTTCAAGATATACTCGCCAATCAAAATTTTCTTGCTCAAAAGTTAATACTATTTTATTAACACTTACATTGGGTTCAAGTTCAAAAGTGTAATAATACCCTTTATCATTGTGCGACTCATTAAATATCTTGAAGTCAACATTATGTGTCTTAACTTTTTTTGCTGCTAAACGCAACACATAAGGAACTTCGATGGTGTCTTGTTGTGGAGTGTAGCCGATAATTCTTATATCATTCATAGACTGTGATATTTTTCCGAACATATCATCAGGTAAGAGTAATGAATGCCATTGATTACGTATATCGTACAATTCACGCCGATAGCGATATTCATCGTTTTGCCCGAATAATGTATCGCATGAAAAAAGCAGCAAAGCTATAAGCAGACTAACCGTTGTCTTCAACTGATGTTTTTTCATCTGATATTAAGAGAGTGTATTTGTTATATAAAAATGAAATTATTAAGAGAAGCACTCCTAAGCACACAAAAACTATTGTTTTGGCAATCGTTGTTAAATGAGCAATATCATAAATGAACAGTTTTACAAGCGTCCCCGCAAATAAGACCATTGCTCCGATGCGTATATGTTTCTGTTTTTTTGCTATACCCAATACAATCATGGAAAGTGAATATATACCCCAAAGAATACTAAGCCCAAGTTTGTAAGATTCCATAGAAGACAATATGTCCATCCAATGAATTAACTCGCTGCTTATTATCCACAATACAGCAATGTGTAAAACGAAATCGAAAACCACACGTAAGACTTTGTCGGAATATTCTTGTCGGGAATTTTTGTATCCCATTGCCAAGAGAAGTCCTACAAAAACCAAAGAAATATATCGCACAATAATGTAAAATATGTTGCCGCTATGATGATAAAGCTCGCCATTTTGTCCCAGATAGCTTTCACGCAATTCGCTTATTGCATACAATCCCGCTGTCAAGAACAATAATTTACCTACAACACCCAACACAAAATTGAGTGTTCCGACATATCTGTTTCGTAGTCTTTTTATATTCAGCAATGTCATCATCGCAATAAAAAACATAGTGTAATTCACAAGAGCTATTTTTTTATATTCCATGATATCATGATTGTAAATGCTATCGGAATACTGTCCGGAAGTTGCTGTCCTCATTGTCAAAGAATCGCCATATACTTGATTAAAGTAATGATCAATTTCAAAAAAGAACGAACAATATATGGCTATCAACAGTATAGCAGGAATGCCTATTGACAAAATTTTGTGCCGTAGCTTTTGTGCTGAAAATGGCGTAGCAGACATCGTGACAGCATTAATTTTTGTTAGAAACCCGAATGCAATAACAAACAGTAATGAAGTAAGAAAATGTATATTGATAAGGGGAGTAATTCTTGTATCCCATGTTCTGATGATGACATATCTGTAATGCCAATCGTTCATTAAACTGAAAAAAGAAAGCATCATTAGAGGATAGGAGAACTTTTCATAGAAGGATATATTTTTTGTTCTGCCAAGCCAAAACAGCAATGTGGCTTCGCCCGCCCACAACAAAGTCACCCAATTACCATCTAATTGAACAGGTGCCGTTAATGTTAAAAAGACAAGCACCAAACCCGATACAAGATAAAACAGCGCTTTATCGGCAAGTTTGTTACGAAACACTACAAGGCTCACAATGCTATGAATAATGGCATTCAAAACCGTAAACAGCCCAAGATAATATGTGCCTATAGGATGATTGTCGAGTATTGAATAACCAACACCATACATTATAAATGAATTTATCAGTATCAGGGCAATATCTTTGTATTCAAATTGCTCTTTCTTTATTAGCTTGTATGACAAGAATGTTGTATAGAAAATTGAAAAGAAAATAAAAAGGAATGTTAATCCCAGGAAAAAATCCTCATTAGTTCTAAAAATCTCATAGGTTCTATACGAAGCATTATACCATGTAAGGAATATAATCCATGTTATTCCGAACGCTGAATAATTAAGCGATCGCCAATATTTTTTGAATGCAGTGAATAATATGCCGGTATTGATAATTGATATATAGGTAAATAGAATATCCGCTCTTCCTGAATCTTGGCTCAACAAAAACGGCACAGCATAGGCACCGACTAATCCGATATGCGCAACAATATGTTTATTATAAATTATGGCGGCTGTGACGGTAAAAATCGTAAACATCACCATAAGTGCAAAGGACAATATCTGTGGGATTAAGTCATAATAGCTATAAGCGGCAAAAGTAATAAAATACATCGTTGCCATTGCGCCGCTTAATAAGACCGCGCTGTAATTTTCATACTTTTGTTTGAGTTTTATGGCAAAACCAAGCAATCCTAATCCTGCTGCATAGCCCAATATTATTCTTGTTAAAGGGCTGATAAGCTCATGATCAATGGCATACTTTGCTCCTATTGCAATGCCAATCACAGTTATGATAATACCAATTTTATTGATAATATTTTCACCGATGAGTTTTTCTATATCAATACCTAAATCTACTGTCGGTGCTTTCTGCATCGGCGGGGGTGTTTTGATTGTGGGGAATATAATCGGAGGTGATATATCAACGTGTTTTTCATGGTTTTCATTGTGCTGCTCGGATACCGTTTCTGCATTGATGTTTTCTTCCTCAGCACTGTTTTGCACAATATCGGGAGTGGATTCCACACTTTGAAGATGACTAATTTCATCACGCAACTGTTGCAATTCATCGGAAAACGCTTCATGTTGTTTTTGAAGACTTTCCACTTTAGCCGCAAGGCGATGCAATTCACTGTTTTTTTCTGTCACCACACACCATTCCTTTACTTAAACGAATATATTTGTCGGAAATAATGATTATATTTTTTATTTATTCTCCATATCTATACCTATGCCTCGTTCCCTGAAGGAACGAATAAATTGCCATATTGTATTATTTGTCGGCGGTTTTTTCCATGGTTGGGCTTGCAAATCCAAATTATAGATATCTTTTCCGCCTGAATCAAGAAAAATTCCATAGGATTGAATATCATCACGAAATGTGTAAAATGGTGTATAGCCGCTTATAGCACCAAATGGAGGTGTATCGCTCCATGTATCTTTTGCATTTGGCGCACCGCTGATTATTGCCGTATAAGTATCATTGCCCGCATTGTCCCAAAATAGAGCAAGACTTCCCAAATCGGCAGCACCTCCGCAATGTGTTTTGAAGAGATACTTGTCATTGCCCTCGCCATCTATAGATATGCCGATGCTGCCATCGCGAGCATGACCCAAGTATTGATTGACAGCTTCTTTATAGCCCTCGGTATAACTATCATCGCCAAGCAAGTCCACTTTACAACCAATGGCAAAATGCGCAGCCGCACCAATCGAATATTTACCGCTTCTGTACATATCATTGCCCTCGCGGTCTTCGCATATACCCAAACCCCACCAATAACCACAACCCTGTGCCCATACCTGAGCAGAATAATAATCATTGCCTTTGCCATCGCATAATATACCCACTCCGCCTGCCAAGCTATGACCATCGCCCAAGTCAGCACGGCGACCAAATCCGCAACCCTGTGCCATAGCAACAGACTGATCAAGATAAATAGGCGTAGGATTACCGTCATCACGAGCCACATAGCGATCATTACCCGTCGCATCAACCAAGATACCCGTGCCAAGCGTTGATCCCATGCCCTGCGATTGATCCGCACATATATATTCATCATTACCACCTAAGTCCGCAAGAATGCCTGCGCCTATATGGGCTGCGCCTTGCCCCCACGATTTATCTACCGTATAAGCATCGCCACCTGCATAGTCCATGATAAGACCCGTGCCATACCATGCACATCCAAGTCCCGATTCCTTCACTCGATAGCGATCATTGCCCCGCATATCAAAAAGCATAGCCACACCGAAAAGACCACATCCCAATGACAATGTGGTGTCTGTGTCATATATATCGTCGCCAGCCACATCAATAAGAACAGATATGGGTTCACGCAAAGGTGACGTTACTGCCTGACGACCTTTATACATATCATTTCCACCAAAATCAATACTTAAAAAGCATGATGTTGTGACTGTGTCTGCACCTGTTCCAAGCAAACGCACCATACCCAAATCGGTCATAAATGTTATGCCTTTCAAAGAAGTGCGCTCCGTATAATTTGAATCTGCTGTACGAAATTCTCCTAAAGCAAGATGTATATGGGTGGCGAGTAAAGCAGAAGCAAAAGCAAGGTACTTTCTGTCGGCACTTTTGAGGGTTTGTAAACTGCCTTTATTCAATGTGGCAAGTTGCCCTAAGCGATCATCAGCCCAAGGTGCGGCTGCAAAACGATACCATTCATCACGTGATGAAGCAGCCGTAAGTCCCGATAATTCCTCAAATTCCTTTTTCGGAAATGCGGCTTCAACCCATGGCTTGCTTTCCATGATGCCGATAAGAATACGAGCAAGTAATTTCTGATAATGCGCCGGATATTCACGAACATTATCGCCTGTGGATGAACTGTGAAGTTGTTGCAGCACTACCCGAAGTGCTTCGGCAGACGTGGCACTGTCCGCAAGCGAAGAATAACCCCACGATGTTGGCGGAGGCATGGACAACATACGCCCGGCTGAAATATCCGCGCAACCGTATGCTGTGCGAATTAATGCTGCCGGATCATGAATATTGTCCAACAGATTTTTTGTCACCGTACCCGAATAGCGCGGTATGGTGCGAGCATTGCGAAACAATGTCCACACATTACGCAACACGAACTCATCGGGTCCATAGCCGCGCATTTCATCTTCGGTAAATCCAAAAGGTTTGGCAAAACCGGCTTTCTGTTCAATATGTCGCCACAATGAATCCGAAATGGATAAGTGTTCGCGAGATAATTGACCAAATGCACTCATACTTGTAACCAAAGTCACAATAACCACATAAACACTACGGCGCATCATCATCGTTTTTTATTCTTCTTTGGCTACTTGTTCAACTTTTTTAAGGATACGGGCAATAAGTTCTTTTTCCAAAACACCATTCGAGTTCCAAAATTGTACGGCTTTCGTCACATGTCCCTCATAACCGCTCAAATCAGCAGTTAATTTCATATCGGTGGTATTGTCGGCATTCTCTTTCAAAATAATTTTATACTGTACTCTGCCCGTGAGCCATGCTCCGCCGCGCACCGTTGGTGTCACTCCATAACGTTCAAGAACATCATAGGTCGTGTCTTCGCCCGAAGTAAACACATAGTATTCTGTGCGTATATTACCTTTATAAAGATTTTCTGCGTTCTCATTACTTTTCTTTTCACTTTCAATTTGAATATTCAATTCCCCAAGCAATTTATGGATGGCTTTCCAGACCGTAGGGAAATCATGGGAAATTTTTTCGGTAAAAATTTGTTGTTGTAATTGATCGCGTTGTGCCAAAGCACTGTTATTTGAGGTGAAGAACAACAACGCTGCGAAAACAAAAAGCGCGTATTTCATACAAAATGCTCCTGTAAGTATAGATAAAAATGTGAAACAATGCCTCAATTTACAACAATATCTGAAATTGTACTATGTTATTGTGTCAATCGTCACGTGATTTGTGCAATTTTTTTTATCATTCTTCAAGGACAATCCATGTCATCACTTTCCATAGTCGGTATCTCTGGCAGTTTGCGTTCCGGTTCTTTTAACACTTCTTTATTGCGCTATGTCAGCACTATTCTGCCCGAAAATGTCCAATATACCGAGCTTTCGATAGCCGATATACCATTATATAATGCAGATATACAAGCCGAGGGCTACCCCGAAGCTGTGGCTGCTTTTCGCGATGGCATTGCCGCTGCCGACGGTATTCTCATTGTCTCGCCCGAATATAACTATACCATTCCCGGTTCACTCAAAAATGCCATTGATTGGGCATCTCGCCCGCCGGCACCATCATTTTCCGGCAAACCCGTTGGTTTACTCAGTGCATCCACCGGAATATTCGGAGGTGTGCGCGGACAAGCACAATTACGCTATATTATGTTCGCTGTTAATGCTATTGTCATGAACAGACCCGAAATATATGTGGCAAGCGCTGCACAAAAATTTGATGCCGATGGAATACTCACTGATCAAACAACCAAAGATCTACTCGCTAAATATGTGGACAGTTTTATGGACTGGGTGAATCGTATTGGACGGAAATAATCATGACCGAAGAACAATATCGTGCTTTATATATGAAAATTCATGATGAGGCATGCAGCAAAGGGGAAACATATTACAAAGATCCCAAAACGGGTTATATAGTCTTCACACAATTACATTTGCGTAATCGTGGATATTGTTGCAAATCGGGTTGCCGTCATTGTGCATACGGTTATAAAAAACAACAACCATAACACATAGCCGGATATCCTCCATCCTTTTGTCACGAAATATAGTTTCGTGACATTTTTTTTGTCCGTTTGTGAAGGAAAATGCAGCACAATCAAAAGCAAGACCCGCCCCATATACCATGAACATATCCAATCATTTTTAAACGACAATATTGCCTATTGTAGAGAGAAATAAGTCATGATGAAAAAACAGAGTGGAAAATAATTATTGTACTATTGCTCACTGATATAATTATCAAAAGAAGAATCATTGGCTCCACATTGCCATCCTAAAACAGGTTTGGTGACTTTATGACTGGTATCATGAAATGGTGCTGTATATGTGCCCCAATTAAAAGATAAAGGGCTTGGTTCGGTTTGGGAAAAAAGATTAACCGAAAAAACAAGGCATAGCATACCCATAAAAAGTAGATTTTTCATTGTATATTCCTCTCTTAATGATTGATAATAATTAAACGGTCAATCAATGTTGTACCATCGCTAAGGCGAAGAATATATGTACCCGAAGGAAAATCAGAAATATTACAATGAAGAGTATGAGAGCCGGAAGATAAATCTCCGTCAAAAAGTACTTTTACTTCCTTGCCTGTTTGTGAAAATAAATGTAAAGTATAATGATGAGGTGATGCAATATATAATGGTATTGCTAATTGTGTTGTACTTGGTATAGGATATGGTTCAGATATATATGTTTTATCTTCAAGAGATGTAGTAATATTTTGTCCTTTTACTATTGCTAATGTATTACCATCAGCCGATGAACTAAGTAAACACGCAATATCGTTTATTCCATCATTATTAATATCTTTTACTGCTTGTAAATGTGTTACATTCCCCCAACGTAATGGTGATACGTTTCTATCAATATAACAGATCCTTTGTGGTATATTATCTTCATTTATTTTCATAAATTGGATTGTTCCATCGCCATTGACATAGTATATTTCTTCGTAATTATTCCCTGTTATACTATATTGCAATTTTTTTGAATCTGTCGTTTTATTGGGGATATTGATATCTAATAATCTAATTTTATCATCTGTAAGATCAAATGCTTTAGCAAACGCATCATATTTTTTATCTTTATCGGGCATGGTATTCATCGAAGCATAATAGAGTATTTTCGGATAATGCTCGCTCTGATATAACAATTTTGACGAATTAAATGGTGACCAAATACTTGGGTCTTTACTATTATAATCTTCTTCAAATTCTAACCATTTCGGGTCTTTATATTCATCTATTTGTGTTGCCGTCACAATAGTGCTGTCTTTATTGATAACAGTAAATTCAAGAGCATATAATCGCAATGCTGATTTTTTTGATTGATTAATTCTTTCATAAAGACCATCAGTCCACCCCTTACTTAGGGTCAGAAGTCGCCATTGACCTTGCTTGTTTTTATAGAGGGCTTTTATATATTCTTCTAATTGCGAATCTTTTTCAGTATATGTGCTTTTTATGGAAACAGATTGAAACTTCCCCGGAATAGGATTACCGAAACGGAAATGGGCAAGATAGGGCGAAGTTCCGTAATAATACAAATCATCACAATTATCCGCATTAAATTTTGCGTAGCCTATAGAATTACCCGGATATTGATATACAGTATTGGTATCAGGGTCATCATTTTTCGTACCGAGATATAGTTTCGTACCATTAAAAAAGTCTCTTTGACCATCACCATTGATGTCGGGCGTTAAAGAAGGACAAAAACCAAAGGGCCATGTGAATTGATTGAGTGTATCTGCAATATCACGATTATACCACGTTTCCATTCTGTCGGTTTTGTCGTCCCATGAGCGTTTTCTGACAACCATAGCATTGGGCGCAAGTCCATTACGGAAATTAGGCAGATAGCAGAATTTGTCGAAGACACCTCTGAAAGGATTGGATGTATTGACCCTCCAAACTTCAAGTTGAACGGGTTCTTGCGCTGTTGCAATGACACAGCAAAGCACAAAGGAAAGGATGAGTGTGATTTTCATGGAGATTCGATTCACAAAGTACAAAAACGTTGATTCAAAAATATGGCATTACAGATAATATCATTACATCCCTGCGGGATTATATCAGAAACTTCCGCCGCTATTCTTTTTTGCTTTTGTTCTACGCATTCGAATATCTGTCTGTGGCTGCTCTTGTGCTCTTAGTCCTTGCTCTTCATCTTTGGTTCGCTTATTCTGTTCTTTTGCTTTCTTGTTTTCTTCTTTCATTCGCTTGTTCTGTTCTTTTGCTCGATTTTCAACTTCTTTGAGGTGGTTTTCTGCTTCTATGGGTGAAAAAGACACTTCTGGATGCTGCACTTGAACTTCTGGCATCATAGAAAATGAAAAGTAAGGCATAGAAAGTCAGCAGATGAGTATAGAAATTAATCCGACGAGCAGAGAAGATGAAAAGTAAGCCATAGAAAGTCAGCAGATGAGTATAGAAGTTAATCCGACGAAGATAGAAGATGAAAAGTAAGCCATAGAAAATCAGCAGATGAATATAGAAATTAATCCGATGAAGATAGAAGATGAAAAGTAAGGCATAGAAAATCAGCAGATGAATATAGAAATTAATCCGATGAAGATAGAAAATGAAAAGTAAGGCATAGAAAGTCAGCAGATGAGCATAGAAGTTAATCCGACGAAGATAGAAGATGAAAAGTAAGCCATAGAAAATCAGCAGATGAGCATAGAAATTAATCCGATGAAGATAGAAGATGAAAAGTAAGCCATAGAAAATCAGCAGATGAGCATAGAAATTAATCCGACGAGCAGAGAAAATGAAAAGTAAGCCATAGAAAATCAGCAGATGAATATAGAAATTAATCCGACGAACAGAGAAAATGAAAAGTAAGGCATAGAAAGTCAGCGGACAAGCATAGAAGTTAATTCGACGAGCAGAGAAAATTATATGTTTATACATTATGTTATCTGCTATCGGGATACATTACGCTATTGCGATTCAAAAATTCCCCTCATTGAAGATGGAGTGGATATACATATAGTTGCGCCCCCATACTCCGAAAATGTTTGCTATGTCACCGAAGCATTGCCGTAAGATTAAGCAAGGTTTGTCTTTACAATGAAAGATGTATGAGTCAGTCAATGCCATAGCTTTTGGCATAATATTGACGTATATAGTATGATACACAAATATCAGAGGTTTTTTTATGAAAAGAAAAGACTTTATTCGTAAAGGATTGCAAGGTTTAGGGCTGATGGCTTTAGCTCCGGCATTACCGACTCAATCACAAGCGGCATCACAAGAAATTATTGGATTTAATCATTTACCCCCACAATCATCATCTACTACTATGGCAAACACTGTCTTACACAAAGCGAACACACGCGGTCATGCAGATCATGGCTGGCTTCAATCCCATCACACCTTCAGTTTTGCGGGATACTATAATCCTGAACGTATGCAATTCGGCGCTCTCCGTGTTCTTAATGATGATAAAGTTGAGGCAGGAATGGGGTTTGGCACTCATCCGCATAATAATATGGAAATCATCAGCATCCCCCTCAAAGGCGATCTTGAGCATAAAGACAGCATGGGCAATATTGCTGTTATCAAAAAAGGGGATATTCAAGTGATGAGTGCCGGTACGGGCATCACACACAGCGAATATAATCGCAATAAAGACAAGGAAGTACAGTTTTTACAAATATGGGTTGTTCCCAATAAACGTAATGTTGCGCCTCGCTATGATCAAATTACTTTACAAGATAATGACCGACAGAATGTATTGCAGCAAATTCTTTCGCCGAGTTCCGATGATGCAGGGGTGTGGATTCATCAAGATGCATGGTTCCATCTCGGCACATTCGATAAGGGGAAAAATACAGTATATCAGCTGAAAAAACAGGGCAATGGTGTGTATGCGTTTCTTCTTCATGGTGAAGCACGGATTGCAGGGCAAATGCTCGGTAAACGTGATGGCTTCGGGATATGGGATATTGATAGCATTACGATTGAATCCCTTGATTCCGGCACCGAGATATTGCTTATGGAAGTACCGATGAATGTATAAAATTTTTCATTAGACTATAGAATGATTATGAAAACAGTCAATATCAAAGCATTGCTCTGGGTTGCGCCATTGTCGGGTCTCGTGTCGGGCTTTATCAATGCATCGCTTTTTGGTTTCTATAATACGATGGGTTTAGGGCTGAAAGCATTGTCGGCTCCCGGCGGTGAAGCAATCGGTTATCCGGCTGTGATGCTGAGTTCTTTTTTACCGTCTCTTATTGGTGCGGCATTCTTGGCACTTTTGGGTAATCTTGTGCAAAATCCTTGGCGACTGTTTACAATACTTGCCGCCGGGGTGTTATTGCTTTCTTTCGGTAATCCATTGATGATTGAGAAAATAGTTTTTTCACAAATAATAGCGCTGAATAGTTTGCATTGTGTTGTTGCCATTGTTCTATGGTGGATGGCACATCGTTTTGCTAAGCGTTAATGTATCGAAGTACAGAGAGTATATCCATGTCGTTTCCGGCGGAAATTGCGGCATGGATATTTTGTTTCAAATCGTTAATTTTTTGACAAATAGTCCGCATCGCAGTCTTAGCGTTTAGTAATTTGCCTAATTTTGCAGTGCTTTCGTGCCGTATCGGAGAGCGTAACATAATTGTTAGGCAATCGTAAGCGCACACCACAAATGTATTTATTAACGAATTTTTATACGTATGAAGAAATTAGGTCTATCCATTGCTGCATTAGCCATTGCTACGGGTTCTGTGATTGCGCAGCCCATAGATATTCGCAAAAAACCCGATCCTCTGCCTGTGAAGGAATTTTCCTTTCCTGCTTATACACAAAAAGTATTGAAAAACGGACTGAAGGTCTATATTATCGAAGACCATGAACAGCCGACAGTAAATATGGAATTGCAAATCACCGGAGGAAATCTTGCCGATGGCAATAAGCCGGGTGTGGGTCAATTGGTGGCAGATTTATTGACCAAAGGAACCAACACACGCAGTGCTTTCGACATAGCTCAAAAATTGGATGGTGTGGCGGCAAGCGTTTCGGCTTCTTCCACAGTGGGATATTTTTCCGTGAAAGGCGATGCACTAAAAAAACATCTGCCGCTTATGTTAGATGTATTTGCGGATGTGACACTCAATCCTTCATTTCCGCAAGATGAATTTGATAAAGCAATTCCGCAGATAATAGCGGGTATCAAAGGCGAAAAATCCAATTCAAACAGTGTGGCGGCTGCAATGTCCCGCAAAATAGCATACGGTTACAATCATGTTTATGCTCGCGAACGCACTGAAGAATCGCTTAAAGCACTTAGTATTAGTGATTTGAAACAATATCACAGCACATATTTCAAGCCGGGTTCCGCCATATTGGCTATTGTCGGTGATGTGAAGCCCTCTGAAATTCTTCCTATGATAGAAAAAGCATTCAGCAAGTGGAAAGGCGGTAAATCTCCGGCGATTGATGTACCTCAGGCGGCTCCAATGGCGCAAGGCGTATATTTCATTGAGCGACCGGGAGCGGTACAATCCACTATTATGACTGTGAATCCGACGGTGCCGGCTAAACATCCTGATTTTGAAGCATTACGCATGAATGCCAGTATGCTCGGTGGCAGTTTCGGTGGCAGATTATTCAAAACATTACGCGAAACACATTCCTATACTTATACGCCCGGCGCATTTATGAGCAGTGCCAAACACATGAACCGTTTTTCTTGTATTGCCGATGTGCGTAATTCGGTAACAGATTCTGCTCTTGATGTGACCCTCCGCGAACTTAAACGTCTTTCCTCCGAATCTGTACCGGATGAAGAATTAACCAATATGAAACGCTTTATCGTCGGACAGTACTTGCTTTCTTATGAAAGTGCAGAAACCATTGCCAGTCAATTGCTGTATGCGGATTATACGGAAACATCCATTGATGAAGTGAAAAAAACACCGCAACGCTTGATGGCTTTAACGCCGTCGCAATTACAAAATGCGGCAAAAAAATATCTTTTACCCGAGCAAACATCTCTTGTTATTGTCGGCAGCAAAGAAGTACTTCCTAAATTGCAGCGCTTCGGCAAAGTTTATGAATATGACCTTGATTTACAGTCTGCGGAAGCTGCAAAAAGTAAGATATCGGCAGTGTCTATGACCGCAGACGAAATACTTGCTCAACATAAAAAAGCTCTTGGCGGCGATAAGTTAGCAAGCGTCACAAGTATTGTTGCCAAAGGAACTGCCAATATTTCTATGGGTGGCGGCACTTCAATGCAAAGTATGCAAGGTTCATTTACCGAAAAGAAAAAAGCTCCCAACAAACGCTATTCATTGCTTGATTTAGGGAGAATGAAACAAGAAATGTGGATGGATGGCACCAAAGGATGGGTAGCAAATCCGGGACAAGGTCCTCAAGAAATGCCTGCGGATAAATTTGCTGAAGAATCAGCCGATGCCGCATTATTCAAAACGGCTATGCTTAAAGAATTGGGCTATACACTTAAAGTTATCGGTAAAAAAGACGGTAATATTATTGTGGAAGCAAAAGCTAAAAATGCCCCAAATCCTGAAAAAATATTTTTTGATGAGAAAACAATGCTTGTGAATAAAATTGAAGTTATTCAAGAAGTGCCGGGTATGGGTCAAATTACGGCAACCGTCAAAAATGCTGATTATCAGATGGTAGATGGTATTATGATGCCTAAGTCTATTGAAACTGAATCGCCCGGATTTACCATTAAACTTACATTACAATACACATTGAATGAAGCAATAAATGAAACGGAATTTGCTCCTAAAAAGTAAAATTCCTGTAATGAATACTTTTTCAAAAGGTTGTCATATACAATGGCAACCTTTTTTTATGTTTTTTCCATTAACCTACTCCTATTGATTGAATGTCCAAGTGCGTGTATGGTGCAGAAAAGCGATTATCACATAAGCAAAGAAGCCATGACCGCATATACCTCGAATGACACGCTCTCATGATTATCAAAATTAATTGCTAAATTTGTCTAACTTTGATGTGTAATCCATCAGCACATTTATCGTACATCATATCACAGCGATATAAGACACAAAAAGGAATGTATGTTACTAAAAGCACAACAAGAATTTGCGCAGCATCATTATTCTGATGAAATGTATGACAAATTTTTACGGGACTTAGATACCGATGTGGGTATGCACATAGAGTATCGTGTATGTGAAATGCCTATTTTACAATCGCAATCTCTCAAGCAAAAATTAGAACAAAGTGCCACAGAAATTGCCCTTGAGTGCATGGGAAGCGCACATCTGCAAGCATCGGGTTCTTCACTCAAACGGGAATACACCGTACCGGGCGATGAAACAAAGCCATTATTTGTTATTGTTGATTTTGCGATTACCGGCGATCAAGAACGGGGTTGGACACCTAAGGTAGTGGAATTACAGGGATTTCCGTCACTGTACGGTTATCAATATATTCTCAGCAAACGCATGATGGCAACATATCCGTATTTGCAGGAACATTTTACGCCTACCTTCAGTAATCTTGATGATGAGCAATATCTTGACTATGTGCGCCGCGCTATTGTGGGTGATTGTCATCCCGATGAAGTAGCTCTTTTAGAGATAGACCCATTGACACAAAAAACTCGACCCGATTTTTGCATGGTACAAAAGCTTTTCGGCGTGCAAGAAACAAATATTCGTCATGTAAGAAAAGAAGGGAAGCGATTATTCCATGAGCGTAATGGGAAATGGGTGCCCATTCGTCGTATTTTTAACCGAACTATTATTGATGAACTTGATGATATGGGAGTGCAGATACCATTTCGATGGACTGATGATCTTGATATTGAGTGGGCAGGGCATCCGAATTGGTATTTTCGTATCAGCAAGCACTCTTTACCGCATCTGCATCATCACAGTGTGCCTAAAGCAACTTTACTCAGTGAACTGACAACAATACCGGATAATCTTGAGCCGTATGTGCTTAAACCATTATTCTCTTTTGCGGGCAAAGGAGTTAATATACATCCTACGAAACAGGATATTGATGCCATACCTGCCAATGAATATGACACATGGGTATTGCAAGAAAGAATTGACTATGCCGAATGTATTTATACACCGCTCGGAATGAATAAAGTGGAGGTACGTGTGATGAGTTTATGGCTACCGGAATGGGAAAAGCCCTTGCCGGTCATGTCACTTGCACGCACAGGCAGAGGTCCGATGATGGGTGTACGTTTCAATAGTGTTCCATGGACAGGTTCATCGGTGTGTTTATTTGAAAAACCATAAAGACATACAATCATACGTCACAAAGCTATATTGTTCTAACTTGATAACAACATACACTATTATAAAGGTTTAATCCTATGAAAACACTTTTTGCATTCGCTTGCGTTTTTCTTGTAAGCACGCTTTCACTTTGGTCACAGAATGTTTCTATGGCAACAGTTGGTCCTAAAATTACCGGTAAAGCGGCGGATTTTACATGGAAACAAGGCGACAAGACCATTTCTTTATCCGAATTCGGCAAAAACAAAGTTATATTTTTGAATTTCTGGGGCACATGGTGCGGTCCATGCCGTAAGGAAATCCCTGATATTATTGCACTTCAAAAAGAATTTCCGAGTACGGAATTTGTCATTGTCGGCATTGCTTTGGAACGTGACCAAGATCCGGTGGCTACTGTCAAAAACTTTATGAAAAAGAATAATATGGACTATCAGATGGTTATCGGCAATCAAGATATTACCGATGCCTTTGGTGGAATTACCGCTGTGCCGACCACATTTATTATTGGCAAAGATTTCAGCGTGGCAGACAAGCTAATAGGGTTGAGATCTAAGGAAGAATTTGTTGCTTCCGTAAAAAAAGCAATAGCGAAATAAGAAAAATTTTGCATTAAGATTTGGTACATTTGTAAACTTGTCTTATTTTTGCAGTCCTAAATTGATTCCGACTTAGCTCAGCCGGTTAGAGCATCTGACTGTTAATCAGAGGGTCCACAGTTCAAGTCTGTGAGTCGGAGCATCTCAAAGTCCTTAGTGAATACGCTAAGGACTTTTTTTATGTCTTATCTTTATTCTACGATAGCATCTGGAGTTCGACTGATGCGATAAACTTTATAGTAGTATCAAGCCAAGTTCAATATAACATCTCATTCTTGGCATTGACCTACAATCATAGGATAAAAACATTCCCCCGTTTATTGTACCAATGTAAATAGTGTGCTGTGGTTATATATGCCTAAACGGAAGACCAAGAATAAGTACCCGATAACAGAGTGCCCAAAGGATAGACAATACGGTGTGTACCTTGTTTATCACTTTGATGGCAGATTGTACCAATCAATTCACCGAATGAGTTTAATAATGTACACTCCGTTTTTCCATCTCAACCCGCCGTATAATCAAGAATTAATTGATTATCTTCCATACGACTTGTCATCTTATACTCTCACCTGTAATATTGCCGTTAATGTACGCTCGCTTGCACCAATAAGATTAACGGGAGATTCTATCTTGATGGAAGTATTATTTTCTGTTGCAACAATGGCACAAGAGGAATAATCGTATTGCTGATTTAATATATTATTTTCAAGTTTGCTAAAATAATGTGCCTGTGGGGCAATAACAATATATTCTTTACCATAGCTTTGTACCGGATAAATAAGCGATGTTTCAGGAG
>DDTD01000099.1 GCA_002344005.1 Ignavibacteria bacterium UBA2373 | reverse complement strand
GTTTTCAAAACCTTATAGGTTTACAAAAACCCAAACATCACATCAAATACAAATTCTATAAACTTATAATCCCTTTGGGATTGTTTCCATATTCAATTTTATTAACTCATTATTCTATATATGTTTCTAGTTAGTACGAGAAAGTCTGGATTTTCAACCTCTGTTTTTTCGGTATTTATAAGGAACCCACAGTAATCCGAATGACTGACTTGGAAATTTATCAATCATAGAATGATGTATTTTATGTGCATGGATAATGTGTTGTATATAACGATTCTTCGTACGGACGGATATTTTTACTCTTTTATGGATGAGTATATCATGAATAAAAAAATAAAGAAATCCATAGATAATTATCCCGAAGCCGATACCGAAAAGAAAATAGTCACCATTGGTATAACCCACAATACTCAAGCACATGGATACCAAAGCAAAAAAGAGACTAAACACATCATTTAATTCAAAGAAATTTTTCCCGTGTTTATGATGGGTTTTATGAATATTCCATAAAAATCCATGCATAATAAATCGGTGAATGATATATGAAAGAAACTCCATACATACAATCCCGATAATAAGCCCCATGCATAGCAGTAGTATAATCATGATGCAGACTCATACTTTTGGTCAAAAAAAAACCCATGAAATTTCATGGGCTTGATAAAGAACAATGGCTTAGCGTACTATTGTAGCTTCCCTGTCAGGACTCGTTGAGACAATGCTCACGGGCACGCCGACAAACTCTTCTATAAATTGTATATATTTTTTGGCATTTTCGGGTAAATCGTCATAATGTTTGCAAGGAGCAAGAGATTGATTCCAACCGTCCAAAGTCACATATTCCAATGTAAGATTATCAAGTGTATCGCAATCGGCAGGAAATGATTTTAATTTTTTTCCTTTATTGATATATCCAACCGCAATATCAATAGTCGGGAAATCATCTAAGACATCCATTTTGGTGAGAGCTATTTCCGTAATACCATTCACCATGACCGAATATTTCAAAGCAACAAGGTCAAGCCATCCGCAGCGTCGTGGTCTGCCGGTTGTTGCACCAAATTCATGACCATTTTTACGTAAATGTTCGCCAATGTCATTATGTAATTCCGTAGGGAAGGGTCCGTTTCCTACTCTTGTGCTATATGCTTTTACTACTCCAATAATGGAATCAACAGCAGTCGGTGGCACGCCCAATCCGGTGCATGCTCCCCCGCTTGTAGGATTGGAACTTGTCACAAAAGGATATGTGCCGTGATCAACATCCAAGAGTGCGCCTTGCGCTCCTTCCATGAGAATATTTTTTCCTTCACGCACGGCATTATTGAGAAGTAATGTCGTATCGGTAATATATGGGTCTATTTTTTTATCAAATTCTAAATATTCGGTCACAATTTGCTCAACATTAAGTTGCTCTTGATCATAAATTTTTGTCAAGACTTGATTTTTTTCAGCAATATTGGCGCGTAATTTTTCTGCAAAATTGTCCCTATCGAGTAAATCAACAATACGGATACCTGTACGGTTAAATTTATCAATATAACATGGTCCAATGCCGCGTCCGGTTGTTCCGATTGATTTGGATGCTCCGGCACTTTCTTCTTTTGCTTTATCAAGTAATTTATGATAAGGCATAATCACATGCGCTTTGTGGCTGATAAACAAACGTCCGTCTATTGAGATACCAAGCGATTCCAAGATAGAAATTTCGTCCATAAGTGCGACGGGGTCAATCACCACACCATTTCCAATAATGCATTGCACATCATCTTGCAAAATTCCCGAAGGTATTAAATGCAATACGTATTTTGTTCCATTGGCAACGATGGTATGTCCGGCATTTGCTCCACCTTGATAGCGTGCGACGATATCGGCTTTTTCACTTAATAAATCAACGATTTTTCCTTTACCTTCATCGCCCCATTGTGCGCCAACGATTATTTTCACACTCATAATTTTATTCCGATACAATTGACAGTCCATAAAAAAGCCCCGATTTACAGTAAACCGGAGCTAACTTTTTGAAGTAGAAGATTTTTGATCTTAGTAATACTTTTGTTATTAACTCCGTTGCAATGCATCTGCAATAGTCGGCATTATCGTAAATATTGAAGTTAATTGTGTCATTTCTAATAATTTATTGACGCGCAGCGGCACTTCGACCAAAGTCAGCATGCCACCATGCTTTCTTACATTCGTATGTGCAGCCACAATCATACCTAAGCCCGAACTATTGATTATTTCCACATTATGCATATTGAGAATAATATGATTACCACCCTCACGAATAATAGCCGTAACACTTGCCGTAAAATCCATTGCATCAACTCCACCAATTACTTGGTCAGCTAATTCAATGACTGCTACTTTAGTATTGCCATTATATGGATGAGTTACCGATTTCATATATAATTCTCAATAATCAATGATTATGCTTTGGCTAAGCGTGATTTTTGACTTTCATATTCGCCTTCAATGTCTTTTTTCTGTACATTTTGAATATACCAGATAACAAATGCACTTGCGATATAAATTGAAGAATATGCACCGGTTAAAATACCGATAAGCATAGTAAATGCAAATCCTTGAAGTCCTTCTCCACCGAATAGTGTCATGGTAAGAAGCACCAACACTACTGTCGTAATGGTATTAATAGTACGGCTTAATGTTTCATTGATGCTTAAATTCATCAATTGAATCAAATTCATTGCTTTATGTTTTTCAAGGTTTTCACGAACGCGGTCAAAAATAATCACAGTATCATTGACAGAAAAACCAATAACAGTCAAAAATGCCGCAATCATAGCAGTGTTCATCTCTAAATTGAGAATACCCAATTTGCTGAATATGGTGACAAATGCTAAGGTTACCAATACATCATGTATAATAGCAACGGCAGCACCAATACCAAAGGTAAATTCAAAACGGAAAGCGATGTAAAGCATAATAGCAATAATTGCAAGCACGACGGCAATAAGCGCTGCTGTACGTAGTTCACTTCCAACCTTTGCACCAATATTGTTCACCATTAATATTTTGACGGTTTCTGCGGACATACTTTGCTGCAAGCGTTCCTCTACTGTATTTCGCACATCCACACCTGCACCATACGCATCAGTAGGAACACGAATTAAATATTGATTATCACGCCCGAATGATTTAATCTCTATACCTGATATACCGCCTTTTTCGACTATTTCACGAATTTCCGCTGTTGCATTAGCTTTTCCGGGTAATTCCACACCGACTTCGGTACCACCGGTAAAGTCAATGCCGAACTTCAAGCCAAGGACTAATGGTAAAACTATCCCAAGGACATTGATGATTAATGAAAAGTAAATTAAGGTTTTACGTTTACCTAAAAAATCTATGTTTGTTCCATGTAAAAATTGCATTGTTTTCTCCTAATTATGCATTGATATCTTTAGGTTGACCAAAATTATAATTACCATTTTCAGGCATTGTTAATTCCAGCATGGCTCTGGAAACGATAATTGCCGTGAACAGTGTTGTGGCAATACCTAAGAGTAAAGTTAAGGCAAAACCCTGAATAGGTCCGGTGCCTAAGAAATAGAGAATAATACCGGTCAATGCAGTTGTAATGTTGGAGTCCACAATAGCGGAAAGTGCTTTACTGAATCCTTCATCAATTGCTGAACGCATACCGCGACCGCGACGTATTTCCTCACGAATACGCTCAAAAATCAGAATGTTTGCATCCACAGCCATACCAATCGTCAAGATAATACCACCGATACCCGGTAAAGTTAAAGTACCACCTAAAGCAGCAAGTCCGGCGATGATTAAAAGAACATTGATAATAACGGCTAAGTTTGCAACCAAGCCGCCTGTACGATAATACAGAACCATAAATGCAACAACTAAAAGCACAGCAAAAAGACTTGCATTGATGCCGGATTGAATATTATCTTCACCGAGTGATGGTCCCACAACGCGTTCTTCTACTATTTTCACAGGCGCTTTAAGAGCACCGGCTTTAAGAATAACAGAAAGGAGATTTGCTTCTTTCGCATCTGCCATACCTGAAATTTGTGAGCTGCCATTGGGAATTTTATTTTGCACGACCGGAGCCGAATAGACTTGATCATCCAAAACAATAGCAATTTGCTTTTTGATATTTGCGCCTGTGACTGCCGCCCAGCGTTCTGCCCCATCAACATCCATTTGCATAGAAACCACCGGACGATTGTCCATAGGATCAAATGTGGGTATAGCGTCCGTAATTGCATCACCGGTTAATTCGGCTTCGCGTTTTACGCAATACACTTGATAGGTAGGATCCATAGATTTTTCAGTGGTGTTCTCCGGCTTTGCTGCACGGACTAATTGTAAATCAGCCGGCATCACACCTTTCAAGCGGTCAGTTGATAACAGTTGCATCAATTGATCGAATCCGGATCTTGTTGCAAAGAACAGATAATCACCATTAGGTATATTGCCTGTCATAAAGAAGCCACCTTGAGTGGTTGCATCAATATACTGATTACCATTCTTGAAAAGAACTTGTAATAATGTCGAAACTTTGTGATCTGCCATATATGCTTTTGCCTGCTGATCTTTCGGCAATTTTGCATAAGGATTGGTAGTATCGGCAGCGGCGGCTGTTGCTGTTGAATCTTTTTTCGTTGAATCAACCTTTGTTGAATCAGTGTTTGCTGCTGTGGCGACAACCGTTGTATCTTTTTTCGTCGTGTCTTTAAGAGCATCTGCAAGATTTTTTGGTGCTAACACTTTATCGGCAGCATATAAAGCTTTAACGATATCTTGGTTATTGCGCACCAACTTAAATTCAAGACGAGCCGTTCCCGATAACAAGTCGCGCATTTCTTTTTCATTGGAAACGCCCGGCAATTCAAGTACAATACGTCGTGCACCTTGCTTTTGGATTGAAACTTCGGATACACCGAATTTATCCACGCGCTGACGCATAACTTCCATTGCTTGATTGACAGCATCGTCAATGTCACGTTTAAGTTTATCAACAATGGTTGCGTCGGATATTTCTTTGCTGTCCCCAATATCGAAGTATGAAATCAAAGAACGCCCCTTGGGTTCGGCAATAGCTTTGAAGTTTCGAAGGAACACTTCCAAAACATTGTCATCCGTATTTTCTGTTTCGGATTTTGTTTTGGCAATAACATTAGCAAATGTTTCATCAACCGATTCACGCAATGCTGATTCTTCGATGAGCTTGACAATGTCCACCTCAAGCATTACATACATACCACCTTGCAAATCCAGCCCGAGTTTTACACTGCTGTTTTTTGCATTACGATAGCTTTCGCCATTGTCGCGTATGAAGTTGTTGATACGAACAGTATCTTTACTCGCTTCGGCGGCAGCTTTTTCCTTGCCGAGCTGATATGACCTAAATGTGGGCCAAAGCAATATGCCGGCAATCACAAGTGGTGCAAAAATAATGAGATAACGAGACCACGTCTGTTTCACGCAGATGCCTCCAAACGATGACTTAAACTTAATTATATTTCAATGTTTAATGCTGGTAGCAGAACGGTTTAGTCTTGTTACAGATTACCAAAATCTACAAAAATTCCGATTCATTTATCAGCAAAATATTAACACAAAAAAGGAGGGAACTTCTGCATATTGCAAAAAACCCTCCGGATCTGTGGGCGAACGACGGGGCTTGAACCCGCGACATGCGGAACCACAATCCGCTGCTCTACCTACTGAGCTACGTTCGCCATAGCTTTAACAAGGTCGCAAAAATAGGAAAAGATAATGAAACTTCTATACAATAATGAGAAAATTTATTTTCCCATTCAGCGAGCAGACTCTATTCAGTCCATCTTCAGGACTGTTTTGCTTCTTTATCTACCACTGCTGCACGTAATTGTGCTTCTGCGGCAAGCTTACCGTCAACATAGGCTTTTGCCTCCAGTGTGAATGTGTTAAAACGCCTTTGAGCCATAACAACTTCCATCACTAACTGGTCGCCGGGTATCACAGGTTTTCGGAACTTCACATTGTCCATTCCTACAAACATCACCAATTTATTCTCTTGTAATCCACCATAATTTAACAGTAATAATCCTCCGGTTTGCCCCATCGCTTCGAGTATCAAAACACCGGGCATTATCGGCTTACCGGGGAAATGTCCATTGAAAAACGGTTCATTGATAGTCACATTTTTGTAACCGACAATCCTATTTTCTTCGGCATCGAATTCTGTGATTCTATCCACCAATAAAAATGGATATCTGTGAGGTAATACTTTGATGATATCGCCAATATCATAGACAAAACCATCTCGTTTTTTTATTTGGTTTTTTTTCTGAAGTTTTTTCTGTTCAATCAATTGACGAATTTTTTTTGCAAATTCTATATTGCTTGCATGCCCCGGACGAGCCGCCAAAATTTGTGCTTTCATCGGCATACCGACAAGTGCCAAATCACCAAGCATATCTAAGAGTTTATGACGCGCTGGTTCATTTTTAAATCGCAGATGATTATTGTTCAAAATACCATTACTGCCAAGCATAATATTCTGCTGCATTCCCAAAGATTGAAACATAATTGACAGCTCTTCTTGGCTCATATCTTTATCAACGATAACAACGGCATTATCTATGGAACCGCCACGAATAAGCCCCTGTTTATGGAGCATTTCTACCTCTGTTAAGAAACAGAATGTTCGTGCAGGAGCAAATTCTGTCATGAATTCACGTTCCAAATTAAAAATCCCGCTATGCTGGCTTCCCAATGCCGGATTATTATAGTCAACCATCACGGTAATGCGAAAATCATCATTCGGTAAAGCAACAATGTCCACACCTTTTTCTTCATTTGTGTAACGAATCGGCGTGTCAATCACCAAATAATCTTTAGCGGCTTTTTGTTCAACAATTCCTGCTTGTAAGAGCAATTCTGCAAAAGGCAATGCACTGCCGTCTGCCACAGGCGGCTCATTGGCATTGAGTTCAATGCGGCAATTATCTATTTGCAATCCTACAAGTGCCGACAATACATGTTCTACCGTGTGAACAGTAGCATTATTATAGGTCAGCGTTGTGCCACGAGCTATATCCGTCACATATTCTGCCAAAGCGGGTATTTCAGGTGAGCCGTCCAAATCTGTTCTCACAAAACGAAAGCCGTAATGTTCATCCGCAGGACAGAATGTAATGGTTGAAACATTTCCGGTATGCAGTCCCACACCTGAAAGGGAGACCGACGATGCGATTGTTCTTTGATTTACTACCATATTTATTTTTTTTGCTCTAAAATTTGAAGTTTGTGACGCAAGTCTTGCACATCTTTCAGCAGTTGAGGCAACATCCGCAACCCGCCTTCAATACGTACAGCTTGAGAGTATTCTTTTGCCGGTGAACCCAAATAAGCTCCTGCTTTGGTAATAGACTTACCAACACCGCTTTGCGCCAACATTGTGACATCGTCTGCCAATGACAAATGTCCCGCAAGCCCCACTTGACCGGCGATGCGCACACGTTGCCCGATAAGCGTACTGCCCGATATACCTGCTTGCGCTGCTATCGCTGTATTATCTCCAATCTCTACATTATGGGCAATATGAACCAAATTGTCAATTTTCACTCCATTACCGATGATTGTTTCGCTTAATGCACCACGGTCAATAGTGGTATTTGCTCCAATCTCTACATTATTACCAATCGTTGTGCGCCCCACATGCGGTATTTTTTCATAAGAGCCATCAACATTATTCACATAACCAAAACCATCGGAGCCAATGACTGCTCCTGCATGGATCAGACATGATTGCCCGATTGTCGTTCTGGGATACAGAGTCACATTAGGCATAATTTCGGTATTATCACCAATGCTGATATTTTCCATCAATACCACATTAGGATGAAGTTTCACATATTCGCCGACGGTGCAATTAGGACCGATATAACACCCTGATGAAATATATGCTGTGGGAGCAATATTAGCCGATAAATCAATATGAGAAGACGGATGACGGTAGCCGACACGCAATGTAGAATGTTCGCGAATTTCGTTCATTAATGTAATATAAGCACGGTATGGGTCTGCAACAAAAACAAATGCTTGATCCTCGCCGGGTTTTACAGTGGTTTCTATTGGAACTAATACACACGTTGCTTTCGTTGTTTCAAGGTATTGATAATATTTTTTTTGCCCCATGAAAGTCAAATCACCATGAGATGCTTTATCTATCTGATTGACACCCATAATCATCAAGTCACCATTACCAACAAATGATGCTCGTAACATTGCCGCTATTTCATGTACTGTATATTCCATACGTTTTTATCCTTGTCTTCACTACCTTGAATCTCTTACGATTCCATGCTCATTATTCTTTTTCTATTGTTTTTTCTTTATCCGGTTGAGTCGTATCTTTTTTTTCTGCTGCCGGTGTCTCTTCTGATTCTGTACGTGAACGACGCCGTTTTGCTTGCGGTCGCTCTTCCGATGGTTTTTTCTTGTTACGGGGATCACTATCTATAGCTTTTTGCTGTGCATCTTCAAGTTTTTCCACATCAATCCCTAATTTTTTCATTACTTTTACCGTAAGATCATATTTCGGATTGATAAATGCTAAAGGTTGTGTACTTTTATCCCATACGATATCGAAACTTTCTTCAAAGCAGACCTCCTGCACAGCGGCATATATTTTTTCTTCTACCCCCTTAGTGACAAGAGGGATTGTGGCATCATATTCTCCGCCCGGTCCGAATTTTCTATTAGCAAAGGCTTGTCTTTCTTCTTTTTTTTGTACTAATAATCTATCTTTTTCCTGACGTTCTTTATCTGTCCAAATTAATCGGTTTTTTGTTATTTCTTCGGTTAATGTTTCGATTGCCCTTTGCATTTCGTCCATCTCTCGTTTCCAATCATTAACAATAGATTCAAGACGTTGCTCGGCATTACGGGCTTCCGGATATTTTTCCCTGATTGTAGCGGAGTTAATATATCCTATGCGTTGCGCAGAAACCGATGCAGCAACACAAAGTAAACAAATAGCAGCAAAAAAAAGTGTTCTCATGAGATATTCCTCAATCAAGAAAAATGGGTAAAGTAGAGAAGAATCGGTAGAATATTGCTCAATATACGCCTTTCATTAATAACTAACTCTCATATCCATTCATAATATTTTTTAAGTAGTACACTGATGATATGAAACTGAAAAAAACACCGTCCATATCGTTCAATAAAGATATGGACGGCATCCGTACACTAAAAAACATATCGTTATTATTTACCGCGTTTGATTTTATCAAGAACAGTAAATGTAATATCAAATTTTTCTTCGGCATAAAGCAAGCCCGGGTTTGCTTTATCAAGAATAAAGTGCAAGCCTTCTTGCTTTGCCACATCTTGAATTCCCTTAGAAATTTTTTCACGCAATGGAGCTATTAATTGCTCACGGATTCTTGCAACTTCGCCTTGTTGACCAAGTTTTTCTTCTTGGTACATCATCATGTTTTGTTGCATTGCTTTAAGTGCTGTTTCTTCTTGAGCTTTGCTTTCTGCTGTCATCATAGCACTTTGTTTTTGGTATTTTTCATAACGTTCTGTTAATTGTTGATTCATTGTTTTTAATGTATCATTAATCTTACCGACAATATCTTTGATACGTTTATCGCCTTCGAGTGCTTCCGGTAACTGTTTGAGAATAACTTCAGTGTCCACAAAGCCGATTTTAAGATTCGTTGAAGATGATGCACCTTTTTGTGCAAAAAGTGTAGAGGACATAGCGATTGTCAAAGCAAAAACCGCGCATGTTATTAATGTTTTCATAAAACTATTATAGAAATGGAACATAAAATTTGTACAAAAATACTGAATTGGTTTGTGATTCTTTATTGTAAGTCAATGAAAGATATTACCGTTTAGCGTCCAAATTGGAAATGGAATTGCCAACCATGCGGCGCAGCCCCACCGGGCACTGGGTCAAATCCAAAGCCATAATCAAACCCAAGCAATCCTATAGGATTTAATAAAATACGCATCCCCAAACCGGCGGAACGTCGTAAATCGAAAGGATCGGTAACATTTAAACTGCTCCATATATTGCCCGCCTCGGCGAATGCTAAAAAGTATATTGGCATTGGGTTTAATGATAAGGCAAAGCGCGTTTCCAATACATGGCGTAATACCACACGACCTCGACTATTGATCGGCTGTCCGGCGGCATTTGTGCCTATTATACCGATACTATTATCAGGATAGCCCCGTAATGGTGTCGTAAAAAAACCACCCAATCCATTACCACCCATTAAGTAGAGATAGTTATCCGGAATAAAGGAAGAAGTGGAACGTAACTGGGCTATATAACCCGCTGTCGTGGACAAATACAGTACCAAACGCGGATTACCATCAACTTTCAACAAAGGTGACACAGATTCAAAACTAAAGCTATTACGCATATAATCTGTTGTACCTATACCAAATGCTCCGAGTGACACTTGAGTTCCTATATTAAAACGTGAACCGGATGTCGGAAAGATAATATTGTCTAAACTTATACGCGTAACGGAAGCACTCAGCGTGATTTCATCCGTAGTCCCGGCAGCACCGGAAGTAAATCCCGCGAACTGTTCTATATGCTGTAAGAGCAAACTGCCGTCCACGCGGAAATAATCGTCAGGCCAACGTAAACGACGACCAATATTTATTTGACCTCCCGAACGTTTTTGATTAAATCCTCCAAATCTGTTCACGGAATGGAATACACTCACACCCAATGTGGTTGGTTCATTATACAGCCATGGTTCGGTAAAACTTAGAGAATAATCTTGCCATTGATTTGCCTGACCAAATTGCAAATTCAGATTCAATATTTGTCCGCCGCCGCCACGCAATGGTTCTGCAAGAGAGAAATTATTGAGGGTAATTCCAACAGAACCTGTAAGCCCGAAAGCACCCGCAACTCCGACAGAAGCATTGAAAGTATCATTGGAGCGTTCTTCGACTTTATAGACCAAATCAACATGGGTCTTATCAACAGGTTTAACATCCGGTCTTAATGCTTCAGGATTGAAATAATTTAAAACCCCTAAGCCACGCACGCTTCGTATTAATGCGCTGCGATTAAAATAATCACCGGGACGTGTAAATAATTCGCGGCGAATAACTTTGTCTTTCGTTTTTGTATTACCGACAATTTCCACTCTGCGAATTGTATAACGTTCATTTTCAAAGACTTTAATACTTATGTCAATAGAATCTTTACCGACTTTCTTTTCTTCTTTTATTAATTGTGCGCCCAAGTAGCCATTATCCATATAGAGAGAAGCAGCATCGGTTTGATCTTCATTTACCGTTAATTGCTTCTGCATAAATGGTTCATCATAGACATCACCTTTATTGACATTGATTCGTCGAAGTATCGGTTCTGAAGGAAACACAGTATTTCCCTCAACGACAATATTTCGTACATAGTATTTATTACCTTCGTAAATATCAAGTTCTATATATGCAGCTTCTTTTTCGGGTACCAAAATTACTGTATCACGAATAATTTCCGCATCTAAAAAACCTTTAGTACGGAAATACTCCATTAATTTCTGCTTATCATCTTTATATTTAATCTCTTCGTACGTATCTGATGTCCAGAACTTCCACCAAGGGCTTGCATGAGTATTTTCCAATGCACCGGTAATATCACTTTCAGAAAGAACAGAATTACCTCGCACAGTCACAGCTTTTACCTTGAAATCAGCACCTTCTTTAATATTGACAATGAGTTTGATATAGCCGGAAGTATCGCCTGCATTGACGGTTTCGGTTTCTATAACAGGATAAAGAACTCCCTCTTTTTCATAGGCTTTTTTCAAATCTTTTTTGACACGATACACATCATAGGGTGACATGACATCGCCTCGACTTTTTTGGATAGTTTTACGAATATCATCAACGGAGAGTTCATCATTACCATTAATTTCAATCCAGCTCAGACGTGGATATTCTTTGACTTTGATGACCAAAAATATACCGAGAGCTGTTGTTTTTTCTATCACAATATCCACATCGGAAAATTGATTACGTGCCCACAGACTGCGCAATGCTTCTTGTTGTTGCGCTCCGGGTATTTTGATCTCGGCGCCGACCTGCAAACCGGAAATAGCAATAATTGTTTGCTCATCTGCAAAACGATTACCTTCCACGGTAATACCGGCGATAATATAGGATTTGGGTTGTGATTGTGCGGAAGCGGAGAACAATGCCATAGACAAACAGCCAATGACAAGCAGCACCCTGAAAACTTCCGATGTATGGTGACGAAGCATATTCATGAATTTATGACAATGGATGAAAAGCATCCATAACCTTTTGAAAAACTGACTTTGATGATTCATTATGAATTTGCGCAGATGTTTTACCGAAACGTCTTTCACGTGTCATATAATCGCGTAGAGCTTCATAATAGGCATTACGGCGAAAATCAGGCCACATACATTCTGTTACATAAATCTCAGAATATGCAGTTTCCCACAGTAAAAAGTTACTTAATCGCATTTCACCGCTGGTGCGAATCACCAAATCCGGATCAGGCATGGTATGGGTCTGCAAATATGTGGCAAAATGCTCTTCGGTTATATCTTCAGGTGACAACTTGCCTCTTCGTACATCGTGAGCTATCAATTGTACAGCTCGGTTCACATCCCATCTGCCACTATAACTTAAAGCCAATGTCAAAAAAAGTCCTGTATTGTTCTTGGTTTTTTCCATTGCTTCATGTAAGAGAGTATTCACTTTCTTTGGTAAGGCATTAAGTTTACCGATAGCATTCAAACGGACATTATTATCATGAAGTTCTTGGATTTCTTGACGAAGATAGCGTTCTAATAGCACCATCAGAACATTCACCTCCGGCTGCGGTCTTTTCCAATTTTCCATGGAAAACGCATAAAGCGTCAAGTACTTTATGTCTAATTGTGATGAAACTTTAACAATATCACGAACACTTTCTATTCCCTCTTCATGCCCTGCGACTCGTGGCTTAGAACGTTCTTGAGCCCATCTGCCATTACCATCCATAATGATGGCGCAATGTCTTGGCATTTTTCCCATAGAAATAAGTTCACGATTGCGCATCAAATCTTGTTCAGATTGCTGCTCCGACCATAGCTGTTTCATAGTTTTTGTACCTATCTATTAAATGAGAACATAACACACCGTAAGCCAAGCAAAGAAGAACCCATCACAGTTCTTGCATTGATATAAGCTGACGATACTAAAAAAAACGAAAAAACTAACTATAGGCAAGTCATGATGTTAATGAGAATATAACCATTACCGAATTTCATAAAGAAATATGTGTTGTTTTCTCTCTTTTGTGAAAATAAGAATCTTCTCCCGCATCATATATTTCCGACACAGGAGAAGATTAGTTTATTATACAGCGTCTATACATCAACTGACGTGATGTGTCACATCTTAGTATTGCATAGAAGCAAGTTTGTCCATATTTACTTTTACATCTTCAGCTGATTTATTAAGTTCAGCTTGCTCAGCTTCACTCAATTCGATTTGGAAAATTTCTTCCATACCGTTTTTGCCAACTTTAATCGGCACGCCGACAACAATGTCATTCAAACCATATTCACCTTTGAGCATAACAGCACAGGGTAAGATACGGCGTTTATCTTTCACAATACATTCTACCATTTGTACTGCAGATGCTGACGGAGCATAATATGCTGATCCTGTTTTTAAGTGATTAACAATTTCGATGCCGCCATTGCGTGTGCGATGAAGTATAGCATCAATACGATCTTGGGGTATTAATTCACTGATGGGAACGCCGGCAACAGTAGTGTAACGTGGTAAAGGAACCATTGTATCACCATGCCCACCCAAGACGAATGCTTGGATATCTTCTACGGATACATTGAGTTCCATGGCGATAAATGTGCGGTAACGCGCCGTATCGAGTACGCCAGCCATACCAAGAACTTTATTACGTGGTAAACCTGTTTTT
The DNA here is from genome assembly GCA_002344005.1 of Ignavibacteria bacterium UBA2373. Lineage (GTDB taxonomy): Bacteria > Bacteroidota > Ignavibacteria > Kapaibacteriales > UBA961 > UBA2353. The sequence continues at coordinate 26,246 of DDTD01000099.1, read as the reverse complement.
TGCAATGTCACGTATGTCATTACATCTAAAGGATTAGACACAATAATATAAAAAGCATTGGGTGAATATTTGAAAGCATTTTCAGCACATGAACCCACAATTTTTGCATTTGCTGCCAATAAATCATCACGACTCATACCGGGTTTGCGAGCTAGTCCGGCAGTAATAATAACGAAATCTGAACCAGCAGTTTCTTCATAGGTATTCGTTCCGATAATACGTGAATCAGATGCTTCCACGGGCATGGATTCAAACATATCGAGTCCTTTACCTTGTGGAATACCTTCTGCAATATCCACGAGAACTACTTCGTGTGCAAGTTCTTTATCTGCGATACGTTGTGCCGTTGTTGCTCCAACATTGCCGGCACCGATGACAGTCATTTTCATGTGAAAAACTCCTTTGTACTATAATGTGGTTGTTGTTAGAAAAAACAAACGCCTCATTGCGTAAACATGCAAGAGGCGTAATGTCATAAAAATTTTCATTGTATCAGTTTAAGCAGCAGGATAAACAGATACTTTCAAGCGTGTTTTGTCTTTACGCTCGAATTTCACTACACCGTCCACTAAGGAAAACAATGTGTAGTCTTTTCCGAGTCCTACATTTTCTCCCGCATGATAGCGAGTGCCGCATTGACGAACCAAAATATTGCCGGCGCGAACTGCTTCACCGCCAAAACGCTTAATACCACGTCTCTGCGCATTGGAATCACGACCGTTTTTTGTAGATCCGCCACCCTTTTTGTGTGCCATGTCTATTCTCCAAATTTATATATTCTTTTAAACTATTCGTATTAAAGCGAAATACTTTTAATCTCAATTTTAGTATATTGCTGGCGATGACCGTTGAGTTTACGGTAACCTTTACGACGCTTTTTCTTGAATACAAGAACTTTATCGCCTTTGCCATGCTCAAGGATGGTTGCACTTACCGAACCGCTAAGTGTCGGAGCGCCTACTGTCGGAGCATTTTCATCGCCTCCGGCAAGAATTGTTGTAAACTGAACATTGCTTCCTGCTTCGCCATCCAATAATGGCACCACAAGAACATCGTTCGGGCGTACTGTAAACTGCTGCGCAGCGATTTCAACTACTGCAAACATAATCTTTCCTATCTATTTAAGTGTATTTTAGCCAAAAGAGTTGCAAAAATACACAATCTTAACGTATTGACCAAACTTTCTCTGCAAAACATCCTACTAAGGTCAATCATACCTCCATAAAAGAGTTGGCAAACCGACTCTATCTCCGGTGGAACTCTGCCATCCTTTTGTAAACAAGGGCGACAACATATATTGTCATCCACTTCAAAAACTGTATAAGGTGCTTCACTTTATGAGCATGAAAAAGACATGATATGACATCACACCAAAGAATTCATAGATCTACCAACATATACATACTAAGCCCTATGCCATAATTTTACACAGAATAAATGTAAGAGGAATTTTATACACATTATCTGTGATTGATAAATTTCTGATACAAAGTGTAGTCAGATCTTGTCATATTTTCACAAAAAACAGAGTGAGAAATTTCAACTGTCAGTTTTTTTCTTCGATTTTTTCGGAATTAACCATCTGCATTGCTCTTTGTGTTCCCGAACGAATGATATTCTCCATCGCTTTAACAGCTTTGATAATCATTGCGTCGGATTGTTCTTTTTCATGAGCATTAAAAGGCGAGAGAACATAATCTGCCATGCCACCGGCTTCAAAATTTTTGGCAATACCACAGCGCAAGCGCCAGAAATTCGGGGTTTGCAATTCTTCTATTAATGAGGTAATACCATTATGACCGCCATCCGAACCACCTTGTTTAAGATGCAAACGTCCCACAGGGAAATTATATTCATCAACAATAGCAATACAATGTGACGGAGAAACAGAAAATTGGCGTAGCACTTTTTTTACGGCTGTGCCCGAAAGATTCATATATGTCAATGGCTCAATAAGAAGTATTTTTTTTCCTGCATACGTACATAAAGCTTCCCGCCATGCGCCACCACCTTGCACAAATTCTGCTTTTTTATTTTTTGCAAATTCCTCTAATACCATCCAGCCGATATTATGACGTGTGTTCGCATATTCATAACCCGGATTGCCAAGCCCCACAAATACATAATCAATATGTGCCATAAAATATTTAGTCTAATATTGAATGAAATTGAAAAAAGTCAATAACAGTATCGCCTATAATACGTTGTGTCAAGAAATGCCATTCATCTGAATATCCCATAATTACTTCTCGTGTAGCATGCTCAGCAACAAAAACACCATTATGACACAACATTTTCCTTTTTGCAATCATACGCATCATCGGGTTAATAAACACCTCATGATATGGTGGATCAGTAAATATTACATCAAATCTATGTCCGCCGTATATAGGCATTGTGGTACGAATATCACCTTGTATAACAGTAAACATATCCGAAGTCGCACCGAAAAATTCTGCATTTGCACAGAGTATTTTTTCTACTTTACGGCTTTTCTCAAAAAAAGTACAATGCTGAGCTGAACGGCTTAGACACTCAAATCCCAAAGCACCTGTTCCTGCACAAATATCAGCAACTTTTGTATTTTCAAGTTCAATATAATTATCAAGAATAGAAAACATTGTTTCGCGCACTCTATCCGTTGTTGGTCGCACTTCATCAGGCACATCTGATTGCAGTATTTTGCCTTTCCATTGTCCGGTGATTATACGCATAACAACATCAACGATGAAGAGGAAGTACTTTTATTTTTCAATGATGACAATTTCTGTTCTACGATTGATTTTTCTGCCGAAATCTGTGTCATTAGTAGCAATGGGACGTGTATCGCCCAATCCTTTTATTGTAATACGTTCCGGACGAATTTTTTTGCGGAGAAGATACTCACGAACAGCATTAGCACGGCGTTCGGAAAGGAGTAAATTTCCTTTTTTGCTGCCCCGCGAATCGGTGTGCCCTTCAATAAGAATTTTCACTTTGGGTTTATTGGTAAGAAATTCTCTGATAACTTCCAATTCATACACAGAATCGGGTAAGGCAAAGCTTCCTGTAGGAAACAATAAATTCTCAATAATTAATTTTCGTCCTATTTCTACAACAGGAATAATTTTACGGATAATTTCACGATTATTTTGATCAAGAATACCGACATTTAATGAATCTGGAATTGCTGCCTGATCAGTTCGATATGTCACAGCATATAAATTTGTTAATTGTGTCGAATATTGATCTAAAATTGTTGCAAATGGTTTAGCAATGTCGAAGACAATACCATTAGTACCATCAGCAAGTGTCTTATATTCTTTAATAATAGGAGGAGCTATACAAAAAGTACGTACTGAATTTGCTCTCAAAGTATCAATTATTGATTGTGTCGTGTATTTTGTACGCCCATTACCACCTTCACCGCGTTGATGGTAAGGCGCATCCGTAATCATCAAAGCCACTCGATTTGCCGGTGGTCTCCATTTCATGATTTTTGTTTCGGCAAGTGCCTCAAGTGCATTTTCTTTTTCATCGAATCCACCGCTTGCCCATACTGTTGATAGCCAACGTAAAAACTCTTTCACATCTGTCGTCGGCTGATACGTTTTTTCTACAAAATCAGAAAATAGCACTAATCCTAAACGATAATCAATTCCTCGACTGACTAAAGATTCAACAAATTTTTCGACATTCGACTTTACACCGTTAATATGTGCTTGCATAGTACCTGTCACATCAATGACAAAAATAAAATCAACGGGAATTCTTTCCTTAACAGAAATTTTATCTATGGAAAGTACTTTTTTTTCTACACCATTTTCAACAACTTTTATGTCTTTAATGGTGAGAGTATCGAGAGGTACACCATCGGCACTGAAGGCATCAACAATAAGGCGTACTTCCGGAAAACGTGTCACATCCACATTTTGCACCGTCATTTTTATTGCTGCAACTGAGGTTTTTACCGATGCCGTTTCTCGTAACTCCTTTGCTTTTGAGGTAGAATCATCGGACAAAGAATGTGATCGCGCCGATACCGTACAACAGAACATACCAATAAGTATTATAGATGAAAAATGCACCGTGCACAGTAAGTGTTGCTGTACATATTTTCGTAATGTAGAAAACACATTCTTTATACAATGAAAATATCGGTGAAAAATCATATACGTATTATATCGCAGGATTAAACATTTCATAATAAAAAACCCCCTTTGCAAGGCACGCCGCCTTCATTGGGGGTTGTGACTTCATACTAACAAAATTTAGAAATTGAAGCGCAATACAGGCGACAACATAAATGTCGAAACATCGAATGGTCTTGCTCTTTCAGCAGATATTGTCGAGTAAGCGTAGCGTGCATCAAGATATAACCAATCGCCCAATAATGGCACATACACTCGTGACAATAAATAATTATTGGAATATTGCATACTGATACCGAATGGAAAATTTTTCTGATTACGATACTCGATTTTTGCATAAATCCAATCCGAAAACTCGGTCGGATGGAATAGACCTATGCCATTATTATTATCGCCTCTTAGAAAAACATTACCATTATTGTTCACTACTTCTGTTTCGCGTATATCCGTATAGCTTAAACCCAAATCGAAACGGAAAAAGTTCTCCGGTACTTCGGGATCAACCCACCAATTGTAGAATACAGCAGCGTAGCCGGTTGTACGAATTAATGGAGCAATTGTCATTTCACGTCCATCTAATCCCGTGCGACGATATACAGAATAAGTCGGCGCATCTATAGTTTTTGTGCTATCCACACCCGCCATAGGTACTTCAAGATGGAAAGAAACCCCGACTTGCGGATGGAATGGTGCATGTAAATCAAAACCAAAAATTCCTTTACCACCTCGACCTGCATTTAAGCGACGCTCGGGAATAAAAGAAAGCAAACCATTAGAGGTATCTGTTAAACGATAGCCGAAACCAATATGGAAATTGATTAAATTAGGAATGGCAGGACGTGTTTCCGGATCATTATTGATATAGAGCGGGCGGCGTAATAATACTTTGGCTTCGCCGGGAGCAAGAAATGTATAACCGGAACCTTCTGTGCCGACCATAGAATGCAACCAGAAATCTGTTTTGCCAAGTTTAAGTGTTTGCTCGAACAATGATGCCGAAAATGCATGAGTCACATTCGTTGGCGTATTCATATAATCGAGAATTGCATCGGAAACCGCAGAACTTGGCGGCGTTGAAGGTGGAATATCACGGAATGCATAAGGACGCTTCGGATCAGCAATTTTATAACTGAGCTTACGCATTTTAGCATCAATTTCCGACGATACCATTTTTTCTTTGCCACATTCGATCAACAGAATATTATAGACAGGATTGGCAGGATCTTTAATCGGAGCACAAGTCACGACAATATCATTCATATCCAAATTACGTTTATCGCGTCCGTCTAAGATAAAAATCTGATAAATCTGTAATTGTAAATTCGGCTCCGTAATTATCCATCGAGGAAAATACGGCAATAATTCGGGGTCAACCGTTTTAAGGGCAACCAATATCGAATCATCGGATGTGCTTTGTGCTTGAGCGACACCACCGAGAGCACAGAGTGTCATACATGTTAAAAATATAAATCGTACTTTGTTGATCATAGTATAGCTCTTGTTAGATAAGATGAGAGTTATGTGTTCCGTTAATATAGTTATCAGAAAGTAACAATAAATTGAAGATTCGGGAAAAACAGACTTGCTTGTTCCCAAGGTTTAGGATCACGCGATACCGTTCTGAACATACGTGCTTCGCCTTTCACGGAGAATTGATTATTGAATGGCACTTGCAACCAAGCATTTGTCAAAATTGTACCATCAAAGAATTGTACTCCTGCACCCCAAGGTACGGTATTGCTTAATGCCATATATTCGACTTTTCCCGATATACCGCCAATTTGTTCATCCGGATCAAATTTATTTTGTACCACAACCGTATCAACTATGCCTGTCTCTCTGTTTTCTCTTGCTTCTTTCACCCAATTTTCCATAGAATAAAATGTACCGCCAAGTTTGAAACGGAAGAAACTGTTTTCATCAACATTGATAGCAAAACTGTAATGACCTTGTAAATGGAAACGAGGTAAAAATGCTGTTCCGGTAGTATTAAACTCATTTCTTGTACCCGGAGCCGGACGGAAATCCGCATCACCAAACACATAACTTGTGCTTAAATCGAACACTCCGCTTTGATTAACTATTTTCATAGGGAAATTAAAGCCCGCATAAGCACCAAAACCGGCATTTGTTAAACGTCTGTCAATATTGAACACATCAGTCGTTAATGCAGACCAACCATTTGTCGGAAGAACAATACCCATTTTATAAGATTGCCACATAACACTCATGGTCATGCGCTCACTCCATAATGAAGGATAATTAATTTCATCAAGACCATATTTTAATTCAACACCATATTTCGGTAATGATTTATTATAGGTCGAGTCAATAACTTCTCCGGTTGCCGGATCACGCATCATCTCATAATGACGGAAACGAATAAGATCAACAAGACCGATGGTTAATTCATCGCCACCTGCGCGATAATCTTGCGGCTGACCTTCGGAAATACGCAAATATTGCTGAATATTATCTTCATCAACGAGATTTGTGACACCATAGCGTTTACGAATAAGTGCTGTACTGCCATCAAGTCCTTGCGCTTCAGAAGTCACATTCACCACATTTTCCTGAATAACTTGATTTTTACAATAATCATAGAGAGTGGCAGCCGATGAACCCGAAGGAGCTGCTGTTTTTACAAGAGCATTTTCCAAATAAATCTCACTTGGCGGATCTAAGTCCTGCTCTAAGCCATAAAAACTCTCTGTTGTTTTTTGTGTCAATAAAGCAAATACTTTAAACGGCTCACCGCGTTTGTAACGATCGGTCACGATAAATGCTTTTTTAAATTGCTTACGTTCCCATTCTACTTTTTCGGAATAATACTTATAGTACGCTTTATTACTTGGGTCAGCTATAATTTTTTTCCATTCTTTTTCCTCCAAGCTGTTTGGGTCAAGGACATAGGATTCCACTTCATCTTTTTTCTTTGCAGCTTTAGCGATATCCGTCAAAGTCGGTTCGGGCGGACCGAGCAACATATTCAAACCTTGAATGGAGCCATCATCTTCACGGAAGCTGAAAATAGAAATATTGGAATAACGATAATTCTTAAATTTATTAAGAATTGCAGTTATTTCTGTTGTTTTTTGAGCATATACTGAGGAAGTACCCCAAAACATACAGGAAAAAAGTGCTAATCCGAGTACTGAAATATGTGCTTTTGTTTTAAGCATGTGTTTATCTCCATTTGCGATTAATTGTTCACACTAATTTTTTGACGCGCTTGACGAGGTTTCGATGTGGAACCACCGGATGTTGCCGTTGCTGACACAACAATGTCCACAGAACCTTTTACTTGACCTTTTTTCAATGGGAATTTACCGCCCGTAAGTTTTAATGTCACACGATATTCATTCGCATTGACCTTCGTTGGTTTACCCACAACTACCACACGATAATTTTCATTTGACACGATATCGCGTACTTGTCCGGAAGCTTCAATATTTACACTTCCAACATCAGCACGTTCATCATTGCCAATACTTGGTGCTTTTACTTGAATACCCTCTATAGTAAATTCTCCTGTTTGCTGATCTTGTATTGGAGAAACCCGTACGCTGGTTAAGATAACGGAAGGACGTTTTAAGGATGCTTCACCTTCGCCGGAGTATAGTGTAACAACTTCTTTTGTATAAGGGTCTTCCCAACCGATTTGGCAAGAAACTTTATCCACACCTTGCGGAATAATAATATTATCAGCAGGTAGAATTGCTAATTTTCTCATGGTTGGTTTTTGACTGCCACCCATAGTAATATTGATAAGAAATTCCTGCGATTTAATGGCATTGCCTGATGCTGCTTCTGCCGTAAACTCAATATTATCTCCCCAGCCGGCTTCTAAAGCGCTAGTAATTTGTTCTGCATTGCTCAATTCGGATTTATACACATAGACAGAACACACTGCGGGTTCTTCATTTTCTTTATTCGCACTGTTGCGATGTTTTACTTCAATGATATATGGCTCTGCGCGCGGAGCTAAATTACCAGAAATAGGAAGAACAATTTTCTTGGGAACTTGACGATATTCATCACCGCCACTTGCCATACCGGCTCCATCTTGAACAGAAGCACCTCCCGGATTCTGAGCAATTTCAGTACGTCCATTAGCCGGTGATACTTTAAATGGAATCTCGACTTTGGAGAGTTTGTCGAACACACGCACAGTTTGCGGTAAGTCGGAAATAATAGCTTTACCGATTGGAACATCCGGTTGATTCACACGAATATCAATTTCAATACTTCCTTTATTTTGCTCGAAGGAACCCGATTTGCCCGGCGCAAGAAGGCGCGCTATATAGCTGTACAAATCAATTTTAGAGCGCATTTCAGTGTCATCCTTGATATTATCTTTGGCTGCATTAATGCGATTCATAAAGTCATCAGGTTCTATAGTACCGGTTGCTAAACCATCAGCATCGGGTAATTTCAATTCTTCCAATTGGCGACCTAATTCTTTTTTCACTAACTGTAAATCTTTGATTTTCAACTGCACGGTACCGATATTGACCTTTGCTTCTTCATTCAGTTCTGACATATTCTGATCACCCGCAATACCAAGAATACGGTTTGTACGAGAGAAAAAGCGCAATTTATACCAACCGGGCTGAGAAGGTGGTTGGAAATTAACAACAAAGGCACGTTTTGCTAATTTACCATTATTACGGAGGCGAATATTTTCTGTTCTCTCCGGTGAATATTGGAAGATTGTATTGGCAGAAACAGCTTCACTTGGCGCATAGCGATTGATATCACCGGCAGCAATGGAAGAATTTTTATAGACAGGATTGCGATAATCTTGCATATCAGCTAAGTTCAATTCAATACGGCTTGAAGCCTGCAATGTCCATGGTGGTGCTTCCGGAATATTCGCATCGCGCACCTCAGCTCCAACAGTAGGATTGAGATCAACACGGCGGAATGATGAGTCCGAAGGAGTAGAAGGCACATCAACCTCTTTGCTGGAATTATAATAAATTTCATACTGTAACTCTTCCACATTGGCAAGCTTTTTAAGAACAGCTTGACGTTCTTTGAGTTCCTTTGGCTCAAGACCATCTAATTTTTCGGAACCGACAACATCGGTCACACCCACTTCAATAAAGTAAGTACGAAACTTTTTGAAGTTCTTTTGCTGATCTTGAGGTAATTTTTCCGTAAGGACAATCTCATCCTGCGGACGAGTATTGATACCCTCGGAACCGGCACCTGTCTGAAGTTGCGAGAGAATACTCTCAACAATTTTCATTGACTCTTTTTGTCTTTTGACCAAGTGTTCTTCCGCCTCATCACGTTCCACGATGATAATCAGCAGCTCTAAAATAACCGCAAGGTACAATACGAAGTAAACCTTCCCTGCTCCGCCACCTGACATAAATGCTCTCCTATTTTTTAGTATGTATATATCATAACGAAAAGGATACAGACACCGTTATCCTTTAATTGAGTACTCAAAGTAAAAACTTTGAATTTTGGGTTGGTTTAACCCTACTTTATCATAAAGAAAACAAGAAAGTAAAACCTCGCCTCAATGAATTGCACGAAGCGAGGTTCTACGCTTAACCGAAAATTATTTTTTCGGTGCTGCTTCTGCTGATGCAGTTTTTGCATCTGCATCGGTTTTTGTTGTCTTAGCATCTGCCGCTTTTGTGGAAGATGCTTTTGAGCAACATGATGCTTTGCTGGCAGACTCAGTTTTTGCACAAGCTGCTTTCATCTCTTTCGAGCAAGCTGCTTTTGCTTTTGCACCGTCGCAAGCGCGAGCGGGAGCAATAGCAATACCGAGGCAGAGTGCCGCTGCGGCAAACATTTTTACTGCTTTCATGTATAACTCCTTGATAAATAAGGTGAAACAGTGTACCGTCACTCACTCAATAACTGTGACGGCTACGCAATTTATGGTAATATCTGTTCTTACACAAACTTTTACGTATTCATGCTTCATTTTCGCTTCATTTTTTCCCCGTTTTACTCATGCCACTTCATAGCATTATAGTAGTATCTTGTGTATATTTTGACTATGAAAAACGCTTATCCCCTCCCTCATTCAGAGTACTTGAGCATGATGCTTTTAAGTAAATTTTGGAAAGAGCATAGTATAAAAAATGGAAGAAAATGTTTTCTTGCAGTTTTGAAGTGATGCAAACTAAAACCTATTCGATGAACACAATCATCTATTTTCTGTGAAATCTTTTTCATTGAGGGATTTATCCCATACCTTCATGCTTTTTCACAAACAAATATACTCTTTGAAAGGCAAGACAAAGTATTTTTGTGAACAATTTTAAGGAAACTTTTACTCTCAACATACTTTCACTAACTTATGAAACGATTCGGAACATCAGTTATGGCAGCAGTAGTTCTGTTGCTATGGGTCGCGCCATTTACCGCACAATCTCTTGACTCAATTCTTGTGAACAATATACGTAATCACGTGAAGTACCTCGCTTCCGATGAATTACAAGGCAGAGGATCGGGAACAGAAGGTAATCGCCTTGCAGGTAAGTATATAGCCGATTTTTTCAAAGCGAATGGTATTCCTCCCTTAGCCGATGATTACTTCCAAAAATTCACCGTTCCCACAGGTTATAGCATCAAGCCCGAAACCAAAGCAAAATTTTTCGTGAAAGTAATCCCTCAAGGTGTCGCACCTGAGAGTGTCAAGCCTGTAGCAATGTCATGGAAAACAGGAACGGACTATACACCATTAGCATTTAGTGACAATGGCACCGTAAGCGGTGAGATTGCATTTGTTGGCTATGGTATCTCCAATCCGGCTGCCGGCTATGATGATTATGCGGGAATTGATGTCAAAGGAAAAATTCTGGTTATTATCCGAGGAACCCCTGAAAAGAAAGTTGATCCTCACAGCAAATTTGCCGAACACGCTTCCCTACGAACTAAAGTCACGGTTGCGCGCGATAAAGGAGCGGCGGCGATTATCTTTGTCAGTCAGCCAAGTGATTCAGCCGACCAACTCATGCCTCTTAAATATGAAACGGCTATGGGTACATCGGGGATTATGGCTATCCACTGCACTCGAACTATCATAGATAAAATATTCCCTCGTGAACGCAAAATGCCCTTTGCTGAAAAAGACATAGTTGCTACACAAAAGCCAAGTAGTTTTATCTTACCGAATGTTTCGACAGAATTAACAATCGGGCTTGAGCGACAGTTATCGGAGACTGCAAATATTATAGGAGTTATACGCGGTACAAACCCTGCTCGCGCCGAAGAATATATTGCCATTGGCGCACATTATGACCATCTTGGTATGGGTGAATATGGTTCACTTTATGCAGGAAAAAAACAATTGCCACACTATGGAGCAGACGACAATGCTTCAGGGACAGCAGCGATAATGGAAATTGCTGCACGACTGGCAAAACAACCTCTGGAACGTCCCGTCATTGTGATGGCATTTTCCGGTGAAGAAATGGGGCTGCTCGGCTCGGCTCATTATGTCAAAAATCCGCATGTACCCAATACAAAAATTGCAGCAATGATAAATCTTGATATGGTCGGACGGCTCAAAGACAATAAACTTAATGTTCATGGCACAGGTTCATCATCCAAATGGAATGGCTGGATTGACTCTTTGGCAAAACTGCATCAATTCGAATTGTCAAAATCTGAAGATGGTTTCGGTCCAAGTGACCATTCCTCCTTTTATGGACAGGATCGCCCCGTACTCTTCTTCTTCACGGGACTTCACAGCGATTATCATCGCCCGACAGACACATGGGATAAAATTAACTATACAGGAGAAGCACGCATCATTGATTTTGTCGGCAATGTCATTATGTCTATTGCATCTATGAACACCTTGCCCGATTTTGTGAAAGTAAAACAAAGTGCCGATGCTTCAAGACCAATGAAATTCAGCGTCACATTAGGTGTCATTCCCGATTATTCCAACAATCCAAAAGGATTAAAAATTACAGGTGTCCGTGAAAACAGCGCTGCTGCTAAAGCCGGAATCCAAACAGATGATATTATAATTAAACTCGGTGAAACAACAATAAAAAATATTTATGACTACACCTATGCTCTCGGTAAATTTAAAGCAGGCGATGAAGCAATGATTACTGTATTGCGTGGTCCGAGAGAAGATAAAGAAGTAACCGTAAAAGTCCGATTTGATGCAAAACAACAATAATCACACAATGTCCTATTGATAATGATATATAAGCAGATACAGTTACATAGCCGACAAAGCATAATGCCAATATTGAATTTATTGGGTAATTATGCATGGACAATATTGTGCTGTGTATTCATTATGTGTGGTTGTATCATTACTGAAATGAAATCTCAAGAAACAGGTTTAATCACAGATATTCAAGACAATACTCCAAGTGAGCTTAATAATATTATTTTTACGGGAAATACTTTTTTTACTTCATCGCAATTATTGGAAATTTTATCGCTTAGGACAAGTAATTTCAGTCCCGGACTGATATTTTTCACAAGATTGCGCAAAGAATCACTCAAGAATCCTTATACACCAAAAGCATTTACGGATCATTTACAAGGGGTAGTAAAATCGTATCAAGAAAGTGAAATTCGTTATTACAATCCGGCAATTGCAGCTGATGATTCTGCAACAATACTCGAATTATATAATCAGTTTGGATTCCATCGCGCTACTATACAGTATAGTTTTTTTCAGGATTCACTTTCTCAAACAAATACACTGCGATTCGATATTAATGAAGGAATCCGTAATACCGTTGATACCGTCGTTTATAAAGGTTTAGAAAGAATAACACAACAATTAAAGGAGAAAATAGAAAAAATTCGTACTGTAAAGAGAGATTCACCTTTTGATGAAGCACAAATTAAATCTGATATTGATAAAGTAGTCAATCTTTTAAGTAATGAAGGATATTATACAGTAGGTTATGACAGTGTATTACCCACAGTCACAGAAATATCCGCAAGAAACACCGACAGTATAACAGTCTATTTTGTGATTGGTAATCAGTTGAAAATCAGTGATATTATCATTCAACATGATTATCGGGAACAAAACCCGGTCGCTAATAATCTTATTCTGAAAATGTTAGACATTCAACCGGGTGACTATTACAGTAGGACAACAATTCAAAATTCGCTTAATAGTTTATTACAATTAGGCCTATTTGAACGCCCCAGTATTGATACAGTCGGTTTGGGTAAAATGGGTAATGACAGCACAATTCCTTTACGTGTTTTTCTGCCATACAGACAAGCGCGTGAATTAAGCGTATCGCCACTTGCAAATCGTTTGGCTGTGGATAATTTCTTTAATCTTGGTATTGAAGCATCATTTCTCCATCGTAATTTGGGCGGAGCAGCACAATCACTCAATCTTTTTGTGCGCTATATGTTACAAGATTTTCAAATACAAATACCCGGACAATTTTTTAATTGGCTCAACAGTGAAATTCAAGCCGGTATCAATTTTTCACAACCCCTTTTATTTTCAATTGACCGTGCGCGTATGGGAGCATCGGCTCAATTACTATATTCAGACCGAGATGTTCGTATTGTCATAACGGATGAATTTACAAGTCCTTCCATGAGATTACGATCCACATCATTGCGCTTAGCATTTCCGGTACAATTACCCAAACACACATTTTTTAATGCCGCATATTTTGATATATTCACCGATGCCTCCGCAATAGCAGGTTTTGAAAATGCAAATACGGTACTTCAAGAACAATTAGGTGAAGCACTTACCAATGCAGACACGGAGGAAAGATTTAATCAAATTCTGTCAAATCAGGCACGTTTAGCAAATGAAATTATGCCTTTTGGTGCTATTAATTCTATAGAAAATCGGACAATACCTCTATCATCATTTATCATTGGTTTTGGTATTTCCGGTGATGATCGTGATAATATTTTCTCACCCACGAAAGGATATCTGGCAACAGTTTCCGCTGAAATCGCTTTACGCAGTGTTCTCGGTGTTGATGTTGTTTCTGCGTTTAATCGTTTACAGTTTTTATGGACGACATATTCAACAGTAGGTAAAAAACAAATATTCGCAACAAAATTTCGAGCAGGACACACATTTGTTGCCAATCCCGCTGGTGATTATGTTCCATTTGAGCGACATTTTTTTGCAGGCGGAAGCAATAGTGTTCGTGCATATCCTGCACGTGCACTCTATGATCCACTTACGGCTTCCACAGGTAATGGTTCTCTGACTGCGAATACCGTTATTGGAAATCGCTCAATTATTGAAGGAAGTTTCGAATATCGTTGGGGATTATCAAAACCATCATGGGCTAATGAATTTATTGGTGATCAAATTGAAAAATCAGGGTTCGGCTTTTTTCTTGATTGGGGCAATGCTTTTAATAGATTTTATGCATCAAATGATACTGTGTCTTTTTCACTTGAAAACATGATAAAATCAATGGCTGTAGGTATTGGTGCGGGATACCGATATGAAACGCCTGTCGGACCATTTAGGGTGGATTTTGCTATCCCTTTATATGATCCTCTGTCTTTAGATCGTGAATTTATCACACGCCGCTCACCCTTTAATCAACTACAAATTCATATTGCACTTGGTCACGCTTTCTAACAGTACTTTCACAAGGAGAAGCCACAATGAAGTTTTCGACTCTTAACCCTTCGACCAATCAGGTAATTGAAGAGTATTCTTATTATTCACTGCACGATAGTAAGGAAAAGATTTTCTCAATTAATAAAGGTTTTGTGAAATGGAAAAAAACGAATTTTTCTGAACGTTCAGCTATATTCTATTCTGTAGCCCAATTATTACGAGAAAAAAAAGAACATTTTTCCCGGCTTATGGCAATAGAAATGGGGAAACCTCTTTTACAAGGTATTGCCGAAGTAGAAAAATGCGCGGCAACATGTGAATATTATGCAAAAAATGCCGAGAGTTTTTTACAGCCACAATCTATACCAACCGAAGCATATTATTCAGGTGTGGTATGTAATCCCTTGGGAACAATTTTTGCAATTATGCCCTGGAATTTCCCATTATGGCAAGTCATTAGATTTCTTGCACCTACATTAATGGCGGGTAATACTGCTATTCTTAAACATGCTATTAATGTCACAGGATGTGCACTTGCCCTCGAACAATGTCTTTATGAAGCAGGTTTACCCGAAGATGTTTTTGCCGTAGTGCTTTGTGACCATCCCACAGCGGAATCAATAATTGGAATGCGTGAAATTGCAGCGGTCTCACTCACAGGCAGCACAAGAGCCGGAAAACGTATCGGAGAAATTGCGGGAAAACATATAAAAAAATGTGTACTCGAACTCGGTGGCAGCGATGCCTATATTATTTGTGCAGATGCAGATATTGATTATGCCGTTGAACAATGTGTCCAATCGCGTCTCATTAATACAGGTCAAAGCTGTATTGCAGCAAAACGCTTTATTGTTGTACCGGAAATTGCCGACACTTTTACCGAAAAATGTACAACACTCTTATCACAAAAAACCTATGGAAATCCATTAGAAGGTATATATGATTGCGGACCGATGGCACGCCATGATTTACGCGATGAACTGCACACACAAGTGCAGCAATCCGTACAACAAGGTGCTCAATGTATAATTGGCGGATATATTCCCGAAAATAAAGGGGCATTTTATCCCCCGACGCTCTTAACAGAGATTAATGAAAATATGCCTGCATACCATGAAGAATTATTCGGACCAGTTGCTACAATAATTCGAGCAAAGGATGAAAACCATGCCATAGAAATTGCAAATAGTACATCCTTTGGATTGGGAGGGGGTATTTTCACCGAAGATAGAGAAAGAGGAAAATATATTGCAGAGTCTTTATTTCAATCAGGTGCTTGTTTTGTCAATACGTTTACCAAAAGCGACCCACGATTACCCTTTGGCGGTATTAAAGAATCCGGCTATGGCAGAGAATTATCCCATTTCGGAATAATGGAATTTGTAAATAGTAAAACAGTATGGGTGCAGTAATCGAAAAAAAAATCCATTCACCACATAATGCAGTAAATGGATTCTCTATTATTACCAAATTATCTGGTTAACGTTTAGCTTAATCTGTATTGATGCTTCGATTGCAATGCTTTTACACCGGAATTGTTTGCTGTACGTGCATCATCTGCTTCCAATTGTCCTGCTAAGTTACGTAATTCTTCCGTCAAGTCTGCTAAACGGTTTGCAGTTTGGGCTACCTGACTTACTGCCGCCGCTGTCTCGGTAAATGCCGACGAGATATGCTCTACATTCGATGAAACTTCGACACTCGTCGCTGTCTGTTCTTCACTTGCTGCGGATATATGATTGATGATTTCTTGTAATGACTGATTACGCTCTATGATGATGCCAAGAGCTTCTGATGTTTGCGTAGCGGATACTTTGGTTTTTTCTACTTCACTTTTACCAACGCTTATCTCTTCTACTACTGTTTTGGTCTGTGTCTGTATAGTGCGGATTGTTCCGGCTATCTCTTGCGTGGCACGGCGTGTCTGTTCGGCTAATTTACGTACCTCATCGGCTACCACCGCAAAACCACGACCCGCTTCCCCGGCACGAGCTGCCTCTATCGCTGCATTTAATGCCAATAAATTCGTTTGATCGGCTATCTGTTCTATCGTTTCTATTATCGTGCCGATTTGTTCGCTGTTCTTGCCTAATTGCTCGACTGAACCGGCTGATTGTATTACCACATCGGCAATGCGATTGATCGAGTTTATCGTATTTTCCACTACATGACCACCTTGGATTGCTTGATGTGTCGCTTCATTCGACATCGTGGTCGCTTTACTTATTTGTTGTGTCGTATCAGATATTGTGGCGGTCATCTCTTCCATCGCTGCTGCTACTCCATTAACTTGCACCGATTGATCTTCTACTGTACGGCTCATCTGCATTGTCGTTGCAGATATTTGAGTGGCTGAACTTGCTACTTGTTCAGTAGCTGCGTGCACTTGCATTGCTATTCCGCTTATATGCTCCAATAATTCTTTTGTATTCGCTAATTGGCTTATTTCTTCCATCTTCTCATGTATTTCATTCACCATAATGCGGAGTTTTTCACCCATAACATTAAAATGTCCTGCCAAAACACCAAACTCTTCGTTTGTCTCAATGCGTACTCGTGCATCAAAGTCACCATGCGCTAAAGCATTGGTTGCCGCTGTCAGTATTTCTATCGGAGTCCGAATACTGCCAACAATCCTATTTCCAAGAAATATTCCAACCGCTATACTCAACATAGAAAATATCAGAGCCATTATAAGCCCTGTTTGTACAGCACTTTGTATTTTATCATTTATTTCATTGGAGATTCTCACTTTTTGCTCCAGAAGCTCATTAGCTGAAACATCAACATCATGACCGGCATTAAAGCACTGATTTACCAACATATTCACTGTTACCTCCGCATTTCCTTTTTTCGATTCATCAGCTATTTTCAAGGCAACAGCGGTAAGTTTATCTAACCTTTGTTCAAACACCTCATGCAGTCTTCTCCCTTCATCGGTCACTATCGTTGATTGATACTTTTTTGATAATTCCTTGGCATCGGCAAGTGCCTTTGTTGCTTCCAAAAAAAAATTCTCGGTTTCCTCAGTACGATTAAGTTGTGCGACAAAGATTCCATCGCGCAACCCTATTCTGGCATCTTTATATCTGGCAATCACTTTGCTCATAATGACCAATGGTTCAATGGCTTGCTGATTGACTAATTGACTATTGCGGGCATTGCTAAACTGAGAGTAAATTCCATACCCTGAAATAACTATTAAAAATAAAAGCAATGCACCAAAGCCAATATTAAGTTTTCTGACAACGCTAAGATTAGAAAACCAATTATTCATCACATAAACCTTTTGAGTATAATCTAAAACAAAAATCTGATAACAAAAATAACAACAAGAACTTTCACATCAGCTAACAAATATCACATCAGAACGCAAGCAACTATGTTTCGTATTATTAACCGACAAAGCCACAATGTTTCACACATAGAAAGTGATAATTCTTACTGGGTCAATTAGATCCATCGTTTCTGTATCGTCTATCTATTAAGAATCTACCCGATGTACTATCCACACCAAACAAAAGCAATTTAACACCGACCATCTTATCTGCGACTTTTATATTCATTTGACTACCAAACAGACTCCAATTACCCCAAGCGGTTCTCCGCCTGAGCACATAGCTCCACGAAATGTACAGTTTTCACCGATGCAGACACCATCTTGAAGCATCGGATAGGATTCACGGAGTTTAGACTCGTATCCATCGTAAAATCGGTTTATTATTACCTTATACAAATATCAACGAACGGTGGCGCAACCACAAAAGGTGTCATAATTTTTTAATTACTGATTATAAATGCAACAATATTTTAGTCTTTACTGTTCTTGTGTACAAGAGGAGAATGCCCAGACTATCAAATTCCATGAGTTTTACTGAATATATGCACGTGATATGAAGCACAAAGTGCTATCATTAAAAAACAAAATCTTTCTCACTGCGGCATTAGTCCACGTTTTATCCCAATTTTTCTACAAAATTACCTTTGAGTTGCTCAATGGTTATGTGCTGTTACCAGTGGTGATTCTTCGTCCGTTGTTGTTGTCTGTTTATTTTACTACTATTTTGGTGCGTTGACTTGGTGGCTAATTCTGTTCTAGTTTTATTGCGTCTTCAATTATCTTGTTTATAGACTGTTGTTTTTCTTCTATTAGTCTGTCAATTATTGTTTGCTCGTCAAGTTGGGATTTAATTTTCTCAACTATTTCAGCTTGTTGCTCTAATGTGAAATTTGGAATATCAAAATTTTCTATTTCAGAAGTGTATAATTCAATTTGGTTTGTAGCACCTGTAAAATCTCTTTCAATCTGGTATGTACCTAAGATACTGCGCAAAAAATAGGTTAAAAATAATGGATTATATAAGTCTTGGTTTATTCGTAAAATAGTAATATGCCCATCAACTACAAAGTTTTGGTCTGATAAAACTATATCTACCTTGCCTAATGATACTTTCCCCGTAGATGCTATCAAAACATCATTTTCAAACACTTGCGAACGAATACTTTTTTTATAAAAAGCTTCATTCACAAACTCATCTTCTGAAACTTCAATATAGCCATTCTTTAAATGTGCCGTTTTAATTACAGGGATTTCTCCATCAGTATCATATTGCGGGCTTGCTCCTCTATGTGCTTTTTCAGTAAGAATATTCTTAATCCTTAACGTTGATTTAGAATGTAGCCTTTCATTGAGAAACTGCATTTTAGGGTTGTGAAAACGGCTCGAAACTCGCACAATATTGCTTTTAGCAATATGCGAAAAAGGAACTTTGTAAATAGATTTTTCTTTGGGATTGGATTGCTGAGTACCTGCGGTCATTCCTTTTCCAAATTCCTTATAAAAATCACCACTAAACCCAAAGGCTTCTCCAAAAACTTGATTTATGATGTTTACAGGTTGAAGTTTAGAGTTTTTAAGATTTGAAATTTCTAATTCAAGAGGTTTTATTTTTTCTAAAAGCTCGTTTTGTTTACTGTAATCAACATTGGGGATTTTTACATTTAAAATATCGAAGGGGCTAACATTCTTTTGTGTCTTGCCCATTGCAACTATCCTTATTTGATTTTGAACTTCATCAATGTTGAATAGATGTGCAATGAATTTTATAGCTATATCTGAAACTCCTTTTTTTAAACGCAATATTCCGACACGTTGATTAAGTAAAATTTCAGGTTCATCTAATTCAACCAAACAGGTTTTAAAATATTTGCCATCACCTGTTAAACCAATTAGAATATCGTCTTTTTGAACTCTATATTTTTCATATTGCTCAAAGTATTCTTCTGGAAGTCTTAGCATTTCACCGACAAGTAATTCATTCGTTTTCGAAATATCACCTATCCGACAAACTAACACACCTTCATCTGTGTAATCCTTTGATGAAAATGCAAAGCCTGATATTACTTCAAAGAAGTCCCCAAGTCTAACTTTAAGAAAGTAAGGCTTTTCATCAATTAGCTTCCTTAGTCTAAAATAATTGAAAGTTGAAAATAAGTAATGAGATTTTGAAATCTCGCTGAAACTGGCTTTTGAAGTTACTCCCATACCACGTCTTTTCTAATGTTGTCTAATATGGTTAGTAATTCAGATGTGCGAAGCACAATATCATCGCTTTTGTATCGTGAAAGAACACCATTTTTGAAATGGCTAATTAGTTCCGTATCGGTTCTTTCAGAAAATTCAGCTTTCAGTTTGTCGTTTTCATAGTATTTGTTGAAAATCTCAATGACTTTAGATTTTTCAGTTTCTGAATTTTCAATTTTTGTTTTTTGTGCATCAATATCGGTATTCAGTTTTTCTGCTTTCTTTTTCAAAGCATCGGTTTCTTTACCATCTAATTTCTTACTGACTGTTTCTAATTCTGTTTTGAGGTCTTCCAATTGCTCTTTTAGAATTTTTATGTTGTAGTCGTAACTATCAATAATACCTTTGGTGTCTATGTTGTTCGGTGAATACTCAATATCGTATAGGTCGTTTGGCATTGGATTTTCTCCCCGCTTTGTTCGTTTGTATCCTACATTTTCAGCTTCTGCCATAAAAATATCATAGTCCATTTCTTTGGCTACTTCTCCAAATACCCACCAAGCATTGTAAAAGCCGAATACATTAGTTTCCTTTTCAAATTTTGAAAGGCTGTCTATTTCTTCGCTGTATTTGGTTAGTAATTCTTTTGGGTTAAGTTCTTCGTCTTCTGGTGTAATGTAATCTTTCAAGAAGCGTTTAATGTTCTCCTTAATATGCTTTAAATCTTCTTTGTTAATTACTTCAATGGCTTCTTTATCTTCATTTTCCAAAAGTTTGTTTAGGTCTGTGGTTAGCTCTTTAACCCAAGCAAATTTTTTGCTTAGTTTAGCTTCATTTACAAAATAGTCGTGATAGCGAACTACACGAGTTTTAAGTTTAGCCCATTCCTTGCCGTATTTGTCCCAAAGCTCGTTCCATTGCTCAACTTGTTTTTTGGTTTTCTTTTGTGCAAACAACAAACTTGTTTTGGTGGATGTATATGGCTCAAAAGTTACCTGCGGTAAACTGACGATTGCCTTTACATTGAAATATTTGAACAGAAATAAGCGAATGTATTTGTTTTCGGTTGTATCAAAAACGCTTTCAGGCAAAACAACACCTAAACGACCGCCTTCTTTTAAAAGCTGGTAGTATCTTTCAATAAACAAGTTTTCAGAATTCTTTTTGTCGCCAAACACGAATGCGTTTTTTACTTCTCTTTGTGTTTGTGTATCTAAATCAACGCTAAAAGGCGGGTTGCTGATAACTACATCAAATTTTGCGTTTACTTCTTTGTCATTGTAAAGCGTTTCAGGATTTGCAGTTTCTAAATAATTGGGTGATGTTTCTTTTATATAGAAACGGAAAGGCAAAAGACCATCTTTCACAAAAATGTTGGTTGAGCCGTCACCGTGCAAAATCATATTCACTTTTGAAGCTGTTCCTAAGTCAAAATTGATTTCTGAACCGTATAAATAATTCCTTGCCCACTTGTTCTCTTGATAGTCTGGCTTAAATAATTCTTCAAAACGCCATTTCACATCTTTACTTGATTTTAATTTGTAAAACTGTTTGTATTTGACTTCTTTGGTTATCAGTTTCATTGCTTCAACCAAATATGTTCCACTACCTGCTGATGGGTCAATAATTAGCGGTAATTCTCTATTGTTGTTCAATCTTTCAATTGCTAATTTGTCAAGCTGTAAAGCGTAAAGTAAGAAGTTCACAATTGGAGTAGGAGTGAAAAACTGTCCTTTGTTTTGTTTGAATCCGTCTCTTGTAATGCTTTCAAAAAAATCACCTAAAATGTCTTTACCGTCTAAAGAACTACGACCTTCTAAAAATGAAAAATTCTCTAATGATTGAACGGTATAAATAAGCTTATTTAATGGAAACTTGTTACGATTGATGACGTTGTCATCATCAATTTTTTGCTGTTCCGAAACATTGAGTTGAACTTTTAAAGCTCTTTTGTAAAGTTTGTTTATTCGGTCGTAAACCTTTTCAGATGCTTCAATATGGCTTCCATATTGATAAATTTGAAAGTCGTATTCTTCTCCGTCTTCCTTTTCGTATTCGTCCTGTATTTTAGCAAGAATGATGTTTACAAGTGAATAGAAAATTTCACTGTCGTTAGTTCCGCCACCGCCCCAAAGCACATTATGAAGGTTTCTGCCTAAGCCTTCAATTTCTTCTCGATTGATTTTTGTTCTTAAATCGTGTTTTTCATCACCTTTTATGAGTGGCTGTTTTTTAGGTTCTCCATAACCTGCGGTTATTTCTGTTCCAATTGAAATAAAGCCGTCATTTTCCCAATCTGTATAGTTTTGGTATTTCTCAAAGTCAATGATGATAGCTTTGTCTAAAATACCATCGTCTTGAAGGTCGGCTGTATAGTAAACCAAATACTTTACTTTGGTTTTTAAGTCTTTTTCTTCGGCTGTTGCCAACGCAAAAAGCTGTCCTTCAATTTCTTCTTTGTCTTTTTCAAACTTGTCCGGTGCTTTGGCTTCAATGAAAAAGAAAGGATTGCCATTGTCGTCTTTTACTATGATGTCAATACGTGGCGTTAATTTTCCGTGTCCTGCTTTTACGGAATATTCTTTTTCAATTTCAATGTTCTCTGGTTTGTAGTCAAGTTCGTTTACCAAACGGTCAATAAGAAATGCTCTTACAATTTCTTCGTCACCTGTCAAGGATTTTAAAACTCTGTTCTGTTTTATCTTCTCGGAATACTGAACAGTCGCTTTGTCAATGCTGATTTTGGCAACACTGTTTATCTGTTTGTGCAGTTTCTGTTCAATATTTTGTTTCCAATCTTTCATTCTTTTTGTCTAAAATTTTACAAGTCGTTAAATTTACTTTTTTCTGTCCGTTGGTTTGTCGCTGCATTAGCAAAAATGGCTCTTTGGGAACGTTGGCTCGTGTGTAGGCAAGAACCAAATGTGCCATTTGCAGCTCGGCTTTTATACTGAATCACATGCCTCCCATATTAACGCAAAATGTCGTTTGTTTCCCCAAAACTACAAAACTTTGTGTCTCTATCCAAACAAGGTTCTTCACATTTGTCTTTGAATTTGTCCGAACAATCACAGATGAATTGGGAAATCTTCAGTTCTGGAAATATGTTTGTGATTGCCCCAAGTATATAATAGTTCATTGATAGATGTTGGCAATATCCGGATTCCATACTTACCATTATGTACGCTCATTAATTCATCAGAATAATCCTTTTTGTGCCGTAATGCGTGTAAGGATATTCCCTTCGGCAGGTGCAATAACTAAACTGCCACCCGGGGAAACAAAAGGGGCTTGTATAATATTCGGAGCTTCATCCACTTGAATTAAGCGTATGAGAGTTCCTTTATCGTCCAAGACATAACAACCTATGGCATTGCCCCTTTGCGCAATAAATGCACGAATAGTTTCACCAATATATAATGGTTGTGAAATAGGAAAACGGAAAGACATTTGCCAACGTTTTTTGCCTTGAAATGAAAAAGATTCGACGACGCTAATCGGTTCTCCAATGCCAATATTATAGCTGACAGTAAATATATCACCATCCGGATTCGTAGAAATATGTCTTGGTGTGGCTTCGGGTATTGCCGTATGTACAGTATTTCCTTTTTTATCCATAAGTATTATCGAAGGAATATCTTTACCATCTCTATTTTGTGTCACGCCTATTGCAATATGCGATTGCGCAATAATAGGTGCAGCCGTGATTGTATGCGATGCCAAAGCTATACGTTCCGCTTTTTTATCTGTCATGGAATATATCAGTAAAGAATCCGTACCTTCACCGTATGTTGTTATGCCCGCAATAATTATATTTTCATGTACCACAGGTGAACCAACCAATGTATGCGATGTGGTATAAAGCCGGAAAACATCACCATTATCTGATACAACAAAATATATCTCTCCTTGATGATGTGTGACAATAATGCCATTCTCATAAGGAATAATATTTTCCCAAAATATTTTTTTAGAAGTTGTGGTAATACGTTTTTTCCATTTTCTTTTACCGTTTTTGTCAAAACAATAGACATGCCCGTCCGTAGTACAAGCATATAGTGATTGTTGATTATCGCACATCATTGCTCCGCTGACAAGTGCCGAATCGTCAAGCTGTGCTTGCCATTCAACCTGATATGCAGTGACTTTCACTATGCGAGAATTGCGAGTAGCCAGAATTGTTTGATAGGACGAAACACATAAAGGAGGCACTGTGCATCCCGATGTATCAGCCATAGGTATTTTTTCATATATAGGTTGTTGTATATCGCGCAGCTCTTCATAATAATTTGTGTGTTGCGCATCGCCATACATAAGAAGCGATTTTTCCGGAAATTGCTGATGATCATTGCAACCGTACAAAAAAATAATCGCCGAACAAAGAATATACAATATTGATATATAAGATTTCATAGTGTTATTATAAAAATTGGTCATAAAAAAAATTATCCCCACAGAAAACCCACTGTGAGAAAAGATATAATAGTGGAAAGTGCGATAATTTGTGCAAGCAAATCAATATCCAAAGAAAATCGGTCTGCAATAACCATAGTTAAGACCATTGTAGGCATAGCCGATTCCAGCACAGTTGCTTTCAGAACATTGCCCTGCAAACCCACAGCAGCCGCACAAAGTGAACCAATATACGGCGCAAAAAGCAATTTAATCACTATGGGTGGAATAATCCATGCAATATGATGCACATGCGGCACACGTAAAGCAAGACCAATAGAAAAAATCATCATCGGCGGCACGGCATTACCCATCAATGTGCATGCCTTGAGCAAAAAGTCAGGAACAGGAATACCCGCAACATTACAGACTAAACCTGCACAAGCACTCCAAAATGGCGGAAGCGTGAGCATGGTTTTTATCCCGCGAGATAATGTTATTCCAATATGCGGTGGCGACATTTGCTCCTTCATTGGTTTACCATACTGTTCGGCAATCATCACTCCCACAGTCCACAATAATGGTGTCATGGCAAGTAAATCGAAGTATATGGGTATGCGCCTATATTCTTCACCAAGCAATGCCGTCACGGTCGGTAAGCCCAAGTATGTGACATTGCCCCACGTGGCTGCAAGCATCAATGCACCCATAGAAGGATTCGTAAGTCCTTTGAGGTACTTTTTCACAAAAGATAAAAAGATATAACTCAATGATAATGAAGCAATAACGCAAAAAAATGCCGTCATGGGTATTTGCCAAAGTTCTGCATTCACCGGCGCGCGGAACAAGACTGTAAAAGTAAGAGCAGGCAGAAAAAAATTCATAACCACGCCGCCCAAAGAGCGACGCACAGTGTCTGCGTCCGGCACATGGGGTATAAAACGCCATAAAGTACCCGCACCAAGCAAAAGAAAAAAAGCCCCGAAAACCTCTACCATATCTTTTTTTTTCAGCAAAAATAACTGCTCATAGCCGATAGTATTAAACCATTGCGTAATATTGAACTCAAATGCACTTTGTTTTATCCTATATTTCGGGGAATAAGATTCTATGAAATCTGCGACTATTGTCTTTATGGTATCCTTGGTACTATGCACTTCGTTTATGTCTGCGAAGAATTTTCATGCGTTGGCAGCACATACACCACACTCTTCTGTGGCATCGAATTATACATTTAGCGAGCATATTGCCCCGATTATATGGAAGCATTGTGTCAGTTGTCATCGTGACGGAGAAATTGCTCCCTTTTCATTGACGAATTATGAGGAAGTAGCCGAAAATGCATTGACGATAGCTGCCGTCACCAAATCGCGTTTTATGCCACCGTGGAAACCCACACAGTATGCCCGCTATGCCGATGAGCGCGGTTTGACCGACGATGAAATTCAGATTCTCGCCGATTGGGCGGCTGCCGGTGCACCACAGGGCGACCCAAGTAAAACTCCGCCTTTACCGGTATTTCCCAAAGGTTCACAATTAGGTATCCCCGATGTGGTTCTTTCCATGCCCGAAGAATTTACCGTCAAAGCGGATTTTAAAGATGGAACTTGTTTAAAGATTGGTCAAA
>DDTD01000098.1 GCA_002344005.1 Ignavibacteria bacterium UBA2373 | reverse complement strand
TGTTGATACATTGAACAACTTTGTGATGAACAATTCCACGTTCAATACTTCAACATTGAATAATACAACGTTAAATAACACTACGACGGTCAATGGTCCCACGACCTTCAACAATACTGTATTGCACAATGATAAAGTGACCTTTGGTGATACAGCGGAGTTCAATACAACCGTAATCTTCAATCAATTACCGCAATTACCTTTACCGAAAGGCAATATCTGGGTAGGAGACAGCTTAGGTTATGCCGACAGTGTAGCCCCGGGTTCAAATGGTTCGGTACTTCGTATAGTTAATGGCATACCGACCTGGCAATCAGGAACAGGTTTATACTCCTTCCATAATGGCATAAGTTTAAGCAGTGATTCTGTTACATTAGGTGGCAACTTTATTAAAAATACGACACTCGGTTTAGGAACATATAACTTAACAATTGGAAATGCAGGTCAAACAGGTACAACACGTTTTGAGACAGGTATTAATCTCGGTGATGGCACAAACACGAATGTTCCATTAAGTACCCGCGGCAGCGCAGGTACCGATGGTCAGGTGTTGATTAGCCGCGGTGCAGGTTCCTCACCTGAATATGTTGATACATTGAACAACTTTGTGATGAACAATTCCACGTTCAATACTTCAACATTGAATAATACGACCTTAAATAACACTACGACGGTCAATGGTCCTACAACCTTCAACAATACTGTATTGCACAATGATAAAGTGACCTTTGGTGATACAGCGGAGTTCAATACAACCGTAATCTTCAATCAATTACCGCAATTACCTTTACCGAAAGGCAATATCTGGGTAGGAGACAGCTTAGGTTATGCCGACAGTGTAGCCCCGGGTGCGAACGGTTCCGTTCTCCGTATCGTCAGTGGTATCCCTACATGGCAATCAGGAACAGGAATTTATTCCTTCTATAATGGTATTAGTCTTAATGGCGATTCAGTGACATTAGGTGGTAACTTTATTAAAAATACGACACTCGGTTTAGGAACATATAACTTAACAATTGGAAATGCAGGTCAAACAGGTACAACAAGTTTCGAGACAGGTATTAATTTGGGTGATAGTACAAATACTTCTGTACCGCTAAGAACACGCGGAAATGATGGTAATGCAGATCAAATTCTTATAGGAATGGGGGCAGGTAATTCACCACGCTGGGTTGATACACTATCGAATAAATATCTCAGCAACTTTACTTTAACAGGTGCAAATACAACGATAAACAGTACTTCAGTAACATTTAATAACGGTACAACAACCACATTTAACGGTAACACAATTTTCAATTCACAATTGACGGTAAACAATAATGCAACATTTAATAATACAGTCAATTTTGACTCAACAGTAACATTTGCACAAATACCGATATTCCCATTGAAAAAAGGTCAGATTATTTATGGTGATACAACCGATATGGCTGACACTTTGGCGCCGGGTGCAAATAACACAGTATTAAAAATTCAAGCCGGTTTACCAACATGGGTTCCGAGCACAGGTCTCTATCAATTTGCAAATGGTGTAAGTTTATCAAATGATACTGTCATGTTTGGTGGAACACCATTAATCAAAAACACAACATTAAGTGTTGCAAATTATAATCTTACGATAGGCGCAGCAGGCAATGTCGGTAATGTGATTTTCGGTACAGGATTAAATTTAGGGTCTGCAACCGATACAAATGCAGCTCTGAATACTCGTGGATCTGATGGTAGTTTTGGTGATGTGATGATTAGCCGCGGTGCAAATAATTCACCTCTGTGGACAAATACTCTTGCTAATCTTACAATTAACAATTCAACAGTTAATACCTCAACAATTAATAACACTACAGCATCAAATACTACTTTAACAGGAAATACAACGGTTAATGGTCCTACTGTGTTTAATTCTACTGTCAATACAACAGATAAAGTGACCTTTGGCGATACGGCACAATTTAATTCTGTCGCTATCTTCAATCAGTTGCCTCAGTTACCATTACAACAAAATGCTATTCTCGTTGGAAATGCCTTGAATATTGCAGCACAGTACAATTCAACAAATCAACCCGGCTATGTTCTTGCTCAAGATAATACCGGAAAGCCGATTTGGAGAAGTCTTGACACATTAACCGAGGACTGGAAAGTTGGCGGTAATGCAAATCCGACAAGTACTGTATTTGGTAATACCAACCCAACAGGAGGTATAAAAGTTGTTGCCGGCAATCAAGACCGTATTAATATCAGTGGTACATCAGCCAATGTTACTCTTCCGGGTAATGGATTAACTCCAACAAGTTTAACTTTCAACAATACAGCAAATACTTTCGGTACGACAATAAGTTCAACTCCGGGTCAAGCAGCCAATATCAATTATACCTTACCGCCGACACAGGGTAATGCAAATGCAATCTTGCAAAATGATGGTGCCGGTAACTTGACATGGAATAACCCATCGCCGGGAGCAACATTCGTTTCTGTCTATAAAGGTAAAGTCATTTTGACACCGGATGCAAAAACAGTGACAATTTCCGGTTCTATGCCGGCATTGAATCAGAACTCAGTTATTACGATTGGTTTTGAAACATCGGGTACACCTTGCACCATCACAGCGTATGTGAGCCAAATTACAGATGGAACGTCTTTTGTGGTGCAATTTAGCGGTGCAGTACCGAATGGTGCAAAATTGAGCTATATCGTTATACCTTAATATATTACATAAATTGAACAAAAAATTACTATATAAGAGTGAGAAAACTATGAAGTTCCGATTTCTCCCAATCGTGATTCTTCTCATGTGCGGAATCGTTACCGAATCATTCGGTCAAGCGCGTGATCATAAGGTGCAACGCCTCGTGTTGGACAATGACGGAAGTCCTGAAAGCACAATCCGTTTCCAAACACCGGTGCCGAATTTTACCAGCTATACTTTGACGTGGCCCATTGATGATGGTGTCAATAATGAAGTATTGGTAACCGACGGTAGTGGCGCATTGTCTTGGAAGAATATAAACCTTCTTGCGAACAATTGGCTGGTTGGTGGTAATGGCAACATTACGAATCCAAATACAGAGTATATAGGTACCAATACAAATGTTGATTTCGCCATGCGGGCTAATTCCGTTGAGCGTTTACGTTTATTGGCATCCGGTGGTGCTTTAATCCCGGCTGCCGGTGGTCTATCGCAACAACTGCAATTCCAAACACCCAATGGTGCCTTTGTTTCTTCATTCCAATCGGTCAATCAATCAGCAAATATTAATTATTTGTTGCCACCGACACTACCAACGAATAATGGTTATTTGACAACAACAAATTCAGGAACATTAACTTGGAATAATATACCGACGGGAGAATCGGTATTGACAGGCAATGGTGTTGCAACTCGTGTTGCATTTTGGAATGGTACAGTTGGTAGTCCCTCAACAAGTTTGACCTCAAGTGCTAATTTATTCTGGGATAATGTCAATAGCCGTCTCGGTATTAATGTACCGACACCTTCGCAGACACTCACCATTGATGGCAATCTTTATTTATCAGGTACCGGTAATCAATTACATTTCAAAGGAACCGGAACGGGAGTAACAACATTCCAAGCAGGAGCACAAGGCGCTGCAAATATCTCTTATACATTACCAGTGACAATCGGTGGTGCTAATAATATTTTAGTAAATGATGGTGCAGGTGCACTATCATGGCAACCGGTTACTAATTTAACGAATGCGTGGTTGTTGGGTGGTAATACTATTACCAATTCAGCAAACGAATATATAGGAACTAAAAATGCACAGGATTTTGTTGTACGTTCAACCGATATTGAGCGTTTACGCTTGTTAGCGGGTGGTGGTTTACGTTTATTAAGTAATGCCGGAACTGCGCAACAGCTACAATTTCAAAATCCTGCCGGCACATTCACATCAACATTCCGTGCCGGTGCGCAATTGGCAAATATTGACTATGTTCTTCCGATTTCTCAAGGTGGAGCAAATTCTATTTTGTTAAATGATGGTTCCGGTAATTTGAGTTGGACAACAAGTTACGAACAACCATTGACATTTAATAATGGGTTAACACGAACAACAAATACTGTACAATTAGGTGGAACCTTAATTCAGCCGACAACAATAGCTTTAGCCGGAAATTCTTTTACTTTGAGCGGTTCCGGTAATGTGACGATTTCTCAGTTTGCAACAGCAGGTATCGTAAAGAATAGTGCAGCAGGTGTCTTATCTACAGGTCAAGTAAATTTAGCTTCAAGCACAGAAGTGACAGGCATCTTACCGATAGCTAATGGTGGAACAAACAGCAGCACGATAGGTGGGGCAGGAACCGTCGCATTTTCCAATGGCACAAGTTTGAATTATACAGCCGTAGGAACAGGTGGTCAAGTATTGGTGTCAAATGGTACGGGAACACCAACATGGCAAAATCCAAGTGGTTTAGTATTAGCTAATAATGGCTTGACCAAATCAGGTGATACTGTTCAGATCGGTGGCACTTTTATCAAGAATACATCGGTAGGAATGAATAGCCGTACATTGACATACAATGGCGCAGGTAATATCACAGTTGACGGAACTGTAATCTTAGCACCCAATGGTACAGGTGTAGTGCAAGCAAATCGTTTTGTAGGCAGTGGTTCATTAACCAATGCAGTAGATTTAACGACAGCTGAAGTAAACGGCATCTTACCGATAGCTAATGGTGGAACAAACAGCAGCACGATAGGTGGAGCGGGAACCGTCGCATTTTCTAATGGCACAAGTTTGAATTATACAGCCGTAGGAACAGGTGGTCAAGTATTGGTATCGAATGGTACGGGAACACCAACATGGCAAAATCCAAGTGGTTTAGTATTAGCCAATAATGGCTTGACCAAATCAGGTGATACTGTTCAGATCGGTGGCACTTTTATCAAGAATACATCGGTAGGAATGAATAGCCGTACATTGACATACAATGGCGCAGGTAATATCACAGTTGACGGAACAGTAATCTTAGCACCCAATGGTACAGGTGTAGTGCAAGCAAATCGTTTTGTAGGCAGTGGTTCATTAACCAATGCAGTAGATTTAACGACAGCTGAAGTAAACGGCATCTTACCAATCGCTAATGGTGGAACAAACAGCAGCACGATAGGTGGGGCAGGAACCGTCGCATTTTCCAATGGCACAAGTTTGAATTATACAGCCGTAGGTACAAATGGTCAAGTATTGATATCTAATGGTACCGGTACTCCAACATGGCAGAACCTAAGTAATTTAACGCCTGTTAATAATGGCTTGACAAAATCGGGCGATACTGTTCAGATCGGTGGCACTTTTATCAAGAATACATCGGTAGGCATGAATAGCCGTACATTGACGTACAATGGCGCAGGCAATATCACGGTTGACGGGACAGTAATCTTAGCACCGAATGGTACAGGTGTAGTGCAAGCAAATCGTTTTGTAGGCAGTGGTTCATTGACCAATGCCGTAGATTTAACGACAGCGGAAGTAAACGGTATCTTACCAATCGCGAATGGCGGTACAAACAGCAGTACAATAGGTGGTGCGGGAACCGTAGCATTTTCTAATGGCACAAGTTTGAATTATACAGCTGTGGGCACAACTGGTCAAGTATTATTATCGAATGGCACAGGCACACCGACATGGGGTTCACCGACAGCAGCAATTATTGGTGCTAACGGTATTACTAAAGCAGGCGATACAATCAAACTTGGTGGATCTCTTAATCAGAACACTAATATACCTTTCGGAACACGTAGTTTAACTTTATCGAATAGCGGTGATGCCGGAAATGTGATCATAGGTAAATTCACTTCAGCCGGGATTGTTAAAAATAATGCATCGGGAGTATTATCCACCGGTCAAGTAAACTTAGCGTCAACATCGGAAGTTACCGGTACTCTCGGAATTACAAATGGAGGTACAGGATTAACCACAGCCGGTTCTAATGGTTCAATGCTTTTGAGTAATGGAACAAATTGGACAATATTGGGACCCGGCACCAATAATCAAATATTGACGATTAATGCCGGAGTACCAACATGGCAAAATGCTCCAAATGCCATTACATCTCTTAATGGTTTAACAAATTCAACGCAAACATTTGCAACAGGTACTACAGGAACAGATTTTACCATTAATAGTGCAGGATCCACTCATACATTCAATTTACCGGATGCTTCAACATCTGCACGTGGTGTTGTGACTACCGGTATTCAAACTTTTGCAGGAGCAAAAACATTTACAGCAGATGTTTTGCATGCAAATCAAACAGATGCACGCTTCGGCGATGCGGATAATTCAAATTATGTGGGTTTCCAAGCACCAAATGCGGTGGGTAGCAATGTCATTTGGACATTACCAAACGCAGATGGAACAACAGGACAAGTACTTTCAACAAATGGTAGCGGAACTTTACAATGGTCAACAGTTGCAATTAATGTCCCTGCAAATAATGGTTTAAGTAAATCCGGCGATACCGTACAATTAGGCGGTACCCTAAATAAAAGCACAACAGTCAATCTTAATACACATAACCTCACTTTAAGTTCACCGGGCAATGCCGGGAATGTCATCATCGGAAAATTTACTACCGCTGGTATTGTAAAGAATAGTGCAGCAGGTGTATTATCAACAGGACAAGTTAATTTGGCATCTTCTTCTGAAGTTACCGGTACTCTCGGAATTACAAATGGAGGTACAGGATTAACATCAGCCGGTGCTAATGGTACAATGCTCGTAAGTAATGGAACAAACTGGACTCTTTTAGCACCCGGTTCAAATAATCAAGTATTAACAATTACCGGCGGAGTTCCTGCATGGGGCGCGGGTGCAGACTGGTCATTGACGGGTAATGCAGGTACAAATCCGACGACGAACTTTTTAGGAACATTAGATAATCAAGCTCTTTCTATTCGCGTAAATAACATTGAAAAAATACAAGTGACTACCGGTGCAAACGGAACACTTATCTCAAATACACCGACATCTGCGCAGGCATCACGTGCAGTAGTGAATACAACAAATTTTAGAACAAACAATGTTCAAGCTCAAGATGGAACAAGAACAGCTTGGAATAGTTTAGTGTTAGGTACGGGTGGTTCAGCGGGTACAATAACATCAGAATTTAATCAAGTTGATGCACAAACATCCGGTAGTTTCAATGAGGTTTTGGGTAGCCAATCAAGATTACTTACAGGAACAAACAGCCCTAATATCTCAACATGGACAGGATTTCTTGCTGATGGAACAGGCAGCACAGGTACAATCGGCAATTATTATGGTTTTAGATTCAATCCGTCGAATACAGGTGGTACTTTTGGTAATGTGTATGGATTAAGTATAGCATCACCAACGATGTCATTTGGGAACTTTACAGGTGTAGAAGTAAATGCAATTGCCCCGGGAGCGGGAAGCCGACGTGCTTTCTTTTATAATGGCGCAACTCCTGTAGTGGTAACTGCATCCGGTCAACTTGGTGTTGGTACCGGTACACCCAATACATCATCACTTTTAGAGGTAACGGGTACGGCAGGGACAGCGAATGTGCGTCTGGGGTCACTCAGTTCTAATGCTGTGGCGACATCATGGTCTCCTTCCGGTACAGATGGTATCATCACTGCTGATAATAATGGCGATCTTCTTAAACGTCGTGCAGATTCCGTTGTACTTAGTATTGCACGTCCGTTTATTCGTTCCAATGCTTGGAATTTAGTAGGTAATTCAGGAATTAACCCCGCAAATAATTTCCTTGGAACGACAACAGCAGCTGATATGAGAATTCGCACAAATAATATTGAGCGCATTAATATCTTATCAGGTGGTAATGTACGATTGGAAAGCAATGCCGGAACAGCACAGCAATTACAATTTGAAAATCCTGCAGGAACATTTTCAACGAATATCATTGCCGGTGCTCAAGGTGCTGACATCACTTACACATTGCCGACAACACAAGGTGTTGCTAATACTGTGCTTACAAATAACGGTTCCGGTGCTATGTCTTGGCAAAGTGTTGCTGCATTAGCCAATGCTTGGTCACTTATCGGAAATTCAGGCACTAACCCGACGAATAATTTCTTGGGAACAACAGATGCTCAAGACTTACGCATTCGCACAAATAATATTGAGCGTCTGAATATTTTATCCGGTGGTAATGTACGCTTAGAAAGTAATGCCGGAACAGCACAACAATTGCAGTTAGAAAATCCTGCCGGCACATTCTCAACAAATTTTGTTGCAGGTGCTCAGGGAGCAAATATTACATATACTCTTCCTACGACTTTACCCGGTACAAATGGTGTCTTAACTTCCAACAGTACTGGTACGCAATTATGGTCAACAGTAGATTTGTCGGGTGGTAATCAACTATTAACAGGTCAAGGCGTGGCAACACGTGTCGCATTCTGGGGTTCAACAAATACCCTTACATCAAGTGCAAATTTATTCTGGGACAATACCAATAATCGTCTCGGCGTGGGTTCGCCTACTCCTTCACAAGAACTTGATGTCAACGGTGATATTCTTATACGTTCCTCCAATGGTCAATTGCAGTTTACAGGTAACTCCACAGGTTTAACAACAATCAATGCCGGCTCACAAGGAGCGACCAATATTAACTATACACTACCGACAGCCGCTCCAACAGGCACAGTTTCCGCTCTCATCAGCAATGGTTCAGGTCAATGGAGCTGGCTTTCAGCTGATAATCCGAGTGGACAAGATGGTTTTTGGAGTTTGCGCGGTAATGCCGGAACAAGCACTGCAAATAATTTTATCGGCACTACGGATAATGTTGATTTGAGAATTCGTACAAATAATACTGAGCGTATTCGTGTTGAATCAGGTGGGGATGTTGGTATAGGTAATATTGATGCACAAGAGATATTACATATCCATGACGGAGCAAACGCAACATATTTGAAAATCACAAATACGAATAGTGGAAGCGGAAGCAGTGATGGTTTTAATATTGGTATTTCTACATCAAGCGTAGGAGAATTACGCTTGCGTGAGAATCAAAATATGGCTTTCTTTACTAATAATAATCAAAGGATGGTTATTGAAAATGGTGGAGATGTCGGTATTGGTACTACAAATGCCGCAGAACGATTCCACGTTGATGGAGGAAATTCACGATTTGTTGGTGGTTCCACATTAGCACAAACGTATTATATGGATTTACGCAATCAAAATAATGAAGGTTTACAATTGCGTTTCTTTGAACCTGATGCTTCGGGAACAAATTACACAGCCATGTATGCAGATATTCAGACAAATAATTACTTGTGGAAATTACCAAGTAATACAGTGCCCAATGCGAATGATTTTCTTAAAATTGCAAGTGTTGACAATTTAGGTGGTGGCAATTATCGTTTAAATTTATCATGGGATCCAACAAGCGGTGGTGGCGGTGGTTATATACCGAATAATGCATATCGCTCAGGAGCGGGTGTTGCTACAAGAATTGCATGGTGGAGCGATGATTCAACACTTTCTTCAAGTTCCAATCTTTTCTGGGATAATGCAAATAATGTATTACGTGTTGGTACCAGTTCAACAACATATACTTCTACAGATCTTGGTGCTGAAATTCAAGGTCATTTAATTATCACTAACGGTATTGGTACGCCGCGTGAAACACGGTGGGCAGAAAGAAACTTTAATCCTGCTTCAGCGGGTACAAGTCATTATATTGCTTTATCAACACGTACTGACCAAGATTTATCAGCCAGTGTTAATTATTATTGGCCAAGCTCTGCACCGTCAACAAATAATATGGTATTGACAACAAATACAAGCGGTCAATGGAGCTGGAACGATGGTAATAATTTATTCTGGCGTGTTGGCGGTAATACCGGTGCCGGTGGAAACTATATTGGTACAGTAGATAATCAGCCATTTCCGTTCCGCGTAAACAATGTTGAAGGTATGAGATTAGTACCCAATGTTGCCGGACCGCGATTAGGTATAGGGCTAACGAATCCATCCGAGCGTTTTGAGCTTCGTGATGGTAATTTCCTCATCTCGAACAGCGGTACTGCAGGACAAATTCGTTTCCAAGAGCCCGGTGTTGGAACAAATTATACGGCATTCCAAGCCGGCGCACAAAGTAGTGATATTACTTATACTTTACCAACAGCATTACCCGGTACAAATGGTATTTTGACATCCAATAATTCGGGAACACTATCTTGGTCAACAGTTGATTTATCGGGCGGTAATCAAGTGATTTCAGGCCAAGGTGTTGCCACACGGATTGCTTTCTGGACAGCGACGAATACACTTGGCTCCGATGCAGAATTGTATTGGGATAATTCGAATAAGCGCGTTGGTATCGGTACAACAACTCCGGGACAAGAGCTTGATGTTGATGGTGATATTAGAATCAGTGGTGCAAATGACCAGTTAGAATTTCGTGGTAATTCAACAGGATATTCCACAATTCGAGCGGGCAATCAAGGAACAACAACGATTAACTATATTCTCCCAACGGCATTGCCAACAGCAAATCAAGTACTTACTGCCAGCTCTGTCGCAGGGTCTGACATTACTTTAGGTTGGGGTAATGGCTTGAATTGGACATTAACGGGTAATGCAAGCACAAATCCGAGTACTAATTTCTTGGGTACAACGGATGCACAAGATTTCAGAATCAGAACAAATAATACGCAGAGAATATCAGTACTTTCGGGCGGAGGTGTTTCATTATTAGCAGCAGGCGGCACAACACAAACACTTCAGTTCTCAGATGGTGATAACTCTAATTTTATAGGGTTGAGAGCGCCAACAAATGTTTCCTCAAATGTCACATGGACATTACCATCGGCTGACGGTACTGCAAATCAAGTGCTGATTACTAATGGTTCCGGTACTTTGAGTTGGAGCAATGTCACCGCAATTACATCCCTTAATGGTTTAACCGGCTCAACACAAACATTTGCAACAGGCACAACAGGTTCTGATTTTAATATAGCGAGTTCAGGTACAACGCATACATTTAACTTACCTGATGCTTCGACAACTGCACGCGGTGTTATTACAACCGGTGCTCAAACATTAGCCGGAGATAAGACATTTAATGGAAATGTTCGTGTAGCAAATCAATCAGACATACGCTTTGGCGATGCCGATAATTCTAACTTTGTTGCATTCCAAGCACCTGCAAATATTATAAGTAATGTGACATGGACATTGCCTGCCACAGATGGTAGTGCAAACCAAGTATTACGCACGGATGGAGCAGGTAATTTGAGCTGGACTAATGCTTCCGGCGGAGGACTTATTGTGAGCGATTCTGCATGGTCATTGAATGGTAATAGTGTCACAGCGGGTAAATTCCTTGGAACAAAAAATGCCTTTGATTTACCGATACGTACCAATAATATTGAACGATTAACACTGTTTTCAACAGGTAATATGCGCTTGGAAAGTAATGGCGGCACAGCCCAGCAGTTCCAATTTGAAAATCCCGCCGGTAATTTTATTTCAACATTCCAAGCAGGCGCACAAACAGCGAATATTAATTACACATTGCCAATAGCAGCTCCGGCAAATAATCAAGTATTAATTTCAACAGCCGCAGGTTCAATGAGCTGGGCAAATATTACAGCCATTGCGGGCTATAAAAAAGTATCGGATTCTGCTTGGGCTTTACTTGGTAATGCAGGAACAAACCCGACAATCAATTACATTGGAACATCGGATAATCAACCTTTGGTGGTTCGTACGAATGCAGTTGAACGTATGCGAGTCTTTACTTCGGGCAATGTAGGTATTGGTTCCCCAACGGACGATGCAAGTGCATTGTTAAATCTTACATCAACGACGAAAGGTGTTCTTTTCCCACGAATGACACAAGCACAACGTTTAGCAATTGGTTCTCCAACGGATGGTCTTCTTGTCTATCAATCTGATAATACACCGGGATCACCGCAAGGGTTTTACGGTAGAATATTTGGTCAGTGGGTTGCCCTTCCCGGGTGGTCACTTACCGGTAATGCCGGCACTGACCCTACGAATAATTACTTAGGAACAAACGATGCTAAAGATTTAAGTTTGCGTACGAATAGCACTCCGCGTTTATTACTCAAAGAAGGAACAATGAATCTTCAATTGATTCATACAAATGCGAACATGGGTCGTCTTGAGCTAAAACAAAGTAGTACAACAGGTTATAGAATCGGTACTTTGTTTGGTACTGCAAATGTTGACTCTTTAACGCTCGGTGTTAATGGCGGAACGGGTATTTCTATAAATGCAACTAATCGTGTAGGTATCGGTACTTTAACCCCGAATGAGCGTTTGGAAGTTAGTGGAAATGTTCGTTTCAGTAATGCACTTATGCCTAATGGAACAGCCGGTACAACGGGTCAAGTTCTGTTGTCACAAGGAGCAGGAGTTGCACCAATTTGGTCAAGTACATTCTCCGGTGTAGCGATTGATTATTGGAATCGTGGTTCAGGAACATTGTCCTTAGTTGGACTTGGTTCCGGTAATACAGCCGCTGCTCAATATGCGATATCCGCAGGGCGTGATAATACTATCAGTTCTTTGGGCGAATATTCCACAATTATCGGTGGTATAAGCAATAATATTCAAGAAAACAGAGCATTTATTGGAGCAGGAGAATTGAATACCGTTACAGCAGGGTTTGGTGCGATTATCGGTGGTATCAGTAATACTGTTACCGGTGTTTACTCATTTGTTGGTAATGGTAACAGCAATGATGCACAATCTTCTTATTCGGGTATTGTTACGGGACAAGATAATGCGACAAATGCATCACACTCATTTATTGGTGCCGGTCAAAATAATATTGTAAGTGGTGCTTGGTCAGTCATACCCGGCGGCTTTAATAATAATGTACAAAGCGGTGGAACGTATGGTGTTATCAGCGGTGGTCAAAACAATGCCGTTAATAGTACGAATACCGTCGTAGCAGGTGGTGGAAATAATACGATTGGAACTAATTCTAATTATTCAGCAATTGTAGGTGGTAGAGAAAATCAAATCGGTAATGTCAGTGCCGCAGAATATTCAATGGCATTCGGCTACGGAGCCGTAGTCAATCAAAACAGTGCCGTTGTGTTCAATCACCCTTCTGCTGCTCAACAAACTCAGGTTGGTATTCGCACAAACTCACCGTCACGAGCTCTTGATGTTGCGGGCGATGTACGTTTGGGCGCTAATGGTACAACAATTTCTAATGTTATCAAGGCAACTGTCAATGCAAATATAGGTTCAGTACCTGCAAATGGTTCTATTACTTTCGATTTTACGGTTACTAATGCTGCTGTCGGAAGTACTGTTTCGATTTCGCCGGCAGATGATTTAGGTAATGGCTTAATAATTGCCACAGCAAGAGTTTCTGCAGCTAATACTGTGCAGATTCGTTTACAAAATGTTACAGGTGGTGCAATTGATCCGAATCAAATGGACTATTTTATAACAGTTATTCAATAATGACATAGTGATTAATCGAATGAAATACGGGCAATTTTTCATAGTAGCTATTGTACTAACCTTTTTGATGGTTTCAAAAGGGTCAGCGCAGCTTTTTGTGAATAATGGCGCTCAAATTAATGTAACCACAGGTTGTCAGTTTGTTATTGGTGGTGAAGCTCAGAATATCGGACCCGGTATATGGACTATGAATGGTAATGCCTTTGTTCATATCTTTGGTAATTTTAGAGTATTAAGCGGTATTGTTACATTTGAAAATTCTTCCACAGGAATAGTAACTCAAAATCTGTTTGTTGATAAAAGCGGGACACTCTATCGTAACGGAAATGGCTTATTTGCTGTTACACGTCGTGTGTATAATTCAGGGTTGATAGATAATAGTGGATTATTTGAGGTCGGAGTAAAAAATTAATATGAAATATTTCTTTTTTCATAGTACTTTGATTTTTACACTTTGTCTCAATTGTGTATTTGTCTATGGACAAGATTTCGTAAATGATAGTGTCGGTGTAATAAAAAACAAGGGAATTATCCGATTCTTGGCTGACACAGGAAGATTTGCCAATGGACAGCGTGATATTAATAAGATTGATAATAGCAATGGTATTGTAGAGTTTCTCGGTCGAAATAATCGCTTTACTAATCTTGATTTGACACCAAGTAATCAATTAAACAGCCAAGCAAGTACGGCATTAGGAGTACGCTGCGATTTTCGGCTTAATGGACTAACACGTTATGCTTCTGCTGCTGATACTCAACGAATTCACAACCGATATTATTCTAATTTACAATTAGATAATGTCGCATTCAAAGTAATGCCTGATAGTGTGTTTATTGGAACAAGTTACACAGTAGTACCTAATACAGGTAGTAGAAAATATAATGGATTTTTCTATTATGATGGTATTTTGAATCAGAGTATTTTTCCGGAAAATGGCTCTACACCCTTATTAAACCGTTATTTCAATTTGGGATTATTAGTAAGTTGCGCCGATCAATCGAGCACAAAGACTGTTGATTCCGGTAAAACTATTCGTATAGATGGAATAGTTAAATCAACTCAATTTGCTCCTTTAGATATACGCTCTTCATTTTTGGGCTTGGGCAATATAGGCAATGATTCTTCCGAATTTTTAGGTTCCGTTACTATACGCAGTAATGGTATTTTTAAGATGGGTGAAAAGCCCGCAGTATTTTACAATACAATTACGGCAGATCGCGGTTCAATTCAAGCATTGCAATTCGCCGGTCACATGAGAATTGCCCCAAGTGGCTTAATGCAATTAGCAAGCACACAAGGTAAATTGGAAATGGCTTCTGATACTAAGCTGTTTATTGAAGGCGATTTTCGTAATCAGGGTAATGGATCCAATTTTGTTGTGAACGATAATTCTTTGCAGTATTATCGCGGTGGTGCCGATCAAGAAATCGAGTTTACGACAAATCAGAATCCCTATGGTAATTTGACAACCCTCAATGCGAAAACCGCACGTGATAACTTCTTTGTGGGTGGTAATTTGCTTGTGCAAGACGGCAATATCACTATGAATACAGATACTTTGACTATGATATCTTCTGCAAAAACTGTTGTATATAAAAACGGTTTGGAAGAAGTTATTGGTAAATTTAGGCATCTTGATGTGCAAGCCAGTCAATCGAGTTTAGTCTTTAATAATGCTCAAACTACGGCGCGATTTATTTCCGAAGCACAAACACGCCCACGTTCTGTGACAATGGAAGTTCGTCCGGCTGTAAATCCCGAGCAATATGAAGATACGACAGATGCCAATAGAAAGATTATTCTTAACTATGCCGGCGGTGGATCTACGTGGGAAGCAGTGATTCGTGCAGGGTATCGGAAAGATGAAGTTACATTAGTAGGTGCGGAGAATGAACTTGAATTTTATGAAACAGATGTTTTAAATGCAAAAAATATTAATACTACTATTGTAAATCCTTCAAATGTTTATACAAGAAATTTAGCACAAAATTCTTCATTAGGGTGGGTGGAATTACCCGGTATTCGCCCTTCAACAGTGTCCGGAGTTCCTAACTCAGTGACTTTTGAATCCGGCAAAACATTATTGCTTCGTTATCTTCCCGCATCAATTAACCCACAATTCTTCATGACCGCGAAGGTATTCTTAGAGGGTGCGTGGAGAGAAGGGGAGGGAATGGATAATGCATTAACCCAGCTTGATTTGACACCAACGGTTGCGCCCGATATGTATCCTTATCAGCTCGATCCTTTGCGTACAACTCGTGTTGTTACTGCGGTTCCGGATTCCATTGTTGACTGGGTCACGGTAGAATTACGCTCAGAGCTAACAGGCGGCACAACTTTTGCACGAGTGTGCTTATTGCGCAAAGACGGTATTTTGACAGATGTCGATGGGGTAAGCCCTGTTTTATTGCCAATTAATAAAAAAGATGATTATTATGTTGTCGTGCATCATAGGAACCACCTTGCTGTTATGACACAAGAAAAGGTAAAATTTGAATCAAAACAATCCGGACTTATTGATTTAACAAGTCCTTCCATAGTTCTTGGCGGTGCAAATGCTTTGAAAACTATTGACGGTAACAATAATTCAAACTACATTTATGGTATGATTGCCGGCGATTATAATGGTGACGGAATTATTGATGCGAGTGACTACACTACAATTTGGAACAATCGAGATATAGAAGGATACTTTAACGAAGATACCGATTTACAAGGAATTGTCACTACACGCGATTTTAATGTGTCGTGGAATAATCGAGATAAAAAAACAGCAGTGCCTAAAAAACCATGATGAAGAAAAGTGTAGGACATAGAACATTATTGAGACTAGCATCAATTATTTTTTTGATGCTTGTTG
The DNA here is from genome assembly GCA_002344005.1 of Ignavibacteria bacterium UBA2373. GTDB lineage: Bacteria > Bacteroidota > Ignavibacteria > Kapaibacteriales > UBA961 > UBA2353. Next base: position 152,652 of record DDTD01000098.1, on the reverse strand, counting down.
TGTTTGTATTCAAGGTTGAGCTTAAAGCACAAGATCCGACCTTGGCTACTATTGTGATTAAAGATTTTGCCATTTTGAATACAGACTCTTTAAAATTTACTATGGGCTTGGCTCGAAACGGCAGCTCATGGCAACGTTGGGCAAATGCTACATTTCAGTTTAATGTTAAAGGTGTTCTAGCAGAGAACCTTTCAATTACAACAGTGCCCGGCTCTTCACAATTAAACCCTTCGCTCTACACCGTTACTCCGCGTGTTGTACAGCCTTCATTATTGCCCAATAGTTCTATAACAAAAAATCGTATCAGTATCACTGTAAAAGGTCCCGAAAAATTTGAAGATGCTGTGATTGTCAGTGAAGATACAAATCAAGCCGTGATTATTGGCACATTTATCATTACAGCAAAAAACGGAACCCAATTCGCAAGTAATACTTCTCTTGAATATCTTAATGATGTCGAATATTATCAGGCACTTGCCTATAAAATTCAAAATGACCAATTGCCATTTCATGTTGCAGATAATAACATTGAAATAAATGCAAATTTGATGAAATTTATTGGTACAGATCCATCCGTTGTGCCTGAAACACGATTAAATTGTAAGGCTTCATTTGCCGAATATATTGGTAATATGGTGACGAAAGTGACATGGAAAACAACCTCCGAATACCTGAATGCCGGCTTTGTCGTTTTTCGTGGTAAAACGGGCTTAGGGGGTGGTCAAGTAAGTTTCGATTCCATTGTCGGTACGTACATAAATCGCTCAGAGTTAGTAGGGAAGGGGCAATCTTCCAAAGAGCAAACTTACACATTTATTGATACAGTCAATGAAAGAGGGGCAGCATATTGTTACAAAGTTGTCAGCATGAAAGATGCCTCCACAATCAATGTTGATAAAGATGGCAAAGAAATTGCGTGTGCATTGTGTACATATGTTCCATTTGCTGTCATTGTTGCGGCGACACCGACAGAAAATCCATTTCAGACACAAACGACAATCAATTATCGTTTGGATGATGATGTGATTCTTACAGCAAAAGTATATGATGTTTCGGGACAGTTAGTAGAAACGTTGATTGATTCAAAATATACAACTCGTGGAGAGCATTCGGTTGATTGGATTGCTTCACAGTATGCGGTTCAGGGTATGTATAATGTTATTTTGATAGCGTATCCGGTCAATGATCCAACGATAGAATTATCGCGTGCGGTCGTAAAGTTGGAGCTAATGCGCTAATAATTAGGTATTATCTGTATTTTTGTCAGATATTTTCACAAAATTTTGTGATGGAATTGGGTTAAAGATACTATGATTCAAGTATTTAATCAAAATAGTACACGTTTTTTCATGATGCTTGCGGCATTATGTGCGGTCGTGTGCTTGCTCCCAAATTCTCTCTTTGCTCAAAGGAAATATTTTTCAAAAGTGGATGATTTTCAAGAAGTCACCGTACTCTCCACTCGAGACACTTTGGTGCGTTTACGCAAACCGGGTGATATGTGGTTCGGCTTACAGGGTGGCGGACTTGGTAATCTTGCCTTTGGTACATTAGGTATTAACCCTCTTGGTACTGTGTCTGCATCAAATCGAATTAATGTCACAAGTGGAAATGGAGAAGGCTATTATTTGGGTTTTGTTGCTGAATGGCAAAGACCCGAGAAATCGTTTGGTGCTGCTCTACGTATTAACCTCTTAGACCGTAGAGTTGTTAATGCTATCGGAAATGCGAATGCCGGTACAATTACGAGTGGAAATGATACTCTCTTAGCCGGATATAGATATGAATCATATACAGCTCGTTTGGTAAATGATTATATATCTGTTGCACCGGAAATACGTTATACACTCCCCGGAACAGGTATTCATTTCTTAGGTGGTGTTGATTTAGATTTCTTATTGTCTGCATCTTCAGAGACTGCAGGTAATAGAAAAGATGTTGCTGATATTTCCCATTTCCAAAAAGATCCAACGTACAAACCAAATAGTTTCCGCTTTGGTGCCCATACAGGGGTCGGCGTTGATATTTATTCTGCGAATTTTGGAGGTCTTGCACGGTTCAAACTGTCACCGTATGTGACAGTCAATTTCGGTACTCCGGTTTCAACAAGCAATGAATCCTCGTGGAATACAATGTTCCTCAGAGCCGGTTTCTCTGCCAAATTCTCATTTGATAAAACGTTTGATACAATTCACTCCTATGATCCGCTTTATGTACCACCTCCCGTATTTGTAGCTACTGTGCAATGGGATAGAGGTATATCTTCACCGGCAGTACGACCGGTCACCCGTCTTGAAGTTGCGGGTTTAGAGTATAGCCCAGCTGAAGCACCGGGAGTTATTGAGGAACCTCAATCCCCAGTCGTTGTGGAAGCCAATATTGATACAGAGCAAGATGCAAATGCCGATATTAGTGTGGAAAGTAAAGTTTCCGACGTTTCAAAAGAAGTGTCTGCTCAAATTTCACCTTCACAACCCAAATTACCACAAGTTGTTGTAAATAAAGAGCGTATATTCACATACTCTACATTTTCATCTGTTATACCCAATCAAGCTGCACAACAATATTTAGATGCAGTAGCTGAATACTTGAAAGCCAATCCGGGAGCTACCGTACGTATTTCCGGACATTCTGATAATAGTGGTACAGCGGCTGAACAACAGCGTTTTTCCAATGAGAGAGCTGATTTCGCTGTGCAATATCTCTTAAAAAAAGGTATTACGAAAAGGAGATTGTTCCCTTCCGGTCTTGCGGCTCGTCGCTCTATAGCTGATAACAGAACACCTTTGGGACGCCAAAAAAATAGACGTCTTGAAATTGTTGTTGTACCGTAAGATTCTCTTAATTTCCTGCCAAAACTGAATCACTTTCTAAAGTTTAGTGTATTTTTGAAGTGATTTGACAATAAATGCTTTTCAACTTTTCTATTGTTATTTGACTATTGGAGTTCTATATGGAGTATTTACCAAATACTATGTGTGTTATTGAAGATAATTTGTCTATTCGTAAACTTTATGTGATACTTATCAAAAAAGCAGGTTTTGATGTAATAGAATTCGAAGAAGGGATACCTGCTTTGGACTGGCTCTCGCATCATAGCCCTAAACTCATCGTGTGTGATGATAAGTTACCTGATACAAGTGGTCTTGAAATTATTCCCAAAATTCGCGCTTATTCTCATGGTAAAAAATTACCTGTTATAGCAGTTACCGGCTTTGCACAAGATGGTGATAAAGAGCGATATCTGGCAGCAGGTTTTAATGGCTATCTCTCTAAACCGATAACTACATCTTCTTTTGTTGATCAAATCATCGAGATAGCAAGCACTGTGCAGTAACAGTAATATAATATCCACATTTATTGACTTCGGAGTTCTTCATTATGAATATGACATACGATTCTGCTATTACAGCATCCGTACAACAAAAAAAGCATTCCATATTCCAATTGTCAAAGACCTTTCCTGCCTTAATTGTACTCTTGATTGGTATTGCAATCAGTTTCTTTGTTTGGCGTTTCCTTGGTAATCAAATACAAAGTGATAATCATGTTGCATTCGATAAAGCAACAACTTCTCTTGTCAACAGATTGGAATCAGGTGTTAAGGAGAATGAACAAATTCTAACTTCCATCAATGGACTTTACGCAAATTCAGTGCAAGTGGTGCGTGATATGTTTGAGCTTTATGGTTCGATACCTACTCGTTCAAATAATGCTTTGTTAAGTGTTTGTTATGTACCATATGTTACACAACAAAGTAAAGAAGATTTTATCTATTATGCAAAGTCAGAGCGGTATTATGATTATGCAATTAAGCCGGACGGTAATAGAGCAATATACTATCCAATCGAGTATATTGTGCCTCTTGAGCAAAATATGCATAGAAGTGGTTTCGATATTGCAACCAATGATGTGGCTATGTTGGCAATAACACAAGCCAAAAAGAATAATGGTGCTATAGTCGCTTCTGATTTTTATGAGGTAAGACCTGACACTCTCGGCTTTTTGATGATGTTTGCAGTTCATAAAGAAATTAAGGATGAATTGGCTGCACAACTTCAAGGAAGTGTTATTGATGGTATTGTTATGTTGGAACTGAATGCAAAAATGTTTTTTGAACGATGCATTGGAAATGCAACGCCTGGTGATTCAAATATTGTCTATTCGATAACTCAAGAAAATTCAAAGTCTCCTGTATTCGCATCAAGTAATTTCACATTATCCGGTACATATTCACCTTTACTTGTTGACCAAAGAAAAGTTAAAATTGCTGATAAGGAATTGACAGTCAATTTTGCCACTGTTCCTAATTTCGGTGGAACATTTCAAGCATATATACCCCTTATGGCACTCATAGGAGGTATTATTACCAGTTTTGTTGCCGCTGCATTCTTATTATCGGTATTAACAAGTCGTGCCAGAGCAGAAGATCTTGCTGAACGTATGACACGCTCACAAAGACGTATTGTGGATGCATCTCAAGATATTATTGCTGTTATTGGACTTGATGGTAAATGGAAATCCCTCAGTCCTGCCGTCCAAGCCATACTTGGGTATTCGCAAGAAGAATTACTGGCAACAGACTTTGGAAATCTATTGACTAATGACGCTTATGCCCAACAATATAATGGTATTGTAACCTCAGCTAAAGACGAAGTGGGTACCAGCTTTGAAGGACAAATGAAAAATAAAAAAGGTGATATTTTGTGGATGAGTTGGAATTTGACTGTTTCTAGGACTGATGGTTTGATTTATGCTATTGGACGTGATATTACTTTACAAAAAATGGCTGAAGATCAAATAAAAATGAAAAATCGTCAAGTACAACTTGCTGAGCAATCCGCTTTAGAAGTGAGTGAATTTAAGTCACAATTTATGCGTGAGTTAAGCCATGGACTACGTAATAATCTTACAGGTACTTTAGGGTTTTTGCAACTTGTGACGGATAAAGTCTATGAGACTGAGGATGAAATGCAATCCTATATTGCTAATGCTGAAAATAGTTCTGAACAGCTTTATGTCATGGTAACCGATATTGATGAAATTACGGAATCTGTCGGTAGCGATGTCGCTTCACAAAAACATCATTTCCAAGCTGATAAACTACTGCTTAGTCTCAAAGAAAATGCAAGAATGCTCAAAGATAAAAAATTATCAATAGTTCAAGGGGAAGATTCCTCTCCGGCAACGATATATGGTAAAGAGCAATTGGTCACAAATGCAATTAATGAGTTGATTATTGCATTAACAGGAGCAATGAATGAAGGTACGGTAACAATGAATATCAGACCTAACGCCTATGAAAAAGTTGTTGAAGTTGAATTGATGGTTACGCCTAATGATACAGTTGCTGCAATGATTGAATTATATAAGAAGAATACAAATAATCTTGTTGATATTATTCCTAAAGATCAGCATGAAATAATATTCCATCTTGGTTTGGCACGCTCGATGGTACGTCGCTGTGACGGAACTTTGCTTGTTGAATCTTTGGGTAAAGGTGAACCAAATATCTGTCAAATAACCTTCCCTTTGGGAAAAAATACAAAAAAATAAGCATATAGATTTTATATGTCACATTTATTTATCTTTTTTTTGTTGAGGTATTTATGAATGAGTACAATAACTCATTAGAAAGTCCTGAATCAATAGGTTTGCTTGCTGCATTAGCCGGCGTTAATTTACTTATTGTGATTGTTATCCTAGTATTGGTTTTGGGAGGTTTGTGGAAAATCTTTACAAAAGCAGGCAAGCCGGGATGGGCTGCAATAATCCCGATTTATAATTATATTGTACTGACGGAAATAATTGGTAAACCAATTTGGTGGGCAATCATGATGCTTATTCCTTGTGTTAATATTGTTTTTATGTTTTTAGTTTATATTGAATTAGCAAAATGTTTCGGTAAAGATACTCTTTATGGTATTTTGCTTGTAGTTTTAAGCCCTATTATGATACCGGTCTTGGGATTTAGCGATGCACAATACACGCCGCCATCACAACAATCAATTTAAGTAATTAAAAATTAATAAGATATGCACATCGAATCTCAGTTCGGTGTGCATTTTTTTTCAATAAATTATAGATGGTAAAACTGAAATAATGAAAAGAATAATACCTTTGATTGTTGTAATAATAACAACATTCACACTCTCAGCTTTTTATCAGAAATCACAAGAGAAAAGGATTGATATCGGAAAATATTCTGTATTATTCCCATCTTCCTTTTCTGAGCCACGAAAAGACACGACTTTTTTTGAGACAAATTATGGTAAGGCGCGATTTATTGCGACGGTTGCCCAACATAAAAAAGCTGCATGCATGGCAGGTGTGCAAGAATATAGTGATGCTGCTTTTATTGGAGTTAATGAAGGTGATGTCTTAGATTCACTTCAACAACAAATTATACGAAACATGAGCGGGAGAGTATATAGACAATTCAAAGTTAAAAAGAATGGAAAATTAACCCGTACTACGTACTTCTCTGCTTTTGCACAAGATAGCAGCACTACATTCTGGCGCTTTGAATTAATTATGGATACACCAAATGTGTATCAAATTGCTTATACTTCAACTGATAAAACTAAGGTGACTTCAAAAGAAGCCCAAACATTCTTTAAGTCGTTTAATAGAAAAAAGTAAACTAAACTTGTGATACTTCATGAGGAAAATATTAATAATGCGATAAAAGTACTCCACTTACCCGGTGTACGATTATTGCTTTGTGCTTCAGTTTTTATACCACTTGCTTATTATCTTAATATTAATCAAACAACATTATTGATAATAGTGACATGTGGGCTGTCAGGCGGTATAGCTGTTGCCCGAATTTTTGGTTTTGTTCCTGCATTTGTTATACTATCCGCAATTATCGGAATCTATATTGGAACAAATGCCAGATTACACCACATAATTATACCTGAAAAAAAAATCTTGCCTATAAAAGCTTCATTTTTCGGTGAGATTGAATCCATTATAAAAAAAGATTCTAATTCCTTACGATTAGTCTGTTGGGGAGAATGTGATGCAGAGCCATTACCACCGCTCTCAAAGATACGCATTATTGCTTCATTAAAAAATCACAATAACAGATTGCAAAGTTTTACACCGGGTTCAATAATTCGCTTGCATGGATTAGCCAAATTTCCACAAAAACCAAGTTTACCTAATGATTTCGATGAGGAAACGTATTGTCGGGGACTTGATGTGCAGATAATTATGAGTTCTTCTGAAAATAATGCCTATATTGTAGAAAAACACGATGATTGGAGAAAAAAAATATTTATAGTATCACAACAAGTGATTGATCGAATAAATGCAACATTTTCTACAGAAACCGCAGGACTTATGGCGGCATTGCTTATAGGTGATAAAAGTAGATTATCGTTAGAAACGAAGACTAATTACTCTCTTGCAGGTGCGTCTCATGTTTTGGCTGTGAGTGGTTTACATATTGGCATTATTGCAGTAATGATATTGATACCATTGGGTTTTGTCCGTAACAAAATAATTAAACTCATCCTGTTTATTCTAACGGTGACCGCTTTCACTATTGTTACCGGTTTGCAACCATCTGCACTACGAGCATCCGTGATGGCAATACTTGTTATGTCTGCATTTACTTTCCAAAGAAAGCCTCAATTACTGAATATTGTTTGTATTACAGCTATTTTTATTCTACTATATGATGCATCCCTTCTCTTTTCGGTGGGTTTCCAATTATCGTTTTTCGCAGTTCTCGGCATAGCAATTTTTTATCAGGCAATTCTGAATAAAATACTTTCGATATTCCCTAAGATTTCTCACGTTTTTCTTGTAAAATTTATTGCAGAATCAATCGCGGTTTCTATATCAGCAACAACACTCGTTTCACCATTCGTTGCATGGTATTTTGATGTGTTTTCGCTTATTGGGGTATTTGTAAATATTATAGCAGTACCTTTAACAAGTGCTGCGATGATATTTGGTTTTATTGCAATTATCATATCATATATCAGCGTTTCATTTGCAGATTTTTATGCAGTTGTGGCATCAACATTAATTCAAATTTCTGATACATTTACGCAATATGTTGCGGTATGGAAGTATTCTGCAATACAGGGAGAAGAGTCATTAATTTTTTCCTTGATTTCCGCTTTTGTGCTATTATATCTGATTTTTTCTCAAAATAGGAGAATATTTATATTTCGTTTAACAAGCAGTACAATAATGATNNGTGGCAAATCATTCCTCGTAACGATTTGGTTATGACTATCTTGCCAATAAATACCACAATGAAATTTATTCTATTAGAAGATAGAAAACCTCATCAGAATCCACGTAATGACAATGCTTTGATTGACTATTTAGCGAAAAATAATAGCAGTCTTATTATTGGTAAGCGCGGAAATTGTGCCGAATGGATTACCGTAAAGGTTGCAGAACAAAGAAATGTACGAATTTTTCCGGTACCGGATTCTTTATATAATCATATACAAGATATTGTTGGTACAACAAAATTATATTCTGTCGTTGAAAGTAAAAAAGGTGAATTATGATATGCCAAATTCAGATTAACAATAAAAATGTACGATTCGACACAGATGTATATCATCATATTTCATTAGGTTTAAGTAATGGACAAGACAATCCCGATTGTTTTTATTTACCTGAACCTGTGTTTACACCCTTTCGAGCTGGAAATTTTGTAGGTTCAACTCAAGAAGGTGGAAATTGCAATTGTTATACTCTCACAATATCACCTCACGGTAATGGAACACATACTGAATGTATAGGTCATATTGTTGGCGGTTTTACCATACATCAATGTTTGAAAACCATCATTAGTTCGGCAACATTAATTTCAATTACACCCACTTTAATATCTCATAATGACTATGTCATTACAAAAGAAACTTTAGTCTCAAAAATACAAGACACAGATTGTAAATCGTTAATAATTCGAACGTTGCCAAATTCGGATGAGAAAAAGAACAGGTCATATAGTGGAAAAAATCCTCCGTATTTTACTGCTGATGCTCTGGAAATTTGTGTCGAAAAAAATATTGAGCATTTACTCGTTGATCTTCCATCAGTAGATCGTGAAGAGGACGGAGGAGCTCTTTCTGCGCATAAAGCATTTTGGCATTTTCCGCATGCTCCGCGAAATTTTGCAACAATCACGGAATTAATTTATGTCCCTGATAATATTCCTGACGGCGATTATATACTTATGCACAATATAGCACCCTTAGAATCTGATGCAAGTCCTTCGCGACCTATTATTTTCCCCATTATGAAATGACGATATACTAATATGCTGACTACTACACCAATATTGAGCGCGACGCCCGAAAATATTGAAGAATGTGCAATTATATTGAAAAATGGAGGTGTCGTTGCATTTCCTACTGAGACTGTCTATGGTTTAGGGGCTTGTTTTTCTAATGAGTCAGCAGTAAAAAAAGTATTTCTTGCAAAAGGAAGACCGGCCGATAATCCCTTAATTGTCCATATCTGTTCCTTAGACCAAGTCCCGATGTTGGCACAAGATATACCACACGATGCGCAAATATTAATGGAAAAATATTTTCCGGGTCCCTTAACATTATTATTGCCAAAAAGTAACAATGTACCGGAATTAGTTACAGCGGGACAAGCATCAATTGCGCTACGTATGCCGAATCATGCAATTGCATTACAAATAATTCAGAAGACAGGAATTCCGCTTGTTGCGCCCTCGGCAAACACTTCTGGAAGACCAAGTCCAACAGCTGCCCAGCACGTATATGATGATTTGTCCGGAAAAATTGATGCAATTATTGATGGCGGAGTATGTAAGGTTGGAATAGAATCAACAGTTTTAGGATGGATTGATACCATACCTACTATATTCAGACCCGGTATTATTACGAAGGAGGAAATTGAAGATGTACTACATAAAAAGGTACAAAGTACACACCTCAATAAGAATGAAATTCCTCTGTCACCCGGAATGAAGTACCGCCATTATGCGCCTAATATTCCCATAGTATTATCGTCATCTTTTAATGAAGCACAGAAGTGGCTGCAACATTTTCATCATAATGTCTGCATTATTACGGATAATGATGAAGCAATATCGGAAGAAAAATATTACATTAAAAAATTAGAACATAGTTCATTATATGCAAATTTTAGAGATGCTGAGATGCGAGGATATGAAGGAATAATTATCATTCTTACGCAACCCGATAGTGTCCATCCGGCAGTATTAAATCGAATTAACAAAGCTGTTTCACTTTAATGTCAGTACTATGTTACCAGAAGAAGTATTTCCACCCGTGACGATGAAATTATCACAATTATCAGATCATATTGCCGATTTTATCATATCCATAGAACATAAAAAAACTGAAACGCGCGGAACATATCAGCGTGCTTTACGAGAGTTTATGTATTTTTTTAGTACCGACAGGAAGTTTCAGTTCAGAGTTAAGGATGTAGAGCGATATAAACTTCATTTAATGAAAAAAAATCTTAAGCCCGTTTCAATAAGTACTTATCTGACTTCATTACGCAGATTTTGTCAATATTTAACGGAAAACGGAATTATAGAAAGAAATCCGGCAAAAAAGGTACAAGGTTCAGCCCGACCACAGCGTCATTCGCGTCATTTCCTAACACTTGATGAAATTAAAATACTTTTAGATTCAATAGATATATCCAATCAAACGGGGCTACGCGATAAAGCACTTATTCTTACTATGTTAGGATGCGCATGTTCTGAAGTTGAATTAAGCACTGCTTCAATAGAAGATTTTACAAAAGATAAACATAAATGGAAATTACGTGTGCAAGGCAAAGGTAAGTCAGTAAAAAGTGAAATTGTTGATGTGCCCCCGCAAACTGCCGAAGCCATACATAATTATGTGGAGAGCAGAGGAGAACTTCAACCGCATCAACCCCTTTTTGCAAGTAACAGTAATCGCACAAAACATAAAAACATGAGTGTAAGAGGTATCAGAGAAGCAATTTCCTTACGGCTTGAGGCAAGTAATGTTAAACAGGGGAGGGATTTACGGCTGACTCCATTTTCACTTCGCCATACTGCCGGAATTCTTATGGCAGAATCTGGATTTAGTGTTGAGCAAGTGATGGAACGGATGCGTATTGAATGGCGACCAACAGCATTATTATATTTTAAACAAGCAGGATTATTACATAGCGAAACAAAACCCGATTCAAAAGAATATGTCGGTGAGTCCGATACTGTGGAAAATTTATAGTATTTATGAACCAAAAATTTTCTTTATCTCTGCCACTCTTCGACGTGCAACAGGCAATTGTGTGCTGTCGTCGAGTTTGACGCAATAACTGCCGGAAAACCAGGGTATTAATTCACGAATAGCATCTATTTTTACAAGATGAGATCGGTGAACACGTATAAAATCATGCGGGGATAATCTTTGTTCTAAAACATCAACCGTATAATCTGTCTTAAATTTCCCTTCATGAATATACACAAATACATTTTTGTCTTCTGCTTCAATTCTGCGAATTTCATTCACTGCAACAACGCGTAAATTGCCATTGGAATGTACGGTAATTCTGGATAAAATACTTGTAGAATGTTCTTGAATTAATGCTTCAATTTTTTCTGACTGTTGTGCCGTTCCATAATTTATAATCCGCTGAAGTGTTTTATAGAGACGCTCTTTGCTTACCGGTTTTGTAAGATAATCCAGAGCATGAACATCAAAAGCACGCAGAGCATATTCATCATAGGCGGTGACAAATATTATCTGAGGTCTTGGTGTTGAGATTAATTCAACAATCTCAAAACCATTAAGCCCGGGCATTTGAATGTCTATAAAGATAATATCAGGTTTTTCTGCATAAATTAAAGGAATTGCCTGTGTCCCATTTTCGGCTTCTCCAATAATCTCAAGAGAAAAATCTTCAAATTCAGAGGCACATCGCTGCAATAATGTACGAAATCGAGCACGAGCCAAATGCTCATCATCTATGATTATACATGTTAATTTTTTCACTGTTAAACCTTTAATGAGAAAATAAAGAATTGTGGGTATGGTGAAATGTTGTATGCGGCAATTCTTTAAGAAAAGGGATGATAATGACTACTGCATGTTGTTCTATATGTATATTACTTTGATGAGTAAATAATAATCGTAATCGGTCGCGTACATTCATGAGCCCTGTACCTTTTGAAAAGTATGATTCAAACAGTGAAGGATTAAATCCGGGTCCGGAATCTTCAATTCTTATAGTGAGAATATTATTATGTTCTGAACATTGTACAGTAATAGAAAATGTACCTTCAACTACATTTGCGCCATGCTTAATACAGTTTTCCACTAATGGTTGCAGCAATAAACTTGGTACTTTTGCTTGACGCACATAATCAGGGATATGTACTTGAGTTATTAATCGAGAGCCGAAGCGTGCTTTTTCTATAGATAAATATAATTCGACGGAATGTATTTCATCATCTAAAGTTACTAATGGGGTTTTTGAAGCACGAAGACTATAGCGAAATAAATCAGCTAATGATTCAGTGACTTGCTCGGCATCGTCCGGATTAATTCTAATAAGCGCTGCAATAGAGTTCAGAGTATTAAAAAGAAAATGAGGATTAATTTGTGCACGAAGTGCGGAAAGTTCCGATACAGTAGCCATGTGCTGTGCAATTTGCGCCTGCTTATAAAAATAGCGTATGTAATATGCGGTATTTGCAATAAATGATAAGAAAAATGATGTACCTAAAGCTATGGTCGTTACTCCTTGATTCATCACACATTCACCATAGATAAAATATTCAATTCTTTGAGCACAATAAAATGCAACAACAACTGAAAATGATTGTATAAGAATATGGCTTAAAGCCGCTGTTTTTGAGTTTAAAGGGATTTTTCTTTGAATATATTCACCACTTGCTGTTTGTAACAATATTATGCATGTTGTATAGATAAAGCATATAAATAACTGGTTATATACAGAAAATGTAGTTTCTACATTAAAATAGAGTTTGATTCCCAGTATAAGACCAAAGGCAATAATACTGAACAAAACAATCATCCCAAAAGCATAGAACCATTGTTTTAGTGTACGAGGAAAAATTAAAACTGTATGTTGCATACTCTTCATTGTTTGCTTATGTATGTGATTATGAACATTTCAAATATACATGGTTTTGCCCGAATAGCAGATACGTAGTATGACGATACTCCGTAGCATTTACTTGTGCAATACTACGGAGTATGATTGATGACTTAGAATGTGTAGCGGAACATTGGTACCGGGAAGAAGCCTTGCTGATACTCTGTTACGATACTATTGGTTCTTCGATTATATGATTGTTGGAAAATATTTTCATTATTAGTGATATTTTGGAACTCAATGGCAAATTCCATAGTACTGCTACCGAAGTTTTGACGATATGCAATTTTCAAATCTGTTCTGAAGTATGCAGATTGTCTCTCAGAAAATGCACGAGAATTATCATAAACGGCAGAACCTGCAAGTCTGGATTTCTCAAAGTCTAAGGGTGTCAAGTAGCGTCCGCCGGTTGTAGAAAGCCTTAAGCTTATGGATAACACATCGTCACCGATTGCAAACTCTTTACCTGCGAGCATATTGGCAACATATCCCATATTAAAAGCTGTGTTCCTTTCAATGCCATCAAATCCTTTATATTTCGAGTCAAATAAAGAGCCGGTTGCCAACACATAAAATCCATCATTAAAAAATCTTTCAACGGTAAGTTCTGCTCCAAGATTTTTAGCCGTTCCTTCATTTATTAAATTGGGTTGATCATTTGGGGCAAATGAGTTTCCGGCATTAATGAGTGAGAATGTTGGGTTTTCCCTGCTGATTGGAATATCAAATAATGATTGATAATACATTTCTGCTTTAAGTCTCCAATTTTCTGCAAAATTCCAATCATAACCCAAAACAAAATGATGACTTTTTGTGAATCCCATAGTACTGTTTGTTCGCAATATTCCATTCGGGCTTGGGGTTTCGTAAAAATAGTCATAAATGTTTTGTGTCTGGCTATGAAGTCCGTATCCTAATGATAATGTTTGTCCATTGCCAAAAGAATATTGAACACTTGCTCTTGGTTCAATAATAAAGGCATCTCCCAAGGTATAATGCTGTGTATGTGCTCCGACAATAGTTGTAAAATCATCCGTAAGGCGATGTTTCCATTGTATATATCCTTGACTCAATGTAGAACCGTCATTAATATTTACTCTTTGTGTTTCTATGCCGTTCGGATAATCTTTATTTGATAAATTAAAGAGCAATCTGTCCACAGTAAATCCTGCCGATAGAGAATTACGATTATCAAATTTGTGGCGAAGTTGTCCTATGGCTGATAATTTTGTCGTTGTAAATTCGGCTTGTCCATCAATATATTCTTTACGTGTTTTGACATCAATCGAATCACCACGGAAATTTTCATTTGTGCCGGATGCCCCGAGAGTAAATTTCATAAATGTTTGCGGTGAAATATTGGTTTCATAGGATATACCCGCTATACCTGTTTGATAATCTACACGCACATTTTGATTTTCATCACCATAAAGATTTTTTTGTGTTGTGTCAATATCATTGCCAAGAAAAGCAATATCACTGCGTCCGGCAATAGAAAAAACATTAATAGCAGAAGATTCATTCAGAGGAAAATGAAATTTTAGATTAACATCTTGATAATTAGGAATAGCTCCACCTGTTCCAAAGTCAATACCCAATTCTTTGAATACTCCTAAAGTAGAATAGCGATAATTCACAATATATGATGCCCCGGATTCTTGCGATAAAGGTCCTTCGGCACCAAGTTCAAATCCATTAAATCCGACTTGACCAATAAATTCATGTTTTTCGGTATTGCCATTACGCATACGTAAATCAAACACACCCGCAAAAGCATTACCATATTGAGAATTAAATGCTCCCGAGAAAAAATCCGATTTTCCCAGATTATTATTGTTCAAAATGCTGACAGGACCTCCCGTGCTGTTGAGTGAACCGAAGTGATTTGGATTTGGTATATTTAATCCTTCTAATTGCCATAACATACCTGCAGGCGAATTACCTCTGACAACGATATCATTGCGAGAATCATTCGCACCAACAACGCCCGCAAAATTTTGTACCATGCGCGACGGATCGCCCAGTGCGCCCGCATATTTTTTTGTATCTTCAATATTAAATGCTCGGGCACTTACTGCTGCATATTCATTGATGGTGTTTATTTTTTGTGCTCCTCGGTCAAATGTTACCACCACTTCTTCTGTGGTGTTAATTTTTTCAACTAATGCTATGTCCAAAATAGTTTCTTTCCCTGCCGTGACTAATATTTCCCGCAATGTCTGTTCTTGATAACCGATTGCCTTGACAATAATTGTTTGGCGACCAAGTGGCACATTTTTTAATCTGAAATTGCCATTTTTATCCGATACAGACCCAATTTTTTTTGTACTGTCCACAATCATTTGGACAGTAATTCCGCTGAGTGCTGCATTCGATTCAGCATCACGAATTGTGCCTCGTACCGTTTGTGTTGATTTCGTTTTATTTGTGATGGCATCGCCGGTTTGAGCTTGACCGACAAATGTTGTATAAAGAAAAAATGTACAAAGTACTGCAAATCGTATCATTGTATTACCATAAAATTGTGAATAAAAATGTTTTCGACGGCAAAAATCGGAATCAGTGCTTGCGTAAGAAAGTAAATACCGTTGGGATGTTGATTTTTGCGGATGAACGGTATGATTTTCCCGACAAACGGTGTATTGTTCTCATGGTTCTTAGCGTTTAGTAAACGGTTAGTAAGCATCCGTAAGTTTGCAACTGAAAATCAAACATTACTTTCTTTCATAATTTTTAGGAGTTTTCAATATGAAAAACCAACAATCATTCTCACATCTCATTTCTTCATCGTTCACTATGGGTATGTTTGCTCTCGGCATCATCGGATTTGCTGTTGGATGTCGTGAAGTTCAAACAAATCAACCTGTTGAAACAACAGAGCAGTATGAAGAAGCCATGGAAGTCAATTGCGCAGATCATGCTACTCACGGCAAATCTCCAGCCATTCTTGCCGACACGTATGCAAATTTTGCTGCATTAGCTGCTAGTGAAGCATCATCGGCATATAGTAAACAATGGAGGACTACAAGTTCAACTACGATTATCTGTACGCCGCATGGTGGAGGAATTGAGGCAGGTACGACGGAAATATGCGATTCTGTCGCCGGCAATGATTATGATTTCTATAGTTTCACCGGACTTAAAACGCCGAACAGCGGTAATGCGACTTTACACATCACATCCGTAAATTTTGATGAACCAAAAGGCGATGAGTTAATCAAAGCAGCATCCAAAGCACTTGTGCTTCATGGTAAAGCCGATAATAACAATGAGATTGTGTATGTTGGTGGACGTGACGCAGCACTCCGCACGAAAGTTAAATCCGAATTAGAAGCAGAAGGTTTTACCGCCATCATTGATACAACATCAAGTATTTCCGGGCAAGCAAAAGCGAATTTTACGAACCGTACAACATCAGAAAAAGGTTGTCAATTAGAAATTACAACAAAATTGCGCCAGAAACTTATGTCGAATTTGTTTAATGGTCCGACAAATCGTATGAATAGTCGTACAATACATTTTACAAAATTTGTTCGTGCTTTACGTAAAGCAGTGCAATAATGGAGAGAAAAAAAGCCGGCAAAACAATCGTCTTGTCGGCTTTTTATCATAACTTAAGTTTGTGGAGATTATTCCCAATCATCAATTTCTACTGTTGCTAATACAGACTCTAAATCATTTAAAATGATTTCCTTTGGAGCAGAAGCCAATGGAGGTAAATCAAATTCGGATTTTTCACCGGTAATAAAAACACGAATACGTGCTATGCTACCATTATCAAAGACAATTTTGATGGGAACACTCATCTTAAAATCAGGAGAAACTTCTTTTTGTATAATACGAACCCTCACCTTAAATTTATCGTCCGGTTGTTTTTCTGTTTTGTATGCAAAATGATATACCGGAATTTGTGTACCATGCACCCATTGATCAAAAAACCATGAAACATCTTGATTGACATTTTTTTCAACAATTTTTTGGAAATCAGCTATGGTTGCAGATTTACCTTGATACGTGGTGAAAAAATCTTTCATAATTGTTTTAAAACCATCTTCGTTCATGGTATTCAGATTGAGCAATATATTGCGTAACATGTGTAATGTCCATGCACCTTTTTCATAAATTACTGTATGATAGTCTTCTCGAGTAAGGGACGTGCTTGCCACACGATGACCCAAAGAAATGGGGCATAAATCCACACCATCGCTTTTTCTTTGTTTTTTTGCATTGATAATTCTTTCACGAGATTTTTTCAATATTTCAAAGAATTTTTGATTATCACCAAGCATCATTTGTAAGTACATTAGAGAAGCATATTCAGTAAATCCCTCACTCAACCAGCGATCTCGGTATGTTTTGTAATCCAAACCGATACCCCACCATTGATGTCCTGTTTCATGGGCATTAAATGATTGCCATGCTCCTGAATTATTAGAAGATTCAAATGTAAGCCACGAAAGATGCAGCATACCCGGGAATGCTTCGCCGTGAGTGTAAGGTATTTCGGTTGCATTCAATGATTGTAAAGGGAGTGGACCGAATAATTTTGTGTAAAACTCATACGCTTGAGCAATGTCCGTAAGAACATTTTTTTTATTATTACTGTTGATATAATGTAAAGTAATTGGGGGAACATCTTTACGGTCAGACACTGCTGTGCTGAATGGTCCTATATTAAATGACGCATTACGTATGGGGTAATCGACTGTCCAACGACTAATAATCTCGCCATCTTTCTTTTCTTCAGATACCTTATTACCTATGCTAATCAGTTTGTAATTGTCCGGAACAGCGAATGTAATGTCAAAAAGTGATTTTTGCTTATATCCATAAGTAGGATACCATTGGATGGAGGTTTCTATAATTGTATAATCATAGATTCTTTTAATAATTTTACCACCATATTTGACGGTAAGTGTTTTGTTTTGACCTTTTCTAGATGCTCCAATATGTATCCAAATTTTATTTGATTCATCAGGTTGAAAAAATTCGAGAGAATTCCCTTTTTCATCTTTGATACTTTCTATCGTCAAATCTTCATATAAATTAAAGCTTGCCCATTTCATTTCATCTGAATTTACGATAATCCCTAATTGTGAGGTCACAGCCATTTTTAAGCCATTATCTATTTTTATATCAAGGGTGTTATGTGTAACTGTTAATTCTTCTTCAGGATTGTGTGCAGGGTTTATGGAAGGACAAAGATTAACAAAATTATATTCAAAATTATCGGTAGTGGTTTTAGAAATATAGAATGAAATCGGTTCGGGCTCCGTTGGGCAGAACTCATATAATACTGTTTTTAGTCTTTCACCATAAGCCATACAATGGAATGAACTGTTTCTTCGAGCATCAAGCAAAGAATGAGACCAAATGATTTCTCGATGTTCGAAGTACGTACTGAATAAATCTTTAAATTTATGAGGGAATTTTATTTTTTCTGTTGAGGTTAGTTTTTGGGGAGGAAATTTCTTCACAATGTTTTCATACAGAGAGTCATTAAAAAAGAGTACCATATCGGTAAATTCATCGTAAAAACTTTTTTGTCCCTCATTGTATTGTGCCAATCTGTCGGTTTCAACTTTAGTCGTGGGCATATAACGCAAACTTGCTATACCTGTAAAATAAGCAATATGGGTACGATCATTCCATGGTTCTGCAAAAGAAATTGTGCCTGAACTGAGAACTATAGTAAGTCCTTCCCGTGTTATGGTATATCCTTCAACTGTACTTATTGCTTTGTTATTGATTGTTAAATCATCAAAGTACTTTTCAATGGACATATAGGTAGGGGATCGGCAGCTATAATCGAAGCTGCTGAGCATAAGAGTATGAGTACGCCGACAGACAAGGAGCGAAAGATGTAACTCATGAGGTTTTGACCTAAAAGTGATTAAAACAAGGTGCAAAGATATTAAGAAATCATGTTTTAGAGTAATTTGTTGCTAAAAAGACAAGCGACATCGAAAAAATGTCGTATTTTGGTCAAAACTTCGTAATGAAGAGTACGTATGTGTGTTTTCATTTATTCAATGTAATGGAGTATCTATGAAAGTGTTGATTCTATGGTGCTGTGCAATAGTAGCAGCGCCATTCTTCCTCTTTGCACAAGAGGATGTCTTACGACCCAATGGTCGAACTCAAACGTCCGTTGGTGCGCAATCCGGAGTTGCATCAGCTCCCGCTTCTTCGGGGCATTCGGGTGTTTTTGCTCTTGGACTTGAAGCCGGTCTCGGGGTGAATTTCTTTAGTCAGAATTTGCCTAATGTACTAAATGGTAATGCTGAACAATTTAGAAATGTTCTTGGCTCAGGAAATGGACTCGGTGGCTATATCGCGGGAATACTTGATTATGGTATATCGGATAATATTGGTTTACAGCTTCGTTTAGGATACCAATCAGGAAGTTTTTCCAATAAAGGCGATATTGATAGTATCTTGGGTTTTCATACAGCCACACAACAGTTAGTCAGTACAAAACAGAATTGGGATTGGAAAGTGACAAATGTTTCGTATTTCACCACAGAGTTGAATGTACGTATTAATGCAACTCCTGAATTGTCATTCACTTTTGGTCCTATATTACAAGTATTAGTAGGACAAACTCCCGTAAATTCAATTACTCAGACAATTATTTCACCCGATTTTATGTATTTTGTACAAGGAACAGATTTGGTGAAAACAGTGACGAATTCAGGAGAATTTTCGGGATTTACCAAAACTCGTTTGGGTCTTGATATTGCGGCATCATATAAATTTAATCTTTCACATTCTTGGGCATTAGTTCCTCGTTTAGGTTTTCAATATATGATAACAAAAATGGCGGATGGTGAAACTGCTCAAGGTGTTGGTGGTAATGAAATTATTCTTGCACAAGACCGCGCATTGAATACTTTACAATTTGGTGTCGGATTATTGTATTATTTTCATTAAGGAGAAATAAAAACATGAGAACATTTATATTATTTTTGCTGTGTGTTTTTAGCTTTTTCTCTTTTGAAGCACAGGGACAAGTCAAGCATAATGCAGCGGTTCAATTAACCCGTACATCATTTAATACTTCTTCGGATGATTATCCGAATGCCATGACAAAATCGGGTGGCAGATTATATGTGACATCTGAGCGTTCGGGTAAACAAAAAATATATTTTGTGGATGGCAATGGCGCAGAATGGTCTTCGATGAAAGAAATTGATGGTGCAATTAATAATGCCCAACATTCCGGTTCCGCAACATTGACTGCGGATGGTCAATATGTCATTTTTGCGGCATATTCACATGAAGTCGAGGGTTCAGGTCGTACAGATTTATACAGTGCCAGAAAAGAAGGCGGTGAATGGCGTGATGTTCAAAATTTGGGACCGATTGTTAATTCTAATACGTGGGATGCTGCGCCAAGTTTAACCCAAGATGGTACGGTTCTTTATTTTTCAAGTGATCGAACAGGAGGTAAAGGCGGTACTGATATTTATCTGACGAAAAGAACCCGTGAAGGGTGGACAAAGCCGCAAAATATGAATGAAATTAATACAGCTTCGGATGAAACAACGCCATATATTGCTGCTGATGGGAAAACCTTTTATTTTGCAAGCAATCGCAGCGGCGGTGCCGGAGGATTTGATATTTATGTTTCTCGTAAGTCTGGCGATTCGTTTTCCTCGCCCACAAATATAGGTACGCCTATTAATTCAGAATTTGATGATATTGCATATATTGCAAAGATTAATACAGATCATGCATATTTTGCAAGTACACGCAGCGGCGGTGCCGGTGGATTGGATGTCTATTTTGCTGTGCCTAATCCGGAAATGCCATCACCGGTAACAATCGTGCGCGGTATCGTCTCCGATAAAGTGACCAGTAAACCATTGGGTGCAGATATTGTGATTACTGATTTAAAAACCCGTAAGCAAGTTGCTACTTTGCGAAGTGATGATATTACCGGCGAGTATTATGTGACTATTCCGGGCGATCGTGATTATTCGATTACGGCACGTAAGCCCGATTATTTGTTTTATTCGGAGCGTATGACCGTACCTGCCGTAAGCAAAGGCGCTGAGGTGACTAAAGATATTGCACTGTCGCCATATTCACAAGGGGAAACACGGCTTTTGGTGTTTTTTGATTTTGATAAATCGGAATTAAAAGAAGAATCCTATCCTGATTTAGATAATGCGATACAATTTTTACAGGAAAAATCTGATGTAAAAATTAGAATTGAAGGTTATACTGATAATGTCGGCGATAAAAACTACAATGTAAAATTATCTACCGACCGTGCCAATGCTGTGAGTAAATATTTGGCAAATAATGGAATAGATAAAAGCCGCATTACAACCAAAGGCTTCGGTGAAGAAAACCCCGTAGCACCAAATACATCCGATGATAACCGTGCACGTAATCGCCGAGTGGAAATGAAGGTAGTGCAATAATATTGATCGTACTTATTCAAAAAAAAATCCCGCTTTGTGCGGGATTTTTTTTATTCTTCGCTGTCATCATCTTTTTTTGATTTTTTTTCGTCTTTGGGTTTATCAACAGTGGGTGGAAATCCGTTAAATTGTCGCCATAATTCAAAGCCAAGGGTTACGGTATTCAATTGCATCCATCCTAATGAACGAGTACCCGGACGCAAGAATTTCGATTCTGGCCACGGTTCATCATTGGGATCGGGTCTGATAACAACACGAAATTTACCGCTTGATTTTTCATCATCCACAGCATCAATAACCGAAATAATGCCGCCGAAAGTACCTACGGAAACCGAGGGCCATCCTGAAATTTGAAATCCCGGGAAACCATCAAATTGCAGTCGTACATTGCGCCCGACCGATAATAATGGCGCATCATTACCGGAAATCATTAACTCCACAGCTAAACTATTGGCTTCGGGAACAATAATGGCAATTTCTTCACCTTGTTTTAGCGTTTCGCCACTGCCTAATTTTAATAAACGTACTACTTTCCCATTCACAGGAGAACGTACAATGGCTGCATCACGTCGCGCGAGAACAGTGTTTAATTCTGAAGTACCTTTTGCAATCGAATTTTCCAATGAGGCAATAGTTTCCAAAGCTTTTGTTTCATCAGACATCACTTTAAGAATTTTTGATGAACCTTCGCTTTCTTTATTGGTAACATTTGATTTTTCTTCTTGTTCATTACGGCGTGCTGCTTCAGCATCGGTTTGAGCTTTCGTTAACGATACTTCGCTTCGCTGTAAATCTAAACGGTCACGTTCATAGTCACGTTGTGAGCGTAATCCTTTTTCAAATAATTGTTTTCTGTCTTCAAATCGAGTTTTGGCAATATCATAATCTAATTCGGCTTGTTTTACCGTTGCTTCTGCGGCAATACGCTTTTGAATAGATTGTTGGAGTTTTTGTTTTGAAGCCATTACTCCTGCTTCCCGTGCTTTTGTTTCTGCGTCAACCTGTTGGCGAAAAACGTCAACTTGGGTTTCTATTTGTTTTTTTCTTTCTTTTAATGCTTCTAATTGTTTGGATTGATTTTCAATGAGATTAAAATCCAAAAATTTACTGTCAATATCTTCTAATATGGCAATAGTGTCGCCGGCTTGGACATATTGACCTTCAGTGACAAACCATTTCATCAAACGACCTTTAATTTGTGCTTGTACAGTTTGCGGTCGCTGATTAGGAATAAGAGCAGTCACTTGTCCATCGCCATTTACTGTTTGTACCCAAGGTATTCCGACAAGAACAAAAATGAGAGATAATAAAGTAAACATTAAAAAAAGTGCGAACACTCGAATGCTGCGAGAAGTACGAACAGCAGTAAGTGAATAACTTAAACCATGGTCAGGAATTGACTCAGGAATAAGTGGTTTTAAGAATTCCTTTATTTTCATTGTATTTGTCCTTTTTGCAGATTGTAATCTAAAAATGAGGATAAATCAGGAAATAATTGCGAACATTCGCTTGATTTGTCACGCGCAAGCTCGACAGGGGAACCTTGTTCGACAATTGCTCCATCTCGTAAGACATACATTACTTCGGTTGCTGCGACAATTTCCGGGTCATGTGTTATTGCGATAATTGTCCAAGGATTATTTTTATGAAATATTTTTTGCATTAATTCTATTTTTAAGTTTTCTTCAATACCTGTAAAAGGTTCATCAAGAATAAGCAAACGCGGATTGTGAACAATAGCTCTTGCTATCATTAATCGTCGTATTTCTCCTGTGGAAAGATTTTTCCCATAACTTATCAGATGCGTTTGTAAACCTTGCGGCAAACGCAAAAAAGTCTCGTCTAAATGAGTTAGACGAATGGCATTCATCACATCTTGAGGGCTGACCCATGATCTGCCCATAACTATATTTTCATAGACTGTGCCTTCGATAATTTCATCATTTGGCAATACAAGTCCAATATTGCGTCGCAATGATGATAAATCCAAAATTCGTGTATCATGATCATTTAAAAGTACAGTGCCTGTTTTCGGTTCAATAACAGCAATGAGCAAGTGTGCTAAAGTTGATTTTCCCGCGCCCGATTTCCCGACAAGCGAAGCTCTTGCACCTGATGGTATAAATAATGTTAAATTATGAAGCACAGGTAATGCATCATAAGAGTATGACACAGATTTTGTTTCAATGGCTATACCGCTTTTACCATGAGGGAATAATGTGCCGCCAACACGTTCCAATGGTATATCGGTGACATGTCCGACTTTATCGAGAGCCGTTAATGTATCATAGACTACTTCTAATTGGCGGAATAATTTTTCAAGAGCAGCAATCAGTGAAACTATGACTATTTCTGTTGCAACAAGTTGACCAAGAGTAATCTGTCTTTCAATAACTAAAATACCACCAATTGCCAATACGCCGGTGTTAATAACTGAACGGAGTATGGCGAAACCGGATATTTGACGGACTAATACATGAAAATGGGAACGACGATGTTTTAAGTATTGATGCAATAAAGAATCAATTTTACGGAATATAAATTCTGTTGTTCCGGTTAATTTGAAGCTGAGCATTGTGCGTCCAATATCTTCAAGGAAACCGGCTACGTCATATTTTTTCTTAGATTCATTGATGCTCGTTTTTAATGCACCACGCCCAAGAAAATAAAGCATAATTCCTGAAAATACAAGTAATATTATGCCTAATGTGAGGAGTATCTGGCTGACGAATGCCAATAATGCTAAACCCGCAACACCGATAATTAATGCGCCAAGACCATCAATGAGAATTTTTGATACTGATTTTTGTAATGTCAAAACATCAAAGAAACGATTCAGTAATTCAGGAACATTTTCATGTTCCATTGCTTCATAATCAGCTTTGGGTAATTTATAGGAAATTTCAAATGCAGTGTTTACAAAAAGTCTCTGCTGAATTACTTCCACAACATACATCTGTACAATACCGAGAACGCCAGAAAAAAGAAGTCCAAAAAATATTAAGCCCGATAAAACCAATAGCGGTAATGTATAAATACCTGCTGAAATTGTAGAAACAATTGCATTTACAGATAATGGTGTAACAAGAGATATTAAACCGATAATGACACTGTATGCTACAACTATCCATATATCTTTTTGCTCAATGCGTATATAGCGGATTGCACGTTCGACGGGTGTAAGATGATGATGATCTGCTTCATGATCTTTGTGATGGAGCTGTTCTTTATGATATACATCTGCAATAAACCCGATACCACCTTCTGCTACAATAACGGGTAAACCATGATTCGGTAAAATTGTACGTACATGGTGGGCTGTGGCAAGTGTGGAAGCTAATTCGGGATGTTCAAGTAAATGGCAGGCAAGCTGTTTTCTGCCTTGCACTTCTAAAGCAACAACTTCCAAGTATTCTGCGACGAGCAAGAGTGTTTCACTGCCATATTCCTGCAAACATTTTTCTATCTGTTTTGGTTCAACGCCTGCTTGAACCAATAAAATACGTGATTTTTCTATCTCATGGTCAAGAGCAATCTCATATGCTTTTTTTTCTGTTTGGTCCAATATCTGTTCATCAATCTCTATTTCTTCTTGGGTTGAGAGAATTGTACATCGCAGGGTAGAACCTTTTTTAGACATAATGGCAATTTGTCGCCATTCATCACGCCAATAAATTGAGGTAATCGCCGGTATGATATATACGGAGTGTTTGGTAAAGAAATCATGTACTGCAATATGACGCAAATGGGCGGCGATTCCCACTTGCGAACAAAGATGTAACAATACTCCAGACTCTTTCCAATGAAGAACATCGGGTTGTAAATCTTGTGCATTGAGTATTGACTCAATAATTGTATGTGGCAATGTGACTGACGGCTTTTTCAATAAAATCTCTAAAGCCGTTGTATATTCTTTTACGATTAGTTCATTCATAATAGTCTGAAAAATTTTAACTTATAGCGATTTTTCTCACTGCGTGACATGAATGTTACTTTACAAGTCAGTTGCCTACAACGTAGGGTGCTTGATTGCATTGTATAAAGAAGTACAGGTATTCTCATAACTCTATTGTAATTTTTTGTGTGAAAGTTATAATACAATAGCATCAATTCTCTATTTTTGAGGCGGAAAATTTGATATATATCATTGTGTAATCGGTTTTGTATTGTTTGAATAATCAATAGTTAAGAATATGAGAACTGTATGCTTCTTTCTCTTTGTACTGTGGAGTGGTTTTGCTATGAAAGCCACCGTGTTAGAAATTGGTGTCGGTAAGCAGTTTGCTCGATTGCAGCAAGCCGCCTCGCAGGCAAAGCCCGGCGATACTCTCTTGATACGTGAAGGAGTATATCCGGGTGGGGATTATATTGAAAAGTTGCAAGGTACAGAGCAAAATTATATTGTCATTCGCGCCGCACAAGGTGAACAAGTAATATTTCGCGGTGGCTCACAAGCCTTTCATCTTACCGATCCGGCATATCTGAAAATTGAAGGTCTGATATTCGAGCAACAAACGAGTAATGGAGTGAATATTGATGATGGCGGTTCGTATGATACTCCTGCGCATCATATTGTTATCAGCAATTGTGAATGGCGTTCCATGAATGCCACAGGCAATAATGATGAACTAAAAATGTCCGGCGTGGACTCTTTTACCATCACTCGATGCCGTTTTGTTAATGGCTCACCGGGTGGTTCGCTCATTGATATGGTCGGTTGTCATTATGGTATATTTTCCGATAATTATTTCGAAAATGGCGGTTCTAATTGCATACAAGCAAAAGGGGGAACAGCACATATTCTCATTACACGTAATCGTTTTATCAATGGTGGTGAAAGAGCCGTTAATATCGGTGGCTCGACAGGTTTACAATTTTTTCGTCCTTTAGAAACAAAATATGAAGCAGCATTTATTCGCGTGGTATCGAATATATTTATCGGATCAAATGCTCCAATTGCATTCGTGGGGGCAGTGCAATGTGAAGTTGCCAATAATACAATACATCGTCCGGTTCGCTGGGCTGTAAGAATTTTACAGGAAACAGTAGGAAATGGATTTTTACCATGCGGTAATAATTCTTTTCATGATAATATAATTGTCTTTTCTTCTGCGCAACCTGCATTTAATATAGGTGGTAATACCGCTCCGGAGACATTTAGTTATGGCTGGAATTTATGGTATAATCCCGATAATGTATCGTGGGCGGGTCCTAATATTCCGGCTGATGATAAAGACCCGGCGCGTATTATTGCAGATCCTTTATTTATTGATACAATGAATTTTATTCCAAGTTCTCTTTCTCCTGCCATTGGTTCCGGCTCTCCTGAGATTGCAGATTATTCGGATTTTAATGGTCGCCAATTTTCGACTATTGCTGCTATGGGAAGAAATCGTGCGCGTGGTGCGGTGGAATTATACTCAACACAATCATTGTCCGACAATTCTTTGCAATCGTCTATACTTTATCCAAATCCGACTTCCGGCGAAGTCTTTTGTGCTTTATCTCATGGAATAATTATGCCCTATGTGACATTAACTCATAGCGTAAATGGTAATTCTTTTTTGTTACCTGTTTTATGGAGAGAAAATGGAATTTCGTTTCATTGTATGTCAATTCCTGCCGGCACATATTTTGTGCAATCGGGTCAAAATGTACTTGGTAAAATCGTTTTGATACGGTAATGTATAATTAATAAAACTTAAATATAACTCCTAAATCAATTGCAGGAACAAACTCTTGTCTTGTACCCACTTCATAGCTCATTCCCAAACCTGCATTTATACCAAGACCAAAGGATTGACTTATATCCCAAGCCCAATCCCCGCCGATGAGCAAAGATGGACCGAAGAGAGTTTCAATAGTAGAATACATAGAACTTATTCCTATTATTGATCGTTGATTGTATCCCAATGTTCCGAATTGCGCATTGAGATAAACATCCTTGAAAACATAGTATTTAACACCGGCTGCAACAATAAAATCTATTTTCGGAAATAAACCAATTCCGGCATGAAAACCAAATCTATCTTCTTTTGCCGTATTAAATTGAAATCTGATTCCGGGTAATCCATAGCTATTACCTACCCCTGCACCTACGAGAAATGATGCTTTATCGTTGTATTCAGGTTGTTCTTTTACGGCTTCATCTTTTGAAGAAAAAACCTCTCGTTTTCCATTCTCATAAAGAATAACCACAACTTGACTTATAGGAAGTACCCTTGTCGGACCTGACATAAAATCAAAATCTTTATATCGTATTTCTGTGCTCGAAATTTCAAGAACTTTTGACGGTATCTCTTTCCCATCTCGTTTAATGATAATATCTTGGGCATGAAGCTCATTATAGCTCACGATAAGGGCAAGTATGACAAGTAATCGGTACATCATTATTCCTATTGAGTGATAAATAAACAATACAGTGTTAAGCATCATCGTAGAATATGCTACACTAATTTATATGTTTCAAAGATAAGAAAAAATGACTAACATACAATACACTTATGGTGATATGATAATTTTTATTTTTGATGTTGCAAAACACATATTTAGAAAAATATTACAAAATATTGTACTCAGATTTTCTTTGCAATGGCAAATAATTCTATGCCGGTAAGAAATTGATACCAAGGAGAAAGATATTCTTTTGCGGTTAATGATGTTCCCGTATAGCGAGTAAAGGTACTTTGAGCAATACGTGTTGATCGCATGGTTATGAATGAATTGGGTCTTTGGGAACGTACAAAATATGGATGAAAGCCTGCTTTTGTAAGTAAAAAGTTTAAAGATGTACGAGAAAAATGAAAATTATGATTTTGTGGTTGAAACCAAACCCAATGCTGTTGCAAGAGCCGTGACCATACACACCCAAAATCGGGTACACGAATTGCAATTATACCCTCATCGGTTAAATGACTATGTATTTCCTGCAATGTTGACAAAGGGTTCGTGGTATGTTCAAGCGAATGCCACATTACGACAATATCCGGACGAAGAGAACTTTCTTGTAGAGAGGAAAATACTGGAATATTTATAGCATTGGTATATTTTTGAGCATGATTGGATGGTTCAATACCAAATACTGTATAACCGTAACGCCGTGCTTCATCAAGAAAATATCCACGATCACATCCAATATCGGCTATGACTGCAGGCGGCGATTTCCGCTTTTTTATATCGTGAATCAGTGACAATTGTTCCGGTAAGCGTGACCAACGTCGTATTTCTGTTGTTGTTAATTCTTTATTTGATTGATCCAATAATTCATATTCATCAGCATAATATTGTAATAATTCATGCTCATCCGGTATCGTTGCCAATTGGACAGTATCGCATTGTGAGCATCGTAACAGCGGAATATTACCTCTTTGGAAAGAGAATAGGGAAGCTGAATCACATATACGACAATGCTGCATGATCGAAGGTGAAAATATAATTATGAAATATTGTTGTATAAATATGATGAAAACATAATGCAGAAATACTTACATAATTGCTTCATTGTGATGATCGTCTTCTTTGCGTTTTTCTCGCATATCGCTCACTTTGACCGACCAGATATAAGCCACAAAAAACATTGCTACCACATTTGCTCCTATAATGACAATGTCATCGCGAAAAATACCGTAAATGAGCCATAAAATTACTCCAACGAGCATTAAAGAAAGTGTTGCTATTGACAATTGTTCGACTTCGCGAGTGCGCCATACACGTAATGCCTGTGGCAAAAAGGAAAATGTTGTGCAACATGCGGCAACAATACCAAGAATAAAATAAAAGTTGTCCATAGAATCTTATGCCTGTTGTTCGCTCATCCACTGGGTCAGATTAGCCGGAAAATTGGTGACCAAAGCTTTCACACCCATTTTATATGCCTTGTCGAATTGATCTTTACGATTGATAGTATAAACGCCGATATACAAATTATGCTTGTGGGCATCATCCACTCGTTTTTGGGTCAATTCATGAATGGAACAGACAAAGCCCTCACAGCCCGTTTCGCGGGAAAGCTCGGAAGGCATACGTTTGTCACCCGGAACATTGATAGCTGCGGTATGTAATTGCGGATAGCGTTCTTTGAGTTCGCGCAAAGTACGATGATGAAAAGAGCTGAACAAAGTGTGGGTTTCCATTTTTGCCGCAAAGACTGTTTCCATAACTTTTTCCAAACGTAAGCGAAAATCACTTTCTTTTGGTGGCTTGATTTCAATATTGACAAATGATTTGTCGCGCAGAAAGTCCAATGCCTCGGCTAAGGTCGGAATGCGTTCATTGATGAATTGATCGGAGAACCATGAGCCGGCATCTAATTTTTGAAGGTCTGCGAGCGATTGCGTCCGCACTTGCCCCTGCCCATTCGTTGTTCTACCCAATACATCATCGTGAAATACGATAACATCATTGCTTGCTGTTAGCTGCACATCAAGCTCTATCATGCGTGCTCCATCGGCTATAGCATTTCGAAAAGAAGCCATAGTATTCTCCGGTGCAGTGCCCGAAGAACCGCGATGCGCAACAACAAATCGTTGTGTTTCTGATACAAAAGAACGTAATAAATCCATAGTGTTTTTCTTGATTATTTGGCAAAACTACAAATGATACAGTTTCCTACCTTGTTCCAGACCTTTATTTTTGCCGATATGAAATCTCATCACTGAGTAAACACTATTGCCTGACAACATAGCCAAGCAGTAGTAATAACATGAAATATATAGAGTTTATGAAAAAAGTTCTTGTGATTGCTTACTATTTTCCTCCTTCCGGCGGTCCCGGCGTACAAAGGGTGCTGAAGCATGTCCAGTATCTTCAAGAGTTTGGATGGAAGCCGATTGTTCTTACTGTTGCCAATGGTGATTTCCCCGCTCGCGATGAATCCCTCTTGCAAAAAATTCCTCAAGACATTCGCGTCGAAAGAACCCACATTTATGAACCGTATGACCTGTACAGAAAGTTCACCGGTAAAGATAAATCTGTTGCCTTGGATGTCAATAATATCAAAAAAGAAGGGCAAAGCCGCAGCCTCACCGAGAGCATTGCCGAGTTCATACGCTCAACGATTTTTATCCCTGATGCCCGCATTGGATGGATGTTCACAGCCGTCAAAGCTGCACATCACATCATCAAAGAAGAGGGGATTGATATGCTCTATAGCTCCTCACCTCCTTATACATGTTCGCTCATTGCTCGTGCTGTGAAGCGTTCCACAGGATTGCCGTGGGTGGCAGGATTCCGCGATCCGTGGACAGATTTTTTGACCACGCCCAAACGTTGGTTCTTGCCCAAAATGATTGATAAAGCACTTGAAAAATCTGTGTTCACAGAAGCCGACGCTATTGAATCGGCATGGCAGGGCATTACCGACGATGCTCTGAGGAAATATCCCTCTTTGAAACCCGCAAAATTCTATCATGTGCCCAATGGATTCGATTCGGCTGATTTCCCAACCCCTGTGGCACATGAGAATGAAGTCTGCACCATTACCTATACGGGCTCAATGTACGGCAGACGCAATCCCGCAACATTATTTCAAGCAATAGAACAGCTTATTCGTGACGGGCAAATACAAGCCGAGCGGTTTCGTCTTCGGTTCATAGGGCGTATGGGAGCTGAAGTTATGGAGATGATTGAAAAAACAAGTTTTCGTGACTCAATAGACATTGTGCCCTATGTACCCCATCGGGAAAGTATTCGTGCTTTGCAGCAAGCTGATGTGACTTTACTTATTGTGGACGAAGCAAAAGAAAGTGCGGAAATTGTCCCCGGCAAAGTCTTTGAATATATTGGTGTCAATAAACCAATTTTGGCTTTAGCACCTCGCGAAGGGGCTGCTGCGCAACATATTCTTGACTCAAAAAGCGGATGGGTAGTTAATCAACAAGATATTCAACACATTGCAAAAATATTGTTACATATTGTTACTTCTTTTGAACAAAAAACATTACAACACAGTCCCGACACGGACATCATCCGCACATTTGAAAGAAAAGAAGCAGCGCATTCTTTAGCAAAAATATTTACTTCATTATCATAAAGTATGGAAAATATAATTTTATATGCAATTATCGGACTGACGATATTTATCTCGATGCGAGGATTTTCCGATCTCAATTTTTTTGAACGTTTTTTATTCAGCACTTTTGCCATTAAAAGACAAAAAGAATTCATACGATTTATATCATCAGGATTTCTCCATGCCGATTGGTTCCATCTCGGGATGAATATGTTCGTGCTGTATTCTTTCGGCTCCAATGTTATCATCGCCGGATGGGATAAATTTCTCGTACTTTATACGGCAAGTTTAGTGGGTGGTAATGTACTTTCTTATATCGTCAATGCCTCACGTTCCGAAGATTACAAAGCCATAGGAGCTTCCGGCGCAGTCAGCGGCATCGTCTTTGCAAGTATTGCAATAAATCCGCAATCGGAAATTATGTTCTTGCTTTTGCCCGTACCAATACCCGCATGGATTTATGGTATTGCTTATATTGCATATTCTATTTTCGGAATGTCAAAAAAATATGATAATATTGGGCATGAAGCGCATTTGGGTGGCGCTATCACAGGATTACTCTTAACGCTCGCATATTATCCCATGCTCTTTGTCTTAGAACCGCTCATCATCGGATTATTACTCGGCGTAGCCGTACTTGTTTTATTGGGCATTATCTTTCAACCGCAATTATTCGGCATGGCACCGCGCTACACACTCACCCGAGCCGAAGAATATTCCCTTGTCAATGAATGGAATTATCTGGCAGATAAAGCAAATCGTCTTGGTGAACATGCACTTTCTGAAAGAGAAAAATTACGCATGAAAGAAATTGATAAAAAATTAAAAAAACCTTTTTTCTAATATATTTTTTCACGAGGAATAATGGAATTTCAACAATTAATCGAAAAACACGCCGCAACATTAACCGAAGCAATCGAAGCCAATGCCACACGCACCTTCTATGCACATTGGCCCGAACCGCCAAGCGGAAAAATCTATGGCGAAACAGCAAACGATGACGGATTAGCTCAATTCAAAAACCGACTCAATAAACCCTTCGATGGATTATTGCAGCAGGGAAGTGATGGTACAGTAGGCGAAGAGCAATCTCCCTATGGTTTTCCTTTGGGAATTACCTATCCCACGTGGTCGGCAGACACCTTAGCAGCCAATGCAAACCAAGCGCAAAAACAATGGTCACGCCTTTCTCCGGCTGATCGCGCTGCCGTATGCATAGAACTGCTCGAACGCGCCGCCGCTCACTTCTTTGAAATCGGCTATGCAACCATGCACACCACCGGACAAGGTTTTGTCATGGCATTCCAAGCATCAGGACCCCATGCCTTCGACCGTGCTTTAGAAGCCGTCGCCATGGGATATGCCGCAACAACATATTTCGATTATTCCCAAACATGGACTAAGCCAATGGGCAAAATCTCCGTCACTTTGGAAAAACGATTCCATGCCGTACCCAAAGGACCAAATTGCACCATCGGTTGCTCCACATTCCCAATATGGAATTCATTTCCGGGGATGTTTGCAAGCTTAATCACAGGCAATGTCACAATAGCCAAAGCCCATCCGCAAGTAATATACCCCATAGCACTCTGCGTGGCAAGTTTCCAACAAACACTCCAAGATTTGGGCTTAGACCCCCACATCATACAATTAGCAACCGACACAATCACACAACCAATAACATTCGACATAGCAAAGCATCCCGCAATCAAATTGCTCGATTTTACCGGCAGTCCATCCGTCGGAGCTGAAATCGAAGCAATAGCACGCACGGACGGCAAACCCGTCTTCACCGAAAAAGCAGGAGTCAACACCGTCATCATAGACAGCGTCGAAAACCTTGATGCCGTACTCGACAACATCGCGTTCAGCATAGCGCTCTACAGCGGACAAATGTGCACAGCACCGCAAAACATCTTTATCGCCAAAGAGGGAGTGCGCCAAGGCGAAGAAATCATACCTTACGAACAAGTGGTGCAGCGTTTTGTCGAAAAAATTGATGCCATGGCAAACAATGAAAAAATGGGACCCGGAACTTTTGGAGCAATTCAAAGCGAAGCAACCGTGCGACGTTTACAAAGAGCTGCCGAACTCGAATGTACAATTCTTCGTAATGCAGAACCATGCAAACAACCCGGATTCGACAATGCACGTTCTTACAGCCCATTCATAGCCGAAGTGCCAATGGTGCGCCCGGACATCTACGAAAGCGAATGGTTCGGACCCATCACCTTCATCATCCCCGTCCAATCATTCGAGCAAGCATTAGAGCAAGTCTATAAATCCGTCAAAATCAATGGTGCGCTCACAACCGCAGTTTACACCACCGATGAAGGCAGAATGGCAGCAGCCGAAGAATCAATCATCATGGCGGGTGCGCCAGTTGCATTCAACTTCACAGGTCCGATATGGGTCAATCAAAGTGCAGCATTTTCCGATTTCCACGGCGCAGGAGCTAATCCCGCGGGCAACTGTTCCTTTGCCGATTTATCCTTTGTCACCAACCGTTTCAATGTCATCGGCACAAGAATAAAACTCTAAAATCAACGACAATCAACCGTCAACAAACAAAAAGGGGCAGACAATCATCCGCCCCTTTTTTTTATAGTATATTTCTTGAATAAAAAATATTAATCCCGATATTCTATGCCATAACGATGCAATACAGTATTTGCCTGACTTTGGGTAATAATCATATAATGGTCAATCAAAAATAATTTTGCTATTCCGGCAAATGTATTACGAAATTTATCATTCATAGTAGAAACGTACGGCACTTGATTATTCGATACTTTCATAATATGAATAAATTCAAAACGCGGATTACCTTGTTGCAAAGGATTAATTGTACTTTGAAGATTTTTCATATAATCATAGCCATCAAACAAAGAAAGCATCATCAATAAACTATCAGCAGATTTTTTTTGTAATTCAGCTGTATAATCTTTTGAAGTAATATCACCGGGTCTCATGCCGCTTAGAAAATTCTTTAACTCTATAAAGACCATCGTATGCGATTCTCTCTGATAATACACAATATCAACGGCTTTTACATGATGCGTATTAATTGCCTTATATTCTCTTGTTTTATCCAATGGAATAAAATCTTCGGTCGGAAAACGTAAGACTATACCACTTTCTTTATAATCGTACATACGCCTTCTTTAATATTATTCTGAATACATCACTTGTAATTCATCATCAAACATTGATAATGACTCATTCACAATATCATTATCGGGCAATATGCCGTCTTTCATCGAAGAAAATGTCGCCACTACACTGTCATTCTCGTCCCTTTCCATATTCCATGTCACGACATCCGTTTTGTCGCGTTTGGCACACACTGCAAATTGTTTCAACACAAAATAATTATGCGTAGAAATAAATATCTGCACACCCTGTCGGCTTAATTCCATTAACATATTCACCAAAGCACGAATAGCCGAAGGATGCAAATTATTTTCCGGCTCATCAATAAACAATATAGTCCCTTTGCGTAAACGACCATTGCGAATAAGTGTGTCAAGTACGCCGATTTTCTTAATACCCTCCGCCGTCTGACGTATATCATGCTTTATACCTTTGCGACGAAAAACAAAAAAATCTTTCGCCTCCGTTGTTTGTACAATCTCACCTTGTAATAATGCAGATAAATCATCCGTAATTGAAAGAAAAGAAGAATCTATACCTTCTAACCTTGTCGGAATTTTCAACATGTTGATTAAATCAAGATAGGTATCATCAAAACCTTTGCCGAAAAATTGTTCGCGCATTATCTGTATATCATTAAATGCAGTCAATACTTCCTTCGCCGGAATAAATATACTGTTCAATGTATTCTTCGGTACATAATGAACATTACTTTCTATGTGCAAATTAGTTGATGAGTTAAAAACATCATGAAAAACAATGCTCTGTCTATATTTATTCTGTTTTATATCTTCCACCTCTAATGTGATTGAACACTTGTCAGTATTGTTATTAATAAGGGAATAAATTTTGTTGTCATTAGGTGAAAAAACAGAAATAATTTTATTTCTTATTGTTTGTGTTAAGGTTTCTGTATCTTCTTTTTCATTTTGAATGCTATAAATTTCTAATGATTTGACAACCGAATATAATAATTTAAGAACAGCAGTCTTGCACGTATCATTTTTTCCTATAAGAATTGTTATGGGGCTTATTTCCTTATTTTCTAAGGAAGATATTGCCATAAAATTGGTAATATTTACAGAATGTATCATACGATTATTACGAAAGAAAATTCATAAACTATGGACAGATAAAAAGACCGATGCCCCATAGACGAGAACACCATGCACAATTTACACATTCTTTTGCATACAATGTCCGATTATTGCACTATAGAACGTTTCCTACCCATTCACATTGCCTGAGCCGCCATTCAATTCCACGACAGGCGTATAACCCGAATACACGCCACCATAACCCGAGCGCAAACGATAATACCATGTGCCGGGCTGCAATTCCAAAGGCATTGACGATGTGTTTTGATTCCAAATTTCTGTCCAATCCGTGCCGTTTTGCGATTGCTCCACGAAGTAACCATTCGCCCAATCCACTTGATTCCACACTAATTGATTATCCGCAAACATGAAACCCGTCGGGATATTCACCGAAGCAACATTATACACCTCGGCACTTGGCTCGCTCGTTCCGGCAAGATTATGCGCTGTGACGCGGAAACGTCTGCCGCCAATAAAGATATGCGGCACTATCGCCATCGTGTCATTGCCCTCATCAATCACCGACCAATCATCGCCCGACGGGGTCAAAGATTGATACAATTTATAGCTGGTGGCAGTGGGGGATGGCGCCCATGAAATCACATCATTTTGGAAATTCACATTTTGCGGTGTTTGGGGTGCGGTATGGGGCGTGTCGGCATTGTCATAGATGATATAATCCTGATATTTCGCATAATTGGTATTGCCGAACGCTGCCTTGCCCAAAGAGCAATATGTTGCCACAAATCCATATAATTCATTGCCTTTTTCGATTCTAAGACGTGTGCCGGTCAATCGGTCGGACACCGCAGACCCTATATTGTGCATAGCCGTTTCAAAGCTGTCACATTCGGCAATAAAAGCATCAATTTGGGCTTGCGTTTGACCAAAAGCGGCAAGTTCCGTGAGGTATTTTTCCGCCGTAGCGGCAATGGAACGACACCGCGAAAGGTAGGTAGCATCCGACGTAGTATTCACACGGGTGAAATTAAATTCCTTATAAATGGGGCTGTTTTCGCCGAAAGTATTGACGGCTCTGACACGAATTTTGCCGAGCATATCTTCCAAAACAGCCCGCTTATTATTTTTATCCAAGACCTTTTGGGAAACGATTGCCACATAGACATAATCGGGTGTAATAACTTCAAAAGCATTTTGCAGATCAACCAAAGCCGTGATTTTGGCAGCGGTCATGCCGAACTCTGCCAAATCAGTCAAATCACGAGTCAAAAACCCTGCAAGATTGGTAGTAAATTGCGCTAAATCGGGGTCGGACATATTATAAGTCCTGTTAATCATGTTTTCCATAGCAGTACGATACGTAATATGTATAAAAAGAGTTAATATCTATGTAATCAAAGTCAATTTGTATGCAACCAAAGTTAATGTATATGTAATAAAAGTCAATTTGTATGCAATCAAAGTTAATGTATATATAACAAAAGTCAATTTGTGTATAGAAAGAGTCATAATCTGTATAACATAATGCACAAATTTAATAACTAAATAGATTATATACAAGTCAAAAGCCGTGATTTAAGCAAAAATAGCTGTGATTTAAGCAAAAAAAGCCGTGTTTTATGTAAAAAGAGGGTAAAAATGAGTAAAAAGAGCTTTTGTTGATGATTTTTACTCTTTTGATGGTGTTGCATACGCTTTTGATGGTGTTACATACACTCTTTCTGGTGCTGCGTACTCTTTTGATGGTGTTGCGTACTCTTTTGATGGTGCTGCATACTCTTTTGATGGTGCTGCATACTCTTTTGATGGTGCTGCGTACGCTCTTTCTGGTGTTGCGTATGGTATTGTTGGACGTGGTTTTTTGTTTTTTAGCCCCCTCTTTGTCTCCCCCAAAATGGGGGAGAAGTTTTTTTGGACGTGAATGGTTTTTTGTTGGATATGGTTTTTGTTTTTTAGCCCCCTCTTTGTCTCCCCCAAGATGTGGGAGAAGCTTTTTTGGACGTGAATGGTTTTTGGTTGGATGTGGTTTTTGTTTTTTAGTCCCCTCTGTGTCTCCCCCAAGATGTGGGAGAAGCTTTTTTGGACGTGAGTGGTTTTTGGTTGGATGCGGATATGGCGTAGTTATAGAAACCTATAAGATTTTTGAAACCTTATAGGTTTTGGTTGATTGGCGTTTGGTTTTGGTTGATTGAGAATTGTGTTTGGTGGTGTTATTGTACGGGTAGTGGGCGGACGATGGTTATTCCGATGTGTGATGGGACGGTTTTGAGGTATGCTGATATGGTGGTGTCGAGTATGACTTTTTTTTGTTTTTGTGAGGCGTGCAGGAAGCGTGCTTTGCCTTTTTTGTCTTTGTAGATGATGCCTGTGTGGGCATAGTCTAATCCTTCTTTGTTGGTGGCGATGGCTATGATGTCGCCGGTCATTAATTTGTTTTCGATTTTTTTGACTTCTTTTTTGGGTATATAGTAATGTGTGTGTTGGTTGATGTTTTGTTCTATTTGGCGTATGGTGTCTATTTCTTGTTGATTGTTTTGTAGGGGTGGGTAGTATTGGGGGTGTTTGGACATAAATGAGACGGAAAGGGGGAATATAATTCCTCCTAAGTCTTTTGTTATGTTGGTAATGGTTTTTTTGGATTCATTATCCATAATCCATTCGGCGGTGTAATGTAAGCGCGATGTATAGCCACGCAAAAGTCCACCTCGGTATCGTGTCATGGTTACTTCGTTGATTAAATCATTCATGGTTTTTTTGCCTTGTCGGGTTATGCGAGCCAAACAAAGAATATTTTCAAAGAATGTGACGCAGTCTAAGCCGGTGAGGTCTATGCGGCATTGTTCGGGTGTTCCTTCGAGTGTTCCTCCGACATAAGCTGTGCCCAATAATAATAGTCCTAATTCACCCATTATGAAACCGATGGGGCGTGATTGATAATTTTCTGATGTGATTTTTGCAAGTAATTGATCAAGAATGTATCGCGATGTTGCTTCTTTGTCTGTGTTTTGCATGATGCTGTGCAAGAGCTTGCGATCAACGGCATTTGCAAGGGGAGACATGACGGCACTAACAGCCATAAGCCCTAATACTTGTAGAATATCACGCCTTTTCATTGGTTTTTTTTGTTTTGTTTGTGTTTTTTTGTTTTTTATTGTTGAGAGTTGTTTTCAGCAAGTCGTATGCCAAGCTCTTGTAACTGACGATTATCCACAGCGGTAGGCGCGCCATCCATGAGTGATAATCCGCTGGATGTTTTTGGGAATGCAATAACATCTCGAATATTGTCGGTACCGGCAAGCAACATGACTAATCTATCGAAGCCAAAGGCAATGCCACCATGCGGGGGCGCACCGTATTGTAAAGCATCAAGCAGAAATCCGAATTTGACTTGCGCATCTTCGGGTGTGAAGCCCAAGAGGTCGAACATTGTTTTTTGCACGGAGTTTTGATGTATTCTGACGCTTCCTCCGGCAGCTTCGTATCCATTGATGACGAGGTCATGTGCTATGGCGCGTGCTTTTTCGGGTGAGGTAGATAGATAATGCAGGTCTTCATTTTTTGGTGCTGTGAATGGATGGTGACGGGCAACCCAACGGTTTTCTTCTTCGGAAAATTCGAGTAATGGGAAATCAATTACCCAATGGAATGAGAAATTGTTTTTTATTTGTTCGAGAATTCCCGTGACTCTTGCAATTTCAGTACGCACAGCACCCAGAATAGTGTAGCAGCGTTCAAATTCAGCCGCAGCAATGAGCAATAAATCGCCTTGTTCGGCGCCACTTAGTTGGATGATGTCTTTGATTTCTTGCTCTGTAAGAAATTTAGCTATGGGGGATTGTATGCCGTCAGGATTGATTTTTATCCATGCTAAACCTTTTGCGCCATATTTTTTGGCGTGTTCGGTGATGTCGTCAATTTGTTTTCGAGAGAAGGATGCGCAGTTTTTTGCATTTATGAGAGCAATGGCGCCATTTGGCAATGCGGCAGCGTCCTTGAATACTGAAAATTCACTGTTTCGCACATTTTCTGTGATAGTAGTTATTTCCATTGAGTATCGTAAGTCCGGCTTATCGCTGCCATAGCGTGTGATTGCATCATGCCATGACATTCTTGGCAATGGTAATTGTACGTCTATATTTTTGATTTCTTTCCATACACGTGATATAAATGTTTCAGCCATGGCAATAATTTCTTCTTGTTCCACAAAAGACATTTCGACATCAATTTGTGTAAATTCGGGCTGGCGGTCAGCTCTTAGGTCTTCGTCTCTGAAACACTTGGTAATTTGCATATAGCGGTCATAGCCGGAAACCATCAGAATCTGTTTGTATAGCTGAGGAGATTGTGGCAATGCATAAAATTTGCCTTTGTGAATGCGGCTCGGTACTAAATAATCACGTGCACCCTCGGGAGTAGATTTGGTGAGCACGGGGGTTTCAAATTCAATGAAATTATTTTCAGCAAAATAGCTATGGGTGATTTGATAGAGTTGATTACGAATAATGAAGTTTTTTTGAAGGGATGGTCTGCGCAAGTCAAGATAACGATATCGGAGACGTAATTCTTCGTTGACATTTGCATTATCATGAATATGAAAAACCGGCAGTTCCGCTTTGTTGAGGATGTGAATTTCGGAGGCTACAACTTCTATCATACCTGTTGGTATTTGTGTGTTTGGACTTTCTCTTTTACGTACAATTCCCCTTACAGCAACAACAAATTCGCTGCCCAGCGAGCGAGCGATATCTGCTAAATCGGCTTGCGATTCAGGCATGACGATAATTTGTACGACACCGTAGCGATCGCGAACGGTGAAGAAAATGACGCCTCCTTTATCTCGTATGTCATCAACCCATCCATTGAGTTGTACGGTAGTTTGTATGTGTTGTTCGCGTAGTTCACCGCATGTATGTGTTCTTTTGAGGAATGACATTTCGCTTGCCTTTGTTGTTAATTGAAAATGTGTAATAAAGATATTTTGTGAAGAAGAAGTAAAAAAAAACCGCTCTGTCGAATACACGACGAGCGGCTTTTTAGTGCTTGCCGATTATTCAATCCATGATTTTTCGTAAAAATGCAGGACGTTCTGATGCCGGTGGTGTAGCAATGACTGTTGTTTCGCGAATGAGAGAGACCGGTTGAACGGTTTGTTGTTCACGGCTGACATTTGCGATGGGTATAGAGCCATTATTACGTCGTGTTGCAGCCGGCGCATCGTATTGGCGGAGTCTGTCGAGTCCACTTGGTTTTGCGTCGGGGAATGCACGTTGTTGCGGCGTTGTTGCTGCGACGGTTTGTCGTGCAAAATCAGCTTGTACTACATTAGGTGGCGTTGATTGTTGTTGTTGTTGAGTGACTGTGGGTTGAATCGGCGCCGGTGTGGCAGCTATTGGTTGCTGTATGGTTACTTGTGGAGTTACGGCAGCCGAGAATTGAGCTGTTGGCTGATTTGACGGCGGCGTTTGCATCACTTCTTGTACAGGAGTGTGGAAAGTAGGCTGCGGCATTTGTGGAATACTTGCTGTTGTTGCTCTCTGAGAGATAGTGTTGTGTTTGAATCCTGTTGCAACAACTGTGACCATGAGTTTATCGCCCATGTCGGGATTGAAGCTGACGCCATGAATCAAGTTGACATCGCTACCTGCTGCACCTTCAATGACTTGGACGGCTTCGCTTACATCGTACATAGTGACATCTTCACCGGCACTGATATTGATGAGCAGTCCTTGTGCTCCTTTGATGGAGATACCTTCGAGCAGAGGAGAGTTGAGTGCATTTGTTGCCGCTTCGAGGGCACGATTTTCGCCTGAAGCAATACCGATACCCATGAGAGCATCGCCTGTATCTTTCATGATGGCACGCACATCGGCAAAATCCACGTTGATATATCCATAACCGCTGATGATGTCGGAAATACCGCGAGTTGCATTATAGAGAACATCGTCCACCATTTGGAAGGCGACTTTAAAAGGTGTTTTGTTGTCAATGATTGATAAGAGTCTTTGGTTTGGTATGACAATAAGAGCGTCCACATTGCTGCGCAAGGCATCAATGCCTCCGTCGGCTGAACGGGAGCGTACTTTTGCTTCCCATTCGAAGGGACGTGTGATAATACCCACGACGAGAGCCCCTAATTCGCGTCCAATTTTGGCAACTAATGGGGAAGCACCGGTGCCTGTTCCACCGCCCATACCGGCAGTAACAAAGACCATGTCGCTGCCCATAAGAGCTGTTCTGATTTCGTCGGCAGTTTCTTCTGCAAAACGACGAGCAACTTCAGGATTGCCTCCTGCACCCAAACCAGGTCCGATTTGGATTTTTGTGCCTGCATTATTGTGCGCTAATGCTTGAGCATCGGTATTGATAGAGATAAAATCTACGCCAATAAGGTTACGGCTAATCATGCTATTGACTGCGTTACCGCCGCCGCCGCCTACTCCAACAACCCGAATTTTTGCTCCTTGTGCATCCTCGGTATCCATTAATATCACGGAACCTCCTCTAATAAAAAGTAATGATTAGTATTCAATTGTTATGAATAAATATTGATTGGTTTTTTTGCGTAATTGTTGTAAAACTACAATTCATTGAAAAAACGTTTGACAGAACTGACAATACGTGAAGTGATTCGTGTATCTTGTTGAATCTCTTTGTCTTGACTTGTGTCATCGTTTTCGTTTTGGATAGGTGTTTGTTGGTATCCGGCAGCACTTCTGTACCGCACACCATGCAAAACCAAGCCAACCGAAGTTGCGAATATCGGATTTTCTACTTCACGAGCAAAACCTCCGTGTGCAATTTCTGTAGGAATACCGATTTTTACA
The DNA here is from genome assembly GCA_002344005.1 of Ignavibacteria bacterium UBA2373. Taxonomy (GTDB): domain Bacteria; phylum Bacteroidota; class Ignavibacteria; order Kapaibacteriales; family UBA961; genus UBA2353. The sequence goes on along the minus strand of DDTD01000098.1, from coordinate 110,039 downwards.
GGCATTCCAAATACGTCTTGTGCCAGTTCGGCAGCACCCCTTAGCAAACTGCATCCACCTGTAAGAACGATGCCGGCTGATAGTCTATTAGCATAGCCTGAGTTCTTAATTTCAGCATAAGCAAACTCAAAAATTTCTTCCAGCCGAGGTTGGATAATCTCTGCAAGTAAACCTTTGGTGATTTCCATAGGATTACGACCGCTGACACCGGGGATTTGTATAACCTCGTCATTGAGAATATTGGTCTGAATAGCATGACCATAATCACGTTTAATTTTTTCCGCTTGAGAATGCAGTATGCCCAATACTTTAGCGATATCGTCCGTGACATGCTGACCTCCGATACCGAAGACAGCAGAATAACGGATAATATTCTCACAGAAGACGGCTATATCGGTTGTACCTGCTCCAATATCAATAACAGCTACGCCAATTTCTTTTTCATCGGCATCCAAGACAGAGTTGCTGCTTGCCAGCGGTTCGAGGACTATATCTCTCATGCGTAAGCCGGCACGTTCCACACAACGTTGAATATTTTGAATCGCAGTTACTAATGCCGTGACTACATGCACATTCGCTTCCATTCGAACACCGCTCATACCTATCGGGTCTGTAATGCCGTCTTGTCCGTCAATGACATACTCTTGCGGTATCACATGTAAAATTCTTCTATCGGAAGAAATATTAATTTTTCTGCTTTCATCAATCAATCGCTCCACATCACGTGCGGAAATCTCTTTGGTCGGACTTGGGATGGTGATAATATTGCGCGTTGCAAATGACTGTATATGGTCACCGGCTATTCCCACAACAACATCCACTACCTTTACACCGGATTGTTGTTCTGCCCGCTCGACAGCTTGGCGTATTGATTCAACAGTTTTGTCTATATTGGTCACAACACCGCGGCGTAAACCTTTGCTTTCGGCAATCCCTATTCCCAAGATGTTCAAATATTGTAAATCAGTATCGGGCGCTGCAATGATGCACACAACTTTTGAAGTGCCTATATCAAGGCCCACAATTGCTTTGTCTAAAGAAATATCATTCATAGTTTCAACCATTTTATTTCACAACAACCATTTGCTCCCAACGCAAATCAATCGTTTTATTGACTAAATGCTTTTTTTCTGAAAACTGTATTGCCTCGGCAATAGAATGTCCGATGGCATCTTTACGATTCTCTTTCCACTTTCCCACAATTATACGACACGGCGAATTCGACAATAACAATGAAATCGTTCCCTTATTGTATATGATTTCGGAAATATCCTCTACAAAGTTTTTTTCTGTACTTGAAGCACTCAAAGCGTCCGTGACTGCCATGATATCGGAAAAAGCGACCGAATCTACAAGCGAATCTTGAAGTATCCCTCTTACCAGCGGCAAATCATAATATGCGGCAAAGCGTGTGTAATCAAGTAGTTCACGATGACGATTGACATAGAATAACCGGTTATTATCATTTACCAATAAGTATTCCGGTACTTTTTCGCGTATTGTTACTGTAATAGTGCTTATATCAGAAAACACAGCTTCCGCAGAGGCTATGTAATAATTACTGTATAAAGTATCTTGCAGAGCTGCTAAATTTTCGGAACCCATCTTCAGCGCATCTGCTTTCGACAAAGAGATTTCTTGCAAAATCTGATCCGCCGTAAGCACATACAATCCTTCAAAAGTGACGTTCTTAGCTATCTTCGAACTTTTCCAATGTGATGAAAGCAAAAACACAACAATCACTAACGATATAATCGCAGCGAGTATAGCACCAACGGAAAAAGATGTTTTCATAACCGCTGATACCTCGTAGGTCTTAGTCTATCAAATTGATATGTCACCATGATGTCTTACATCACCTTTGGTAACTGTGAGGAAAATTAGGAGCAAAACAGCTATGCTGCAACTACTTTGCACGGCAAAACTAAGGGTATTTTACTAAATGTCAATGCTGTATGGTAATGTTTTTTCAAAATCTTGGATAAAATCATTACTATTGTTGCCTTGATGTGTCAATTCAAGCTGTTTTCTCTTGAATCTAAACTACTCATTCAATCACAATTTGTTTGATTTTAACACAGTATTCTTCGTTCACTCTCAATGATTTTGTAGTTTTGCAGCAGTTTTGTTCACTTATGTTACATAATGAGGTACACTATGGCTAGTCTTCTCGGAAAAATTGCGAAGAAATTGTTTGAAACCGAGTATAACTTCAAAAAAAATGGATTTGAGAAATCAGATCAATGGAAATCTATTAAAGTAGGCGATACGGTTGAATATGGCGTGACTGCAACAGACGGCATTACATATAGAGTAGAAGACATTGATGCTCAGAATCAAAAGGCGAGGATAAAGTGCCTCAGTAATGTTAAACACAAAAAAACCGGCGAATATTATACCGTATCTCTTAAGATGATACGTCCTATCTAATTAGGATTACCGCAGATTGTTAGTCACAAATATATGATTGTTAATTTTTATTATTCCTTACAATGAAAGAATTTACTAACGAACCTATTCTTGATTACTCCGATAAGAGCAATTATAGAAAGCAAGTCAAAGCATTAGAATCTGTCAGAGCAAACTTTGGGAAAACATATCCTAATATAGTTAATGGTAAAAAAGTAAAAGCACAGGAAACCATAGCGTCTGTCAATCCTGCCGATCCATCCGAGATTATCGGTGTTTTTCAAAAAGGTGGGGTTGAGGAAGCTGAAAAAGCCATGAAAGCCGCACTCAAAGCCTTTGAAACGTGGAAAAATGTACCGGTAAAAGAACGTGCCGATTTTCTTTTTAAAGCAGCAAAGGTTATTCGCAAGAGAAGATTTGAGATAAATGCATGGATGATTTCTGAAGTAGGTAAAAACTTTACAGAAGCGGATGCTGATACAGCCGAAGCAATTGATTTCCTTGAGTTCTATGGAAGAGAAGCATTGCGCTACGGAGGTACTCAACCAATCGTGCCTGTTAAAGGTGAGAAAAATGAACTTCTTTATTTACCTTTGGGGGTTGGTGCTATTATCCCGCCTTGGAATTTCCCGTTTGCGATTCTTGTTGGCATGACAAGCGCTGCTATTGTAACAGGCAATACAGTAGTTGTAAAGCCCAGTTCCGAATCTCCGATGATGGGGTATCTCTTTGCTGAAATTATGCATGGACTTGGCTTGCCTCCCGGTGTGTTTAATTATTTATCCGCAAGTGGTGCAACAGCCGGTGATTATTTGGTTTCCCATCCCAAAACACGATTTATTTCATTTACCGGTTCGATGGAAGTTGGTTTGCACATAAATGAAATGGCAGCTAAAAAGCAGCAGGGGCAAATCTGGATTAAACGTGTTGTGGCAGAGATGGGCGGCAAAGATGGTATGGTCATTGATGCAGAAACGAATGTTGATGAAGCAGTTAAAGGAACAGTTGCCGCCGCATTCGGATTCCAAGGGCAAAAATGTTCAGCATGTTCGCGTGTTATTGTTGATCAAAGTATTTATGCGGAATTTGTAGAAAAATTAAAAGTAGAAGTTGAAAAATTGTACATAGACAATCCGGCACTCAATGGGCAAGTAGGTCCCGTTGTTTCTGCAAGAGCCGAAAAATCGATTTTACAGTATATCGAAATCGGGAAAAAAGAAGGCAAACTCCTTACCGGCGGTTCAAAAGTAAGTGACCGGAATGGGTATTATATCCAACCGACAGTATTTACTGATGTTAAACCAACGGCACGTATAGCACAAGAAGAAATATTCGGACCCGTTCTTGCTGTTATCAAGTCAAAAAATTTCGATGATGCGATGAACATTGCTAATAATACTATTTTTGGCTTAACCGGCGCGGTCTATACTAATAATCCCCAAAAGCTCGAGCGTGCAAGAAATGAATTTTTTGTTGGTAACTTATACTTAAATAGAAAATGTACAGGTGCGCTTGTCGGTGTACATCCGTTCGGAGGATTTAATATGAGTGGCACAGACTCGAAAGCAGGCGGAAGAGATTATTTGTTACTTTTCTTACAAGCAAAAACCGTAAGTAAAAAAATATAATTTATGTGCTGTAAATATAATTAATACACTTTCATCCTGTTAGTTGTACAATTAACAGGATGCTTTTTTTCTGATCAATTATTAGTAATTCGCTACGATGAATAATAATTTTGCAGAATATTCAAATGTAAATACTTTAGTGGAATCTCTCGAAAATGAACATGCAATTGTTCGTTTTACAAAGGATGGAAGAATCATGGCTGTCAGTGATTCCTATTCTGTCTATCATTACTTAAGTGGAAAAACACAGACGAATTTTCTTAATTGTATTTATGACTATTTTCATGATGTTACACGGAAAAGGATTGTTGATTTATTCGATGCGGATGATGGTCATTCTAATGAGCTTTCCGTAGAACTTCATTTCGATTCAAATACATTCGCAGAACCTGTGCTAAGTCTGTTGAAAATTGAAAAAACTGATGAAAATCACATTGGTACTTTGGTGATGCCCTTGTTTATGAATGACACGAAAGAATCATTTGCGGACGATTCATTTTCTTATACTAATCCACTGCGGCAAATGGGTAAAAAACAAGCGTTACATCATGATGATATTGACTTTTTTTATGATATAACACAAGCATCAACTATTTTATCAGATGATTCCGCTGGTGAAGATGTCGTTGTAAAATCACTTCTGATTGTAGAAAAATCTGTTAGGGCTAATGCAATATATGTAACTCAAGTGATGGGTGATAATCAGAATCCACTCATGGTGCCGCGTTATGAGTGTAAAGATAATAATATAACAAAATGGGGTGATAGTTCTAATTCTATGTTATTTAAAGATTTAGGGCTAATTCGGTGGTATAACGCTTTATCAAAAAAAGAACCTGTAATTGGTAATATTGTTGATTTTTCAGTTGAAGAAGCTGAAGTTCTGAAGAGTATTGGGCTTACTTCAGTTACTATTCTTCCTATTTTTCTCAGATCTGAATTGTGGGGATTTATTGAGTTTGATTATTATAATGAAGAAAAAGCATGGGATAATATTCATGTTGTTATACTGCAATCCTATGCTGCAGCTCTAGGTAATTACTTTGTCCGTTTGCAAGAGCAAAAAATGTTAAAATCATTTACTGAGGATTTGTATGAGGCAAAAAAAATTCTCGAAAGTCAAGCAAATGATTTAGTGCAAAAAAATTATGAACTTGAAGTTGCAAGAGAGGAAGCCGATAATGCCAATAAAACAAAATCTGCATTTTTGTCGAGTATGTCGCATGAATTGCGTACACCGCTTAATGCGATAATTGGTTTCTCGCAAATACTCCAAAAAGACCAAACTATGCCTGAAAAATTTCGTTCCTCTATTAATATGATGTATCGTAGCGGTACACATTTATTAGATATGATTAATGATATTCTTGATTTATCGAAAATAGAAGCAGGTAAAATGGAATTCTATCCTGAGATTGTTGATATCTATGCTTTATTAGACGATATTCACGGAATGTTTTCGCTTCGTTGTAAAGAAAAAGATTTGTGGATAAAAGTGCAAAAACCGGATGAATCGGTTCGATTTGTTCTCACAGATGCAAAACGTTTAAAACAAGTTCTCATCAATTTTATTGGTAATTCGGTTAAGTTTACTCATAAAGGTGGGGTTCTTGTAGAAGTAAAAAATTCACCTGTTCAAAATTCAAAATCAACTATCACATTCTCTGTCAGTGATACTGGACGCGGAATACCAAAAGAACAGTGTGAAAGTATTTTTGAACCTTTTCAGCAAGTTAAAGGTACATATAGTGAAGGAACAGGTCTTGGTTTGGCAATTTGTCAAAAAATTGTACGTATGATGGGGAGCGATGGGGTAAAAGTCAATAGTGAAGTTGGTCAAGGATCAACATTTTACTTTGATGTTGATTTATCAATTGTAATGAATGAACATGTAAATGAAGATTCAAGAAGAAATTCAAATATTATTGGCATTAAAGGTGAAAAAAGAGTTGTTGTTGCAGACAAAAGTATGATAAATAGAGCTGTAATTAAAGGTTTTTTAGAGCCTATAGGATTTATCATATATGAAGTATCAACGCTTTCTGATGTTTCTGAAATTCTATCAGAGAGTGATGTTGATGGTATAATAGCTGATTTTGATTTGTTTTCGGAAGTTCCATTTGCCGGATCGAAATTTCAAGATAAACTGGTTTCATTAAAAATTCCAATCATTGTTGTTTCTGCTAATGCTCTCACAGATAATCGTGAAATTGCAATTTCTTTAGGGTTTAATGAGTTTGTACCAAAACCATTTCATGAGAACCAGTTGTTGGATGCAATAAGTCGCGTACTCACTATTGAGTTCCAAACTGATAATACTGCTGTTGAGTCGAAGAGCACTCATACTGATAAAGATAACGTTAATATAAAAACGTGGATGGCAACTTTAGACCAAGATTATGCATTACAATTACGTGATGCTATAGAGATTCAAGATTTTGAACAAATCGAGATGTTGATTTCTCGTTTAGATGTTTCGCAGCAACAGAATGATGTCGTTGCTACTTTATTATCAATCTGTGCTTCACAATCTTACAAAGAAATAATTGAAATACTTTCACAAATAGAAAATTAACAATATCAAAGATAAATATATGGATAGTATTAAAAAAAAACTTGTATTAGTTGTTGATGATGTAGAGCAGAACGTTGCTGTTGTGTCGCAAATATTGCGGTCACATGGTTATGGAGTAATGGCTGCTTTTAATGGAGAGACGGCATTACGGATGCTTGAAAAACGTATTCCTGATTTAATATTGCTTGATATAATGATGCCTGTAATGGATGGCTTTGAGGTATGCGCAAAAATTAAAGAAAATGAAAATTTAAAAAATATACCTATTATCTTTCTCAGCGCTTTGAGTGACACTGATGTTAAAGTCAAAGCGTTTAATGTGGGTGGTGTTGATTATGTGTCAAAACCTTTTCAAGAAGCGGAAGTCATAGCACGAGTCGCCGTTCATATTAAAATTGCTAATTTGGAACGCGAACAAAGAGAGTTTATCGAAAAATTAACAATTATGAATGATGAAAAGGATCGTCTAATGCAGATAGTTTCTCATGATTTACGTTCTCCATTGGGAGGAATTAAAGGGCTGTCGGAAATATTAAAAAATGGCGAAGAAGCAGAAATTCCTGAAATTGTTCGTGAGTTTTCTGAGATAATTGTTCAAACATCTGATACATTGTTGAACTTAGTAAATGATTTATTAGATTTAGCAAAAATTGAGTCCGGAAAACAGCGGTTAAATGTTGTAAATTTTGATATAATTTCTATTTTACAAAATTCAGTACGATTGCAAGAAAAAGTTGCGCAGAGTAAGGGCTTGCAACTTGTGTTTCAGCACTCACTACCTCAAAGTCCCTTTGTTGTAACAGCTGATGAACCCAAAATTACACAGGTAATAAACAATTTACTTTCCAATGCCATCAAGTTTACGCCTAAAGGCGGTTCTGTCTTTGTTACACTTTCTGCCCATAATGATACACAACTTTGCATAACTGTCAAAGACACAGGTATCGGGATACCGCCGGAGCATTTGCCTAAGGTATTTGAAAAATTCGGCAATCATCAGCGAAGTGGCACATCCGGCGAAAAGGGTACCGGTTTGGGAATGACCATCGTAAAACGTTTTGTGGAATTGCATGACGGTACAATTGATGTGCAAAGTCAGCAGGGGGTTGGCACAACGTTTACAATTATACTCCCAATATTTTCAGAACAGAAAGAAGAATAGGCGATTAGGTTATTAATCGCCTATTTTCAAAAAAGCAGATGATTATAAAGATTTAAGTTGTGTACGGATGATATTGATACCTTCCATCATTTCATCCGTCGTTAAGGTTAATGCGGGTCGGAAGCGCACACTTCTCTCACCGCACCCTAAGATAATCAAACCATTATCATAGCATTGTCTAAGTAACTTAGAACGTATTTCAGTTGTAGCTATATCAAAAGCACAGAATAAGCCGCGTCCGCGCGGATTGGAAACAGTGGCTGGAAATTCTTCGGACAGAATCTTTAACTGCGTTTGAAGTTCTGATCCAACTTTTTGTACATTCTGTAACAACTGCTGTTGATGGATTATCTCAAGGTACTTGGTTGCTCGCGCCATATCTACATAGTTACCACCCCATGTTGAATTAATGCGACTTGGAACACGGAATACATGGTCATCAATGTCATCAATTCTGTTAGTTGCAAAAATTCCGCATACCTGCATCTTTTTACCGAAGCTCATAATGTCGGGTTGTACACCTAATTGTTCATGTGCCCACATTGTACCTGTTAAACCAACGCCTGTTTGAACTTCATCAAAGATGAGCAGAGTATCATTTTCATCGGCAAGGTTACGAAGTTGTTGTAAGAATTCCGGACGGAAATGATTATCACCGCCTTCGCCTTGTATGGGTTCAAGGATAATTGCAGCTATATCATCAGGGTTTGACACAAACGCTTGTTTAATTTGTGCTATGGATAAGTTTTCACGTGCAATAAGGTCTTCTAAATTATGTTCGCCTAATGGAAAGAAAATTGTGGGATTCAGCACTCGAGGCCAGTCAAACTTTGGATAAAGAGCAACTTTCTTCGCATCTGTATTAGTTAAAGACATGGTATAGCCGCTTCTGCCGTGAAAAGCTTGTCTGAAATGAAGAATCTGATGACCTCTTTCATGTACATATCCTTTTCTGAAATTTTTGCGCACTTTCCAGTCAAAAGCAGTTTTTAAGGCATTCTCGATTGCTAATGCGCCACCTTCAACGAAGAAGTAATGTTGAAAGTAATCCGGCACTGCAATACTGCGTAATGTCTTTACAAAACTTGCCATCACTTCTGAATACACATCAGAATTAGATGGTTTATTGAGTGCTGCTTCACCTAAGTATCGTAAGAACTCATCGTCGGTAGTTGAAGGATGATTCATGCCGAGAGGGGTAGAGGCAAAGCAAGTAAAAAAGTCTAAATATTGTTTTTGTGACCGTGCATCCACCAAGCGTGTATTGACACTATGCTCTGTGTCAAGGACATAATCAAAGCCGTCAATGAGCATACGAGTGCGCAGTTCAGTCAATACTTCATTGGGGTGAACATCGAATAATGGTCTATATGATGATTTTTTCATTTTTTCCTCATAATTGAATGTGAATTGAAGAAATTTGGCAATGTTTGGGTAATGACCAACAAGCCGCATTAGAGTGATTGAAAGAAATTGAATGAGAGAGGGTAGTATCTAAGTTTTTAAAAATCAATGCAATGAAGATACATTCTGGCAGAATAGACGAATTGAAGCACGCAACTGCAAGCCACTCAAAAATGAGCCGCCACGGATTGTACCTCTCTGTTCAGAAGTGTGTGAAGCTGTCAAAGTTTTACTACGCATGATACAAAATTACCGTTTTTTATCCATTTTTACGTAGCAGAATCAATTTTCGTTTGCACGTTCATAATTCTCTTCATAATTTGCAATCATAAAACAGAACAAATGTAGTATAATAATCAAATTGAAGGAGCGGACATGTCCCCACAAAAGAACAATGCAAGTAGGCATCAGCACGGAATTCAGCACTATATCATTCTCTTGGGAATGATTGCAGTCTTTTCCTATGCGACGTACAATTTTATCTTACCAACTACTGTACAGGGTATCGTAGTTAGTTTGTTTAAGCCCGAAGGCGAACATTTGCATAATTTCAGTGGTGTGATTGCATCACCTTCAGCAGAAGGTAAAAAAATCGGAGAAAGCCATACACTCCAAAGTGGTGAGCAACTCAAAAAATATATCAATAATGAATATATTTTTGACTTCACTACGCAAAAGCGCATTGTAAACAAAGAAGCCAAAGCCGGCGAGCAGAATGACGGATACACAAAAGAAGCGAGCGAGTGGTATTTGAAAGCACCTAAGTTAGGCGAAGAAGCAATTATCCTTGAGCCAAACCTCGGATTTTCGTATTTGGCTTTTGTCATTGGTGCTGCTTTATCATTTTTGATTACACTTCTCCTTCCTAATTCACTCGGAATTATGGCTGCGAAGGTGTCGCGTGAAATTGATCATACAAAAGATAAAATTCGTCTTCAGACCGGCTTTAGTCAAGAAGTTGTTGACATACTGACAATGCCCGGTTCACGTTTGCGTACTCAAGATCGAGATGTCGTGATTCGTGCATTTCGTCGTGTGTGGAACCGTACTGAAATTGAAGGTGAGCATCATAAGCATATCAGATTTGAAGACTTTATTACCGAAGATTCAGATTTAGCTGATTTCCGCGATGAGTTTCTCTATATTCGTATCAAAGAGTTCTTCTCAGACTTTGTATTGAAAGAAATCGAAGACGTAAAAGAGGCATTTCGTTGGGAAAGCAATCATTTGTTAATCTTCAAAGGTTTGCGTTTGTATATGTCCCATCACTTTACCGAAAAATATTCAAATTCTGTGACTGGTCTTGCTTATGCGGGTGCTGCGATTCTTATCGTTATCATTGGTGTTCGCGGTTTGAAATTTATTCCTCCTACTCGTCCTTCTCTTATCTTGGGAGCAATCTTCCTTGAAGGTTCTATGCTTGCACTGCTTGCTTTTGTACTTATGTACACTGAATCTGAAGAACGTATGGACAAAATGATGAAGAAAATGGAAGATGCCAGCCGTAGCCAGTTGGATACCTTAGAAGATGTTGCAAAAGACATGCACCAAGTTTCAACCGCTTTGGTTGAAGGTAATGCAAAAATTGTTCAGGAACAAGTGGAAAAAGCCGTGACTGAATATTTGTCTAATCCGACAAACCTTCATGGGTCGGTTGGCAATGCCGTTGGTAAAATTGTTGTAGATGTTCTTACACAAGGCGTTGCGCAAAAAAAGTAACATAATTGAAACATCCTCAAAAAAACCGTGTCATTACTGATGCGGTTTTTTTTTGTTCAAAATGGAACAATTTCAACAATTCGATGGTATAGTGAGCGTCAAAAGTGTTAACAACTTAGGGCTTTTTTCAATGAGGATATTCAGAATATTATACATAATACTGATAATTGGATTGTTTCCGACAATCGGTTTTTGTCAAAATGTGATTTTATCGCCGAAAGGTTTTCGTTTCGTGATAGCAGAGCACACGCTACGCCATATGGAAAAATTGAAAGGCGACGATACAGTCATGTATTCGCTTTTTGAGTATGCAGCTTCTACTGCTGACAAACAACCGAAACTTACATTCACAGGGTGTGAAAATGCTCGCATTTCTCTTGTCCAAAAGTATCTCGGCATCCGCCGCGGAATACATATTTGGTCTGTACAGGCACGCAAGCAAGATATTCATACTATGGTAGGTTGTTCCAAACCTGTTTTCTCTGTCGAGTATGGTTTCACAATTTCCGATAATTTTTCAGTTCAATTAAGCAGACAAGAAAAAAATCATTTTGATGATCTTATCAACAAAGATCATATTCCCCAAATGTTACAAAGCCATAAACAAACGCAGATACAATTGCACAATGAAAAAGTGTGGCTACAATCCGACAGCCAATATGTCAAAATTTCAACCAAAAAAGATGGAATTGCTTTTGTAACAGGCAATCAATTATTACAGATTCAACCTAGTTGGGAAGGCCTTTCTTTGACAGGGATACATTTGATAAGTGATGGAAAACCATATGCATATTCTGAAATAAATGATGATAGAGATGATGAACTCGATAAAGGTGACACACTGGCTTTTATAGGGCAACGCACGGTTGGTGATTCTACATGGTATGATTTAGTTACGGATGAACGAGTCTTTTTCTTTACAAAAAACAGAGCTTTGCGTTCATTACGTTTCATGTGGTCTGACGAAACTCAATACGACGCAATATTAAATTCCGTTGAACAGGAATACCATATTGAGAAAAATAATTGGTTCCATTATGGTGATATTGATGGATATAATGGGAACTGGTTTACAGAACTAAGATTCGGGAAAGGTTTCTATTGGAAAGAAGAATTACTTGCCCAACCGTGGGATTTATTGAACGGTATTCAGAAGCCATTATTTACACAATGTATAATTCCGGCTGTGAATGGCGGTGGAGAAATTAAGACTGTAGCAAGATTATCTATTGGAGATGACCGCACTATACTTGATCAGCCTGTACAGTTTACCGTGAATGCAAAAGTAGCTGCCGGAATTACACAACAAACGCAAGGAATCACCGAACTATCCACAAATGATTTTTCTCTTTTGACACCCGGTATAAATGCCTTCGGTCTGCAAGCAGGCATTTCAAAGTACAGGGGATTACGTTTTCTCGTTGATTATTTCCAATGTAAAGGTACATTCATTCCGGAAGCTATACATGGGTTGTTCAATAGAGCTATAGTGAATGCACAATCCCAAAAATATAAATTAGAAATTCCCGGATTTACTAATAAAAAAGTATTGCTTTTTGATAATGTTAATAATGTGGTAACACAAAATATAGCGACAAGGGGATTAAAATATGCTTTGTCGTCGAACAGTGAACATGGCTATAGTGCTATATGTTTACAAGATTCAATCATTTATTATGGCATACAAAATGGATGGGTAATTTCCTTTGCTTATCCTAACGGTTCTTTCTCTGTATTACAGAATGATCAGAATAAGGCAATAGATGAGTTGAAAAATGCACCGATTAATACAATTGTTGCATTTGTCTCTACTCAATCAGATTTAATACCAACACCGTTACGTCAAGCATTACGCGAAAATGGATTTTCCTTAAATTTACAAAGCAATACTACAGCATATACAGGTATTATCCAGAAGGGGAATAATGAATCATTGAAAGAAGAATCTGAGAGCAATTCAAGTATTCATGGATTTGTTGTATCTAATGTGTTTGCAAATTATCGCGCTGAATTTATTGTTTCTAATCCCAAAGTACTTTTTGCAGCAGATATGAGTGCTATGGAGCAAGTCCAAGTGTATAGTGTTACACGCAATAATTTGTTACATGAATCACAAAAAGCTGAAGTTCTGATCATTACCCATCCATTTTTTATGGATCAAGCACAAAGATTAGCTAATTTCAGAAAAGAACAAGGATATAATATCAATGTTGTATCTGTTGAAGATATTTACAATCAATTTGGCTACGGAAAAAAAAGTGCACATGTGATTAAATCATTTTTACAATATTGTTACAGTACATGGAAAAATCCTTCGCTCACAAAAGTACTGTTTTTTGGAAATGCAAGTTGGGATCCTCTCAAATTGTTAGAAACTTCAACGCAGATTGATTATGTACCAACTTATGGAGTTCCTGTCAGTGATTTTTGGTACGGATTAGTAGAGGGAAATGATGTTCAACCGGAGATAATTGTTGGCAGACTAACACCGTCTTCGCTTAAAGATGCTCAAAATATTGTTGATAAACTAATTGAATATGATACAATGGCAGTGCAGCCATGGATGAAAAATTTTGGTACATTTGCTGAACAAAATAAAGATGAAGATTTTACATCGCTATTTGCAAGCGTTGAAGACTTTGTATTTATGGAGCCGGTTGGTGGGACAATTGTGGCACACTCAACGTCAAGTATCGAAGGTCGTCCGCAGCTATTACGCGATGCTATCAATAATGGTTTGTTATGGCTAAATTATTCAGGTCATGGTTCAACACTCTATTTTGGGCTTGACGGCTGGCAAGTAGAAAATATAAATAATACTTCCAAGTATTTTTTCTTAGGTACACATTCATGTCAAACAGGTGCATTTGCTGATCCTGTGACTGAAACGCGCAACGAATCGTATGTTAATTCTGAAAAAAAAGGGGCAATCGCTGCCACAGGTGATTCCGGATGGGGATATTCAAATATAGCAATGGAAATGATGTATAATGCTTATTCGGGATTTGCATATGACTCATTACGTCAACTCGGGGATATTACCTATCGTGCAAAATTAAAATTTGCAGGGTCTTACACATTTGCAGCATTACAATATTCTTTAATCGGAGACCCGCTAACGCGTTTACGCTTAGACTTTAAACCTGATTTATTTATCCGAAATATTGATATAAAAATACAGAATGAGGATAATAGTTTGGATGTTTCGGAAGATGATTCTTTAGCTAAAATTACTATTAATGTTCATAATGCTGGAATTGTTCCTTCAAAATCAGCAAAGATTCGTTTAATACATACATATAATGTATCATCGGATACACTTTTTGCTGAAGTTCCTCAGGTTTGGTCAAATCAAATAGCGGAATTTTCAATACCGATAAAAAATATGTCGGGCAATCATTCTTTTTCTATCGAAGTTAATTATGATAAATCAATTACAGAAAATGTATATCACAATAATGTCATAACAGGTAATTTTACAGTCTTTTCACAAAATGCTCTTGCTTTTGATCCACAAGAATTTTGGTCAGTTGATGCAGACAAACCTGAATTTCGTGTGTTGGCACGTATCAATAACAGTGATATTAAATTTGAAATGAAGATTGCTAAAGATAAGCAAGTATTATTGGCTGATACTATACTTGATTATTCTGTATTCAGCAATAGCGGTAAATCATTGCTCATTGATTGGAATCCGGTACTCACACTTACAAAAGACTCAATGTATTATTTTTCGTTTAGGACAATTAATAATAATACCCAAAAAAATAGTGCATGGACTCACATTCCATTTGTCGCAAAGAATAATATTAAAAATGTAGAATGGCTTGTTGATGCTGAACGTAGTTCAGCAATGGAATTGAAAAATCTCATAAAAACTACATCGAAACGCAGTTCCCTTACATTAAATGAGATAAGAAATACATGGAAAATTGCTTCATGCGGTCAAGGCGAAGGATATAGATTTGGTCAGATATTTCTTGATGGTGAGGGAATTGTAAGCAAACCTGATCAGGTACAATGTGTGGTTATTCATAAATCAAAGTTCAGCAGTGATATACAACAGCGTTATTTTGATACATATAATTCATCACTGGATAATAATGTTTCCAATACTCGTGATTTTTATCGTTATATGATGGATTCAATACCCAAAGGTGATATTGTAGCTGTAACATTTGCCAATTCGGGTTTCCGTGGTTTTTATGTAATTCATGACAGAGGTTTAAGAAATGAAATTTCTCTTGATTCGCTGCGCGAAGCGCTAAAATCTATTGGTTCTGTTCTCATAGATTCTACATTATCCGCAAAATACTTCCCTGATGGAACAGAATTCCCTAATGATGTACGTTGGACAAGTTCTTTTGCAATTATAGGTGAAAAAGGTTCTGAAAATGCCTTGGATGAAATATATGGTGCTCCAAAAGATACCATATATGCTGAATCAAATAATATTCCTACATTTTCTACTGTTGGTTCTTTGATGACGAAAAAAATAGGAGAAGCTCAACAATGGGATTCGCTTATCATTCATGGCGAAAATCTTACCAATCAATGTTATGTAAATATTTATGGATTTTCAAAAAACAATATTTCTTTGGGTATAATTAAAACCGATAGTGTTAATAAAGTGTCTTTACGTGATATAAATGCAATGGAAATTCCCGAAATTCGGGTAGCAATTGAACTACGAAGAATATCTGATAAAAACCCACCTCATATTTATGATATTACCGCTAAGTTTATTCCGATTCCGGAATTGGCGGTGATACCTGCTTCTTTACGATTTGAGAAAGATTCTGTTCTACGGGGAGATACAGTCACCGTTTATACCGAAGTAATTAATTTATCAAAAAGAGTAAGTTCCGATTCAGGTGAAATACGAACTCTTTTTACTCCCAAAACACTTAATGGTATTGCCACTCAAAGTATAAAATCAATACCCGGTTTGCGTCCAAATGAATCATACACATCATCAACACAAAAAGAAACAACAAGCTTCGGTAATATTACAACTATCGAATCATCGGTAAGACAAAAAAATATTAATGAACTTTCGTTTGTATTTAATAATAAATTTGAAAAAACACTTGTAGTGGACGAGGATGTTATTCCACCGACGCTGGAAATATTTGCAGATAGCATAAAAGTCAGTGACGGAGATTATGTGCTTCCTAATCCGCATTTGGCATTCGTTATTTCGGACAATTCATTATTAGCCATAGATTCTTCAAGAATACTTATTCGAATTAATGGCAGATTATTCCCATTTGCGAATAGAGTTGAAAATACACGTTATATATATCATATCGGCGAAGGGAATAGAAGGAGTACATTTTCTTTTAGAGTTAAAGATTTTTTAGAAATTGGAGATAATAATATTCGTGTGATAGTACAAGATGCCTCTGCCAATCAAGATACTGTTTCAATGAAATTATGGGTAGCATCGCAAAATGGTGTCAATGATGTTAAACCATACCCAAATCCTTCTTCCGGGGCAATTTCATTAGATTTCACGCTTCGTACCCGAGAATTTTCAATACCATACACCATGACTGTTTTTGATGGTGAAGGTCGGGTAATTCGTCGGCTGTCTGATGTTGGAAGTTTAGGTAGTAATACTTTGTTCTATGATGGTAAAGATGAACAATACAACGATATTCCGAGTGGAGTATATTCGTATATCATCCAATTTTATGGAATGTCATATACTGAACCAATTAATGGGGGTTTTGTCATTATACGTTAAAGTAATTTTGGCGTGATACACCGTGAATTCTTGTATCGGAATTATTGCTTCAGCTACTTTCAAACAACTTGAATTGTAGAGTCATGGTGGTGAATCTACAATTATCATGTAAAGATTTTGAGCGATGAATTGTGAGAAGTATAAAGTTCTGACAATAGTTTCCCGTATTTTTGCAGCACAAAGCGACTACCATTCACTTCGGTGCGCGACCGGGTACGTGGAGAGCAACTATCTAATATTGAATGACAATTAAAAGTAGATTTTATGAATGTGATGGAAGCATTAAAGCAAGAGCAAGAAAAAACCTCTTTATTATGCGTGGGATTAGACACTGAATTACATAAAATACCTCATGAAATGCATGATTCGGATAATCCTATACTCCGTTTTAATGAAGAAATTATCAGTGCAACTCAAGATTATTGCAGTAGTTATAAAATTAATTTTGCATTTTATGAACAATATGGCGAAAGAGCGTTTGCGCTGATTAAAGATACAATCACCATGCTTCCTAAAGAGAAATTATCCATAGCTGATGCCAAGCGAGGTGATATTGGCAATACATCTGGTGCCTATGCACGTGCGGTATTTGATGATATGGGGTTTGATGCGATTACCGTCAGCCCATACATGGGATATGATTCTGTTGCACCTTTTTTAGAATATCCCGATAAAATAGTGTTTATTCTTGCTTTAACATCCAATGCAGGTTCTGCGGATTTTCAGCGTTTGGTATGTAATGATAAGCCTATATACAGACATGTTATAGAAACGGCTTTGTCTTGGCAATCTCGTGCACATATAGGATTCGTTGTGGGGGCAACACACCCTGATGAACTTGCAGAAATTCGTAGCTATGCACCAAATAGTTGCCTGTTGATCCCGGGGGTGGGAACTCAAGGTGGCAATGCCTCTGATGTACTGCGAGCTAATGGAAAAGGACCTGCTGTAATCAATGTGTCACGTGATATTTTATATGGCGGTACAGATCAAGAATCAGCATATTATCATGCTCGGACCAAAGCGCAATATTATGCGGGATTACTTCAATGAAAACCCCACTTGCCGAATATCCTGAAATTGTGTTGCAACGTGCAGTTGGCTATGCGCTTTCGCATCCTGCTACGGTATGGTATTCCACAGATGGCACACCATTTCAAGTTTTGTCGCCCGGATTTATTTCATATTCCGGTGGTCCTGATTTTCGTTCGATGGCATTACTTATCCAAGGTGATATTCTTATAGGCAATGGTGAGTTCCATCGAAAATCTTCAGAATGGTTTGTGCATAAACATGATGATAATCCTCAATTTTCTTCTACTATACTTCATATTGTCATTGAGAATGATAAACCGGTTAGTTCTATTCCACATACATTGATATTGGATGAAGAAATCATCAGACAATATCTGCGTAATGATTCAAAAGAACAAGATATGTCCGGGATAGATACACTTGGAGAAATTCAACATTTTGCTCTCGTGCGTTTAATGAGAAAAGCTGCTGAAGTGACGGAATGTACGAGAAATTATGGCATCGAAACAGGAATACGTACAATTGTAGAAAATTTTCTACATTCCTTTGAAAAGAAACGTCGTCGCCCTTGTTATACTGCTGAGCAAATTGAAAAAATCGGACATGATTTTGTGAATGATATTTTTTTACAAAATATAATTGATTATAGTCAAAATAATAAGAATATGACAGATATATTTAGGTCATTTCTTTCTCATAAATTTTCCATTGAAGGTCCGCATTTAAGGCGTGAAATATTTTTGAATTGTCTTTTTCCCATAGCCATTGCATTATCTCCCAAACAAAGAAGAATGGAAGCATTTACATGGTTCTGGTCAATGAATTCTTTGCAATCTTATGGTATTTTATCAAGACAATTTCCCCATATTTCGCAAGAATATTTATGGCAGCAGCAGGGAATGTTAGAATATCGTCGCATGAATGGTCATCGTGGTAATATTTCTGCCGAAGCACTTCATGTGTATGGTTTTGAGAAATTATTTGATTTTTTCAAAGATGCCGGTACAATAATTCATGATTCTCCACTGGAGAAAAACGCTGATTATGATATTGCAGAAGATATTATTGATATTGAATAATTTTTTTTCACTTTTTATTTATTAGAATATATGAGCGTTATTGTTATTACAGGTGCAAATGGTGAAATTGGTCACTCATTGGTTGAGTACTTAGCTGAACGAGGCGAAAAGATAGTAGCATTGGATTTAAAGCCAATGTCTGATGAATTATCAGCTAAATGTGAAAAGGTATTTATCGGTGATATCTTGGATACTTCAATACTGGAAGAACTTGAAAGTTATGATATCAAAGGTATCTATCATTTGGCTGCTTTATTATCAACAACAGCAGAAAAGTTTCCGGATTTAGCGCAAAAAGTAAATGTTGAAGGTACGCATCAGCTATTGCATATAGCACAAAAAGTCGGAAAACGCAGAAATGTTCCCGTAAAATTTTTATTCCCGAGCACAATTGCTGTTTATGGAATACCGACATTAGAACAAAAAATGCAAGCCGCTGCAATACACGAAGATCAGTTCTTAACTCCAATGACAATGTATGGTGTCAATAAACTATATTGCGAGCATTTGGGACGTTATTTTGCCGATAGATATAAACAATTATCACATGATAAAGAATCAGGTTTTATAGATTTTCGTGCAGTACGTTTTCCGGGCTTAATTTCTGCATTTACTGTACCTTCCGGGGGTACGAGCGATTATGGTCCCGAAATGATTCATTGTGCTGCACAAAATAAACATTATAATTGCTTTGTAAGACCGGATACTCAAATACCATTTATGGCAATGCCTGATGGTGTGCGTGCTTTAGTTGAATTGGCTCATGCACCGCTGCAAAAGCTTACACGTAAAGTATATAATATAGGTGCATTTGCACCGACAGCAGAAGAATTTTATCATTTGGTACAGAAAGCATTCCCCGGAGCATCCGTTGCTTTTGAGCCGGATGTACGCAGACAAGGTATCGTGGATTCTTGGTGTGCAGATGTAGTTGACACTGCCGCTCAAAATGATTGGGGATGGAAAGCAGAATATGACTTTGAAAGGACATTCTTTGAGTATGTTGTACCCAATATAAAACAACGATACGCTTAATCAGATTTAAATCTGTTAAAATAATAAAGGCAGTAATTTTTATGAATATTACTGCCTTTTTGTCATATATAAATCTAATCCACCTTTACCGCCGGAACGATCAGAACAAAAAAATGCTCGATTATCCGGTAGTATGATAAAATCAGAATCATCACTTTCTGAATTAATATCGGTTAAAGGTATAGGTGGCTGCCATATTCCTTGGTCTCGTATTGATATCATAATTTCATATCCGCCTTTACCGCCCATTCCATTCGACGAAAAATATAATGTATCGCCATTTACAAGAAATGGAGTAATCTCATTGCCGGATGTATTAATATTCTCGCCTATATTTTCCGGTTCAGACCATGTATTATCTGCTAATTTCGTAATAATCCATAAATCCAGACCTCCAAAGCCGCCGGCACGATTCGATGAAAATATAAGAGTGC
Source organism: Ignavibacteria bacterium UBA2373 (assembly GCA_002344005.1). Lineage (GTDB taxonomy): Bacteria > Bacteroidota > Ignavibacteria > Kapaibacteriales > UBA961 > UBA2353. Next base: position 89,810 of record DDTD01000098.1, on the reverse strand, counting down.
TTCCCGTAGCGTCTGCTGCCGGATGCGAATTATATGCGTCATCAGTTATGAGTGGTGTAATTGCAGAATTACTGTAAAACAGACTATCTTGATTTGTCGAAAATACAGACATTTGTGAACGTCGTTCACCTAAGAATGAGGCTGAAAAAATAACGCGATCATTGTTCGTAAATCTTAGAAAAACCGGTTTTTGTCGCATTGGTAATGATTGCGGTGATACTGTGTGTTTGTCTAATTGAGAGAGACCACAGTACTTAGTGATTCTTCGTGATCCTTTGCCTGTTGTGTAAAATAAGAGGGATTTTTTAGAATATATTCCGGGTGCAAAATCATCATCAGCAGTGTTTAATTGTTCTATATTTTGTGGAATAACCCATTCTGTCATTGTATGCGACTGTGAATTATACAATAGACAAAAAATACAAATTATGCTAAATGACTTTAAGTGCATCTTTTACTCTTACAATAGTATTTGAATTTGTTATTGTTCTTTTTTAATTGTAATAGAAAGTATCCGAATATAGTCCGTAGTATCTGATGTAGTTTGCTGTGAGGCAGCAATGGCATCAACGACATTAAGACCCGAAACCACTTTACCAAAGATAGTATAATTTTTGGGTAAGGTTAAATTTGTTAGGCAAATAAAAAACTGACTGGTATTGGTTGCCGGACCGCTATTAGCCATTGCAACTACCCCACGTACATAACCCGTTTGATAACTTGGAGCATCGGGATATAATTCGTCTTTGAATGGTGCGCCATAATAACTTTTTCCGCCTGTACCCCATGCTGCTTGTAATTTGGGATTTTTTGTTTTGTCATCACCGACCTGAATAACAAAATCTTTGACAATTCTATGAAATATAATACTATCATAGAATTTCTCTTTAACCAAACCCAAAAAATTTCCAACAGTCATTGGGGCATCTTTGCCATAGAGTCCGATAGTAATTATGCCTTTATTTGTCGTCATTTCCACTATTGCTGTAATTTCTGCTTGCGGTTCTAATAAAACGGCACTATTGCCACCTGAAAATTGGGCTTGTGCAATGAAAAATGAAAAAATGAAAAAACAATAATACAGCAGAATATGTTTGAATAGTTTCATAGCTTTATTGGTAAAAAAAAGGCGAGAACTTCATGTCCTCGCCCTTGTTGAATTTTGCAATAATATTACATTTTACGAACGGTCATTTCAATTTTTACGTCCGGTCTGTCGCTTGAATTACGTTTTGCGTTGACAATTTTATCGGCTACATCCATACCACTCAGAACTTGACCATACACGGAATATTGTCCATCAAGCCATGGCGAATCGGCAACACAAATAAAGAATTGCGAACTTGCGCTATTAGGATCTTGTGAGCGAGCAGCAGAAATAATGCCGCGTTTATGAGCAATTTTACTGAATTCCGCCGGTACACGTTTTTGATTAGGATCGCCCATTCCCCATGTGTTCGGGTCACCCGAGCGTGAGTTCGGGTCACCGCCTTGAATCATAAAATTAGGAATAACTCGGTGGAAAGCAGTACCATCAAAGAACTGTTTTCCAACTAATTCATCAAAGTTTGCGGCATGTTTAGGAGCAATGTCCGTAAATAATTCGATGTAAATATCACCAAGATTTGTGCCGCCTTGCTTTACTGAAATAACATAGACCGGATAATTTTTGTCTTTGGACTCCACCGGGGGAACCCATCCTGCAGGAGTAACTACCATTTTCGGTTTTTTCCCTTGATTTGTTGAAGATTGAGTTGATTTTTGATTTTTTTTGTTAGATGAGAGTGCAATCGGTGCACTATAAAGTCCAATCATTGTTAATGCCACAAGAGCGAGGACTTTACCTTTTGTGAAAAGTGTAATCATTTGAATGTAACCTTGTTTATAATGAAAACTTTGTATTCTATACTGCAAAATTACGGCATGAAACGATTGTGTATGGTGGTTATTTCTTTGTACGCTGTATCTTCGGAGCAAAATGTTGTCGTGTTTCTTGTATATCATTTCTCATTGACTTGGCAAGTGCTCGAATTTCTTGCAATTGTTTGCGCAGTCTTGTGCCTGCTTCACGGTTATGCTGTTGATGAAATTTTTTGTAATCAACTTCCATAAGATTAACTAAATCAAGTAGTTGTTGAAATTTGTCCATCAGAATGCTATTTGAAGTGGAACAACAGAGCTACCGCCGGGTTGCTGCATCTGAATGAAATATGAGCCGGGGGAAAGGTCATCAGCAGTGAATTGTCGTTGCACCTTCCCTGCATTCATATTTTCATCAATGAGAACTTTGTGGAGTTGTCCTATATAATCATAGAGCTTTACTGTCACTCTTTGTCGTTTAGTTATGTCGAGTGAGAGGGTGAACAAAGTGCTGTTAAGCGGATTGGGAAATACTGCTTCGATGGATGATTCTCGGGGGATAGCTGACCATTGAAAACCTTCAGCTATTCCTTTATTTTTGGCTATGGTCTGAGCATTTTGCAATAATCCTGGGAGATCTGCAATTCTATTCGCGGCAGCAATTGCAAAAGACACATTACTGCTTTCTTGAGGGGCTAAAGAAAATTTTCCGGCACCAATGACCATGCTCGCATCACCAATTGGGGAGTTACGAAACCATACGCCACGAGTGAGTACATTCCATTTCTCATCCAAAGTAAAACCATTATAAATGCTGGCTTCATTATCTATGGCGGCAAAATTCAATTCATGAGGAGATAAAAGTTGAACACCAATGACAGGTAATGAATCAACATTGACATTATAACAAAAACCATAACCTTGAGAGTTATCAAATCCTACATAGTTATTGGCACCTTCCGGTCCTATATCCCAATCGAAGAATAATCCTACATATACCGAATCCATTAACTTATCTGTATAATTTGTCACACGATATTGAAGAAATAGAATATCCTCGGTTTTGTCTTCGGTAAACTGATATGTTGTTTGTGTAATCTCTAAACCGGCAGGAGAGTCCGATCCTTTATCTGAAAAGCGTGTTGTGCCATCTAAAGCCGACACAATACCCGGTTTTTTAAGACTGATTATATTGACAGGGGTAAAATCCTTATTTTGGCTATTGCCTGAACTGCTGCGTACAACATTGGAAATTGCATTTTTTCCACTTGCGGTAATGAGCCCTGCTTCATAACATAAATTTGCACTGTTTTTCCATCGAAAACCTATACCTTGTGTATTAGCGGGATAATCATTATAGCACAAATTACCGCGACTGTTCAATGAGAGAGTAAAATTATTGCCATTGATTGTTCTAAACGTAGGATTTAATAAAACACTAAAATATTCTGTTCGGCGATAATTATTATCATCAGTAATAATTACGGGAAAAACGGCTGTGTAATCCGGCGGACAATTTTTGGGGATTGTTATTGTACATTTATCAAAAAATGATTTTTCTTCATTTGTGGACATTGCGCCTAAGTTAAATTCATTTTCGGATAAACTGACCATTATATCTAAGGGGGAAGTAATAGTGCATTTACCATTAATAAGCGGTGCAAGTACATTTTTTATGGTAAAATCAACAATAATTTTTTCACCGGGTTCATAAATATCATCATTATTATCGCGTAATGTAACAGGCAATAAACGCACAGAACGTACATTTTTTTCTGTAACAGCTTTGTAAGCATTGATGCGTCCTGTTCCCAAAAGCCCTTGTACTTCTCTTGTGAGAGAATCTATATTATCTGTTGTGGATTTTATATGTTCTTGTATTTGCTCCGGCGTATATGATGGGTACATTATTTTGACTAAGCCTGTAACAGCCGCCGCGCATGGTGAAGCCATAGACGTGCCACTATTATAGTCATAAGTTCCTACAGGTACTGTAGATATAATAGAGCTACCGGGAGCTGAAACATCAACACTAGTATGAAAATTTGAAAAACTTGAGCGACCGTCAAGTTGATGGACCGATGCAACAGATAATACTTCCGGATATGCCGCAGGATAAAATGCGGTATTAGCATTGTCATTACCGCATGCGGCTACAATACATGAACCGATATTTGTTGCTTCTTTAATGACTTCATGTTCGGATTGTTGATAACCGCTGCTTCCCCAACTGCAATTAATAATATCTGCTCCTAAAGTTGCGGCGTAAAGAATAGCCTCACTGCCAAATCCTACGGAAAGAGAATTGGGATTGTCGGGACCGATTTTAACAGGAATAATTTTTGCAAATGGATTAGTGCCCGCAACTCCTCTATTATTATTGGTAATAGCAGCAGCTATGCCGGCAACATGAGTACCGTGTGCATTACCCGGCATGGGAGAATTATCGCCTGAATTTGATATATCACTAAAAAAATCCCATCCTTGCCAATCATCTGTAAAACCATTTTTGTCATCGTCAATTCCATTACTTCTTCTGTCTTTGCCTGTATTATCTATACCGATTTCTCCTTGATTAACCCATAAATTGTCTGATAAATCAGGGTGAGTAAGTTCAACTCCTGTATCCGTTATTGCAATGACAACAGAACTGCCCGAAGGAATAATAGACCATGCTTCAACGGCTTTGATTGATAATAATGAATATTGATCGCTAAATAGTGAATCATCAGGGCTTTGAGAAACCAATTGTCGTTCGTACAATGGTTCAACATATTCACAAAAAGCAGCGGTGCGAAGTTTGGAAGCAAGGAGCAAAGGATTAGCATCACTCTTGTATTCAATCACGGCGATACGTTCGAGGGGGAGATTATCTGATTGCCGTAATTGTAAAGCAAGAAGCTCTTTTCTTTTACGAAGTGCTTGAAGAAGTGCATCACGAATATAGGGTTGAGAAGTATGCTCACCAATCAAAGCAGTTAATGATTGAATGCTTCCTTGCCGGTTTTGCCCTAACCATTCGCTAAACTCGGTAGAATTATTCTTAAATTTAACAATAAGCTTTCCCGGAATTACTTGGGCACTGGTGACCACAGCTATAAAAAAGAACAGTAATAAGAGAATTGTATGTTTGATGAGCATTATGTAACTCCGATAATAATTGAGCTATTGACAAAAGAAAGAGAAAATAGTTACAGCATTGTTTCACTGTATGGAGCGATAGCGAGCCATAAAGGTTGGTTCTGAGTTTGTCAAATCTTCAGCACGTTGTTTGCTGATAAGTAAGCCATACGTTACCATATCGTGCGCAAACATCAAGAATCGTTTTTGAATTCGAGGATTGTCAATTGTTCCATGGTCAGATAATTCTTGTTCCGAAAGTCCAATACCATAAGGGAGTGCCCAGCCATAACATTGGCGTATTACTGTGCGGATATGGTCCATAGCAGTCAAGCCCTTATCATGAGAGGCACATACTATCCCAAATAGCTTACCGGCAAATTCTGTCCAGAAATAATCAAGAAAATTTTTCATTGCACCGGACATCGAACCATGAAAATCGGGTGTCGTAAGTATAATATTATCAGCATTATGGACTAATTCTCGCATGTGAAAATAGAGGGCTTCTGTTCGTTCTGATTCCGAAAAAAGAGGTAATGGCGTTTTACGAAGATCAATTATATCTACTGTTTGTCCCAATTTTCGGATAAGTGCCGCAATATCATTTGCTGCTGTTGCTGACACAGAACGTTCTCTTGTACTACTGATGATAATGAGTGTTTTCATTGTATAAAAAGGTAAAATGTGGACATTCGGACGTAAATACCCTTCATTCATTATGCAATAGAGGATAGCTATGACTTCCAAAAACGAGCAAGAATGTGGAAGAAAATGATATAAATAGTGAAAACAATATCTGAATAGAGAACAAATGAGAGTCTGTTTAAGAGATGTGATAAGGTGATATAATATGTTTTTAAATAGGGACTTACATGGATTATTTCTGAATTTTTATTGATGTGTGCTAAGGTTTTGTAAAGGTATCAAACTGTGTTAACTACCCTATATTGCAACCGAAGTAAAAATGATATATCAATCATAATTTTGTGAGGTAATATGAAAACGACATCTGTTATTGCAATTATGCTGTTATTGACGATGTGTGAACGTGTCGGAGCTACAGGCGCATTATATGTACGTCCGCTCAATAGTTCTATGACACATCAGCAGATGAGTATAAGAACCTTTGACGCTACCACAACTATTGACAATCAGGTAGCGACGACTACTGTGGATCAGGTGTTCCACAATTCATTAAATGCTTTAGTGGAGTCCACATTTATTTTCCCTTTGCCTGAGGGGGCTGTTATTACTGATATGGCATATTGGTTTAATGGTCAGAAATATACGGCATCAATACGCGTAAAAGAGGAAGCTCAAAAACTGTATGACCAAAAAATACGTAAATATATTGATCCCGCATTATTGCAATATTTTGGGGATAATGTATTTAAAATGAATATTGCACCAATTAATCCTAAAAGCGATGTGCGATTTACCATTACATATATAGAGCAATTGCCGTATGAATATGGTAAAATTAATTATAAATTTTTACTGCGTACAACAGGATTGTCACCTTCGCCTTTGGAAAGAGTTTCGCTCAAAATACGTACTAAAACCTCTGCTATGATTCGTGAATTAGTATCACCAAGTCATGGTAATACTCCCGAAAACAAAATAACAAAAATCTCTGACCGAGAATATTCCATACAATACGGTGATGAAAATTTTTCCCCTGACCGCGATTATATTTTACGATTTGAATATCAGCGTGATGGTGTGGAAATGAATGTTGTAACATACTATCCCAAAGCAACCGATTCTATTGGCAGCGACGGCTTTTTTGCTACTTGCGTAATCCCACCTGATAGTCTAACGGCAACAATCGGAGAATCACGGACAATTGTATTTACGGCTGATGTATCTTCGAGTATGGAGGGCGAGAGAATTATAAAATTAAAAGAAACTCTCAATGAGTTTCTCAAGCGACTTCATAGTAATGATAAATTTAATGTTGTTCTTTTTAGCACAAATGTGGTAATGTTTCAACCTATGCTGGTAAAAGCTAGTTCAGAAAATATAGAACAAGCAAAAAAATTTGTCTATAGTATTGGAGCAGCTGGGCTTACAAATATTGACGAAGCTTTAACTTCCACACTCAACTTAGATTTTGACTCCACCGAAAATAATAGTACAATCTTTATTACTGATGGTATGCCATCCTGGGGCGAGCTTGATATTGCCAAAATTATTGTATCGTCCAAAAAATTAAATACGAACAAAACGCGGATATATGTGTATGGAATTGGTAATGAGCCAAGTAAAGAATTTCTGAATGAACTTGCGATTGCTCACGGCGGCTATGCAATGTTTATCAATAACGCAGATAGTATGTCTATCATTGTTCAAAATCATTTGGAGAGAATTTCACGACCAATTTTAACTGATTTAACTATTGAGTATGGCGGTTTATTAATTAACGATACCTATCCGCAACAATTACCTGACCTCTTTTATGGTAATCAAATCACGCATCTTGGAAGATTTAAAGATCCCGGTGATTATACGGTCACTTTAAAAGGAAAAATACGCAATGAGGAATTTCAACTTTCGAAAAAAGTATCTTTTCATACCGAACAAGGTAATAAGTCCGTATCACGAATTTGGGCTAAAACTAAAATTGATTTTCTCTTAAATCAAATACAAAAATTTGGCGAGAAAAAAGAACTCGTTGATGCAATCATTGATTTGAGTACAAGGTTTAATATACTCACGAAATACACAGCTCTTTATGCTGATCCCGATGATAATACAACCAATATTGCTGAAAATCACAATATTCGTAATAATTCATTGTTTACGGTGCACACTATTGCTCCAAATCCCGGTGATGGTAATCTGTCACTTTCAATTGCAATACATACAGACAATGCTACTCTTCTGGTTGAAATCATTGATGCTTTAGGTAATAGAGTCGCACTTATTGCACAAGATCATTATACATTTGGAGAACATACACTGCAATGGGACGGATTTGACATGAATGGCAATAAAATCCCTGCCGGAATGTACTTTGTAAGAATCAATGTAAATAATCAACAATTTTCTACAGTACCTTATATTATTCACTAATATCCAATAAACATCATGAAAACTATCATATTTATATCCTTGTTTGTGCTTTCGTACTCAATGCAAGCAACGGGTATCCTAATCAGTAAAAAAAATAGTGAGGTCATATTACCCACAGAAGTGAATGTCCACACAACAATAAAAGATCAAGTTGCAGAAACTGTTTCAACTCAAACATTTTTTGCTGCTACGAATGAGAAAAGTATGTTTCAATATGCTTTTTCTCTCAATCCGAAAGCTGTTGTAACAAAGCTGCAATGGAATATTAAGGGTAAAAATTACCAAGCAACAATTACAGGCAGCCCAATGGATACTGTGCAGGGCGGAGTATCAAATAGCGGCGGCACTCAAACTTATCCGACACCTTTAAAGCAATATCTTGCTAATTCGGGATTTATGTTTTCTTTTAAGGACTCTGTTTCCCTCAAAGATAGCATACGTGTTGAAATAACATATATAGAATTACTTGAATATACGGCAGGGAAGGTCATAGTAATATATCCACTTTCTTTGCAGATGTTTCAACCAAAAGAAGTTCAATGTACTTATACATGTGAAATTGCATCTTCTCGAAAAATACTTGATATTCAAAGTGTGCAGTACCAACCCGATATCATACGTGATAGCAACAGTGCAGTTGTGACAATTACATCTAAGATGCTGATACCGAATCAGAATATTCGCATGGATTGTTGGTTTGATCGAAATGAATTAGGTGTTGTATGTTATAGTAATATGCCTTCGAAAGAAAAGCAGGGATATATGACATTGATGATTGAGCCGAAAATTCAAGAAGATGAAAACAATGTGATTAAAAAAGTGTTCACTTTTGTTATTGATGTTTCTGGAAGTATGGTGGGTGAAAAATTGGAAAATGCAAAAAAGGCCGTCCATTATTGCATAAACAGACTCAACAATCACGATGTATTTAATATTATTGCGTTTAACAGCAGTACCAGAAAATTTAGCAGTACTTTAGTGGAAGCAACTCCGGATAATGTAAATAATGCACGAACATTTATTGACAAATTATATGCAGAAGGCGGAACAGATATTCAAAATGCAGTACTCATGGGATTGATTCAAGATATGAGTAACGAAACTGCAAATGTCATCGTACTGCTTACGGATGGCCAATCGTCTGTTAATCAAAATGCAGTAAAAGCAGCGAACAATAAAAATACTCGCATATATGTATTTGGTGTCGGTTCTGATGTTGATAAAAAAGTACTCAATGACATTGCGATGAATAATAATGGCTTAGCTGAATTTGTGACAAATTCAAGTGAAACAGAAAGTACTATTGGCAGTTTGTATTCAAAAATCAGAAATCCTCTTTATAAAAATCTGACATTACACTGGTCAAGACCCGGTATTACAGAGGTTTATCCGCTTATTATGCAAGATATATATATGGGTGAACAAATGATTATTACAGGAATCTATTCTGAGCCGGGTCCCATTCAATTAACATTGAAAGCGGAAGGAAGAAATAACCCTGTTGAGTTTACTTATTCATTTGTGTTATCTGCCGACAGCAGTACTGATAAGTTTACACCGAAAGTATGGGCTACTTACAAAATAAACGAACTGTTACGCATGATGAATTCTGAACCACAGGGGTCTTCACGATGGAATGAATGGAAAAAAGAAATAATTTCATTAGGAATCAGATATGGGATTGTCACAAAATTTACATCATTTGCCGATCTTACTCCAGAAGAAGAGGATGATGATGGCAATTCAACTACTTGGGTTCCGGAATTGGAACGAGTTGTGCCGGATAAATTGCGTATTTTCCCCAACCCTGTGTCAGGCAATGAGCATATATATATCACAATCAATGAGATTGAGCAAGGCACTGAATGTACGGAAGTTATTTTGGAAAGCATTGATGGAAGAAGTATTGCATTAGAATCCGGATGGTATTCATTGCAGGGTAATATTTTGACAATCGCACTTCCGGATTCTTTGCGACTTAGATTATCCGCCGGTGTCTATATCATCAGAATTCGATGCCAATCAGAAACATTGACAGGAAAAATTATTCTCTTACCCGCCCGATAAAGTATCACCACATTATTTATTCATGTATGTATCACCCCATGAAAATGGGGTGATTTTTTTATTTAGACTTTATAACGTCGTTTTTGTCTGAAACGAATAAATGTTCTTCGTAATTTTTTATAGAGAATACGCAACAATTTCATCAGAGATATTCTCTGCATAATAGTGCGTCGTGATTGCAATAATTTGGAAATTTGTATTTTATCATCTTCAGAAAATTCCACATTTGCCATTTGTCTTTGGGTTGATTCGGCAAGTAATTGATCAAGATAAGATTTGAGTTCTTTATTAATTGCATCAAGGGATTGATTTTCAGCATCATTACTGTGCTCTGTAAAAAGTTTTATGTGATCGAAAATTATGGCTGCTCTTTTTAAGTCTTCGGCGGAGGGAGAATTTTGCAGTGTATCAACCATTTCCTTAGCCAGAGCTTCCAGCGTTTGTTTACGCTCTTCGTCATGACCAAATATTTCTTCGGAGTTAATATCTTGCACTTGAATAAATACTTTTGCAAGTTGTTCTATTTCTTTACCATACGTTGCAGTTACCGTTGTACTTAGACGGCTTGTCAGTTGCTGTATCATTTTATCGCAGTGGGCAATTTCGCCACGAATGGCATTTTTTCGACTTTCGGCACTTACTGTATATACTTGTTTTTCTAAATCTTTTTTTCTTTCGATAATTTTACGTATTTGTTGTGCTTGTTCTGAGGAACTTGTTTTAATGAGTGTGTCAATGAAGCGTGGATCCGGTTCAATGGTAGCGTTACCAATTTTAACGCAATTTACTATGATATTTTCTCCCATTAAATTGCCAATTTTTTCTGCATCAATATGCGCAGCACCATCCGTAATTACGAGAATTTCTGTTTCTGCCAATGTTGCTACTTGATGAATATCAATAATGGCAGTTTCTAATGCTTTGGAAAGAGCCGTTCCTGCACCGACAGCTCGTACATGCATTGCAAAAGACATTAATTCATCAAATTGTGCTGCATTGTTGGCACTATGTAATGCACCAATTTCAGCATCGAAAGTTCGGAAGAATATCGTGCCAAGTTCTTGCTTATTTCTTTTGAGAAAAAAATACACTAATGCTTTAGCCACATGAATGCGAAAATGTTCTTGCATGGAACGCGATGTGTCGAACAAAATATATATCTTTTGTTTTCTGCTATCCGGCGCAAATGTATTGGCATCTTTTTGATAACGATAATTGCGTGGTACTCGCGGTTTGGGCATCCATAAAGAACGTTCCACTAATTTTTGATAAAAAACTGTATCTGGTAAAAGAAATTGATGAGGATAAATTCTGGCTATATCACGATAGGAGTCTATCAAGTTGGCTTCATATTCTTCGGAAGCGGGGATATTGGGTATAATAGTACTTTCGGGGCTTCGAGGTGGTGGTGTGCCCTCACCGTCGTTCCATATAATTGGCGATAATGTACGGGTAATGCGGTGATTGGTATCTTCGAGTATTCGTGCAATCTCATAGACCAAGGTAAAGTTATCCGGCAATGTACCTTCTATGCGGTCGAAAAATCCAAATTCGACCATTTTTTCCAGAAAATCCGATTGAGTAAGTGCTGTTGTCATTATCAACTCCTTCGTACATTGTGCAAAGATACGTTTGTGTCATTATTCGACAAAAGATTAGTATGTATGTTCAAGAAGTTTTCTAAGTTTGCTTCATCATTTTGTTTCAAAAAAGAGAATTGTATGCTGATTACTGAAAATACTGTTATAGTCATTACCGGCGCATCTTCCGGGATTGGTGAATCATTGGTGCGACTATGTGCCGAAAAAAAATCAAAGATTGCTTTATTAGCCCGCCGATATGATCGTTTGCAATCCATTGTGGCATCACTTGAAAATACAGGTGCTCAATTATTACCGATAGAGTGTGATGTCACGAAAAAGGAATCTGTTATAGATGCATTAACTCAAGTAAAATCAGAACTTGGTGAAGTTGATGTCCTCATAAATAATGCCGGACGTGGCTATACGGGTGCGGTAGAGGATACAACCGATGAGCATCTTCATTCTATGTTTTCTTTGAATGTCTATTCTTTGTGGTATGCCGTTCGAGAAGTTTTGCCTACGATGAAAGCAAGAAATTCGGGTGTCATCATTACGGTGTCGAGTGTTGCGGGAACGATGGGATTTCCTTACAATAGTGCCTATGTTGCTGCAAAGCATGCCGCTGTTGGATTTCATGCCGGATTAGCAGCTGAATTGGCGGGTACAAATGTTAGGACGCATGTTATATGCCCTGATGGTGTGCTTACTGAATGGGCTGATGTCACAGAAACTATGCCCATTGGTAATCTGTTTGCAAAAGGAATTGCATATTCACGCACAATTGCCCGAGAAAAGGGGATAGCTTTGGCACCTTTGGCTAAAATGAAATCTGCTGATGAGATTGCACAATGCATTGTTGAGACAATGGAAAATGATAATGCACCCTTAGACATTTTCACGCATGAGGGTTCACATGAACGCTCTATTGCTGCTTCGCAGGACAGGTCATCTTTTGTTCGTATGATGTTGCCTTTATATGAAGGTATGAGAAAAGCATATAGTGAATTATGCGCAAAATAATTATAGAGAATAAAGCAATAATTCTATGAAAAAAACAAATAAAAAAGCAGAGAATGTCGCTGAATATATATCACAGTATTCGGAAATAATCCAACAATATTTACTAAATATCCGAAGTATTGTTTTGATGGCTGTACCCGATGCGAAAGAAAGCATTGCATATTCGATGCCGGCTTATACGTATCGGGGTAAACCATTACTATATTTTGCTGCATTTAAAACACATATCGGTCTTTATGCCACACCTTCAGCTCATGAATATTTTGCAGAAGAATTATCACTCTATAAACAAGGTAAGGGCTCGGTGCAATTTCCCTTGAATAAACCGATGCCTTATGACCTTATTCAAAAAATGGTGGAATACAAAAAAGAATGGATAGTTCAATCATTTAATACAAACCACCAATAGTTCTGCCTGATGCTTTCTGCGATTCTATGGCAGGAAGTTTACTCGGTTTATTTGTCAAACCTGTTGTATCCGTTAATGAGTGAAGAAATGCAATAATATCACGTTTTTCATTTTTCGTTAAATGAAGTTTGTCGGAGGGCAGCGTTTGATAGGGGACATCTAACCCTAATCCTGCTCCACCTCCGTGGTCATAAAATTCGAGAACTTGCTCAAGAGTCTTAAATTTCCCATTATGAAAATATGGTGCGGTTAATCCACTGTTACGTACAGTCATTGTTTTGAATGATCTTTTGTACAGTGCAACTTGGTCTTTGGCATGACCCGCATATCTGCCTGCATCTGTGTCAAGTTTAGGTGAGAGAGTGTCAAATTGCTGAAGAATACCTAATATTTCAGACTCACTCTCAGTAAACCGAGGCGGTACCAAGCCTGCAAATGTTGGAGCAAAATGACATGTACCACAAGCTGCTTTTCCCATAAAAAGATTAAAGCCGTTTTTTACTTCCCGAGAGACTGATTTTTTTTCAGAACGGATATATTTGTCAAAATCTGAGTTGAACGACACAAGAGTCATTTGATATGCACCCAAAGCTGCGCTTATTGTGTATGGCGAAATATTATTATGTTTTATGTCGGGAAATGCTTTTGAAAATAATTCTCGGTATTCTGTCGAAGATTCCATCTTAGAAATAATGGTTGAAAAATCTGAATGAAACTCATTGTCATCAGTCACCACATGTTGCACTTGATCTTCAAATGAATGGGCACGTAAGTCATAAAATAAGCGACCGGCATAGATTGCATTGATTAGCGTAGGGGCATTGCGTAAGATATTACCTTGTTTATTGAATGCCATACTTGTTGGTAAACCATCCGTAAATGCTTTTTCCGGTTGATGACATGAAGCACATGAGCGTTCACTGTTTCGTGAAAGTATGGGATCAAAAAATAAGAGTTTACCTAAGTATTTTCGTGTATCATTTATATCTTGCGGCATTTGTCGGGTATAGTATGAAGCAGAAAAAAGTGTCGTGGAAAAAAGTGATGGGCTGCGAAAATTAATTGACGATGGTCTTGTTGTTGTTTCATCATAATATTCAATAGAAAAATCAGTGTAGAGAGCTTGAATTTTTTTAAATAATGGTTCCGCGTATTCACGAATAAAAGATGCCCTGTCGAACGTATCGAAATTCTTATTTTTTTTACAATATTGTGATGCTTGTTTGCAGAGCGTTAAGGTCTGTTGCAGTGATTTTTTTTCTTGAGTAGAAAGTGGTTGGAGTAGAGATATATACTGTGCCATAGACTGAAGTACAAATGATGTTTCCCCAATGGCATTATCCGATCCCGGTGTATCAAAACCCGTAATACCTAATGAAACAACCCTTAATAGTCCTAATTGTATTGACTCTAATAGATGGCGTTTTTCTATATGTATGCCTTGTGCAAGCAGCGAAAAATCATGAAGAGAATGGAGTATATAATCAATTTCTTTGATGATGGCATCGGAACGTTGTTCAAGTGATTGATCGTCTGCGTATATTATTTCATCCAATACCTGAAAACCATGAGGTTCCAATATGTCAGTTTGTGCCGATGATGGATTTAATTTTGGAAGGGGAGCGGCATTGATTATTGATGATACTAAACCCCCATCATAATATTCAATGATAAATTCACACTGTTTGTAATTGTTTCTGCTGATATGATATAACGCTTTTATGCTGTCTTCTTTTTGAGTCTTGACAATATCTTTGAGTCTTTGTAGAGAAGATTCTACAATAGATAGCGAATTTCTCAAGACATGCGATGAAGTCATGGTAAACTGTGACGTAGGGGTGATGACGGTAAATCCAAAAAGAAGAAAAATACCGATTATACTAATTTTTTTCATAGGTCTCTCATATAAAAAAAAACCGATGATGCACGTACATCACCGGTTTTTACGAATATTAGTGTTATTTATTCAATAATTACTTTTTGTGTATCGCCGTCATTGTTCATTAAGAAATAGACACCTGCATTAAGATCGGAAATGTCCATAGTATTAGCATTACGGACAACACGTACTCTACTGCCTTCATTATTATACAAAGCAGCGTCCATGGTATTATCGAAACGTAATTCGCGTGATGCCGGATTAGGATAGACTTTTATTCCTTTAATGGAAGAAGTACCATCTAATTCTTTAATACCCGTTACTAATTTATCGAAACCGGAGATTGCCACAGTCAAAGAATTGTTATAAGGGTATTGATTGTATGAACTTGGGTGCTGAGAATTGAATAATAATGTATTGCCATTATCAATTGCGCATGCACCGGTAACCTCTGCACCATAGGGTACGATTGCTAAACGAGTAAGATTTTCGATTTTCGGTTCAGCATCCAAATCAAGAGCATAAATTTCACAACTGCGATTGCTCATGCCGAAAGGAACACGTCCAAATGATGTACCGTTAAGATCTTCGCAGATAATTAGGTATCTTTTGTTTTTTACTTCTAAAATAGTTAATCCGTCAGGGTTAGTTAAATGTTTATCAGGATATTCTGTATAAGCCTTTTTTTCGTCCAATTTTGGACCGCCTTCAATGTATGATTTAACTTCATTTGTTGTTAAATCTAATGACAATACTCTGCCATAATAATCATTGAATGTGCTGCTGTCAACAGTTGTTTTTGAAGCTGTTGCCATGTCTTTGTAATGTTTTGGGATACCGAAACCTGCTGCCATATTTTTCTTGATTGCCGAACCCGGTGCATCGGAACCTGTTTCGGTCATATAAATAGTATTAGTTTTTTTGTCAAATGTAACCCATTCTATACGTGTAAAGCCGGTAGCATTATTTTGTTTAGCCCATGTATGAATATCGAGCATCGTATTGATGTCCTGTGGTACTTCAATCCAATCGCCTTGGAATGAATTATCTTTTTGTTTGAATATATATGTTTTTCCTTTTGTAAAATCACCCGGTGTATCGGCAACAAATTTTGTTAATAATGAAGCTCCTGCATCACCATCTTCACCGAGAATAACTGTTTTATTATCAGGCAATACCGCGCCGCCTTCAAATCCTTGACGACCCCAATTATATTGTTTGCGAACTGCTTTGGCAGTGCGAGGGTCAATTTCTACCATCCAGTTAAAATTTTGGTATTTTTTGATTTTTGTGCCATTATATCCCGGGAAACCATTGGGAGTTGTCGTGCCAATCGTAAAATCAGACGTATCACGCACACCTGTGCCTTTTTGGAAAATATCATCGCCTGTGCCATCATTATTTGCACTGCGGAACCATTCTTCTGCTGTCCAGATACGACCATCAGGGCTTTGAATACCACCGCAATTCATACCTGTTTCGCCAACTGTATTCACAAAATCAACATTAAAATATTTTCCTGTACGACCATCAGAAAGTGTTTGATCAACAACAATAATTGAGTCACCGCTTTTTGCAACTTTGAACACGGTCATTCCGCCGCCATCACCGATATTATCATTGGCTTGAACCATTTCATGATTCACAGAAATCCAACCAAGTCCTGTTTCGCCTTTTGTTGCATCAGCTTTTGTAAAGCCGATAAAGTCATGCCATTGTTTGGCTTTGGTTGCGCCTGCGGGTTTACCGTATGTGGGTGTAGTTTGTACATCATGCACACCACCAATAAACAACACTTGATATTTTAATGGTGATGGTGGCACAACAACGCTATGTGTTATATAAGGAATCATTGATTTCGGCTGAACTTTTGTAGGAAATTCTGCGCCTGCTGCTTGCGAAATTAACGAAACGGATAATAATCCGACGAGTAGAGATTTTTTCATTTTTCCTCTAAATAAAGATGTTAATAATATTCACAAAATTACCGTTTGGAGATTACCGGAATTTTATGGATATATTATTGATTCATTATTAAATTGTAACTATTCAGAATGAATCCAAATAGCGCTGTTTTGCAAAAAAAAAATGGGCGCATTTCCGAAGAAATACGCCCGCTTTTCCGTGTGGGGTAGGAGGAAAAGGAATTATTTATACACTGATACAGGTATAGTCATTGTGTTATTATCAGACTCAATACGAACAAAATATAATCCGGTTGGCATATCCTGAACATTAATATTGAATTGATAAAATCCCGCTTGTTGTTGCTCGGCAAAGAATGTAGAAACAATGTCGCCCATAGCATTGACAAATTGTGCTTTTACCATTCCGTCTTTGCGTGTTTGATATTTCACAATACATTTATCATGAGTGGGATTCGGATAAACCGATGCCACAATATCAGAAGTATTTATGCTGTTTTCATTCACAGAAACCGGAGCTTGTTGTGCTTTATATTCAGCATTAATAGGATCATATTCTGTCCATTCTGCATCCCAGCGTTGTAATCCCATTGCACCGCGGAATTGTACTTTTTCAAAATAGGCATCATCAATTGCAATAATACCACTATTTGTGAAATTTGCTCCGCTAAGTAATGGTGAACTTTCCATTGCAGCAGGATTAAATTCAACAATCTCGAAAGGATTTTGTAAACCTGCTTTTTGAGGTGATGATTTATCCATTGTATTATTAAATGCAGGAGTATTAATCCATTCTGTTGTCATGCCTGTCGGCGGAGTGCCACCTGCCAAATTTAAGAGAGTAGAACGAATACCGAACATTGCATTATTGCGGAATTGTAAGGAATCATTTTTTGCGGCATTCATCGTTGTAGTTTGTGCAATTTCCATTCCGCGTCCCCAGCCGAGAATTGCTGAATTGAAAACAGATGTTCTGGCATTGCGACGTATTTGTATGGCAGCACCATAACGAGGATTCGGCACTTTGGAAGTATCATTGATAGGACCGATTACAGTCATATTGGAAAAAATAGGGGAGGTGAGTGGTTTGCGTGTTGAGCCGCTCGCATCATTATCCATTTCCATTGCCTGACTTGTGGATTGATCTGCTCTGTTAGGGTGACGTTGTGCTATAGCGAATTGTACTTTTCCACTCCAGCCATTATCACCATCAAAATCATCATCTAATGCACCGATAGAAATAATATTTTTTGCATTAACGGTACCGCCGAACCATTCGAATGAATCATCATTGGCATAGCTGATTTGAATATTATTCATTACTGTTTTGCGACCAACACCACCCATCGTTAAGCCATTTAATTCTTGATTGGGTTGTAATGCAAGTCCTGCAAATTCAATACGGACATATTCAAGAATACCGCTGCTGTCATTGTCATCATTACCGCCATAATACCAGCGTGATTTATTATTCGGATCGGCAACGCCACCTTCCATAGCTGCTTCGCCGCCCGGATTATTAATAACTGCTTTACCGAAAATTAGTAATCCACCCCAATCACCGGATTCTCGTTGTCCCGGAGCTGCAAGACTTGAAAATACTATCGGTAATTTTGCTGTACCTTTTGCGATAATTTTACCACCGCGATTCACAACAAGTGCGCAATTTTTTCCTACTGAATCACCAAGAATTATTGTACCCGGTTGAATGACTAAAACACCGCCATTGTCAACGTGTACATAACCGCGTAAACCATATATTTTAGTGTTAGAGAGAAATACACGTTTATTGATAGAACCGCTTAAAACGGAATCCACTTTACTTGCTGTCGGGCGGAATATTTCGATAGGATTATCGGTAATATCAACTTTGGATTCATCCGATAATAATACCATGCGTAAATATGCTGTTTTTGTTAGCTGGTCAGGCACGAGGAAACCTCCGGTAATACGTCCGCGACGAAGTGTGCTGCTTCTATTACTGTCAATAATATTTTCAAGACCTTTAATGACAGTCCAAGGACCATTGGCGGATGTGCCATACTCAAAACGATAGCGACGACGGTAACCACCTACTGTATCATAGGTAATATCTAAAGAGCGTCCCGGACGATAGCGTTCGCCCGCTGCTGCACCCGGAGTGATAATGCGTACGATGCCATCAACGGGTTTATCAACTGTAATAGTAAATGGTTGTTCATTTTGTGAGGAAAGAGCCTCAATAGGATTGCCATTTTCAGCAAGTGCTGTCATGCGAACATAACCGTTTGTTGTGGCTACATTTGGCACGGTAAAACCGCCTACAATTTTACCACGATTTGCACCTGCGTCTAAGACATTCGTTGCCCCTTGGATATCATTCCATTGTTCGGTATCATTCAAGCGATATTGGAAACGGAAGCGTGATCCTGCTGTTGCTGTGGTATCCCACATAATGTCCACTTTGCTGCCGCCTTTGAGCGATGCAGCACTTGCCGGAGAAAGTAAGCGAATACCGATAACTTTGAAGGGCTGTGCATTCGTAGAACTTATACTTGTAGGGCTGCCATCTTCATTAAGCACGGTCATTCTGACAAAAGCAGTTTCAGTTTGGGTAAGAGGTAATACTAAGCCGCCTTGTAATACTTTATCATCATTGTCTTCGACCATTTCTGCACCCGGAATTGGTGTCCAAGGTCCCGAATTAGATGTTGCATACTCGAAGCGTAATTTGACTGTGCCGATTAATTCGCCTTGTGGTTCTTGTTTCCATGCTAATAATTGACGTGATCCCGCACGATAAACTTCGCCGCCTTTGGGTGAGGTAAGTGTATAAGAAACAATAGTTAAAGGTCCAAGAATACTGGATGCATCTGTATTGATACTACCATCATTGCGTAATGCAACCATGCGAATATATGCATTGGTTGATGGTGTGGACGGCACTTTATATCCATTGACGATGCGACCGCGTGTACTGCCTTCATCGGTGATACTCTCCGCACCTTGAATATCTGTCCAAGGACCGTCTATAGAAGTAGCGGTTTGGAATTTATAGCGTAAACCACGTGTACCGGTGGTGTCCCATTCGATAGTTGCTGTTGTACCTGCCACATAAACGCGTCCAGTTGAAGGTGCCGTCAAACGTAATGAAGCTCCGGCAACTGTTGGTGCGCCTGCGATATAGGCAGCATTGACAGGATCATAATTTGCCCATCCATAATCCCAGCGCATATCACTACCGAATGCACCACGGAAAGAAACTTTATCAAAAAATGAATCATCAATTGCCGGAACACCGTCACGAACAAAGGAAGCACCTGACAATACAGGAGAACCTGCTAATGGAACGGCACTGAATGCTATATCCGAAAAAGGATTTTCGAGTAATGCCGCAGACGGATTATTCGATGCATCATTCACATTATTGAAGCGTCCTGTGCTTATCCACGATGTTGTCATTCCCGATGGGGGAGTACCGCCCGCAAGATTAAGCCATGATGTTTTTATGCCATACCATGCACAATTACGCACTTGAACTGTATCATTATATGCAGCATTCATCGTTGGCGTTTGCGCAATTTCGATACCGCGGGGCCAGCCGAGAAATATTGAATTATAGATGGATAAGAGAGAAGCGCGTCGGATTTGCGCCGCTGCACCGAATCGAGGATTCGGTGTGGCGGAAACATCTTGTAATGGACCGATAACTGTCACATTAGAAAATATACCCGATGTGCGTGGAATTCGGAATGAGCCGCTTGCATCATTATCGGTTTCAAATGCTTGACTTGTGGATTGGTCGGCGCGATTGGTTGAACGTTGAGCTACGGCATATTGTACTTTGCCGCTCCAACCATTATCCGCATCAAAATCATCATCAAGGCAGGAAGTTGAGATAAGATATTTGCCATTAACCGTGCCGCCGAACCATTCATAAGCATCATCATTAGCATAGCTGACCTGTACTTTTTCCATAATAGTACCACGTCCCACAGCACCTAATGTAAGTCCGTTTAATTCTTGATTCGGTTGCAAAGCAATACCGCCGAATTCAATACGCACATAGCGCAATATTCCGCTATTATCATTATCATCATTACCGCCATAATACCAACGTGATTTATTATTCGGATCGGCAACACCGCCTTCCATAGCTGCTTCACCGCCCGGATTATTAATAACTGCTTTACCGAAAATGAGTAATCCACCCCAATCACCCGGAGCACGTAAGCCCGGAGGCGCACTGCTTGTAAGAACAATAGGTGCATCGGCTCTGCCATCGGCTATAATTTTACCGCCACGATTGATGACAAGTGCACTATTAACACCCACTTGATCGCCAACGACAATAGTTCCCGGTTCAATAACTAAAGTACCGCCATTATCAACGTGGAAATATCCTTTAATTCCATAGACTTTATCGCGTGTCAATGTACGTGTTTCGCCCGCACCGACAGCACCTTGTAAAAATTCGTCTATGCGTGTTGTTTGCGGTTGTTCGATTTTAAAGGGAAAAGGACTGATACTTGTTTTTGACGGATCGCTTAATAATACTTGGCGAACATAACCCGTATTTGTTGGCGTTGCCGGAATGCGAAAAGCACCAATAAAACGACCTGCGCGAACAGTGCCGCTTGCATTACTGTCCACCACATTGGTTGCACCTGAGATTGAAGTCCAAGGTCCGTTCGGAGATGTGCTGAATTCAAAGCGATAGCGCGGGCGAGGTGTCACTGTGGAGGG
Source organism: Ignavibacteria bacterium UBA2373 (assembly GCA_002344005.1). GTDB lineage: Bacteria > Bacteroidota > Ignavibacteria > Kapaibacteriales > UBA961 > UBA2353. The sequence continues at coordinate 68,147 of DDTD01000098.1, read as the reverse complement.
TGATGTTTGATACACCAAATCAACGGAATTACCTGCACGATAACTCTCATTGGGTGAACCACCCGGTGATAAAAGCTGCACAGTTTGTGACTGAACACTCGACATTGCTCCCCAGAACAGCAATGCGGTTGTCACGGCAGTAAATAATTTCATACAATTTCCTTAGAGATATTGTGTATAAATAATAGATATGTTTTTTTTACAGTTACTTAACGAAAACGGTAGCTCATGCCTATACTGAAAGTTGTGCCGCGCAAATTAGAAGCAATGGTTTTGCCGCCTTGTTGCCATAATAATTCTTGATTAAGAATGTCGCGCGCAACTAATTTAACTTCAAAGGCATTGTCTAATAATGGCTGAATAATGGAAATATCAATAACATCTCGCGGTTGCTCATACACATGAGGATCGTCGAATGCAAATGCACCGCGCAAGCCAACTTGAACAATACGGCGACCATAGCGATTATAGCCAATATTGACGGATGTGCCTAAGTCGGGTTCCGTAAAAAATAATCCGATATTTAATGAATACGGAGATTGTCCCCATATACTGCGTTTATCTTCGGTTCTGCCTTGCAATACCGTAATTTCTGATTGAATTAGAGATACATTGGCATTAATGCCGAAATTGCGAAAATAATCACCTAAAAATGCAAGGGATTTGCGTGCTTCAAATTCAACTCCATAATTAAAAGCATTGCCATCAGCTATTTTTTTACCTGTTGAATCAACACTTTGTCCATTGGAAAATGTGCGTATATATTCACTTGATACTTGATCAATAGTTTCTTCGATGGGATTAATAAAGTTTTTATAAAATACACTGACAGAAAAGACTTCGCCCGGCTGAGGGAAATATTCATAGCGTATATCATAATTGGAAATTAAGGTGCGCTCTAAATTCGGATTGCCGCGTACAACGAATAATGATTGGAAATCATAAAATGCAAAAGGTGCAAATTCTCGTAAATTAGGGCGGGTTAATGTGCGTGTTGCCGACATACGTAAATTCATCGCATCCGTTGCTTTGTAAATAAGATTAAAAGATGGCAGCCAATCTGTTGTTGCATATGTAATATTGATGGGGTTTCCTTCTGTGTCGAATGAATTAAGTGATTGAACGGCATCTTCTACTCTTGCGCCGCCGATAATCCGAAATTGCTCGCCCGCAACAGAAAAAGGTGCATCAATCATAAAATATCCGGCATATAATTCTTCACCTGCAATATAAGAATCGCTGCGCTTAGAGTCTTCGGACATTCCCAAACCACCCTGACGGAAATTTTCTGCTCGGAATAAACTGTCCGGTGTATCAGAAAAATCTATATCAACATCAGCACCGCTTGTCGGTTGATTAATTGTAAATGAGCGTGCAGAAAAATAACGATTTTTATTTTCTGTGAGAAAACCAGTTTTAAATTTCATATCACGATACACAGGTAATGCGATATTAAATGCAGCATTTCTGGCAAAATCATTTAATGAAGAATAAAAACGTCCGGCGAGCGTGCCATCACCTTGCGGTGTGGGTTGTATATCGGCAGTAAACGGTAATGTCGAATCAACCGATTGGCGCGAATAACGCAAACGACGGAAATCCGGCTCATCGCGCAGGGATTGTGAATATCCTAATCGCCAATCAAAAAGCAATGAGGAGATAATTGCCGTACTATCAAACGGTACAGTATGTTCGCCATTGACTTGTGTGGAAAATAATTCTTTTTGCACAAATTGCCAGCTCGATGGGCGAATATCAATACCTTGCGGAATATCTCTGCCCTGCAAAAGTGTGGTTTCATCATCGGCGGAACGATTAAACACATTTTTAAAACTGAGTGAGCTGTGACCTCCTAATTTATAGGCAATATTTGCCATACCGCCATAATTCACGGAACGTGTGGACACAGAACCCGCATTTTCTTGACGATATTCTTTGTCGGCAAGAATGGGGCTGCGTACAATTGAATTAATGGCATAAGAATTACCATAATTAACCGATGCAATCACACCTAAATCATTGTCGAAAACATCATATAAATTACTAAATGAAAGCGCAAATGATGTATTGGGATTAGCCGAAAAATTATTATTTGTCCAGACATTCTGATTAAATCCGCGTGCAAAATTTTGTAAGGTAGTGCGCGCAGAATCTCCTTGCGCATCTTGCCGACGAGCATTCAATAATAAACGATTGATATCTTCACGGCTGCCGGGAGTGGCTGAGGACATTGATCTCGTGCCATCATCGCGTGCTAACCAATCATCTGAGCCGCCTTGATAGGAGCTGAATATATTATCGCCTATTTGTGTATTATTATTTCCCGATGTGGAAAGCGATGCTTTTACGGAAAATCCATCGGGAAAATCTATAGTTTGTAATTGCACTAAGCCGCCGGCAAAATTACCGGGTAAATCGGGCGTAAATGACTTGGTAATATTCGCTTGTTGTAAAAATTCCGACGGGAACATACCAAAATCGAAAGAACGTTTGTCCGGTTCGGTCGAAGTCAGGGTTGAGCCATTTAATGTCGTATTGCTGTAACGGTCGCTTGAACCACGCACATAAATAAATTTATCGCCCACTAATGTCACACCGGAAACTCGCTTAAGTGCTTGACCTGCATCGGCATCGGGAAGACGCGATATTTCTTCTTTGCTCACGCCATCGCTTACTTGGGCAGAATTTTTTCTTTGTGCTAAAATTGCTTCTTTTGATTCTTTATTGGCACGTGCAGTGACAACTACTTCGGTAGATTTTTTTGTTTCGGGCGATAATGTCACATTTACTGTCACAGTTTTGCCCGCAGCTACTTCAACATTTTCTATAAGTTTGCTTTCAAAGCCCACATAACGGAAGCGTAAAGAATATACGCCTTGCTGTACTTTCTTTATTGTGTATTTTCCGGTTACATCCGAATAGGCACCTTTTTTGGTACTTTGTTTTTCTTTGGTTAATAATTCAACGGTGACACTACGCATAATATCACCCGTAGAGCCGTCGGTTACTTTACCTTGTACAGTAGCGGAATTTTCTTGGGCTGTTATTGAGGTGGTAACACATAAAGCAATGCCGAAACAAAGAGTAAGAAGGATTTTCAATTTTGCAGCTTTCATTAGTTTGAACTTGGTCGCAAAATTACCGAGCTATTATTACCTTAGCGTTATGCCAATATTAAGTGTGTGTGTCTAATATAATGTTTTGATAATACATGGGGAAAGTGCACTTTTTTTGCAGGATGTGTCGCCATGTTTTGTTTAGTCCTACAAGAGTTCTGTCTTTCCGGTAGGCCATATACCTTGTTCTCGAATAAGAAAAATCCGCCTTTTCTTCGTTCCCTCACTTGATGTTTGGTAGTCAAAAATGTAAAAATTGTATGCTAAGAATGGAAACATACATTCTTTACTGATCTGATTATGAGCATCATGCGTATGTATAGGCATTGAACACATTTCATTCACAAGTCTATAAGAACTATGGAATCTTTGCAACAACACCCAAAAGCGGCACCCAAGATTAAGGCGAAACATTACATTATTGCACTTTCGACCATTGTCTTGGGATTATGTATCACACTGTGCGTTCATATTTACTTTGTGACTTTGCCTGATGAGACATCGGTCAATACAACACATCAGTTAGCAAGGATTGATTTCAACGGAAATCTTACAGCACAAGAACAACAAGCCATTCAGTCCTTTGTAAAAAATTTACCCGGCATTATTGCAGTATATATGAACACACGCGATAATATTTTGGTGTATGTCTATGATCGAAAGAGAGAAAACTTATTGCATCAATATATGAGCAGTGATGAGGGGGTAAGTGAATGTGTTTATCGTTTGGTTAAAAACTCAGGGCTTTATTCTCAAAGTACGTATGCTCAAAGATATATAGTTCAACCCACAACAGCAGGCAGTTGTCCGGTAAATGCCGACCAGCTTTCTTTTTATCGGAAGGTATCGGCTACCATTCATGGAGTATTTCAATAGCGACAAATATCAAAGTTCAGTATCTGTACTAATAGTTTATTTTCAATTTTTTAGGAGTATTGCGATGCAATTTTCGTTAAAACGTGCACACTTGAGTGCTGCATCTTGTATAATCGGGTTAGTCCTTTTTGCTTCGTGTTCTGAAGAGACTTCAACCCCTGCACCGACACCCACACCATCACTCTATGACAGAGTGGGGGGAATTACTATGGTGTCCGATCCGTCAAATCCGGCAACAATGATTGAAAAAGGGCGATTAACGCTTCGAAGCGTTGTGGATAGCTCTATTCTTGTTATTGCAGCAGATCCCAAAATGGCAAAATATTTTCCTGTTCTTTTTGCTGAATTAGGCGCGGGAAATACTACCGGTTTAAGTAGATTAAGTAAAAATTTTACTGATTTTATGTGTTTGGCTACAGGGTCAAAAACATACACATATTCAGGTTTGGATATGAAAGCAGCACATGATCCTGCTAAAAATTCACGTATTCCAATGAAAATTACAGCAGCGGATTTTGATGCCTTTGTTGGTAATATCGGAGTAGGATTGGCAAAAAATGGCGTGACTGCCGCTAATAATGCTCAGTTAGTTAATGATTTAGTTGCCTTGCTCAATACCACTAAAGCGGATATTGTTCAGCAATAAATTTGATAGATCAATAGGTAAATGTGAAGCCCTTGGAACATTGTAACAAGGGCTTTTTTTTTATGATTATTCACCATTTTGTGATGATACTGTACCGAGTACCGTTAAATTTTCTAATGTTGGCGAAGGTTTTCCGCCTTTTTCTTCAAGTGTAATTGCAAAAGCATCTGCCGAATCGGTATTTTTCATTTTGAAAATAAATGGTGATTTTTTGAAATGAAATACCCCCAAATCTTTTGGCTTGCCTTCTGAAATTGCCCACAGTTGATAATCCGTAGAATCATTGTTTTCCGGTAATGATTGGACTTCCAAAAACACTGCATTTTCTTTTGTATCCCAATAGACTGACGTACGAAGTAATGGTTGGCTTATCACTGTCTTCGGTGATTTCATAGATATTTCCACAATATCAGGATTTGTGACTAATTGGATGCGTTGGTCTAAAACATCGGCTTTTGTTGCAAGCACATAGCTCGATTCTTTCGTTTTTTCTAATTCTTCTTTGACAAGGTGTAATGCTGCATTAGAATTATCATGCAACTGTTTGTAATAGAGTGTTGCGGAAGCGGTTATTGCGAACATGACACTTGCGGCAATAGAGTAACGTTGATATTTTTTTATTTTTGATTGTAATGTTATTATCTGTGAAAATGAATGTTTCCCGCCGATTATTTTATTAAGTAATCGGGGTCTTAATGATGGAGAAGGATTGACAGCATGTGCAGACGCTAATGCTTCGAGTACAGCTTCGGCATCTGAGATATGTTTTTTTATTTGCTCTTGTTCCGTGCCAATGTCTGCTCCGCCAAGCGCATAGACAGCAGCATCTTCGAGATTATGTTCTTCATTTTCCGGATGTATTGTACTATTCATAGTTATGTCATTATGTTTTCTATGAAAGAGAACACCTTTGCATACCACTATTGTTTAAAGAGTGGATTGCAAGGTGGGTATATCAACTATTTCTGATGTTAATACTGCAATAATTGCAGTGAGAGTTTGTTTCGCTGCAAATGATTGCGGAGACGTTCCGGAAAGTATGTTACTGTCATGGATAAGTATTTTCCTTAGAGTTTCAATTGCCAATCGAGCACGTGATTTTACCGTGCCAAGCGGAATAGAATACTGCGTCGCTATTTCTGTCTGTGTATATCCTTGATAATACATAAGTTCTATGATTTGTATTTGCTCCGGCGGTAATTGATTCAATATCTCTTTTAGAATAATATCCTCAGCATACTGTGGTGATGGTGAATGTAATTCCTCATCAATATGTACGGAATCTATGGAAACACGGTTCACTGAATGACTATTAAAATCCGAACTTCGTAATGTATCTATGGCAGTATTTCTTGCAATATTCAGCATCCACGTAAACAGCGTAGCTTTTGAGCTATCGTATTTGATTCTATTTGTCCAAATTTTTATGAATGTTTCTTGCAGTACATCTTCGGAAATAATTTTATTTCCTTTGAGAATTTTTACAATGATGCCATAAAGGGCAGCACTATAATGGTCATAAATATATTCCAATGCTGCTGATTCGCCTTTTTGCAAATAGAGTATCAGTTCTTTTTCATTATCGGCAAAATCATTCATGCACTACCATCTCGAAGGAATGGGTAAATAGTAAAAAAGCGTATTAAGAATTATTCGATTAATTCAATGACGAGGTTCTCATAATCTGTGCAGCAATAATTTCTTGCTCTGATTGTGCTTTTCGACGTTGAAAGCGTTGTTCCGGCAATCCCAAAAAACCCAGTGCGCTGCGATGGAAAAGGTCTTCTTTGGTGAGAATATCCAAATCGCTCATTTGTTCGATGAACTTACCATGCTCCAAATCGCCGAGAGGGAAAGGATAATCCGTGCCATAGGCAATTTTATGTGAGGGCATTACTTGCAACAAAAAGCGCAAAGCATCATCATCATGGGTGATGCCATCAACCCAAAATTTGTCCACATAGCTGCGCGGATCATTGATGCGATGGATATCGCACAAATCGGGGCGAGCATGCCAGCCATGTGAGATGCGTCCGACAGTAAACGGAAAAGAACCTCCCGCATGAGCAAATAATACACGCAAACGAGGAAAGCGATCGAATACGCCGCCAAATATCATCGAGCAAATGGACAAAGTGGTCTCTGCGGGCATACCCACAAGCCATTCCATAAAATAGGGTTTCATACGATTGGCTCCCGCCATTTCCCAAGGATGCACCATAATACATGCGCCGAGGTCTTGCGCTGCCTGATAAATGGGGGAAAAGTCGGGATGGTCAAGATTTTTGCCATTGATATTAGAGCCGATTTGAATGCCGGGGAAACCGCAATCCTTCACGCAGCGTTCCAATTCCTTGATTGCCAAATCTGTGTCTTGCATGGGGATAGTGCCCAAACCCACCAAGCGTTGCGGATGGGAGTTTTGCACCTCCGCCAAATGATTATTCAAAAAGATATGCCAATCGAGTGTATGTTCCGGCTTTGCCCAATATTTGAACAAAACGGGCACGGTACAAAGCACCATCACATCCACATTATGGGCATCCATATCATGCAATATTGCCGTCGGATTCCAGCAATTTTCCTCGATTTCACGGAAAAAAGTCCCATCATCGCGCATCATCTTCGCACGCCCTTTCTGATGATGATGCAATTGGATAAAACCGCCATAGCCATATTTATCTTTGAGCGAATCCCATGTTTGGGGTAAGATATGCGCATGAACATCTATTTTCAGCATTGTCGTCTCCTTGAATATCTTTGCAAAATTAAACACTTCATGCCAAAGTGAGGGGATAGCCACGCTTTTTTCGCCGTCAGCGATGGGGAAGGGTGGCTGTGCATCACTCTATCTCTATACGGTCTATTTCTTTCATCAAACGGTCGGTTTCTGACAAAGCAACTATAATTTTTTGATAATGGAGAATATCGTCAAAATCAAGTGTGCGGTCTTTCCGGTCTTTTAGCCATTTTTGCGCAGGTTGATAGCCGCCTATATAAAATTCCCAAGCAATAAGCGGAACATTGTCAAAATATTGGCTTTCATTTATATATACTTTGCCATCGTGATATTTCACTTTCCCCACCATATTATTACCGTCTATCGGATATTGCGTTATATAATTTTCTACTACAGCACTTTCCAATAAATGGATTTCTCTGATTTGACCGCCAAGTTTTACCAATTTCGCAAATGTGGCTTTGTCTTTCGGATATGGCACTCTCGGAAAATCAATTTTCAAGAACTCTCTGTATGTAAGACAATGTAACACTGCATAAATATAGTCCAATATATCTATCGGTGCAAAGGTATCCTCAAAATTCTTCGGGTAATGTCAGCTCTTGAGTGGTGGCAGACGCATTCTGACGGGGTGGACGCCTTTTCGCATAATCATTGACAGCTCTGCCGTGATGGTAAATCCCAACAGCAATACGGCAGATTCCTTATTTTTGAAGAAATATTATGTATCCATTAATCAAAAAGTCTTTATGAAGAAGATAGTAATCGTTTTTTTTGTCGTGTTCATTGCCGCGGTGATGACCTCCACAGCCCAAACCGCCGAAAGTTATTTTGCAGCAGGTCTTGAAAAAGCCGAGAAAGGATTATATAAAGAAGCCCTTGCCGATTTTACCAAAGTAATAGAACTTAACCCTAAATCTGCCGTGGCATCATATACTAATCGTGGCAATGCTAAGAATGTTTTAGGTGATAACTATGGAGCTATTACCGATTGTAACAAAGCAATAGAACTTAATCCTCAACTAGCCGAGGCATATACTAATCGTGGTCTTGCTAAGTTCTCTTTAGGAGATAAATACAGTGCAATAGACGATTTTACGAAAGTAATAGAACTTAATCCTCAAAGTGCCGATGTATATGCTGTTCGTGGAATTGTTAAATCAGAATTAGGTGATACTAAAGGAGCCATTGCTGATTATACAAAAGCAATAGAACTTAATCCTCAACTTGCCGATGTATATACTCATCGTGGTGTTGCTAAGTTCTCTTTAGGAGATAACTATGCTGCTATTGCTGATTATACTAAAGCGATAGAACTTAATCCTCAATTTGCCGAGGCATATACTAATCGTGGATATGCTAAAAATAATTTAGGCGATAAAGAAGGTGCCATTGCAGATTACACAAAAGCGATAGAACTTAATCCCCAAGATGCATCGTCATATTTAAATCGTGGATATGCTAAATCGAGATTAGGTGATACTAAAGGAGCCATTTTCGATTTTACAAAGGCAATAGAATTTAATCCTCAATTCGCGGAGGCATATTATAATCGAGCTATCGTATATGGACAAGAAGGGAAGGAAACATTAGCTTGTGCTGATTTGCAAAAAGCAAGTGAATTAGGTCATAAAGAAGCGGAAGTAATGATAGAAGAAAACTGCAAGAAATAGTGATTGAATCACAGATTTCATATTTTTGAAGAAATATTAAATACCCATTAATCAAAAAGCCCTCATGAAAAAGAGAGTAATCGTTTTTTTTGTCGTGTGTATTGCCGCGGTGATGAGCGCCACAGCCCAAACCGCCGAAAGTTATTTTACAGCAGGTCTTGCAAAAGTCCAGAAAGGTTTGCTTAAAGAAGCCCTTGACGATTTTAGCAAAGCGATAGAACTTAATCCTCAATATGCTGCTGCATATAATAATCGTGGGACTGCTAAATCAGATTTAGATGATAAAAATGGCGCCATAACTGATTATACGAAGGCGATTGAGCTTAATCCACAACTTGCTGAGGCATATTCTAATCGTGGTCTTGCTAAATCCGCTTTAGGTGATAAATATGGAGCTATTGCAGATTGGACAAAGGCGATAGAACTTAATCCTCAATATGCTGAGGCATATTATAATCGTGGCAATGCTAAATCAGCTTTAGGAAATAAGAAGGGTGCAATTGCAGATTATACGAAGGCGATAGAACTTAATCCTCAAGATACTAAGGCATATTATAATCGTGGTGTAGCTAAAGATGATTTAGGCGATAAAGAAGGCGCAATTTTCGATTATACTAAAGCAATAGAACTTAATCCTCGAGATGCCATTGCATATTATAATCGTGGTGTAGCTAAAGATGATTTGGGCGACAAAAATGCCGCGATAGCCGATTATACGAAAGCCATAGAATTTAATCCTCAGTTTGCGGACTCATATTTTAATCGTGGTGTTGCTAAATATAGTTTAGGTGATAAAAATGGAGCCATTGCAGATTGGACAAAAGCGATAGAATTTAATCCTCAATATGCCAAGGCATATTATAATCGTGGTATAGTAAAAAAAGATTTAAGAGATAGCAATGGTGCCATTGCGGATTATAGCAAAGCAATCGAACTTAATCCGCAAGATTCCAAGGCATACTTTAATCGAGCACTGCTATATGGACAAGATGGGAAAGAAACATTAGCTTGTGCAGATTTACAAAAAGCAAAGGAGTTAGGTCATAAAGAAGCAGCGGCGTTAATTAAGGAAGCGTGCAGATAATAATTTTCATAATGTTAAGGATAAAATTTAGGGCAGTTCGCAAGAGCTGCCCTTTTTTGTTTTTATTGAATGACACCGAGTTTTTTGCCAATTTTTTCAAAAGCTGCGAGAGCTTTGTCTATATGGTCTTTGGTGTGTGCTGCTGAGATTTGCACTCTGATGCGTGCTTGTCCTTTTGCGACGACGGGATAAAAGAATCCGATGACATAGATGCCTTCGTGGAGCAATTGTTCGGCGAATTGTTGTGCTAAGACGGCATCGTAGAGCATGATGGGTGTTATGGGATGGACGCCGGGTTTGATGTCGAAGCCGAGTTTTGTCATTTGTTGGCGGAAATAGAGCGTGTTTTCTTCGAGTGTGTCGCGTAGTTCTGTTGTTTCTTCGAGTATTTCAAAGATTGCTTGCGATGCACCGACAACGGAGGGGGGGAGTGAGTTGCTGAAGAGATAGGGTCTTGAGCGTTGGCGCAGCAATTCGATGATTTCTTTTCTTCCTGTGGTGAATCCGCCAATGCCACCGCCAAGTGCTTTGCCGAGAGTTCCGGTGATGATGTCCACTCTTCCAATGACATTGCAATGTTCGATGACTCCTTTGCCGTGTTTGCCCATGAATCCCATGGAATGACATTCGTCCACCATGACCAGAGCTTGGTATTTGTCGGCAAGGTCGCAAATTTTGTCGAGCGGTGCTATGGTTCCGTCCATAGAGAATACTGCGTCGGTAGCTATGAGTTTGAATCTTGCTCCGTCGGCATCGGCTTGTTGCAATTGTGTTTCGAGGTCTTCAAGATTGCACGATTTGTAACGATAGCGTTTTGCTTTGCATAATCGAATGCCGTCAATGATGGATGCATGGTTAAGCTCGTCGGAGATGATGGCGTCGAGTTCATTGAGCAATGGTTCAAAGACTCCGCCATTTGCATCGAAGCATGCGGCATAGAGTATGGTGTCGTCAGTTCCACAGAAGTTAGCTATGGTGTGTTCGAGCTTTTTGTGAATGTCTTGTGTGCCGCAAATAAATCGGACGCTTGACATCCCATAGCCATGTGAATCGAGGGTTTGTTTTGCTGCTTCGATGACTTTGGGATGTGATGAAAGCCCTAAGTAATTATTAGCGCAGAAATTGAGAAGGGTTTGTTGGCTTCCTTCCACCGTGATTTCGGCTCCTTGTGGGGAAGTGATGATGCGTTCTTTTTTGTATAGACCATTATCTGTGATGGATTGCAGCTCTTGTGCAAGGAATTGTTGCATTGCTCCGTACATGTGTTATGTGCCTTTGATGAGTGAATAAAAACAAGTGCAAAACTACGGTAAGAAAGTGTATGGTATGAGCGATGGAGTGAAAGATATTAGAGAGAATTGCCATAGTTTTGCCGACGACAAGTAGATATTGAGAATGTAAAAGGAGTGATTTATGAAGCAGATATTGAATTTTATTGGCGGTGAGTATGTTCCGGCGCAAGGTGGGACATGGTTAGATAATTATGAGCCGGCAACGGGTAAAGTATATTCTTTGGTGGCAGATAGCGATGAGCGTGATGTGGCATTGGCTGTGGAGTCGGCGAAGCAGGTAAGCGTTCAATGGGCACAAACAAGTGTTGAGGAGCGTTGTGCTATTATGTTGCGTATAGCGGATGGCATTGAAAAAAAGGCAGAGGAGTTTGCTTTGGCAGAAACGATTGACCAAGGTAAACCGCTGTGGTTGTCGAAGAATATGGATATTGCCCGCGCGGTGCATAATTTCCGTTTTTTTGCTACGGAGATAGTTCATTTTTCGGGGGCATCCCATTCCCAAAACACATCAATTAATTATACTCTTCGTTCCCCGATTGGCATTGTGGGTTGTATTTCTCCTTGGAATTTACCATTGTATTTGTTTAGTTGGAAAATAGCTCCGGCGATAGCAGCAGGAAATTGTGTTGTTGCCAAACCGAGTGAGTTAACACCGATGACAGCATCTATGTTGGGTGATATATGCAATGAAGCCGGCTTACCAGCGGGTGTGTTGAATATAGTTCATGGTTTGGGTAATAAAGTGGGCGCAGCTATTGTGTCCCATCCATTGGTGAAGGCAATTTCATTTACGGGCGGTACGGCAACGGGAGCAACGATAGCCCGCGAAGCAGCCCCGCAATTCAAGAAATTATCGTTGGAGCTTGGCGGTAAAAACCCCAATATTGTGTTTGCAGATTGTGCGCTTGAAGAGGCGGCGGTGCAATCGGCAAGGGCTGCATTTACTAATCAAGGTGAGATTTGTTTGTGTGGGTCACGTCTTTTTGTGGAGCGTTCAATCTATGACCGGTTCAAAGAGCGTTTTCTTGATGAAGTGAAGAAATTTACTGTGGGCGATCCTTTAGAACCGAAAACCCGCCAAGGAGCAATCGTTGCCAAAGTACATTATGATAAGGTACTTTCGTATATAGAATTGGCGAAAGAAGAAGGCGGCAATGTAGTATGCGGCGGCAAAGGCGTGATAGTGGAAGGGCGATGTGAGCAAGGATGGTTTATTGAGCCGACGGTGATAGAAGGTTTGTCCGCATCATGCCGCACCAATCAAGAGGAAATATTTGGTCCTGTGGTGACGCTTATTCCTTTTGACAGTGAGGAAGAAGTGATTGCAATGGCAAATAGTACGAAATATGGTTTGGCTTCGGTTATCTGGACAGAGAATGTTCGGAAAGCTCATCGAGTGGCTGCGCAGATGGAATCCGGTATAGTGTGGGTGAATTGTTGGTTAAACCGCGATTTGCGCACTCCATTCGGTGGTGTGAAACAATCGGGCGTCGGCAGAGAAGGTGGCAATGAGGCATTGCGCTTCTTCACCGAAGCCAAGAATGTGTGCATTGCTTATTGATTGGGTTTATTGCCCAATAAATCCTCAAGTGTTTGATTAAGACGGTTTTCCACATCCAAAGGAATGCCGTCTTCTGTTACCGAAGTATTGACAGCTCTTGATTGAAGTTCCCGCATCATTTCGGTTAATTGCTGTTTGAGCTGATTAAATTCATTGTTGAGAAATTTCTCAAGAGCTAAGAGGTTCATCAGCTCGGTTTCGAGTTCTTTTTCGGTCATATCGGAAAGTTTCCGCCCAATATGGGTTTTGTTTTTTACTCTATCCACGAGTATGCTGACATTGGTATCATTAGGTGAGCGTAACTCAACATTGTTCACATAGAGTAATTCATCTTCTTGCTCAAGCAAGTTGAGAGATTTTAACAGCATGATAAGACTTTTTTTGTCTATGGTGTACTGTACCAACATAGTATTTCCTTCGCAAAAGTTAATGGTGTCAAAGTATAAGACCGATTTTGTATTGCAACAAATATAGTGCAAAAATGCCTAAAGTGCAGCAAAGAAAAAATGACGAACATCATAGAAGGCATCAAGTATAACTATGCAGACAATGTATTGGCTCTATTGCCGGGATGAAGTCAAAGGGTATGTAACAAATGTAAAAATAGATGGTTTACTCTTGCAGTTCTCCAAGTGTGTTTTTTTATATTTGAGGTGTCCTATGAAAGTGATTATTATGTTCTGTGTGTGGATGTGCGTAATGTCTTCACTTTATGCACAAAAAGATTGCTCTGTCGCGCGTCCTGATTATATACCGCTTAGTGATATGGAAGGGCTGATATTTCGGGGCTTTCCCGGCGGATTATATGGCAATGGAAGTAATATTCCACCGATTGACCATACAAAGGCAGTGGAGAATGCTGTGCAATCACTTCAGCGACTCAATGCAAATGGATTACCGGACAATAATGGAAAAATAGTGATGATAGGTGTTGGTGCATCAAATCCCCGTACCGAATTTGATGAGTTTATTCGTAATTATGCATCATACCCCGATAAAAATTCTTCATTGGCATTGATTAATACATGTATCGGTGGTCAGGGAATTCAGAAAATGAATCAGCAAACAGATAATTATTGGAAACAAGCAAAAAAGATTATTGAAGACAGTAATTATTCGGTTAATCAAGTACAAATTGCATGGATTGAGACAGATAATACGCAACAAGCCGACACAGTTTTTCCTCGCGCACCACTGTCATTAGCAAAAGAATATCAGCAATTATTGGCAACATTGCATAAAGAATTTCCCCAATTAAAATTATGTTATCTTTCCGCTCGCGGCTATGCCGGATGGGTAGGCGATAATCAGAGTGTCGGCAAAGGATTAATGTTCCCTCGTGATTATTATAATGGCTGGGCTATTCGATTTTTACTTGATAGTGTTATGACCAATAAAGGCGATTATTCCTATGCAGGAAAGGATGCCGTTATTCCGCTTGCAACATGGGGAAGTTATTTATGGACAAATGGCGAACAACCGAGAAAGGACGGTTTTTCTCTTGATTGCCAAACCGATATTGGACCCGACGGTTTGCATTTAACGGTTGCCGGCGAAAGAAAAATGGGAGCATTACTCTTTAATTCATTTATGGCAAATCCAAGTGCAAAGTCATGGTTTACTGAATCGAAAACAACAGCCATTGCTGAACAAAATATATCCGCTCCTTTTGGTTTATTGATCAATTCTCATGCGACAACATTATTTCTTTCTGCGTCGGAATCGGGGGAATTTCCCAAGCGAATAACTCTTTATTCTCAATGTGGTGAAATTATAGTATCCGCTCCATTATCTGAACCGTCAATGGATATATCATTTCTATCGAATGGGATATATTACGCTGTAATGCAATATAATCATCAGACACAGTGTCAGGCTTTGACCATAGTCAGATAAATAGTTTTTTTCATTTCAATCCAATGCGATGACGCGTGCTGTCGGTTTATTTCGTAAATTCGTGAAATGATAAGAATTACCACATACATACGGAGGCACTATGTCTTCCATTGTTTCAAAAGGGAATTGCTTCACATCACTTCTCATTCTGATAGTCATACTTTGTTCTCGGGGATTGGTTTCTGCGCAAGCTATCCCTATATCTCATGGAACACAATTTTTCGTGGCTTTTATGCCCAATGTGCATGACACGATTTTTTCGCGTGATTCATTGCGTTTGTTTTTCACAGGAAAAAAAGATTTTGTTGTTACTGTGAATGCTCAAAGCCGCATGGGGGCTAATGCCACAAAAACAGTCACTTTGGATGCGAATGGATTTGGAGCACTTGCTTTCCGTTGGCAAGAGTATGAACCATTGGGTATGTCAATTACCAATGGGAGAATGAAGAATGGTGACAATGGTACAATAGGTCTGCCTTATTTTTCTATTGCCTCTCCTGAACCCATATCAGTCAATGCTTTGAACCAAGCCGATTTAACCAGCGATGCCGCTCTTATCTACCCTATTGAGGCATTAGGCAAAGAATATAAAATCATGGCTTACAATTCCGATGGATTCAAAAACATTTTGGAACCATCACTATTAGATGATCGCTCTACGGCTTCGCAAGCAATTATCCTTGCTACCGAAGATAATACAAAAGTGGATGTCCAATCCTCGGTGTCGCTTGTCGGGCGCAATACTCAATCGTTTACCGTCACCTTACAAAAAGGCGAATCATGCTTACTGCAAGCATTAATTACCCTTTCTGCTTTATCGCCCGATATCACAAACACTATTGTCAAAGCAGATAAACCCATTGCTGTATTTGCCGGACATCAACGTTCGCCCGTGCCGGATACATTACCCACATCACGCGATCATCTTTTTGAGCAAATGCCGCCTCTCGAGCTTTGGGGCAATGAATTCTTTGTTGCTCCGATTGACATTTCTTCCATCACCTCCGTCCCCAATGACCGTGTGCGTATCATCAGCCAATTTGACAATACCGAAATAATAATTAATGGTGCGCTTACTAAGGTGCTGTCGCGTTCAGAGGTCTATACCATCAAAGCAGTAGGTCCTATGCGCATATTTGCTTCGGCTCCGATACTTGTGGGATATATGAAAGGCACGGCTGTGTCGGCTGCTCCGCCCAGAGATGGCGATCCGGCTTTTATGATTGTGCCGCCATCCCGACAATACCGCAAAGAATACCTTGTTGCCAATCCGCTCTTTGTAGGCACAAAAGACAATCCAAACAGCAAAGTCTATCTGTCAAATTTTCTCACCGTCATTATTGCCAATAGAGCAAAAAACTCTCTCTTATTGAATGGAAAAAGAATACCGCCCGAAACCCAATTCAAAAATTTCGCCTCTTCAGCCGCAGGTAAAAACTGTTTGGAATATATATATGCCCATATCAAAGTAAATGACGGAACTAATCTCCTTACTGCTTCCGAAAGCTTCGGCTGTTTTGTCAGCGGCTATGGTTATTTGGATTCCTATATGTTTTGGGGTGGCATTCAGCCCATACCGGATACTAAACCTCCTTTTCCGTCACTCACTGCAAAAGGCGATACAACACTTTGTTTTGGTTTAACGGCTCCCCTTACTGTTACCGGAGGCAATGGAACATATAAATGGACTCCGAGCAACACACTCGATTGCCCAACATGCGCTTCTGTCAATGCCAATCCCAGAAAATCAACACGCTATATCGTCGAATCAAAAGATGTCTTCGATTGCCCTATTTTCGATACCGTTTGGGTGAACAGGACTTTTTTCCAAGGTGGTAAAGTATGCAATGACACAGCAGTATGCCTTGGAGCAAAAGCCCAACTCTATGCTTCCGATGCTCATAGATATGAATGGTATGGAGACCCCTCGCTGTCATGCAACCATTGTCCCAATCCAACGGTTGCGCCTCGCAAAAAGACCAAAATCTATGTCAAAATATATGATGTCAATGGCTGCCTCAGACTCGATTCCGTCACGGTGGACATTACTCTATTGCAAGCAACTGCCGGACCCGACAGAAGTATATGCCCGGGTTCCAATGTGGAACTCAATGCCACAGGAGGCGATATTTATACATGGCGAAAAGACCCTACTTTATCATGCACCGATTGTCCTAATCCCATTGCTTCACCGCTCAAAAAGACCATATACTATGTTCACATCCAAACAAAAGAAGGATGCTACCGTGACGACACCGTCATAGTGGACACCAAGGCATTGGTCACTGAATTGGGTAATGACACAACCGTATGTTCAGGTATGTCCGTTCGTTTGCAACCCATAGGAGGAAAAACCTTCCAATGGCGACCCGACCCCACGCTCTCTTGTTCGGATTGCCCCACACCACTTGCCACCCCAACACAAAAAACAACATATTATGTCACCGCTTATGATCAAACGTGCATCGCTTATGATTCCATCACCATCTCAGTAGATGGCGTAAAAGCCGATGCAGGGGCAGACACAGCAGTATGCAAAGGAGAGGCAATCGCTCTTACGGCAAGCAAAGGAATACGATACCAATGGCGAAAACATCCGACACTGATTTGCGACGATTGCCGCACTACCATCGTCAAACCAACGGAAACAACAACATACTATGTCAGAATTTATCAAACGCCCGATTGTTCCGCCGAAGATTCCGTTACTGTCACCGTCAAAAACTTCACCATCACCGCCTCCGATGATGTCACTCTCTGCGCACAAGATTCCGTCCAACTCTCCGCTGTCGGCACTCAATCCTATTTCTGGTATCCTGCCGAAGGACTCTCATGCACTCAATGCCCCAATCCCATAGCCAAACCCAAAACAACAACCACATATTATGTGCAAGGCAATCAATCCGCGCAATGCTTCGCCATAGATTCCGTGACAATCACTCTCACATCCATGAATACCACCATAACGCCATCACACACTATTTGTCAAGGACAAAGCTCCACTCTCACAGCAAGTGGAGGAAAACGCTATCGTTGGTATGGAGCATCAGATATACAATGCAGTGATTGCTCCGAAACTCTCGTCAAACCAACACAAACAACAACCTATTATGTAGAAATAAACGACGATTATTGCAAAAAAACGGACTCCGTCACAATACAGCTATCTGACCATACTATCGCAATCGGCAATGACACAATACTCTGCCAAGGACAACAGATTATGCTCAACTGTTCGCCATCGCCACGCTATGATTGGTTTCCCAAAGACGGCTCCCTTTCTTGTTATGATTGTCCTTCGCCACTTGCAAGCCCTTCACAAACAACAACATATTACTGCATAGCAACAAATGAATATGGTTGCACAGCCACAGACTCACTCAGCATTACCGTCAAATCATGCACCCAAACAATGACTATTGACATGGGAACAACAACAGCGTGTAAAAGCATAGCACGCATGATCACCATCACCAACCCACACAAAAACAAACCCGTCACACTTACTGTGACAATGCCATCAACCAATAGCGATGCATTCTCAATCAATCCGGCAAATTTTCCCGTGCAATTCGCTGCCGATGAAGCCAAACAATTCGCCATCACATACGCGCCCACAACATTCGGCAACCATTCTGCCGACTATATCTTCCGTTTCAGCACAGGCGAAGAACTCCATTACCATATCTTTGGCAATCATCAACCGACAACCATGCAATTAACCGCCAATGACACAGCCGCCATTGAACCCGGCAAACCCATCACACTCACCATCAATGCTCTCGCGGATGATTGGAATCATATCCAAGCCGATTCACTACGACTTACAATCCATTATCCCGCAAGAATGATGGCACGAAGCTCTCAACCAATCACAACAGGCGCAATAAATGCCGATTGGAACATACAAGAAACAATACAAAACCAAGGACAAAATCAATATATACACCTTGATCTCAATGGAACAGAACTTCGCAACAATGGCACCATAGTCCATATACCATTCACCGTATTCTTAGCCGATTCACTCCAATACCATATCTTTATCAATGGCATCACAGGCAATTGCTTTATTATCCAACCCGCACAAGCCACAGTCAGCGTCACATCGTGCTTTGCTCAAGGGCGGCTCATCAGCACCAGCGACACCAAATACTCCGCAACCATTGACCAAACAGCAGGCAATATCATAGTGCGTTACTCGCTCGGCTTCGCATCATCAACCGCCATCACACTCTATAATGCAATGGGAGAAAAAGTCGCAACCTTGCTCCAAGACATGGTTCCCAAAGGCGAACATACACTCAATTACACCCAACAAACACTCCCGCATGGACTTTATTATCTGCATTTCAATGCCGGCACATATTCGGTAATGTTACCATTTCTGCATTGATAGGCAAAGTACTGTTCATCAACCACAGCAGTGACAACTATCAACAATTGTGTTCATTTCATCGCCCAAATCTTCACATCTTGATGGGTGGCGGACACAGTCCGACGGGCTGGATGTTTTTCTATAAACATGTAATCCCTGTGGGATTGAATTTCGAATCTTCCTCTCATTGAGGCTTGTCCGCAGGACGGGGTGGATGAATTTTTTCTATTATTATATCATCCCTTTGGAATTATCGGTTTATTGAGCTTGTCGAAAGAGAAGGAGCCACAATGAAGAATAGATGTATTGCTTTGTTCAAAAGTAGATTTTTCATTGTATATTCCTCTCTTAATGCGTAATGATAATATTATTTTCTACCGAAGTTTTGCCATCGGAGAATCGAAGAATATAATTACCGGAACTATAGAGAGAAATATCCATCATAAAATCCATTTTTCCCTCGTTCATTTCTTTATTTACAAATAATGGATATGCAGAACCTTGAACGGAAAACAAGGTTAAGGAATACAATCCGTTTTTTTCACTACGTAAAGGTATTGTTAATTGTGAACTATTGGGCAAAGGGTACGGGGAACCAATTGAAAAATATTGATCAGATTCTTCTATAGTATGCGTTAGTATGTTTTTACCAAGCACAATCGCAAAATAATTTCCAACAGTATTGTCTGAACTCATGAGAGCGATATCATCTAATCCGTCATTATTAATGTCGGCAATAGATTGCAGTGTATTTAATCCACTTTTGTATCTATCTTCCGGTAAAGTAAAGCGTAATGTGTTTTTTATAATACCTGTGGCATCTACAGAATAAAAATAGATAAATGGACCTGATTTTACATACATATCTTCACGATTATCACCATCAATGCTATGCTTAAGAATTTTACATTCGGGTGCAGCAACATTAACGACAGCATTCGATGGAACAATTTTATCATTGGTAAGATCAAAAAATGTTGCATACGAATCATATTTTTTATCTTTGTCGGGCATGGTATTCATCGAAGCATAATAGAGTGTTTTTGGATAATGCTCACTCTGATATAATAATTTTGACGAATTAAATGGTGACCAAATACTTGGGTCTTTACTATTATAGTCTTCTTCAAATTCTAACCATTTTGGGTCTTTATATTCATCTATTTGTGTTGCCGTCACAATAGTGCTATCGGTATTGATAACAGTAAATTCAAGAGCATATAATCGCAATGCTGATTTTTTTGATTGATAAATTCTTTCATAAAGACCATCAGTCCACCCCTTACTTTGTGTCAAAAGTCGCCATTGACCTTGCTTGTTTTTATAGACGGCTTTCATTTCTTCTTCTAATTGAGAGTCTTTTTGTAGATATGTACTTATGACACTCGCAGTTTGATAAGTACCAGCTTGGCTATTACCAAAAACAAAGTTCACAATCGCGGGCGAAGTACCATAATAATACAAATCGTCACAATTATCATTATTCATTTTTGCATATCCTACACCACCTGCTTGAATTTGAAATTTTTGTAAAGTATCCGGTTCATCTTTATCAGTTCCAAGATAAAAAACACCTGTACCATTCATAAAATCTCTTTGGCTGTCACCGTTCATATCGGGAGTAGCATAAGGGAAAAAATTGCGTGGCCAACTAAATCTGTTTATCGTGTCGTTTGGTTTTGTGAATGCCCATGTATAAGTCTTATTAAAACCTTGAATATCTGTATTGGGTTCTCTATAAGAAATAACAAAGCCATGCGGAATTTCTTTGTTTCTGAAATTAGGTACATAAGCCATACGACTACCTACACCAAAAGGGTTTTCAATAAGGTCAAAGCCATAGCTTTTAACGGTTGTCCAAACTTCAAGTTGAACGGGTTCTTGCGCTGTTGCAATGACACAGCAAAGCACAAAGGAAAGGATGAGTGTGATTTTCATGGAGATTCGATTCACAAAGTACAAAAACGTTGATTCAAAAATATGGCATTACTTCTAATATCATGTCATCGCTGCGAGATTCACGCTAATGTATTTCAAATTCCCCTCATTGAGGCTTGTCCGCAGGACGGGGTGGATGAATTTTCACGAAATATGAATTCTATAAACGTGTCATCCCTGCGGGATTTTTTTGTCATTATATTTTTTTTGTTCTATTGATTTATTGTCTATTGTGGATGGTATGGTCATTGGTTTTGGATTGGGCTTATGATATATTTGAGGGTGATTTTAGTCGAAGAGTTCTAATGGTTCATTGGATGAATCGGCGGGTTCGATAAGTTCGGGTGAATCGAATGCGGCTGAATTGACTTGGGTGCTGACGGGATAGATGTGTAATGGGTTGGGATAGGGTTGGAGCAGTTGGAGCACATGCTGAATGTCTGCATTTTCATCGAGCCATACATTGATATGATCTTTGGACAAAATGGCAGGCATACGATTGTGGATTGGATTCATTTGTTCATTGGGCGGCACGGTGATAAGTGTGCATGTTTTGATGAGCAATCCATTGTGATTAGTCCATTGATCCCATAGTCCGGCAAGTGGCAGATGTTGTTGTTGAGGATTGGCTATATACATTGGTTGTTTTAGTTTTCCATTTTTTTTCCATTCATAGAAACCGGAAATGGGGATGATGCAACGGCGTTTTTTGAGAGATTGTCGAAAGCTTGGTTTTTCGGCGATGGTTTCTGCGCGTGCATTGATGAGGTTATTGGCTATGGATTCATCTTTAGCCCATGCGGGAATGAGTCCCCATCGCATCATTTGGAGCTGGCGAATGGCTTGTTGTTGCGTGATGACGGGTATTGTTTGGAGCGGTGCTATGTTGTAGCGTTCGTCAATGGTCGGATTATTGAGCAGTTGATACCATTGCTGTAATTCTTGGTTTGTTATGTAGAAAGTGAATCTGCCGCACATGGTATTATGTTGTGGATAATGATTGAATATTATTATGCTACGTATCCGAAGAGTGCATCGAGTATGAGTATTGATGAGGCAGAGAGTGTGAATGCTCGGACGGTGCTATTGCCCACGCCTTCTGCGCCGCCTGTTGTTCTGATGCCTACATGACATCCAATAAGTGCTGTGACTCCACCAAATATCATGCTTTTGGTTAAGCTCAAAGCAATTTCTCCGATGCTGAAAAATCGAACTACGGAGTCAAAAAAGACTTCTGCGGTGAATCCGAAGAGTAAGTTGGTGAGGAAGAATGCTCCTGCGAGAGCTACTATATTGGAGAAGACGGCAAGTATGGGCATCATGGTAAGAGCAGCCACCACTCGGGGCATAGAAAGGTATCTGTGTTTGTCAATTGCCATCA
This sequence comes from Ignavibacteria bacterium UBA2373, assembly GCA_002344005.1. GTDB lineage: Bacteria > Bacteroidota > Ignavibacteria > Kapaibacteriales > UBA961 > UBA2353. The sequence goes on along the minus strand of DDTD01000098.1, from coordinate 45,566 downwards.
TTTCTAAGGCATCAATTTGTTCTGAGACTGCCATTGTTCCTATTTGTGCGGCGATAGCACCTCCTACGCGACCTGCTATGACAAGTGCAGTGAGTACGGGCGTAAGTTCAGAGAAGACAGCAGTTGCTATTGATCCGCCGATGAAGGGTCGTGCAATGGCTATAAGGTTGAATTTGGTGAAGAGGTCTGTTGCTTGAAGGGCTGCAATTGCTCCCGTGAAAGATCCGATAAGAATGACAAGTGGTAGCGACTCTGCACCGACGATGCGCATTTGTTCGGTGACTAATCGGCGATCTTTTGCTATGCGGGGTATATAGCGAATGACACTGAAGAGTACGGAGGCGATTTGCCCGAATTCTGCGAGAAAATTAAGTACTTTTGAGCCGATATATGCGAAGATATTCATTCTATCTTGTAGAGTGTGATTGATAAAGTATAGGGGCGAAAGTGCCCGATTGATAATGCAAAAGTAAGATAAAGTGCGGTAAAATGCCGAGAAAAGTATGGTAATGATGACGGTTGATGCGGCGATATGGGTGTAATGTGACATAATCACATTTTAGAGTGAAAGGAATAAGTATTTTTGTGATGTCACTATTACTTTAATGTTAATCATAGGAGAAAGAGTTATGAAACGGAATGTTGGCAGTTTAGACCGTGCATTGCGCATTGTTGCTGGTCTTGGGGTAATTGGCGTGGGTTATATGTATGAGTCATGGTGGGGCGCAATAGGTATTGTGCCATTATTGACGGCAACGATTGGCTGGTGTCCGGCTTATGTGCCTTTTGGTTTATCGAGCTGCAAGGTAGCGGAGAAATAAGAGCAGAGAAATGGGGGCGAAGGACTGATACTTCGCCTTTTTTTTTGCATCAATACATAAGCAATTGTGTGTCTTTGATGATGGTGATACTTCCTCGATTGAGAGCAATATATCCTTTTGATTCAAAATCTTTGAGCAAACGGCTTATGACTTCTCTTGCTGTTCCTAATTCTATGGCAATATGTTCATGGGTTGCATGAATGGTATTGTGTGCGGATGTATTATTGAGCAAGAAGTGGGCTAATCGTTTGTCCATTTTGCTGAAGACGATTTCATCAATAAGGGTGACGACATCTGCTAAGCGATGTGCTAAGAGTGCGAAGATAAAGTCCCTTGCTTGAGCGGATTGTGAGAGCAGATGGCGTATGTCATGGGCTTGGACAATAGCTAAGGTTGTGTGTTCTTCGATTATTGCTGATGCTTTATGGTGTGGTGAGGACATGATGCAGGCAATTGATAAAATGCAGCTTTCGCCGGCGGTAATGCGATAGAGTGTGATTTCTCTTCCGGATTCATTATGTTTATAGACTCTGACCGTGCCTTCGATAATAAATCCTAATAAACCGCATTGTTCACCTTCACGAAAAACGGTGGTGCCTGCTTTCATGGTATGGATTGCGAAATTAGTTTGCGCTAAAAAAGGGAATAGCGCGAGTGCATTATTATTATTCATGGAAGTAAAAAAAAAGCGAAGAATAAAAAGTATTCTCCGCTTTTGCAATAAGTGTGATAATTAAGAATTATAAATCGCCTTTGACTAAGATAGTCACTTGCACATTTGTCGTTAAATCTCTGAAAACGGGTTGATTATTATCCGGAAAGTTTTTGACTTTACCATATTGCTGATAAATACCAAATTTGGGTCTTGTTTTAATAAATTTGAGTGCAGCATTAACTTTTTCTTTGTCCACAGTAACTGTACGTGGAGTTTTGAAATAATCCTCCGCTTTTACATTCGTATATGTGCCTAAAGGATATAAGGTCTGATCGCCATATTGAGAATCGTATTTTAGCCAGAATGTAACATTTTCGAAGACACAATCGCGAATAGCAACATCATCTGAATCAAAATTTGTAATACTAACGCTCATGGTTTGAATTTCGGATCCATTTTCATCAATTTTATCTTTGTTTTCTTTGTAACCGCTAATGGTATCTAAGTCAATACCGTCCCAACTTTCTTGGTCGGCTCTTTCATTGGTAACTTTCGGATTACCGCTGAAAGTAAGAGGTAATTTTATATCAGTGATATTACTGATAGTATCGCAACCTGATGTAAATGCTAAAAAGCACAATGCTGCGAGGAGGGAAAAAAGACGAACTTTCATAATAAGTTCTCCTAAAAAAAGTGAAAAAAGTTAAAATCTTAATTAAACCAAACGGAAAAACCGCCTGAGAACATGAATTGTGACAAATAAGCGACTTGTGCATGGAGCTGCAAAGCTTTTAAATTGACTTCGCCGCCTGCAACTATGCGGACATTAGAAAAAGTGCTGATGTCGGCTACTACGGGTTTGCGTGTTAATGCACTGAGTAAATTAGCAGGTGTACCAACGGCATTAAATGGAATATAACGCCCATCCCTATCAACATTTACTGTATTAGTGCCGGGAATGGTGTACATATTTTCTCGTACTTCATCATACGGTGTATTAGAGGATGCTTCATTGGGTGTTACATCTTTGCGGGTATAAGTAAATGTACCGCTGAAGTCTTCATATTGTATTCCTCCGAAGACCGTGAAATATTCATTTAATTTTTTGCTGGCATTAATTCCGATAGCCAAAGCATTAGCATCAATCACATTGGTGATGGAGAAGAGTGAATATGCGGCATTAAAAGAAATACCGAGAGTTGAATCTTTAAGCGGGTCAATGTATTGATTGAATTGATGACCCACGCTAATCATGCCATAAAAAACACTCATGTCATCATCAATGGAGGGGACAGGCACGACGCGCAAACGAACATGAGTGCGAGAAGGAAGATCCATCATGATTTGCACTGCGGGAATACCGAGAACAGCATTCAAGCCATTACCGCTTGGAAACTCCGCATTGCCACCGATAGATTGATACGTGTAATTCCCATTTTGATCTTGCGGAATCGAATAGACCGTTGTTGGTGTCGAGCCATAAAATGTGGGCTGTTCGACGGTTGATGGCTGAACAGTTTCCACGCCGTTCTTATTATAGGCGGTTCGTGCAATTTGCGGATTTGAAAAATGGCTTGGTAAAGCAGCAGTGTAATTTTTCTGGCTTTCGGGTATAAGCATAGCCATAAAGGAGAAGTCCAGCCCGATTTTAAATCTGTCTTCATGAATGGCGGTAGTCCACAAATTGGAATTGAAACTTTGCCCCATGCTCGTGAAAAGCGGTTTGGAATATGCCTCAAAGTTTTCTTTTGTTAAAAGAGACACTGTCCCACCTAATTCAAGTTTTTGGGCATACACGGCAGAAGTAGCATAACAACACACTAAAAAGAGCAGCAATTTTTTCATACTCAACCTCACAAAGTAATAGAATAAAAGATTTATGAATGCTTTAGAAAAGAAATTTAACCCAAAATACTGATTTTTTTCAAATACAGCAAGATGTTTTGTCATACGGAGGTTGGTATTGTATTGCGTACAAACCAAGCCTTACGAATCAAACCATCATTAACTTCATATATTGCAACAGCATGAACAATCGTGTCGGGTACAATGCCTGTTACGGATTCTTCATCAAAACAAAATTTTCCGCATACTACTCTGTTGAGTAATGAGCAATGCAGAGAAGTGTTTTTCTCAAACATGGGCGCATAGCGCTGTCGCAATTCTTCTATGCCACGGCAAAAAACATTATTGTCTTCTAATGTGATTAACTCTATGTCTTGGGTGTACCATTTCACAAAATCGTCAATACTGCGCGCATTGTAGGCATCCAATTGACCTTGTGCGGCATCCCACACTTGTTGTTGAAACTCATTCATGATGTTTGTTCATTCTATATTTGAAAAGAATTTTACATTTTTGCAAAAGTAAATGTACGGTATTGTATATTCACTCTCATGCAAACTAAGAAAATTTTCAGGAACTATGATGAATCAAGGGGAGAAGTTAGATTTATACAAATACGTTTCAAGGATTGACCAACTTTGAGGCGGTGGCAGAATCGGTTTCATCAATCAGTATCGGCAATGTTTGCTAGTACAGAACAAACCAAATCCTCACAATTCATTATCATTGAATAACAATATGCCTCAGATGCCTAATACTATTCCATTTCGAAAATCGCTTCAAGCTAAACCTCTTATTGGCGTTACAGGTGTTATTTTTGTCATAAGCGTTTTTGTGTACATTGTTGTTCCTCTTGTTGCTGAACAAAAAATGACCGATGAGATGATTAAGCATACAAAGGGGATTGGCAGTATAAGCGCATCAAGTTTGTCTTCAGCCGTTTTTTTTGAAGATATTGAGATTGTAGAGAAAGTTGTACAAGATATACGTGAATATGATGAAGTTCGATATATCGCTGTGTTTGATGCAGCAAATAAAGTTATGTATGAAACTCAAAAAGGGCGGTATGCGGCGGGATTAACTGCAATGCCGCATCTAAAAGATGAATACAGTATTATTGACTCAAGCGTTATACTTAAAAAAGCCATCCGCAACAATAATGAGAATATAGGATTTTTACTCATAGAAGTATCCTTACGCAGTGTACAAAAAGAAATTGAACAATTCCGCGCCACAATAGCACTTTTTGTATTGGGGTCATTTATATTTAGTATAGTTGCTGTTATTCTCCTGTTTCGTCCGATTATGCAGAGGATTAAATCATTGGTTATTGCTGCAGAGTCTATTACCCAAGGTGCTTTGACGGAAAGAGCACCGACAAAAGGCAATGATGAAATCAGCCATTTAGCTATTGCTTTTAATACGATGGTGGATTCAGTTGTCCGTTTATATAATGATATTTCCTATACCAACAGTAATTTAGAGAAAATAGTCGAAGAACGCACTGCGGCATTGATGAATGAAGTTGAAGTGCGTAAATTAACAGAGGAAAATTTAATAGTTGCTCGCAATAAAGCCGAAGAATCCAATAGAACAAAATCTGCATTTCTTGCATCAATGTCTCATGAATTACGCACCCCATTAAACTCAATTATTGGTTTTGCTCAAATACTTCGTGAAGACGAGGATGTCACTGCAAGAAATAAGCATTATCTTGATATGATGTATAGGAGTGGGTCGCATCTGCTTGACCTGATTAATGATATTCTTGATATTTCCAAAATTGAAGCTGGGCAATTAGATTTATACCCCGAACAATCACTTTTGGCTGATATTGTAGAAAGTGTTCGTTCCATATTTTCTGTAAAAGCTGCCGAAAAGGATTTACTTTTCATTATTAATGTTGATCCTTTTTGTCCGATCAGTATTATTGCCGATGCTCGTCGCCTTCGTCAGGTATTAATTAATCTTATTGGCAACGCAATAAAATTTACTGAAAAAGGTAGCATAAAACTTTTAGTAGAAGTCACCGATACATCACCGGAAGAGGGTACATATACTTTACTGTTTCGTGTGATTGACACCGGGTGCGGTATTGACTCATCCCAAATTGAAAGGATATTCAAACCGTTTATGCAACAATCAAGTCGTTACAGCGAAGGTACTGGACTTGGTCTTGCTATTTCTTCTAAAATTATAGAAAAGATGGGTGGAAAAATTCAGATAAAAAGTGAACTCGATAAAGGAACTGAATTTTATTTTGAGCTGACATTGGTTTCACCCGACTTTTCGCACGATGTGATACCTCATAAAGATGATAGTCACAGGATTCAAGCAACCAAAGGGCAAAATTTAGTAGCATTAATCGTTGATGATGTATTGACTAATCGAGTCTTGCTTTCTGTTATCTTGGAATCCATTGACTTCGAATGCCATGAAGCAGAAAATGGTAAACAAGCTATTGAGATGATTGAATCGCTCAATCCGACTATTGTGTTTATGGATTTAATGATGCCTATTATGGATGGTAAAGAAGCCGTTGATATAATTCGAAATACAATGAATAACCAAACACTTCCTATTATAGCAGTCACAGCGGATGTCATGACAAGCAGTAAAGAATCGTTACTTGAAATAGGATTTAATGATGTAGTATCTAAACCTTTTACTATTGAACAAATTCATGCTACTATCTCTCAGTTTGTTCATGTTGATGCTGAAGATGGTATAGTGGAAGGTGATAATAGTCATACCATAATGAATATAATTCTTGACGAAGATAAAGAATTGACAATTCAATCAACAGTCGCCGCACTCTTAACTTTACCAAGTGAACAAAGTAATGCACTGTTTGCAGCGATAGAATTACAAGACTTTGAAGAAATGCTACATATATTACATTCACAACCTACTGATAATCCTTGGTTAACTAAAGTGACACATATACTAGAAAAAGCAGCGGAACTATATGATTACAAGTATTTTTCAAAATTGTTAGAAGAATATTTCATAACAAAGTAATCGTATGAATATTCTTCATCGCACATATTGCTCTTTAATTTTTATTATTACCGTAGCGATAATTTCTTCCGGCTTTATTCTCCATTATGAAAATTTAAAACCTACGCCTGTTAAAATACAAGTTGTTATATTCAAAAAAATATTTTCATATTGTAAAGTATTGGTAAAAGATGGAGTTATTTTAGCTGTGCTTTCCGATGAAGCAAATTCTGAAAATGATGAGGTAATACGGGGTTTTAGCAATCTAGGTATCAGTGCAATAGAACTGAAAAGTGAAAAGATACTTAGTCAAACAAAGTGTAATGTTTTGTATGTTGGTAAATCTTCCAAATCTATAGTATCACAATGTAATGCCAAAGGGGTTCTGTGTGTCTCTTCTACACCTGATGATGTTCAAGAAAATCTTGCTGCAATAAGTATTTATTCTGAAAATAATAAACCTAAGATTATTATAAATATGACAGTGTTGAAATCACAAAATCATGAAGTATCTTCAGAAGTTTTAAAACTTGCAACGATTGTAGGAGAATAGATCTATGAGCATAGTACCGAAATCTGTCATGACATATTGTTTTTTGTTTTTTGCCCTTCCTCTCTTGTGTTATTCGCAGACAGAAGATCGTTCTATTGAGTCTATGTCTTTGGAGGAATTATTAGAAACAGACATACGTATAGCCAGTCTTACATTTACATCTATCGAAGAATCTCCAAGTATTGTTAGTCTTATTACAAGGGAAGAAATACTTCAGTCGGGTGCAAGAGATGTCACAGACATTTTACGTTTAATTCCCGGTTTCCATTTAGGCCTTGATGTACAGAATGCGCTTGGTATCGGCTTAAGAGGAAATTGGGCGCATGAAGGAAAAATACTTGTTCAAATTGATGGTAATCCAATCAATGATATTTTATATGGCAATCCCGTAATTGGTAATCGTATAGAAGTTGATAATATAGAAAGAATTGAAATTATTCGAGGTCCGGGATCGGTGCAATATGGTGGTTTTGCCGGTTTGGGAGTAATTAATATTATTACACGTAGAAAAAAAGAATCTGCTTCTATTTCAGCAAAAACCGGTATTATGTCCGAAGGAGGATTTCGTCGAACTGTTTCCGGCAATCTTAATACTAATGTTTTGGGTTTTGATGTGTATATGAATGGAAATCTAAGGCATGGTGTACAATCCGATTATGAATTGTATGCCCATGCATATAATGATACTCTTTTAGAACGACAATTGTATTCGTCGAAGGAACAACAAAAATTCTCATCATATTCATTATACATGCAGGCAGTACACAACAATTTTTCTTTCGGAATAATGTCTGAAAAATTTGGTATCGCAAGCCCAATAAACGGGGTATCAATGATGACCAATTTTTCTTTATTCAATGCTCATGCTGATTTTACACTACAAACCGATGCATTTACATTCACGCCGAGAATTATTTTTCAAAGACAGTTTCCTTGGGAAACAATAGATAATACAGCTAAGGAAAATGACAGTTATTTTTCGTATGAAGTGCAGCGATTTACAGTGTCTTTACCAGCCGTAATTCCTGTTGTGGATAATTTTCTTGTTTCCACCGGTTTAGAATCTTGGATTGATCGAGGTCTTTCAACATCCAATGATAGTGCTTACTGGTTTGATGCAGACAGAAAAGCCACACCCACTGTTGATTATGTGAATATTGCCGGATATGCAATGGGTGAGTGGACTACAAAATTTGTGAATTTGGCATTTGGATTTCGTTTGGAGCATAATAGTGCATTTGGTTCAGCATTTGTACCGCGATTTGCAGCGACAAAAGTTTGGGGTGATTATCACGTGAAAGCACTTGCAAGCAGAGCTTTCCGTGCACCGACTATTATGAATATAACGGCAGCCAATACATCTATAAAACCTGAATATTCATCATCTTATGAAATAGAAACCGGAGTTCGTTTGTCAAATTCACTTATGTGGACTGCCAATGGCTTTATGCATGTGCTTGATAATCCCATTGTATTTCGTAATACGTCCATTGTTGGGGAATATGTGAATGGTAATCGTTCCGGGACATATGGGGTTGAAACGGAAATACGTTTTAAACGCTCACATATTAATGGTTGGTTGAATTATTCATATTACCATTCTTTTCAAAATAGGGAAATTGAATATCAACCATCATTTATTCCACAATCACAGCATCTTGCTTTCCCTTCTCATAAAATAGCGTGTCTTTTATCATACTCAATAATGCAAACACTGACAATTACACCATCATTACAATATTCATCATCGTATTATGGATTTTCCGGTATTAAAGATAATACTTTGCAAAATTCAGTACAAGAATTTCCTGCTTATTTTCTTTCCACGTTAGCATTACAATGGGATTTACCTGTCAACAATTTATCCGTGTCACTTTCTTGTCATAATTTGACAAATGAAAAGATATTCTATCCACAACCATATATCTCCGATGCGAATGATTTAAGTCAGTTGGTTCCCGCCGTGCCCGGTCCAACACGTGAATTTGTGCTGAGAGTACTCTATTCACCAAATTTATAATAGAATAAAATTAATAGAACAGTGGCTTCCCATAAATGGTGTTTTCGGGTATAAGCCCATAAGAACGCGAATCGTAACTGTGAGCAGCATTGTCACCGATAAGAAAGTAATAATTATTGCGAACAATATAATAATTTTGAGGCTTACCATTAAAATAGACAATATTGTTCAGAATGGTGATTTTAGTTCCTTCTTGTTCAATGGCATATTTATATAGTTCAATGGTAGAACTATTGATACGAAGTGTATCACCTTTGGCAGGTATTATGAGAGATGATTGTAGCTGACTCATCCAAAAATGTTGTGTTTTTGTATAGGAGATAGAATCCCTTGATGATTGTATCCATAGCAATGAATCATTGAATTGTAATGTGTCGTGAGGTGTGGCATACATCCTTTTGACATAAAGCACATCATTATTTTGACTATTACGAAAAAATACAACAATATCTTTTTTTTGTGGCGCAAAAATTGAAAAACGGACAGGAGAGATTATTCTGCCTATAAACGGAATTCTCGCCGGTATTCCAATAAAAAATCCCATTTTGTTTACAATCACTTTTTCGCCTTGTTGTATTGTTGGTGACATTGAATCAGTTGGAACAACGAAAATTTCGATGATAAATATGCGAATACTTATCATAATCATGAGCGCAGTTATTCCTAAGTATATAGTTTGTCGTAGTGACATAGCCTTTTATTATAAAGTTGAATAACTGTTACAAATATTGATTGTTGTTACTTTCCACAGTTTATCGAATACATATCATTTTTCCATCATTACCATATAGTCTATCTTTCATGCTGCACATAATAGAATCCATGTGACTATTGTATGATGTAATGAAATGGCAATAGTAGTATTTCAAAAAAAATGTGCATATTCGCAACCATTTTGTTCATTATATTAGACAAATGAAAACTTATCAGTGGACACATATACTTGTGTTTGGCGCTTGCACTGCGACGGGCATAGTGACGTTTGTGACAATGCGAATGTTTGATACTCTTGAAGTATCGGGTTTCATTATCAACAGTGTCGTAATCATGACACTCTTGCTTATCTCATTTTTATTAGGGATTGTTGCAGCATGGTTGTTCAGAAAAAAAATTTCTGTTCCATTAAAATCAATTGCTTCTGTAGCAAGTGCCGTCAATGGTGGTGCCGCATTTGTGTCACCAATTCGAGAGGACAGTTCTGTTCCGATTGATGTGCGTCGTGCTGCGGAAGCTGTTGCAATACTTGCAGATAAAGCATTGAAAGACGTAGCGGAAACCAAACGTTTAGAAAGAGTTCGTTCGGAATTTCTTGGTAATGTTTCCCATGAATTACGCACGCCCATTTTTTCTATACAGGGCTATTTGGAAACTTTGTTGGATGGGGCGCTGGATGATCCGAATGTTGCACGTCAATTTACACAAAGGGCATATACTAATGCGGAGCGTTTAAATATTTTATTGGGTGACCTCATCAATATATCTAAGATTGAATCCGGTGAAATGCGACTTAGTTTTCGTTATTTTTATCTTAATGAAATCATCAAAGAAACGGTACAAGCTTTGGAATTTGAGGCAGAACAAAGACAAGTAACGATTCTGTGTGATGTGGAGCCAAGCGCAATGATAACAGTATTTGGTGATAAAGAACGTATTATGCAAGTTATTACGAATTTGGTGCAAAATGCAATTAAATATAATATTGATGGGGGAGAAGTAAAAATTTCTACCATTGTCCGTGAAAAAGAGGTTCTCATTAAAGTAAGTGATACCGGCATAGGTATTCCGCAAGAACATTTGCCTCGCATTTTCGAGCGGTTCTATCGTGTTGATAAAGACCGTTCGCGAGCAGTAGGCGGGACTGGTTTGGGATTAGCGATAGTAAAGCATATTTTAGAAGCACATCAATCACAATTTTCCGCTGAAAGCGATATTGGCAAAGGCACAACAATTTCTTTTACATTGAAACGATAAAAAGGAGCCAATTTTGACTCCTTTTTTGAATAGCGACATTTTTTAATTCTTTATTACCATTCAGCTGTTGGATCCAAACGATACACTTCGGTCATTTCATCCAATAAGGGTTGTAAATATTCTGTATGATAGCCGTAACGACCGCCATAACCCACAGTTTCATCTGTTAAAGATGGAAGTATTAACCCTGCTTTTTGTAATGTTTCTTTTATAGAGTCCTGCCATAAATTTTGAAGATGTTTTTCGCCGAGGAATATATTTGTATCAACAAGTTCTTGTTCGACTTTTGATGGTTCAAATATTCCTAAAGCTAATGGATAGCAAGTGTTGAGAGCTTGCTGCATTATGCTATGGCTTTCTTCTGTTCCCTGTGCACTTAATTGCACAACCCAAGTATTGGCATGGAAGACATGATATTTAATTTCGCCGACAACTTTTTTTGCCAATTTTGCTAATGGCTCAAAAGAACTGTCACGCAATAATTGATAGCGCAATAATTCTGCTGTATCAAAAAGAAAATGACGCATTAAACTGAAATCATAACCACCAATAGGATATTCGACTAATTGGCAATTTGTATAATCTTGTGCATTACGTGAAAAAGCCGCTTGCTCGGGAGTAAGTCCCGTAAATTCTTGCAACATGGTGAATAAAGCAAGTGAATGTCCTATTTTATCTTGTGCTATTGAAGAAAATGCAATATCTTCCTCTAATATTGGACCAAGACCTGTCCATTCTGAATTTCTGTGACCAATAATGAGGGCATCATCAGCCATTCTTAAAAGTAAATTTTGGATTGCCATAGGTATTTGAAGAAGTTATTATTCAAGTATAGTTTGTTGTTTTTGTTTAAAAGCATCAATGCGGTCACGTACTCTTGCATAGTCCACAACGTCGCGGTATCCTTTTTCGCCTGCGGTTTCGAACATATCAGCATCTTGTTCATCCATGACATAGACATCGGCAGTTTTTACAACCCACATATTGAGTACTTTGCCTCGTCTGCCATATTGTTCTTTTGCAAAACTTAAAGCAATCTCCGGTGAAGGAGCATGCACAGAACCCACATGCACATGATGAGCACCGGTTTTTTCCCTGCAAAATACTTCAAATGTTTGAAATTGATCCAACTCTTCTTTTGCGGATGGAGGTGTGTCAAAGTGTTCCGGTATTCCAAGTCGTGTAATTCTTGGATCGAGAGATGTAATAATTGGCATAATAAAGTAATGAATAATGAATTTTTGTGCAAAAATAGAGTGCAGCACTCATGGCAAAAATGATAATTATCATAATAAAATGATATTATCGGACATAATTAGCTGTCTGCCTTTTCCGGTTGTTCAAATAATGCCTCGACATAAGCGACAGGATCAAATAGCTGAAGATCATCAATTTTTTCACCAACGCCGATAAATCGTACCGGAAGTTGCAATTCATCTGTGATGGCTATGACGATGCCACCTTTTGCCGTGCCGTCTAATTTCGTAAGAATTAAGCCGGTGAGCGGTGCCACTTTTGTAAATTCCCTTGCTTGCTGCAAGGCATTTTGTCCTGTGGTTGCGTCCAACACAAGCAATACTTCATTGGGCGCATCGGCTCTGTTCTTTTTCATGACACGACCTATCTTTTCCAGTTCGGTCATAAGATGTGTTTTATTGTGTAATCTGCCTGCTGTATCAATAATCACTACATCGGTATCTCGTGCAAGTGCGGCATTCATAGTATCGAAAGCAACCGCAGCAGGGTCAGCTCCCTGATGTTGGGAAACTATGTCCACGCCTGCTCGCTCTGCCCAAACTTCCAATTGTTCATTGGCGGCTGCACGAAAGGTATCGGCTGCACCAATGATAACCTTTTTTCCATGATTTTTGAAATTATTCGATAATTTACCGATTGTCGTTGTTTTACCCACACCATTAACGCCAACAATAAGCATAGAATATGGCTTTGATTTTCCTGTCAAATTATAATCCAAAGGAGTCCATTGTTGTTGTGCTTTGGCAAAAATTGCGAGAATTTCCTGTTTTATTAAATCATAGATTTGCTCTGCATTCTCAAAACGCTCTTTTTTTACAGTGGCTTTGACATTCTCAATAATTTTTGCAGATGTGGTTACGCCTATATCTGATGTAATGAGTATTTCCTCGACTTCATCTAATAATTGTGCGTCAATTTTTCTGCCGCCGCCTAATACTTTTTGCAAACGGTTCACAAAAGCTGCGCGCGTTTTTTCTAAACCCGACACTAATTTATCAAATCCGACCGCTTCAAAAACTGATGTGACTTTCGCCTTAATTTTGTCAAAAAAACCCATGAAAATACTAATGTTATTGAGAAATATGTTTGTATAAACGATGTCCATAGACATACAATGAAAAAGCCATCAGCAAACAAGCCCACCACAGTGTGTATGGCTCTATCGTCGGCACGCCTATGACATGTATGAGTAATGCAAATGCAATGGCTACGACTGCCGCTTTGCCGGCGAAGACGGATGGCAGGACAAAGTTATGCTTTTTTGAGTACCATGCTCCGGCTGTGACTATGAGTAAATCTCTGCCGAGTACGATTGCCACAAACCATAGAGGAATGCGTTGCTGCATTATCATAACGATCACTGCTGTTCCCACAAAAACTTTATCTGCTATAGGGTCAATAATTTTACCCCATTCTGAAATCTGATTGAGTCTTCGGGCAAGGCAACCGTCCAAAATATCGGAAATATATGCGGCAACACCCATCACAATCACTCCGGCTGTGTCATAGGTCCAGAGAAAATACGCTAATGGCAATGACATAAGTAAACGTATGAAACTCAAACCATTAGATATTGTCCACATTGTTTTTTACCGTCTAATATACTGTGAATGGATAACACAAAACGCTGTCTTCTATATGCAAAATTACGGCGTAATGTCCTCGCATCCATCCTTGAGTGCTGATTTGCCATTCATATTGACCTGTTTCGCTATGTGCTGTCCGGAGCCGATTCGGGGTATCAGTTGTGGTTATGACATTGCCCAGATTATCAATGATTCGTATATATGGCACAGACTCAAAGTCACTTTTTCCGATAACTAATAGCCGCAAACCATCGGAGGTAGGGTTGGGATGGGGTGGTGCTATGTAATATGTCGAACCGGAACGTTTCATGCGTACTCGAAGTGGAATATCACATGCGCCGTCTATGGTTATATCACCCAAAGTAAGCAGTGAACTTTGTACGGGTAATCTATGGTTTTTGCATGTATCATTAATAATTAAGGTATCACAATGAAATCCGATGGTATCCGGCGCAAAACACAATGTGAGCGATTTTTCTTCTCCTGTGGCAAGCCGTAATGGAAATTGTGATGGTGGTAGAGAAAAAACAGTATTGCGGATAAAATACGGGAAGAGAATTGTTGTCGCTATTCCTGTGTTTTTTATGATTATTTCTTTGCAATATATTTTTTGTGCATTAATGGAGTCAAAACGTATGGGTAATGCTGTATTGAGAAATACTAAACTATTTTTTATAGGTAATACTGTTACAGTGATGGTGTCACTGATGCGTTCGCAACCATATATATCCAATGCTTTGAAAAAATAGATGCCACTTTGTTTGACGATTATTGATTTCGATTGTAATCCATTATTCCATATATAATCTGTAAAACCATCCGATCCCATTAATGTTATGCTGTCGCCAATACAAAATTGTGGTTTATCGGACAAACGTACAGTAGGTCTTTGAATGACAGCTTTTGTGATTTGTATGGTATCACTTATGAATGCGCAGCCATTTTCATCAATACCGCTAAACCAATATGCACCGCTGTCACTAATTGTGATGGTAGTATTTTTTGAGCCATTTGACCATGTGATTGGATATTGTGACCATTGTTGCGCAGATAATTCCAATGAATCACCTTCATTACACAAAATTGTCGAACCCGATAATTGAATAGTTGGAGTTTTTACGGGATAAAACAGTACTTCTATATCTGCCGTGACATCAAGGCAAGACCAAGTATCCTTACCTGTCACAGAATATTTCCCGGCTTTTGTTACTCGTAGTGTTTTTCCTGTTGCGCCATTAGACCAGCGATAATTCTCATAGTCTTGGTCTGCGGTTAACTCAATAGTATCGCCCGGGCATAATGGCATTGTCCGATTAAGCAAAATTGTTATTGGACGCGGTTGTACTGTTCTGTATTCATAGATATTTGTTCCGACAACCCAGCCCCAATCATCATGAATAAAAAATATATCGTCCAATTGATCTGATTCCGGTATGCCACAGTTTAAATTTATCCATGAATTTCCGGCATCATTCGTGTAATAGACCTTAAAATCAGTACCTGCACCCCATCCCGATATTGCAGAGGTTAAATATGTGCCGAACATATTAAAGCCTGTCGCAAAAGTATTCCATGATTTTCCGGCATCGGTGGTAAAACGCAAATCGCCGTAATTTTCATTGCTATTACAATCAAGTCCCGATGTGGGTACTAAAAAACTGTCACCAATATTCGTAATTTCTTCTTGCCATCCTTTGATATTTCCGGTGGAAATCCACACTCGCCATGTTCTTCCGCCATCTAATGTTCGCCATATCCAGCCACTTCCGCTTGCATAACCTAGTCCGTCTTTTTCAATAAGTAAAGGGTCAGTTAATGCATTGTCGGGTACATTATAGACTGTTCGTGTCCATGTAATGCCGCCATCGCTTGTTCTGTAAAAACGCTGCGGATTGCTATTGCGATTATTACCGCAACCTCCACCGATATAGAGACCATTATCTCTGTCAATAAAATGACAACCCCAGCCGCCAAGTGTGTCCGGTAAAGTGAGTTCCGTCCAATTTATGCCACCATTTATGGATTTATATATCCCTTTGGTGCCTGAAGCATAGCCCACATCTTTATCAAGGAAGTGAACACTTTCCAACATCTGTGAACCGATAATTGTCACACATTCCCATGTTTTTCCGGCATCGGTAGTACGAGCCACAGCACCATCTTTTGAAGCGACAGGGGGAGAATTTTTTGCACCAACTGCCCAACCCAAGAGAGTGTCGCTCGGTAAAAAATATATATCTAACCAATAGGAGTCTTTGTAATCCGGAGGTAATACTTTGGCTTGCCATTGAGTTTGCCCCCGTGCTTGGCAGGAAACAATAACCAATACTATGATAAATAGTGCTGTCTTCATAATCGGATTTTCCGTTGAGACATAAAGTAGAAAAAATGATTATTTCATACCAAGATACACAAGGTAGAAAATATTGTAAGTCCAATAGAGACTAAAGAGACAAAATCCTGCATATAATCCGGCAATAATATCATCTGCTATTACCCATATTGCACCCATTTGTTCATTCAATAAACGAATAGGGTAGGGTTTCCATATATCAAAAAGCCGAAATAGTCCGAATCCCACCAATGCCCATACCCATCCTATCGTGACAGAAGGAAGAGCAAATGTAAGCCACATTCCCGCTACTTCATCAATAACAATACTTGGTGAATCATCGCCAATGCGCTTTTCCATTGATGGAATTGCCCAAAAACCGATAAGAGTTGCAATACACGCACTGATGGCATAGACATACCACGGTGGAGAAAATAAAACTAATAAAAGAGCCGCTAAAGAACCAAATGTACCCGGAGCTTTGGGCAAAAAACCAATACCAAAAAAACTTCCCAATAGTATTGCCGAATAATCATGACCTTCTTTGGTCATTAAACGACGAATGACTTCCCGATTAGCAAAAATATATTCGATCGAAGTCCATACGGTATATGCCGTTAATAATGACATTGCCCAATCGGTATAAGTGCCATAGAGCAATTGTGTTGCTTGGGCTCGAATGGGGGCTGATATTTCTGTGGTGGAAATAAATAATAAAATCAGCAAATAAATAATAAATACCATTTGAATAAATGTTTTTACTTTTGCTGAACGAGATGTTTTTATGGATAATCGTATTTCATCGGCAAATAATCGTAAAAATGTGGTAAACACATCACGAAATATGACAATAAGAACCATCCACAACGGTAATATTCCCATTGTTACAAAAGCAAAAAATGCCGATGCTGTTAATATTTTATCTGCGAGAGGATCAAAAAATATCCCGAATTCTGTTTGTTGTTTATAGCGACGTGCAATCCATCCGTCAAAATAATCGGTCAGCGCACCGAGAATAAATATGATTACCGCTATTTTTGAGGTTAGGCTTCCTTGGGCTGTTAATAATATATAGACAACCGGTGCCATAATAACACGTGTAAGAGAGATAATATTCGGTACAGATAAATACACGGTAAGGCAATTAATTGATGAGAGAATGGGCTGTGTTGATAATTGTATTAAATGATTGTGCTGAGAGTGCAGCCCCACCGATAAGTGCGCCGTTTATTGCTTCACGACTCAGAAGTGATTCTGCATTTTCTGCCGTGACCGAGCCGCCATAAAGTATAGGCAAATCTATGGAATATGATGCGATAGTATGGTGGATATGACTATGTACTTCTTCGGCTTGCTCCGGCGTGGCGGCAAGTCCCGTACCTATTGCCCAAATTGGTTCATAGGCAATAAGCAGAGAAGAACAATCCTGTCCTTTTAAGCAATCCAATGTTGTCGTTACTTGGGAACGGATGCGCTCAAAAGTCATTCCCGTTTGCCTTTCTTCAAGGGTTTCTCCCACACACCAAATAGGGCGTATATTTTTTGCAAGCAGTGCCATAATCTTTTTTGCAATGTGTGTATCGGTTTCCTGAAAATCACGTCGTCGTTCCGAATGTCCGACTATACAATATTTCACTCCTATATCTGCCAACATCGCAGCGGAAATTTCTCCCGTATAAGCACCTTTTTCTTGTTCATGACAATTTTGAGCACCCAACATGATGCGAGTGTTTTCGATTTGTTTTGCAACGGTGCTTAATGCAAGATATGGAGGGCATACAATAACTTCACATCGGTCATGAGCTGCGGGCATTGTTGCGATTAATTCTTGCATAAATATTTCTGCCTGCGAGGGCGACATATTCATTTTCCAATTACCTGCTATGTAGAGTGTTTTCATCTATTTTTATCCTTTGCATTTATGATTTCTTTTTTTTATCCATTACCATTGTTACGACAAAACCGCCGCCGCAAAGGACAAGTCCAATGATGGTCAGCATTTTTCCTGTGGCAAAGCTTGCCGAATCATATTTCATGGTAATGGTATGTTTACCCTTTGGCACATAGACTCCGCGTAAGCTGTAATTGGTTCTATACATCGGAGTTTCATTGCCATCTATGGTTGCTTTCCATGCCGGATACCAGATTTCACTCAATGATAATAATCCCGGCTCCTCGGTTTCAATGGTATAGCTGAATTCATTGTCCGTATAAGAAGTACATACAATGCTATGTTTGACGCTGTCGGCAGATTTTCCCGAAAGTTTTTCCGGTAATTGTTCTTCGATGACCGATTGATGTTTATAGTCTATGCCTCCGGCTTTCATTACCGATTTCACATTATCCGTCGGAACAATTTTCACATCATAGACCATACGTGCACGGGGCAGTACACTTGGTCTTTCGGCAAATGCTAATTGACCACGCATCGAATCAATAACGAGTTCATAACGAATATTCAAAAGATCGGCAGCTTCCTTTGATGTTTGTGCCATGGGGCTGCGACGTGAGAGCAATATTGGGTTATAGCCCTCGAATAACATAATATTATCCAATGGTCCCTGATTCCTTTTCATAGCCATGCCATATTTATTGCGCATCGAAACCCGGAAAATTTCTTGCGGTGGCTTAATTGCAAACGATTGTTTTGTCTGCTCATCAAGCGCAAATTGCTGTGCCGGATTTTCCTTCGAAGCACTGAATCCCGAATATGAAATTGTCAAATCAATAAAGATCAATACCGTCGCAATGGCTCCGCCCACTACGGGGTTTACCCATCCGCGATGAACAATATGACCAATAATAAATGCCGCAATAATCATCACCAATGCCTGCATACCGAAACCGCTCACCGCATCAACTGCATTCTCCGGCGTACCAAGCATACCATTCAAAGCCCCAATAGACACAAGTAAGGCAATAGCTAAAATGACACCCGCAGGTATCAAAAAACGTTTGATAACAGCAGATTTATCCGCATTGCGCAAGGCATCAAAGCCAAAACCCGCCATGATAGATAAACCAAAACTCCAATAAAACATCATACGGGCAGGATTACGAAAGGAACCAAGAACGGGAATATCCTGCAAAAGGGGATGCAAAAAGCCATTTTTACCTAAGCCATAGAGAAAGGCAATGCCGCACATCGTTATAATAAAAGAACCAAAACGGGTATTCCATAAAGTCAAAACACCGAATAGACCCAAAATGAGAGTGACGCTGCCGAAGTAAAAAGAAGTATCCCAATAGTAATGGGTTTCTGCCGGTTTGCCTTCTGCATCTTGCAAATAATACGGCGGATCGGATTTCCCGGGGAACGATTTCCCATAGAGATTAGGAACAATAGCTGTTAACAACTGTGAGGGCATCAAAGAGCCGTCAGCTGTTTTTTCATAGGTGATTTCGCTCCGTTCGGACAAATCTGCAAGTTCTTTTGCCGGAAGGAATTGTATAGCGACCATCATTGCCGCGAGTACTATAGTCCCAATAGCTGTTGCTGCCCCTGTACCAAATCCTGCAACGCTCAACTCCTTGGCTTTTAATGCGCCAATACCCATCCACAGTAAATATATCACCGTAAAAATCAAACAAAAAGCCGACGTTTGCGGGTGACCCGAGATGAGCATAAGCCCCAGCACCAAAGCCGCACCGAATAATGACTTTATATTCTTTTGAAAAGCCGCTTTATCTATGAGCATCAAAAACAAAGGGAACCATGCCATGTGATAGACGACCATAGGGTGGATGGTGCGTACTGCCAGCGATCCCGAAAAACTGAATGCCACTGCCGCCAACACCGACCCCATGCCGCTGATGCCCTTATAACGACACAGCATATACATTGTCCATTGCGCGAGTAATACATGCAAAAACACAATGCTTTCCACGAACTTTGGCGATAAATTACCTTGATTATCCAAAAATAAAAATGCCATCGTATGGAACGGATACCAATACTGTGTCTGGAAATCCGCTGCGAACGGCATACCCGAAAATGTATAGGGATTCCAAAACGGTATCTGGCCTTCGGCGGTAAGTCGTGCCGAATATGTCGTAAACGGGTAGATATACTCCGCCACATCATCCCACAGATAACCCTTCCCGAAGATATTCTCTCTGAAAAAAATCAATGTTGTCACAATGAATACTATACCGAGCACCCACATTGGTATGGATGTCAATATCTGACCCGTCGAAGAGGTCTTTCCTCCTTTTTGCTGTGCTGTAGCCATGAACTTCGATAACATTTGTGTTGAAAAACTAAGTGCAAATTACGAGGAAACGCCCTATCTTCATTGCTCTCTGTGCTTTCCAAGCCATAGAAACACGGACAAAAGCGATTATTAGGGGTGAGAGTATGTAGTTAAATTTTTGTAGTTTAGAGAACATATATGACATAGCTGATACAGATGGATATATACTTATACACTATGATAGATCTTATTGGAGACATTCACGGACATACAGACAAACTTGAACAATTATTGCTGAAGTTAGGTTCTGCAAAATGTGAAAATTTTGAGAAAGTTATCCAAAGAGAAAAAAATGTTTGCCATTATCCAGCCGAAATAGTCAAGTATCACTTTCCTGATGTCAGAAATTATGATAGAGTTGGTAGCATGAAATTGATGAATCTTGCGCACAATGTACGCTTTTTATCTTGTGGCATACAGCTCGAAAATCTTCCCGACACACAGATATAAAAACATACAATCAAGCTCGGCAGCGATAATTACATTGTATCGAAAAAAAATTAAAATGAAAAAGGACTCATGGAACTACAAACTCAATTTTCGTATATCACAAAGCTGATTGCAGAAGCCAAACAGCGTGCTTACCAAGCCGTTAATCATGAATTGGTAATGCTTTATTGGAATATTGGTGAATATTTGCATCTGCAAGTAAGCGCAAAATCATGGGGAAAATCTGTTGTAAAAGAGCTGGCGGAATTTATTGCCAAAACCGAACCGAATATAAAGGGATTTTCTGCCCAAAACCTCTGGCGTATGAAGCAGTTTTATGAAACGTACAAAGATGAGCCAAAACTCGCACCACTGGTGAGAGAATTAGATTGGACGCATCACACAATTATTTTTTCTTCTTGTAAAACAGCACAAGAACGTGAGTTTTATGTGCGGTTAAGCATCAAAGAACGCCTATCCAAAAGAGAACTTGAACGTCAAATCAATTCCTCATATTATGAGCGAGTAATGCTTGGGAATGCACAACTCAGCGAGGCGCATAAGACTTTGCCGCAAGACATTACCAATGTTTTTAAAGATACGTATGTGTTGGAACTCTTGAATCTGCCCGAACAACATGTTGAAAAAGACTTACAAAAAGCCATTTCCCACAATATCACGGCTTTTTTATTGGAATTTGGACGCGATTTTGCATTTATGGGTGAAGAATATCCTTTGCAGGTAGGTAATCAAGATTTTGCCATTGATTTGGTGTTTTATCACAGAAAACTGCGCAGCTTGGTGGCTATCGAACTCAAAATAGAACGCTTTAAGCCCGAACATCTGGGGCAACTCAATTTCTACCTCGAAGCACTCGACCGTGATGTAAAAACTGAATACGAAAACCCAAGTATAGGCATTTTGCTCTGTAAAGGCAAAGACGACACGGTAGTAGAATATGCCTTAAACAGAAGCCTTTCGCCCACACTTATAGCCGATTACGAAACAAAACTCCCCAATAAAACTGTTCTTCAACAAAAATGGACAGAAATTCTAAACGCTTTTAATATTGATGATAATGAATAATATGGAAAAAATACGAATGATTATGGACATTGCATTCATTATATTGCAAGAGCCAAAAATTTTGTAGTTTAGAGAACATACATGGCATTGCTGATATAGTTGGATATAATGTTCAATGTGCATACATTGTTTACTTTCCTACTGTACAGATTGTGCTATAATTCACATAATACTTTATACACTATGATAGATCTTATTGGAGATATTCACGGACATGCAGACAAACTTGAACAATTATTGCTGAAGTTGGGTTATGCAAAAAATAAAGGAGTATATGCCCATCCTGACAGAAAAGTTCTATTTGTTGGGGATTATATTGACAGGGGTCCGAAAATTAGGGAAACCCTTGAAATAGTGAAATCAATGGTTGACAGTGACAATGCCATTGCTTTAATGGGAAATCATGAATATAATGCGCTGTGTTTCCATTTTCAAGAAACCGAAGGAGGGCATTTACGAAAGCATCTCATTAAAAATATTATTCAGCATTATGAAACCTTAAAACAATTTCAGAACCTCCAAAAAGAGTATGAAGATTATCTGGACTGGTTCAAGACTTTGCCGCTTTATTATGAAACGGATACTTTCAGAGCTGTTCATGCCTGTTGGGACAAAAAAAGTATTGATTATTTGCGACAATTATTGGTAAATAACCGATTAACCGATGAACTAATTTATCAATCAGTAAAAAAAGAAACTCCATTGCATGAAGCGGTTGAACTGACATTAAAAGGAAAAGAAATAAAAATGCCCGAGGGACTTTTTTTTATGGATAAAGACGGAACACGAAGAACAGAAATACGAATTAAATGGTGGGAAAATCCTTCCGATATGACATATAAATCAATAAGTATTGAACCACTTGAAAATTTACCGGAATATCCTATTGAGAGTACGGAATTATTATCAGATTATTATTATCAAAGCAAGGACAAATTTGTTTTCTTCGGACATTATTGGCTCAAAGGCGAACCATCATTATATAAAGAAAATATTTGTTGCTTAGATTATAGCGTAGCAAAAGGCGGACACCTTGCAGCATACCGACTTGATGAAGAAAATATCTTGGATAGAAATAAATTTATCTATGTGTGATTTGACATTGTAGATTATCATTATCTATTCTGCCTTTGCGGAGAATGCGATGATATGCTTTTATCTCAATATGCGGTCTTGGTGATATATTGCTGATATGCTATGGTCCATGTATGGCTATGCTCTCATTGAGCGATTGGTAAGTTTGCCGACAGATTTGCAGTAATTTTGCAGGGATTGGTTTTTCAAGAGGATAGATGCAGTGGAAAATACTTTTACGCCGATACAGTTTTTGAAGGGAGTGGGTCCGAAGCGGGCAGAGGCATTTATTGGTCTCGGCATCCACACTACATTGGATTTACTGCGTTATGTGCCGCGTGCCTATTTGGATAGAAGTTCGATTTTTTCGCTTGCATCATTGGCGGAACGTTGCCGGAAGCAGACTTTATTTTCGGAGTTGAAGTCTGATGATATAGTGTCGGAGGTACAATATCGCCGAGAAGCCACAGTAATAGTGCGTGTCCATGCCATTCGTCGTCAGGAATTTGCGGGCGGTCGTAAGATGCTCATAGTCACCGTGCGTGATGATTCGCCGCAGGCGGCTGAGCTTGTGTTTTTTCAGCAGGTGGGCTATTATGAGAAAGTGTTGCAACAAGATGGCACCTATGTAGTGTCGGGCAATCCCGAGTTTGAGGAGCGATTTCGAAAATTGCAATTCCATCATCCGACGATTGAGCGGGTGAATGATGAGGACGAGGAGCTTTTTGCTAAGGGAGTAATAGTGCCGCAATATCCGATAACTAAAGAGCTTAAGAGCGCGGGAATTTGGATGGCATTATTGCGGCGATTGGCTTTGACGGCTTTGGAATATGATGGGGACAAGATTGAGGAATGTTTTCCGGCGGCGATGCTGGGGCAATATGATTTGCCGGAGCTTGGGCGGGCATTTGCTGCTTTGCATGCACCAACAAATTTGCGTGAAATCGGCTGGGCTAAACGACGGTTGAAGTTCGAGGAACTGTTTTTTTTCGAGATGATATTGGCATTGCGTCGGCGGGGTAATCGTGTGCAAGAGCAAGGTGTGACGATAGAGCCGCGCAGCACAAAAGCACGTACTTTGCTCGATCGTTTGCCTTTTGAGTTGACTTCGGCGCAAAAGCGTGTGCTCAATGAGATTGCCGATGATTTTCGTTCGGGCAAACCGATGAACCGTTTATTGCAAGGCGATGTCGGTTCGGGGAAAACCATCGTGTCGGTATTTGCTATGTTGATGGCGGTGGAATCGGGTTTTCAGACATTGATTATGGCACCAACGGAGATATTGGCGGAGCAGCATTATCGGGGAATTTCAGCATTATTCGAGGGGCTGGGAGTAAATGTGGTGCAGCTTGTGGGCGGTCAGAAAAAGAAAGTCCGTGCTTCGGTGCAAGAAGAAATCGCTTCGGGGAGGGCGCATATTGTGGTGGGGACTCATGCTCTATTCGGGGGAATGACATCTAAAAATGAGTCAAACTTAGTGTATCATAAAATTGGACTTATCGTGATTGATGAGCAGCATCGTTTTGGTGTGATGCAAAGGGCAAAGCTGCGTTCAATGGCGATGGATTCTCATGGAGAAGAGCGTTTGGTGCCGCATATATTGGTGATGTCTGCCACGCCCATTCCGCGCACTTTGAGTATGACACTTTATGGTGATTTGGATGTCTCAATTATCAATGAATTGCCTAAGAACCGTAAGCCTATACGGACGAAGATTATCTTTGAGAATGAATTGCGCACATATTTTGACTTTATCCGTGCGGAGGTTGCGAAAGGTCGTCAGGCATATATCGTGTATCCTTTGGTGGAACAAAGCGAGAAGATGGAGCTGAAATCGGCAGTTGAACATTATGAGCATTTGCAAACGGAAATTTTTGGCGACCTTAGAGTGGGCTTGCTTCATGGTCAGATGCTGTGGTATGAGAAAGATGATGTGATGAAAGCATTTTATAGGCGTGAATATGACATATTGGTGGCAACAACGGTGATAGAAGTGGGGATAGATGTGCCAAATGCCACCGTGATGTTGATTGAAAATGCGGAACGTTTTGGCTTGGCTCAATTACATCAACTGCGTGGGCGAGTAGGGCGTGGTGCGGAGCAATCATATTGTTTTTTGGCAACGAAAGATCATTTCCGTTATCACATAGGCAAAAAGCCGGAAGAGCTGTCGGCTGCGCGGGCAACGGTGCTGCGTTTAAAAACGATGGA
Source organism: Ignavibacteria bacterium UBA2373 (assembly GCA_002344005.1). Classification (GTDB taxonomy): domain Bacteria; phylum Bacteroidota; class Ignavibacteria; order Kapaibacteriales; family UBA961; genus UBA2353. Next base: position 20,473 of record DDTD01000098.1, on the reverse strand, counting down.
GGACACAAATGATGGGTTCAAGATAGCAGAAGTGGATATGACATTGCGCGGTCCGGGCGACATATTAGGCACCCGACAAAGTGGCATGCCGGAGTTTCGTTATACTGACTTGGTGTCCGACGGAGATATAATAACGATGGCGCGACGTGAGGCATTTGCCGTGATAGAAGCAGATCCACATTTACGTAAGCCGGAACATCAGAAACTGCGTGCAGCATTTCTGGCATCGTATGGTTCGGGGCACGGTTTTTTTGATGTTGCCTAAGAAATAGACGTGGCAATTTTTCGGACGGTTACTGCTTTCGTATCTTTGCGCATCATTTTGAAAGAAAGATATGGTAGAGTACATCATAAAGCGGATACTGTTATTTATCCCAACATTGTTTATTATTACGCTTATCTCGTTCAGTATAAGCCGTTTAGCTCCGGGTGATCCGGCTGCATTGAAGGTGGGTGCCGGTGCGGACGGTAATATGAGTGGTTCGACGGGAATAAATGCTAAAATTATCGAACTTGTACGTAAGCAATGGAATTTGGATAAACCGGTATGGCAGCAATATGTGATATGGATGGGTGATATGATGATGCTTGATTTCCGTGAGGCATTTGCCAATGGTCAAGTGAATCTGTCGGCATTGAAAACACGATCAGTTCCATACTTTGGTGATTCTTTCCAAGATAATCGTCCTGTACTCGAAAAATTAATTGAGCGTGTGCCTGTGACATTATTCATGAATATAGCAGCCGTTTTTCTTGCTTATGTGATAGCTATTCCATTGGGGATATATTCGGCAACGAATCAAGGCAGTTTTCTCGATAAATTGTCCACATTCCTTTTATTTGCTCTTCATTCATTACCGACATTTTGGGTAGGTACGCTTGCCATCACATTTTTATGTAATTATGAATTTATCAGTATATTTCCGTCGGGGGGACTGCGCTCGCCTAATTTTTCGGTGAATTGGTCATTTTTTCGTCAGATGAATGATTATGCTGCACATTTAGTATTACCGATGATTATTTATACGTATGGCAGCTTTGCCTATATATCACGTCAAATGCGCTCGGCTATGTTGGAAACAGTAAGACAAGATTATATTCGTACAGCACGTGCAAAAGGTCTAAGTGAAAAAAAAGTGATATTTGTTCATGCTTTACGCAATTCTCTTATCCCGATTATTACATTGCTTGCGGGAATTTTACCCGGTTTAATTGGCGGTTCGGTTATTATTGAAACTATTTTTAGTATCCCGGGAATGGGTGAACTTTCTTTTAAGGCATTAGTAGCGCGTGATTATCCTATGATTATGGCAGTATTTACCATTTCGGCAATTCTTACTCTTGTTGGAATTTTAATTTCGGATTTACTGTATTCTATTGTTGATCCTCGTATTGCCTATTCCAAGAAAAATTAATATTTTGTATTTATTCAACTATTAACACTATCAATGGCAGCAACAAAAACCCCATATTTTCTAACACTTGAACGTAATAAACAGTGCAAAGCATTGGAAGCTCTTATTTTTGCTTCTGATGATCCATTAACTGTACGTGATTTATTCCGTTTTCTTATTCTTGAAGATTTTAATCAACAAACAACCGTTGCGGACAATGGTGAAGAGCCGGCTCCGCAAGAAGATTTGTGGGGGACATTCACGCCCGAATATTTTGACGAGTTGATTGGCGAGATAAATCTGGATTTGGATTTTTCTTCCCGACCTTTCCGCATTGTTAATGTTGGCGGCGGTTTCCAATTTGCAACCACCCCTCAATACGGCGAGTATGTACAACGATTATTAAAATCGAAATCACGCCGTCGTTTATCGCAAGCAGCTTTGGAAACATTGGCGATTATTGCCTATAAACAACCCACCACACGTTCGGAAATTGATGCCATTCGCGGCGTAAATTCCGGTGAGGTTGTGAATGCATTATTGGAAAAAAATCTTGTCACAATTTCAGGTAGGGCAGAAACAATCGGTAAACCATTATTGTATTCTACGACGGATGAATTTTTGCGTGTTTTTGGTATAAATAAATTATCCGATTTACCGAAATTGAGAGAAATTGAAGAATTGATGGAACATAGTCCTCAAGGAGCAATTCTTGCAGCTATGGAGCAAATGAATAAAGAAGAAGTCAGTACTCCCATCGAAGAGCCGGAAAATGATATTACCACTTCTTTAGCAGTGGATGAAGCAGAGAATGTCGAAGAAAGTGAAGATATTTTATTAGAATCAGACACTGTCACGGAATCGCCAATAATGGAAATACCGGAAACTATATCCGAAGAGGAAGAAATATCCGAAGAGGAAGAAATATCCGAAGAGGAAGAAAACGATATTACCATTAACACTTTAGCAGTGGATGAAGCAGAGAATGTCGAAGAAAGTGAAGATATTTTATTGGAATCAGACACTGTCACAGAATCACCAATAATGGAAATACCAGAAAATATAGCAGAAGAGGAAGAAAAAACTCTAAATACCGATGAAGAAAACTGATAGAGTTATTTTCTTTGGGAAATTCGCTCTTCCAATAATTGAATTTCCATTTTTGCATCAGCCAATGCTTGTTCCGGAGTTTTTTTCCGGTAAAAAGCATACATAATTTCTTTTTCAAACAGAGAAATTGCCTCGGCTGTGATGGGAGATGCAATAATCGGTGAAGAGTATAATGTTTGTTGTAAAAATCCTTTTCTCAATGGATTATTTTGTAATTCATTGTCATTGATAATTGCTGTGTCGGCAGGAAAACCGGCATCAGGAACAGCGATAGAAAAACGTTTTGAGTTGCGATATTCAGTAAGAAAGCGAATAAATGTTTCCGCTTGCTTTTTGTATTGTGATTGTGCAGCAATTGAAAGGCAATCCGCCGATAATATACTTGCACCTTGCATAGTATTTTCGGCTGTTGGTATTGTTGGTAACACTGTATATTTCTGTGTGTTGTTTTCTATCATCGGATTGGCAATGATCCACATACCTGTAAGAACCGAATGCAAAGAATGTTGAGTAAATTGTTCGTCTAATACACGACTTTTTTCCATGAGACCATAGTGTGATAATTGCAGATAATAGTGCAAACCATCAAGTGCTTTTTTGTCGAATGATTCGGAAATAGGATATGTTCTAAAAATAGAACTGCCTGCACTCCATAGCCAAGGTAATGTTTTTTTACTGATATTTAACGGTTCATCTGCATGAATACCAATGGCATGTTTTTGCGGATGTTTCTGCGCATACTTTTGAATATAGCTTGAAAAAGTTGCCCACGTTTTTAATGAATCACAATGCAATACGGTATCAAGAATTATTGCTCTTGTATTAACCAACCATCCCATTGCTATCGGTGTATTATTGTAGGAAAGAGCTGAGGTTAATGCAGGAAATCGAGTGTCATGAGAAGGAAAATTATGCAAAACTTTTGCTTGTGCAAATTCTTGTACCCATTCTAAACCAATATGCATTATATCGGGCGCTTTTTGTGCTTGGATTGCCATGGCAAGTTTGGCTTTGCCATCTGACCATTGTAATTCTGTGGTTTGAATATCAATAGTCGGATTTTGTTGTTCAAATTCTTCGATAATAGTCTGCAAAGCCATTTTTTGTGATGGTTCAGACCAAAAATGCCAGAATGTAATAATAATCTTTTCCGATGAAGTGCTTTTCTTATGTTCGCATCCCCAAAAAGCAATAATCAGCAAAAAACATAATGGTACTCTGATATATATTTTTGTAAAGTGATTCATATTATTCGCGTCGTAATATTGCGTCTCTGAATGCTGTTGTCCTTTGTATTGGTTGTGAAGGTTGTGTTGGTTTGTTTGTTGAATCTTCTTTTTTAGGTTTTTCAAATCGTGTAGAATCAAAGGGTGAATTTTTAGGAATTTCTTTGTCTGGATGAAAATATAAATCAAGAATTTCTCTTGCAATCGGTGCGGCGACCGTTCCACCGAATCCGGCATTTTCGACCATAACACACATTGCAATTTGTGGATTTTCTATGGGCGCAAAGCATATAAACCATGAGTGATCTTTGCCATGGGGATTTTGAGCAGTACCTGTTTTACCGCATACAACCACATCCGGTAATTTCACACCGGCGGCAGTTCCTCCGGGAGTGTTAACCACATCAAACATGCCCTGGCGAATGACATCAAACCACCGTTCATCAATATCAATTTTTTTCTCACCATAGCTTTGCATCTGCATTTTTTTCAATTTTCTATTATAGATTTTGGATACAATATGGGGCTGATAAATTGTTCCTTTGTTGGCAAGAGCAGCACAATAGACCGCCATTTGCAGAGGGGTTACACCCAATTCACCCTGTCCGATTCCCAAGTTTGTTAATCGTCCTATAATTTCTTTATCGCTTAATTTACGTTTCTTAAAATATGCTCGGTCAGGCAGTAAACCACGTGAATCTTCGGGAATATCAATATTTGTTTTTTCGCCGAAACCGAATTGTTTGCCATAATAACTGAATTTATCAATGCCTATTCTTTGAGCAAGTTGATTAAAGTATGCATTGCATGACACGTGAATAGCTCTTTGTAAATTAATATTGCCATGAACACCACCGTGACATTTCCATGTTCTTCCTCCATACGTGTAGCCGCCTGCGCAATGCAATGTTGTTGATGGAGTAATAATACCTTCTTGCAAGCCGACAAGACCTATAAACATTTTAAATGTTGAGCCGGGCGGATAACGTGTTAGTGTTGCACGGTTGAAGAGGGGATTAGCTTCATCGGTACTTAATTTTGTATATAATTCTTTGGGTACTCTGCCGCTGAACGATTTTAATTCAAAGTCCGGCTTACTTGCCAATGCTAATACTTCGCCATTATTGGGGTTGACGGCAGCCACTGCACCACGTCGTCCTTCCAATAATTTTTCAGCAAGCGTTTGCAATCTTTTATCAATTCCTAAGTATAAATCAAATCCCTCTTCGGATAATAAATCATTATTACCGTCACGAAAGCTTTCCACTCTTTGTCCGGCTGCATTGACCGCAACAAATTCGACACCTTTTGTGCCACGCAAAAATTCTTCATAAGTGCTTTCCAATCCTGTTGTTCCGATAATATCGCCTTTTTGATAATAATCGCCCTTTTTTTGTAATTGCGTTTCGGTTATTTCCCGTGCATATCCAAGCGTATGAGCCATGTGGCAATCATCATGATATAATCGTTTTGATTCGACGGTCACTTCAATACCGGGCATCCAGTCTTTATTTTCTTCAATTGCTGCTACGATTTCCATATTCGCATCGCGATATATTTTATACGGTTTTGCTTGTGAAAAACGTTTGGCTTCTTTGTATAGAGTATATATTTCTGCCGTATCCATTTTCAAAATATCACAGAGCAATGGAATAGAAGCTTCATGAAATTCATTGGGAGTAAGTGTAATAGAAAAAGAAGGGGAGTTATGCACAATAATTTCATTATTTCTATCAAAAATATTACCACGAAATGGTGCAACCGTGACCTCCTTTATTGCTTGAGTTTCTGCTTTTACGCGATACACATTACCTTGAATAAGTTGCAAATAACCAAGTCGCCCTGCATAAAGTGCTAAAACTAAAAAAACGGCAAATAAAAATATACGTCTTCTTGACATGATGTCATAGAGTTGTTCACGAACTACTTCTGCCATGATAATTCTCCATGTTGTTGTAGTGAGATTTCGATAGTTGGTATTGTATTAAGTAAACCGATAATAATAAATGTGAGGAATACGCCCTGGCGAATATCAAAGACGCAGCCGGCTATATTCGAAACAAAATAGACGCACATCGCTAAAAAGCAACATAGCGCTAACCCTTTTGTTATTGTATTCGATGATTGGAAAAAGTACTGCAATGTCATAATCGTATAGCCACCAAGAAAGCTAAAGAACAGCAATGCCATAGGAATCCCGACTTTATATGCCAATGCAATATAACCATTGTGAATATAGGAAACATATTCATGATTCTTTAATACTAAGTCATAATGCAGTTTGTTCTTACCAATGCCATTGCCGCCAAAGGGAAGTTGTTGAATGAGATCCCAAGCCACTATGTTTTCATTGACACGTGTTAAGTATGAGTAATCATTCAGTTTTCCGACGGAGGACAATCGCTTGTCAATAATCTTTTTTACTATAGCGACATTTTTTCCGCCAAATAGCATAACACCCGCAACGGTACAGAGTATAATTGTTGTGAGTGCGGTGGTAAAGAATAAACGATTATTGCGCGGAGCAAAGATCAGACTGAACAGTGCGGATACGATAACAATAACCCATGAGGTCCGCGCCATACTTGCCAATGAAGCAACAACGGTGATGAGTACAAAAACTGTGAGTAAAATTCTAAGGTAATTATTCCTCATATAGGAAAGTGCAACAAAACCGAATGCGGCAGATAAACTGAAATATACACTGTTCACCCTTGCGGCACTGCGAGCAAATATTAATTGAAAAGCATACTTGGCATCAGTCGTTGCTCGTTTATAAGCAAGAATATTTTGAATTGATAAAGAAGTAAAAGCGATGGCTATAATAACAAGAAGTATGATAAGTTCTTTTTTATTTGTTATGTACTCCCGTATTGGGAAATAGTAAAGAATGAAAAGATAATTATGAATTTCGCGAAACCATTTTACCGGCTCCACACCATACGATAATGCAATAATACCATTTAATGGAATGCAGCATAAAAATGCAATAAGAAACATATCCGGTTTATTGCGGATGAGTGCTTTTCTTTGCACTACGATATGCCAAAACAGCCAAAAAAGTAATGTAACAAGATAAAATAACCCAAGGGTCAACTCGAATATGCTAAATCCTTCTTCTTCATCATAGAGAAGAAATCGCATGGTTGCTGCAACAAAATACAGCCAATACACTGGTTTATAGACAATAAGAGCAATACCTCCAACGCTCAGAGCTAAGGCAAGAGGTATCCATTCTAAAGACAATGAATATACTGCAAAACTTGAAAGCAAGGAAAAAAATATACCTATGCCTGCAATAAGCGTCAAAGATATATGTGATTGCAAAGCATGAATATGAGTCACAATATTATAGTGCTTGTTCATCAGATTGACTCTCCTCGTAATCGTTGCACAATAATTGTTGTGATAAGAATACAAGCTTCCAATGCTGAAATGCTCCAAGCCAGACCGCTATACGAATATACTGAAGTGAAGTATGTAACACTGAGTAAACCGATAATAGACCATACAATATGGATTTTTGAGAATGTTTTGAAGTCACCCGCAATGATAAACAATTGCACCCTTACTGTATTGGCAAGAACAAATATAGTTGATACAAAAAGGATACGCAATGTTTCTATCGAAATAGTATAAGGATAATTGGCAATTATGGTGATCATATCGGGTGCAAAAAACAAGACAGGCACAGATAATACCAATCCATAGAACAAAATAGCTTTTTGTACTTTTTTCATAAGATGGATTGTTCGAGTTTTATCATTATTATACATTGATGTTAATCGCGGTAACAATGCCGTAATTAATGCAGAAACTGGAAAGATTTGCAGTGCATTCGAAATGCGTTCACCGACTGCATATTGTCCTATCGTATTTTCATCGGCAAATAGTCCTAATATTATTATTCTGCATGATGTATAGGTATATATGGACACCAAAGACAAAAACACGGGAAGCCCCTCACGAAATACTTCTTTTATTTCATCAAATTGAGGCATGGTCGGGCGAATTTTTAGTTTGAACAGTACCAATCCACTGCCAAGTATGCCATTTATGAGAAAACTGATAGTTGTAAAACCGGCATATAATACATAGTCATCGGGCGAATTGATACAGAGAAGGGTAGCTATTACCATCGCAATTCTGGAAATGAAATTTAATATTCCCAAAAAACGCATCTCTTCCAATCCCATAAGAAGCCACATGGGAAACAATGACTCGCCTATGACATATAAAAACAAAACGGCATATAGACCTTTATATGCGGCAAATTGCTGTTGAGGTGTTGTAAAAATAAAAGTAAAGTATGCTATTGCAGCAAGTATGCACAGTAATAACTTTGCTACAGAAACCGAACTGTATAAACGTTGAATATAGGAATGATCATGTTTGTGTAAGGCGGCTTTTCTTGAAGCGGAATTATTAAATCCATAGACTGTCACAAACTGAAATATCATAACGAAGGAGATGCCGAAACTCGTAATACCGAATTTTTCAATGCCAAGTTTTCTTGTTACAAAAGGAACAAGTACAAGCATGGCAAGCTGACCCAATACATGGATTGAGGACAAAGAAAGAAAATTTTCCAGAACTAATCGAACGGCGGGTGTTTGTAGAAGTGCCCGCAAGCGTTCAACGTTTGCCGAGACGACCGATGACACCATGATAATATCCAAGGAGAATTGCTTTTAACTCATCAATGTTTTTGCTTCGCATGCACATTTTTATTGTATAAAAAATAGGTCTCAGATTCCGCACAGCTATCGAGCCGAAGCGTCTGTCCAAAACGACCAAATTACGTGCTTCATAATACCGTTTCCATGCCGGAGTATTATGGGCATCAAATGGTATCATTCTTTGTAATTGTGCATGCTCGGTGATTAATGTTGACAATCCATGTCGCCAACATCTCTCAAAAAATTCTGTGTCATCGGCAAAGATAAAAAAATCTTTATCCGGTAAACCTACCTTTTCAAAGACCACGGTATCTATGAGCGGTCCTTCAAATGTTGCGCATTCCACTTCCACCACACCATCGCGATAATCGGCATCATTTGGATGGCGTACCCATAAACTTTTAAAGGGATTGGTAAAATTGCAGCGTACCGGTTCGGGACGAAAGGGAATAGTACCGTGATAGCGCTGCGGTGCCACAATCTTATTGCCTTTCTCACTTAATGCGAGTAATTGTTCAAGACAATGCTGATCAGGTAAGACATCATCATCCATAATCCAAATTTTCTGTATATCGTAGAGCATAGCTTGTTCTATACCGCGCACAAATCCGCCGGATGCACCAACATTTTCTTGATGAATGGTAATAATATCATGTTGTTGAGCAAGCCATTGCGGTGTTGAGTCCGTGCTGCCATTATTGATAACGATAATATATTGCGGGCGGAAGATTTGACTACGTACCGCATCAATCGTTTTCTTGAGCATATCAAGGCGATTATATGTAACAATGACTGCTGCAACCGACATGAGAAATTGAGAATAAAATAAAAGTAAATAACTGTAATTAGGATTGAGCTATTGTATGTTCAAAGACACTTAAAGCCCTTGCTGTCACTTGGTCCATATTGTAATATTGATAATCGGCAAGGCGACCACAAAATAATACTGTGGACTGAATTTTTTCCGCTTCTTTTTTATACTTACGGGCTAATTCTGTATTCTCATGTTGAGGTATGGGATAATATGGCTCATTTACTAATTTATCATACCTTTGCGGATATTCATACGCTATGGTAGTTTTGGCATGACTTTGTTTTGAAAGATGCTTAAATTCCGTTGTTCGTGTATAGAGATGATTGTTCGGATAGTTAATTTGAGCTACCGATTGCTCTAATTCAGTATCAATAGTCCGGAAATCAAAACGCAAACTTCTATATGGTAATTCGCCGTGCATATAATCAAAGTATGCATCAATCGGACCTGTGTAAATTATTTTATTGAAGGAGACTATATCTGTGATGTCTTTGTAATCTGTTTGTAATGCTACACTTATCAGAGGCGATTGTAACATGGATTCAAACATTTTTGTATATCCGAATTTTGGGATACCTTGATAAATATCTTGAAAATATCTATCGTCCCGACTTAAAAACACAGGCACTCTTGCGGTAACGGACGGATCAAGATTTTCAGGAGTTAATTCCCACATCTTCGTTGTATAGCCATGAAACACATTGTCATAAATATATTTAGCCAAAAATTGCAAATCACCATGTGCGGATTGCTGTAATTTCAAAATAGGAATTTTATCACCATAGCCAAATTGCTGTAATAATTGTTCTTCCAATTTTTTTGCATACGATTCCGTAAATACCGCGTAAAGTGAATTGAGATTAAATGGTACGGGAATCAATTTTCCCTCAACATAGCCCAATACATGGTGAAAATAATTATTCCATTCTGTAAAACGGGAAAGATAACCCCATACTTTATGTGAATTTGTATGGAAAATATGGGGACCGTATTTATGCACTAAAATATGCTCATTATTGTAATAATCATATGCATTACCTCCAATATGATTGCGTTTATCAACAATGAGTACTTTCTTTTGTAAGACGGTAGCGATTCTTTCAGCCAAAGTACAACCGCTGAATCCTGCACCGACAATAAGATAATCGTACATAAAGTATAAATCCTGCGGTTAATTATTGAATACTTATAGAACGTGAAAGAGCCGAAATATATCGAATGCGCGGGACGATAATGACCGACACACACATAATAATCAGCATTCCAAGCATGGCACCGGCAATAATGACTGTGCGCATGGGACGCGATTTCTTTTGCGGTATAACGGCTTCGTCCAAGATATACATTGTAGGAGCATTTTTGTGTTCATCCATGATTGCTTGTTCAAGCATGGGTTTAAGAAATAACTTGACTTTGGTCAATGCTTCAAACTCCGCATAAAATTGTGCATATCGCACACCGATATTCATTGCATCCCGCAGCGCAAAATTGCCCGCAAACCCCGATTTATTTTCAGCATCATAGAGTTTACTTCGGAACTCATCGAGTGCTAACTTTTGTGTTGTTGTCGCAGGGTCATTTTCACCGACTGTATTTTTGAGCATTTCATATTGCACTTCCGATTTCATCACCTGAGTTTTAAGATCTGCAAGTGATGATGCGATAGCTCCGGCTTGGTCAACAGGTGAAAACACCAAAGTTTTACCGGACAGTTTATGCAAAGAATCACCGATATAGGCAAGTTGTTGTTCCGTTGTTGCTATGCGTTTTTCAAGATACTCACGATTCGTGGATGCTTCTAATCGCGATAATCGTAATGATATGCCATTCGCAATTTCGACGGCGCGGTTTGCCATCTTTACCGCTTTTTCAGGACTTTTGCTATAGATGGTAATATTGTAATTTCCTTCGGATGTCAGTTCTATTTCCAGATTATCCTTAAGATTATCGCGTAATGCTTTCATATTCGAGTCGGGCAGTTCATACTCTTCATGCAATTTAAATTCATGAATCAGCGAATCCTTGAAGCTGCGACTCTCCAATATAGTAAGATAGGTATAGCTCTCGTTTTTGCCTCCCAATTTTGAAAGACCGATGTCTTTGAGTGCACTGGTCATACCACCGAGCATACTGCTTAAAGCTCCGCCCGGATTATTGGGGGGGACTATGTTCACAGTTGCCTTGTACCATGATGGCATCATAAATGCCACGACAGCCGCTATGGCACCGGCTATGATGACCATAAGAGAGATAAAGAGTTTATTACGCCAAAGAAGTAACCAGATAGTTAAGCCATTCAATGCTGGCAGTGACTGTACATTTGATTGTTGGGTTTCCTGTTCGGACATTGTCAAGATAATGATGATAAACGAAATTCTTAACGCAAAACTACGAAATCACAAGCCCAATATGGGCAGAAATTGAAACAATTCATGTTTTACTTAGTAAATTACGCCTTGTATAAAGCACTTCTTTAGACTATAAAACAAATACTTCATTGTCTTAACTCGGATGCGGACTCTATTTTCACAGTTTTTTGTACCTATACAAAGGACAACAAAACAACCTTTGGCGCGCTTAGCCATTATCGGCATACTCGCTAAATTAGCATTGGACAGTGTGTCAGTGATTATGCCTGCCTCACTTGAATGGTTACTTATGCCATTTATACCATTGCTTGGGATTGGCAGTCTTGTTATATGGGTGGCTGCCGTAGAAAAAGACGAAGAAAAAATAGACTGTGAATTGTCGGAAAAAGAACAACCCTTACAATTGAGTAGCATGATAGGCAATATTGCTTTTATTGTGCTCATAGTGTTGATTGCTTCCAATGTAACCGTATCCTTGCTCGGTAGTTCGTCTATGACAATAATAAGCATGGCTATCTTTGATATGCTGATACTTGCATTTATAGCCATAACGGGTGATATATTTCGTATTCTTCGCCGATTGCTCATTCTTAGACGTTCTTCATCTACAAAACTCACCATGCGAGTGACTTTACTTTTTGTGTTGGCTTTTCTGTTCTCTTCAACTCTGCATTTTGTTTTTGGTGTGGTGGATGCAATGGCTATTGTAATTTCATCGGGCGGATTAGCGGCTGTATGGTTCTTTTTGCGATTGAACCAAAATGACTGGATTAATGCTCTGCCAAGAAAAGACAAAATATTTTTACTGCGCCGCACCATTTTCAGTCTTTTTACATGTTTATTAGTTCCGGGCTTATTGATACATGACTCTGTGGACGGAAACAATGGTCTGGAATCTGCATATATGTCTATTGGTTTTTGTGTGGTTTTTGCTTCTGGTATTTATGGAGCTGCACTTTCTCGTTTGTTTTTTTCTATTCTATTTTCTCTTCCAACAGCACAATTTATTGATCGGAGAAATTATGAAGTAGAATCACTTATCGAGTTGAATCGTTTGGCTTTATCGGATACATCCATTGAGAATATCGTCACAACGATTATGTTTCGTGCTATGGAGGCAACACGTGCCGAAGGAGCTTGGTGCGAAGCATTAGCCCCGCAATCTTCCGATTATATAGTGCTTGCCTCGGCTGTGCTGACTGATGAACATATAGCATGGTTTCATCGTTCTTCAGAATTTGAATCTAAAGTATTGCGTTCACAAGAACAGATTCTTATTTCCAATGTCGAAGATGACCACAATTTGGCATATCTGGCAAAATTCCCGCAACCATTAGCGCGTTCCGTTCTTGCCATGCCTTTATTTGCCGGACAAAAAAGAGTGGCTATGTTAGTACTTGTGAAAAGGGATGCTTATGGTTTTCAGGGAGATGATTTGCGCATTCTGCGTGCATTCCAACACAATGTAAAAATAGTATTAGATAATGCGAAGTTATTAAGAGAATCTATTGAGAATGAAAGAATTAAGCGTGAGCTTTCGCTCGCCAGCAGTATGCAAAACACGATGCTTCCGCAAAAATTACCGGAAATAGCAGAGTTTGATATTGATATACGATGCGTGCCGGCAGCAGAAGTAGGCGGCGATTATTATGATTTTGTACAATTAGAAAATGGCATGTGGTGTCTCATCATCGGTGATGTTTCAGGCAAAGGTATTCCTGCCGCATTTTATATGGCACATGTGAAAGGCATTGTTCTTTCTTTGGCGGGAATGGCAAAATCACCGAGTGACTTTTTGCTCAAAGTCAATAATGCATTGTATGGTAATATGGAAAAACACGCCTATATTACAATGTCTGTGTGTATGTTTGACACAGATGCTAAAGAGTTAGTTCTGGTCAGAGGTGGGCATTGTCCAACATTTTTGAAGCAAAACAGGGCAGTGGCTGTGGTGACACCCAAAGGGCTTGGCATAGGACTTGCCGCTAATTCTTTGTTCGTTCCAACATTGCAGGAAATGCATATCCCATATTCAGAAGGTGATATTGCATACTTTTTTACGGACGGTGTATCAGAAGCAAAAAATACTATAGATGAAGAGTTCGGTTATGAGCCGATTCTGGATGTATTGCGCGGTGTGCAAGATGGCGAAACGAGTAAAGTCATAAACGAAACCATAATGCATGAAGTTCGTTCCTTTGTGGGGACTGCACCGCAACATGATGATATAACATCCGTTGTTGTGCGATGTGTTCAGTCAAAAGCGCAAAACTCATTAGTGACTTCTTCGTCTAATGGAGAGTATCAGACAGTTGAACGATAAACAAGATTTTTTTTTAAGAGGACAGAGAGAATGAGTCATAATTTTGACATACAATCAACAAAACAGGGCAATGTGCAGATATTACGTATAAAGGGCTTCCTTGATGCCCATACGGCACATCTATTGGAAAAGGCAATTGAGGATAAAGTTAAAGCCGGAGAATCTTTTATCATTGTTAATTTTAAAGATTTAGACTATATAAGCAGCGCAGGGTTGGGTGTATTTATGGTTTTTATAGAAGAAATACGCAGCAATGGAGGAGACATCAAATTGGTGGAAATGAAACCAAAGGTATTCACAGTGTTTGATTTATTGGGTTTTCCGATGCTGTTTGATATTCTTTCCAATGAACAAGAAGCTCTCTCTAAATTTCAAGTCTAATCATGGATTCAAAGTTTCATATACTTGGCAGCATCACTGTTGCAGCTCAGACGCAAGAACTCAATGTTATCAGAGAGTTTATTGCTCGGTGTGCTGCTGACTGTAAATTCGATGAACAGCAAATTAATTTTATTGAACTTGCCGTTGACGAGATTTGTGCAAATATTGCGCGTCATGCCAAGGAAAGGCAATCAGCAAAAGAAATTATTGTATCAGTATCAATTGAAGATTCTCAATTTGTTGTAACTATTGAAGATAATGCAATGCCTTTTAATCCGTTGAATGTTCCTTCTCCCAATATGGTAGATTATTTCCGTGCTTATAAAAGTGGTGGCTTGGGCATTCATATTGTTCGTACCGTTATGGATAATGTTATCTACACGCCATCGCCTACCCATCTTGGTTACAATGCCTTAACATTGCGTAAACAACTCCCCGTATAATCGTTTACTCGCATTTTGTGAAAAAACCTCACCAAAATCCCTTAAAAAAACTGTAATTTCGTACAAAATGATTGACTCATTCACTGCGATATTTACTCTCGATGGTTAAATTTCTTTTCATTCTGACCGGATTATCTCTCGGTATCGGGCTGGGAATTACCCCCGGTATCTTAAAACCAAAGCCAATATGGTGGCGCATAGCATTTGTTCTTATTATGACTTTAGTCGTCTTTTGTTCTTTGCATCCTCCTATTGCCGGAACTTTTGCCGATGCGGTTATTGCAGGAAGGGCAAACCCCGATGCTCTTGTTCCCGTGCATATAGCACCTACCAAAGGTGGTACCTTCGATACACAGTCAAAGCTATGGTATGTGCAGGTCAATGATGTACAAAATGTGACAGAAACAAGAAAAACAGTTCTTCTGCTTTGCAATGAAACTTTGTACAATCAAGCGGGAAGTTTTCAACAAGATTTGGTTGTCTATGTCAAGCGATTGGACAATGACATAACATACAGTGTGGAAAGTGTCGGTATAAAAAACCCTATGTTTACTTTACCATTTATTATGGGACTTGAAGAACGCGCTCGTATTATGTTCTTTCATGTTCCGGCTGCATGGATTGCTTTTATTGCCTATGTGGTCAGCATGATTTACGGTATGAAATATTTGCGTCGTCCTGTGATGGAATATGATGTGATGTCGTCGTCTGCCGCTATGGCAGGTACTGTTTTTTGCATTCTTGCCACTATCACCGGAGCCGTCTGGGCTAAATTTAATTGGGGAAAGTTTTGGAATTGGGACCCAAGACAAACATCAATCTTTGTTTTACTCTTGGTCTATGGGGCATATTTTGCTTTGCGATCTGCCATTGAAAATCCGGCAAAACGCGCACGCCTCAGCAGTGTCTATTCCGTGTTGGGATGCGTCGCCGCGCTCTTCTTTATCTATATAATACCCCGACTTTATGACGGGCTTCACCCGGGTTCCAAAGACAGCGGCAATGCAGGACCTGTGCTCAGTACCGCATCTGATTCCTTAGACACTACAAAACAGATTATTTTGTCTTTAGCACTCGCAGCATTCACAATCTTATTCTATTGGATTATGAGTGTAAGTGCAAGAACGCGACTTGCTTTGTCTAAAGTTAATTCATAATTCTTTCAACTCTTAGCCGAATATAGATATATATGGAAACATTCTTAACCCAAAACGCTCTTTATGTTGTGCTTGTCGTCACAATGATTACATGGGCAGGCATAGCGATAACTCTTAATCGCATTGAACAACGCTTACAAAAAGTCGAGAAAAAAATAGAACGTTAATACAAGGAGACAATCAGATGAAACTACGATATATTATCGGATCAGTGATAGTGCTGATTTTCGGTGTGATTGCATTTATATCACTCGAAGGCAGTAAAATCGAATATACCAATATTGCTTCCGCAAAAGAATCGGGGCGCAAAGTACAAGTCAAAGGAGTATGGATTAAAGAAAAAGGCGCCGATTACAATTCAAAAACCAATGAATTTTCCTTTTCCATGCGCGATGAACAAAATAATGAAACAAAGGTTATCTATCAGGGTGCGCGACCCAATAATTTCGAAATTGCTGAAAGTATTGTCGTTAAAGGTAGAATAGAAAACGGAACATTGCAAGCATCGGATATATTGACAAAATGTCCGTCCAAGTATGAAGGAAATGCAGAACAATTGACCAATTCATCCAAATAATATTAACCGACGATGCGCTTACTACGTATAATTTCTATTGTGGCTACTGTCTGTACCGTCGCCGTTTCCGGTTACTTTATGACCATTTATACAAGTTTACCGACACCGACTTTCAATAAAGCAATACTTGAAGCTACGGGACAGGGAAGCGAAGAGCAAGCTAAGAAAATCAAAATTATTTCTGCGGCTGTTATTGATTCTGACCATCCCTTCACGCCTCAAGAATTTTATGCCACTGATACCGAAGGCACGACATTCCGCGTTAATTATACCGGAAATGACCCATTGCCGACATTAAAAAATGGTGAAGCAATTGACATTATAGGGCATGTCCATGGCGGTGAAATGCCTTATGTTCATGCAAGCCAAGTCATCAAATCATACTAAGAATACTCATGGGGGTATTGGATGGTAAAGAATACACCCTTTAATTTTCACATCAAATATCTCAATATATGATAGCCGATTTTCTCAAAGACTTCTATGTAGGTCAAATACTCATGCACCTGCTTTTTGGTGCTGCGCTCACGTCGTCGCTCTATTATGTTCTGGCAATCAGAGGTAAAGCTGAGGCACTTCCCATTGCGAGAAAAATATTCCACAGCTTAACCATAGGTATTGTGCTTGCTTTGTGTCTGAATATGATGAATGTGATGACAAGCAATTTCAATTATACCTATGTGTGGAGCTATTCCAATAAAGATTTGCCCACATGGTATTTAATGGCTGCGGGTTATGCCGGACAAGAAGGGAGCTTTCTTCTATGGACAACATGGGTGGCACTTATCGGCTCGGTATTAATTCCTTATGTGCGAAAAAGAAATTGGGAAGCCGAAGTCATGGTATTTTATTCCGTGATTTTGGTTTTTTTGCTTTTATTGCTTGTGGTGAAAAATCCTTTTGCTTATATATGGGACACTTTCGCCAAAGACGGCATTCAAAAAGGTTATACGCCTCTTGACGGTCGCGGCTTAAATCCGCTTTTGCATAATATTTGGATAACAATTCATCCGCCTATTTTATTTACCGGTTTTGCTGCGCTGTCAGTGCCATTTGCTTTTGCTATGGCTGCCATGATAAAAAGGCAATACCATGAATGGGTCAACGCTGTATTACCTTGGACACTCTATGCCACCGCAATTCTGGGCTTCGGGATTATGCTCGGTGGATTTTGGGCTTATGAAACTTTGGGATGGGGAGGATATTGGGCTTGGGATCCTGTCGAAAATTCCTCTTTAATACCTTGGCTGACAAGTGTCGCGCTTGTCCATACAATGCTTGTTCAAAGAAAGACAAAAGGTTTGGTGCGTACCAATATCATTTTGGCTCTCGCATCATTCATTTTGGTATTGTATTCCACATTCTTGACCCGCTCCGGTGTTTTGGGCGATACTTCCGTCCATTCATTCGTTGATCCGGGCATGTTTGCTTATGTTATTCTTGTTATTTTCATGTCCACATTTATTATTCTTGGTGTGGGAATGTTGATTGCACGACGTAAAGATTTTTTCGTATCAACAGCGTCATTTGCACCCCAATCGCGTGAATTCTTACTCTCTATCGGTGCGATATTAACCCTTATGAGTGCATTAATTGTGCTCTTGGGAACAAGCTATCCTTTAATCGCCGAAATATTCGGAATGACAAAAGTGGCTCTTGACCAAGGCTTCTATAATAGTATTCATTTGCCATTAGTCACCGTCATCTTGATTGTCAACGGTGTGTCTTTGGTAGTGCGCTGGAGAGTACACTGGAAAGCAAAAACGCTCGGCTCAGTGATGAAAAAAATACTATTTCCACTCAGTTTGGCAATTGCAGCAACCATTGGTTCTTTTATTATCGGAGTGCAAGACCCTTGGTATATTGCTTTGGGATTTGCATCGTGGTTTGCTTTATTTGTCAATGCTGAATTAGCATTAAAAGTAGTGAGGGCAAAATTTTCTTCCACAGGCGCATATATCAGCCATGCAGGCATTGCATTATTAATGATTGGCGTGCTGGCAACATCCCGTTACTCCGTCAAAGAACATGCGCGTTTAGTGCAAGGACAACCCCAAACCATACTCGGTTATACCATGACCTATATCGGGAAAAACCAAGTGGAGAAAGAAAGAAAAGATATTGAACGCTATCATTATTATGTGGTTGTACAATCAAAAAACAAAGTTGATACCGTCGCGCCCGTCATGTTTTGGAGTGATTTCAATAAACGCCAAGCTGCATTCCAAGAACCCGGAATATCTTGGTCTATTGACAAAGATGTGTATCTGTCACCCAAAATATTGGAGATGGAAGGCGAATTGCCCAAAGCTACACTCAAAAAAGGCAATACCATTGCTTTACCAACCGATACATCATTGAAAATAACATTCGAGCGTTTTGATATGTCGGGTATGCGAGGCGGTCCGCAAAATGGAGGTATCCGCCCGGGTGCAGTTATTACGGTCACCATGCCCAATGGCGAGAAAAAGGAATTAACATTATTCGCAAATATCGCTATGCCTTCGATGGAAACAATTCCCGAACCATTGATGATACCCAATACAACACAGCAAATTGCATTTACCAAACTTGATGTGAACAAAACTTCTTTGGAAGAATCCGGCGCAATGTTCACCTTTTACGATACAGCAAAACCACAAAGCGCACCCAAAGAAGTATTTACGGCTGAAATTTCCATCAAACCGCTTATTAATTTAGTGTGGTTTGGGGTGATTGCAATGGTCGGCGGATTCTTTGTGAGCATCTTCCGCTATGCTTCCAAAAAAACTCCCATTGAAAGAGCAGAAAATGCAGACAATACAGAAATAAAAGAAAAAGCAGAAGTGCCGGCAGAAATAGAAAAATAATATATTTCTGCCGGATTATTGCATTCATACACGGCATTACACTCTGAAATTGAAGCGTCGTGATATCATATATATCAACCCATATCTGTGCATCGGATATGGGTTTATTTATGTCCATGAGACGGTATCGCAGAAAGTAGTGATTGTTCGCTGAGCAATGATGAAGATGAATGGTGCAATCGGGCAAAGCAGGAGTTTATGCTGTTTTGCCCTTTACGGAATCGGGTTTCTGATACCATAAGACCATAAATTGAGTATGTGCCATACGTCGTGCTGCTTCTTTTGCTTTGTCTGCATTTTCCCCTTCGAATAAATCGGTGATGGTGGCGAACCATACTTGCAGCCATCGTCCGAAATGGATTTGCCCAATGCCATAATCATGATGTTTATCCACAGCGAGATGAGCCACAGTTGGATTGCCTTTGAATTTTGCCACACCGAAAAGATTTGTTTCCCAAAAATCAGTGAGTTTTTCAAGATGTTCCGCCCATTGATCATCGGCAATATGATGATGGAAAATGGGACCCAAGAGATCATCACGGCGGATAGTGCCATAGAATTGATGTACTAATGTGCTAATATCCGCCCGCGTTTTTATATCGTGTTTCATGCGTACATAGTATGTT
Organism: Ignavibacteria bacterium UBA2373; assembly: GCA_002344005.1. Classification (GTDB taxonomy): domain Bacteria; phylum Bacteroidota; class Ignavibacteria; order Kapaibacteriales; family UBA961; genus UBA2353. The sequence goes on along the minus strand of DDTD01000098.1, from coordinate 525 downwards.
TATTTCTACCCCACAAAAGTAAGAAGAGTTGAGGGAAGTAAGAATCAACAAAATGTAAGAGTTGTAGATAATTACCCAATGCGTCTCGATGGTATTAAAGGATTGAATCTAATTTCAAAGAACGCCTCCAAAGCTAACAACCAATGCTTGTCATTAGTATCTTTGACATTAAAAAGTAGTATTGATTTATCAGAATAGTTGTTTATGTCCCAAATACAATGTTCATTGTTTCCTGTCTTATCTTCCAAGTGATCCATCACTCTTCTTCTACTGTTATGCATACTCACTCCGACTTTGTATATAGTATCATTTCCGATAAAAACATAAACTCCGGGATGCCACACAATATTATATGTCTTTGAGGGTAATTCTAAATTTTTGATTACATCTCTTTCCATAGGAGTGTTATGGGATAAGATGTCAATAATCTCGAATTTATCTTTTATAAAGCTAAACTCTTCTTCGAAAGTTTGAATTATTTGTTCTTTCATGAAAAAATTAAATAGTAGTTAATAAAGATTGACC
>DDTD01000096.1 GCA_002344005.1 Ignavibacteria bacterium UBA2373 | reverse complement strand
GTATTCATTACTTAACCAATACTTAGATACAAAGAAAATTATTATTATGCCAATTTGTATTTCTAATATAAGACCTTTTGGATAAATATACCAAATTTATTTTTGTACTTCACATTGTAACGGATTTATTTTTGAGGAATCTTGTATAAAATATGAAGCGTTTATATTTTGACAGAATCAAATTTAGATGTTTGATTAGTATCTACAGATTTACGTCTATACCCTATCTATTCACGTCAATATTGATAAAAACGATACGATAATCTAAAAAATCAATTTGTTCGATAATGTTATTTTTACGATTTTTGTAGTGTTCAATACACCTTCGTATTCTGCCTTTGATAATGATACGAATGATAACTAATCACTTATAAGGAAAAACACAATGGAAAACCCTTCAAATGACATGAGTAAATGTCCTGTTCATGGGGCAAAACACAGCGTAGCCGGCAGTGGCACTCGCAACCGTGATTGGTGGCCCAATCAATTAAAATTGAATATCTTACGCCAGCATTCATCCTTGTCTAACCCGATGGGAGGCAATTTTAACTATGCTGAAGAATTTAAAAGTCTTGATTTAGAAGCAGTAAAAAAAGATCTTCATGCTTTGATGACTGATTCACAAGACTGGTGGCCCGCAGATTTTGGTCATTATGGACCATTTTTTATCCGTATGGCATGGCATAGCGCAGGTACATATCGTACAGGTGACGGACGTGGCGGAGCGGGTGCCGGACAAATGCGATTTGCGCCACTCAACAGTTGGCCCGACAACACCAATCTTGATAAAGCTCGCCGTTTACTTTGGCCCATCAAACAAAAATATGGTCGTAAACTTTCTTGGGCTGATTTATTTGTACTGACAGGGAATGTTGCTCTCGAATCAATGGGCTTCAAAACCTTTGGCTTTGGCGGCGGTCGTGAAGATGTATGGGAACCCGAAGAAGATGTCTATTGGGGCAATGAAAGCACATGGCTCGACGATAAACGTTATAGTGGCGATCGCGATTTGGAAAATCCGCTGGCAGCAGTGCAAATGGGGCTTATTTATGTGAATCCCGAAGGACCTAATGCCAATCCCGACCCGATAGCAGCAGCAAAAGATATACGCGAAACATTTGCTCGTATGGCTATGAACGATGAAGAAACGGTAGCACTTATCGCCGGAGGTCATACTTTCGGGAAAACGCATGGTGCCGCACCTGCCTCACATGTAGGACCCGAGCCCGAAGCTGCCGATATTGAATTACAGGGCTTAGGATGGCAAAGTTCTTATGGTACAGGAAAAGGTGCCGATGCAATCACCAGCGGTCTTGAGGTTACATGGACAACAACTCCCGCACAATGGGGCAATAATTATTTTGAAAATTTATTTAACTATGAATGGGAATTGACAAAAAGTCCCGCGGGTGCAAATCAATGGGTTGCAAAAAATGCGGAAGCCATTATACCTCATGCTTTTGATGCTGAGAAAAAGCAATTACCCACAATGTTAACTACGGATCTTTCTTTGCGTTTCGACCCCGAATATGAGAAAATTTCTCGTCGTTTCCTTGAAAATCCCGACCAATTTGCAGATGCTTTTGCGCGTGCATGGTTCAAATTGACTCATCGTGATATGGGACCGATTGCGCGTTATTTAGGACCGGAAGTTCCATCCGAAGTCTTAGTATGGCAAGACCCTATTCCTGTGGTTGACCATGTCTTGATTGATGATAATGATGTGGCTTCATTAAAACAAACTCTTTTGAATAGCGGATTATCAATTGAGGAATTAGTCTCAACGGCATGGGCTTCGGCTTCGACATTCCGTGGATCGGACAAACGCGGTGGTGCTAATGGTGCAAGAATACGCTTGGCTCCCCAAAAAGATTGGGCTGTGAATAATCCGGCTCAATTAGCAAAAGTACTTGCTGCATTGGAAAAAGTACAGGCGGAATTTAATGCCGCACAAACAAATGGTAAAAAAGTATCGCTTGCGGACATCATTGTATTGGGCGGTTGTACTGCGGTTGAGAAAGCTGCGCAAAATGCCGGATACACCATCACTGTGCCGTTTACAGCCGGACGCATGGACGCTTCGCAAGAGCAAACCGATATTGAGTCATTTGCCGTACTTGAACCGATTGCAGACGGGTTCCGCAATTATCTCAAACAAAAATATACCGTTTCCACCGAAGAACTTTTAGTTGATAAAGCTCAATTACTCACATTGACAGCACCGGAGATGACTGTGCTTGTTGGCGGTATGCGTGTATTGGGTACGAATTATAATCAATCGGCTCATGGCGTATTTACTGAGAAAAAAGGAACATTAAGCAATGATTTCTTTGTTAATTTATTGGATATGAACACCGTATGGAAACCAATATCTGATGATAAAGAAGTGTTTGAAGGGCGCAATCGTGCCACCGATGAAAAAACATGGACTGCCACACGTGCAGATTTAATCTTCGGTTCCAATTCGGAATTACGTGCACTCGCAGAAGTCTATGCATGCGCCGATGGTCAAGAAAAATTTGTCCATGATTTTGCCGCAGCATGGAATAAAGTTATGAATCTTGATCGCTTTGATCTTGCCTAAGAAGTATTTTCTTCACCACCACATCACAAGGGCAGTCGCCGCTTTCGGAAACGAGGCGGCGATTTTTTTTTTTGAGCCGATTACAGTGAACGAAAGATAGGATTATTTCCCGACCATAGTAGTTTAAAAGATATAGGACAGATAAAGAACCGATAGTAAATCCCGCATTCACATCAACTCGCTGTATTTTTGTAAAAATGTTTCATATTCTGATTATATAATGGCTTTACCTCAATGTAGTATTACAGGCGGTCGTCGTCGCCTAAAACAAGGGCATCTCTGGATTTTTCGTGATGAAATTGGCGCTCTTTCCTCTGACACCATCGAAGCGGGCGACCTTGTGCGTGTTGTCACCGATTATGGTTATGATTGCGGCATCGGTTTTTATCATCCTGAAAGCCAAATTGCTGTCCGATTATTACGCCACAGCGAAGATGACATTACCGTTGATTTTTTTATACAACGTTTGGAAAATGCCCGCGCAATGCGTGAACATTTTTTCCATGACAGCACGGCATATAGATTATGCTTCGGTGAATCGGATTTTTTACCCGGATTAATTATTGACCGCTATGACACATATTTTGCATTGCAAATATTATCGGCGGGTATGGAAAAACGTTTGCCGCTTATTGTCGAAGCATTACAAAAAGTTTTTCCTGATATACAAGGTATTATTGAAAAAAACGACAGTCGCATCCGTGATTTGGAAGGATTGCCCCGACGTGAAGGCATACTGTGGGGCACAATTCCTGCGGCGGTAAGAATAATGGAAAATGATGTAAAATTAGATATTTCATTAGAACATGGACAAAAAACGGGATATTTTTTCGATCAGCGATATAACCGTGCAGCCATAGCAACCATTGCCAAGAATTTACGTGTGCTCGATTGTTTTACCAATCAAGGTGGTTTTGCATTAAATGCAGCCAAAGCCGGTGCGGCTCATTGTGTGGGTGTGGATATTTCGCAAACCGCAATTGACGCATCTATCCACAATGCAATGATTAATTCTTTGACAAATACGGAATTTATAAAAGCTGATGTGTTTACTTTATTAAAACAAAAAGCCCAACAAAATGAAAAATGGGATATGGTCATTCTTGACCCGCCCGCATTTACCAAAAGTAAACATACAGTGCCGCAAGCAAAAAGGGGATATGCCGATATTAACCGACAAGCATTACGCTTGATTAATAATGGCGGATATTTGGTTAGCTCCAGTTGCTCACATCATATATCGGAGGAAATGTTCTTATCAATTATTCACGATGAATCGCAAAGAATTAATCGGCGTTTGCAATTTGTATGGCGCGGGCAACAAGCACCTGATCACCCTATATTGCTCGGTATGCCCGAAACCCAATACCTTAAATTCTTTGTGTTTAGAGTATGGTAATGTACTTTCTAGAGTCTTGTTTATGTCAAAACTTACGGATTAGCCATTTTTGTATTCATGCAATGGTGATATTTATGTAGTGTGTACAAAGACAGAAAAGTGTAATTTTGCCGAGGAAGTATATGTGCTTCGTTCTTTTTTCTTATGAATGTGTCAATCCTACCATTCTATGATGGTGTTTTTTTTATTTTTATCGGAGTTTATGTATGGTTAAAGCGTTTCTGCTTAAAGGACTGGCAACTGGTCTTGTATTGTCATCAGTTGTTGTTGTATGTGTATTATCCGGCTGTTCTAAAGATGAACCTATAGCCTCATCTAAAGCTCGTATTGCTTATGGTCCTCAGATAGCAATCGGCAATGGCACAGGGCGTTCATGGGTGCAAATCAACGATGAGGGCAATCCGGCATCTATAGGTTTTACCTTAACGGCAGCCGCATTAGATAATTTGCCGACCAATCCTTTCCCGCCAACGGAATACTTCATGTCTTTACCCGCGGATGCTAAAAATACTGCCTATGACCATATTAGTTTGGATTGGGGTCCGATGGGGCATGAGCCGGTCGGTACATACGATTTACCTCACTTTGATGCACATTTTTATCATATTGACACCAATACGCGCGCAACAATTAGTCCGGCTGATTCTTTAAAGGGAATAACAATGCCTCCCGCTGACAATATTCCAGCAGGATATATTTTTCCCGGTCCATTAACAGCAGCAGCAATAGTCCCAAGAATGGGTGTACATTTTATTGACCCCACATCCCATGAGCATCAACCCGGTGGAAAAAAATTCGATCAAACCATGATTTTTGGTTTCTGGGATGGAAAAATGATTTTTACCGAACCAATGTTCACTCGTGAATATTTATTGAGCAAACCTAATTTCTCCGGTACATTGCCGCAACCCAAAGCATATCCTAAATCTGGCGTGTATTATGCCACCAAATATTCCATCCGTTACAATAGTGCAACAAATGATTATACCGTCTCGCTCGATGGTTTAACTAAACGCTAAAAGGTATAGCCATGAAAAAAATATTTCGTTGGATTGGAATAATTTTAGGGGTAATTGTTATTGCAGCAGCAAGCATTGCAGCGTATATACATTTCACGGGATTTCCTTCGTATGATATGCAAACTATTACGACTAAAGTGGAATCAACGCCCGCACGCATTGAGCGCGGGCGTACACTTGCCATGATGTTATGTGTGGAATGTCATCGCAATGCCGAAACACAATTATTAACAGGAACACAGTTAAAAGATTTACCCGAAGAATTTGGTGTGGCATATTCGCGCAATATTACCCAACATCCCATCAAAGGTATTGGGCAATGGAGTGATGGGGAATTATTATGGCTTTTACGCACAGGTATTCATCCCAAAACAGGAAAATACCTTCCGCCGTGGATGCCCAAATTTATTCGCATGAGTGATGAGGACTTACATTCTATCATCGCTTTTCTACGCAGTGATGATCCTATGGTGCAACCTGCCGATGTGGATAATATCGAATCGCAACCATCATTTCTTGCTAAATTTCTTGCACGTGTAGCATTCAAACCCTTTGAATATCCGAGTGCGCCCATTGCACCGCCGGACACCAATAATCCCATCGAACATGGAAAATATCTTGCTAATGGTGTCTTTGATTGTTATGCATGCCATTCCGGTGATTTCAAAACCATGAATGTCTTTAGTCCTGAACTTTCCGGTGATTATTATGCCGGCGGCAATAAAATGCTTGATGTCAATAGAATGCTTGTACCTTCGGTGAATATCACACCCGATAAAGAAACAGGTATTGGCAATTGGACAGAACAGGATTTTATCAATGCAATGAAAACAGGATTTCGTCCGGACGGATCATTAATGCGTTATCCCATGGGGCGTTTTCATCGCTTAACAGATACGGAAATTCGCCATATTTATGCGTTTTTACGGACTGTGCCGCCAATAAAAAAAGCCAATATGAAAGCCGAAAATGTTCAACCGTCTTCATCGGCAACGCTAGGTGAAAAACAGTATATTCAGTATGGTTGTGTCGGATGTCATGGCACTACAGGGCTTGGCTATGCAGATTTACAAAAAGCACATAAAAAATATCCGTCGGACAGTGTCTTGGCTGATGTGATATTGCATCCTAAGATATATTTCGGACCATTGACAACCATGCCGACATGGGAAGGGCGCATCAACCCCAATCATGTGCCGAATATTGTTGCTCATGTGCGTGAATTAGGTAAAAAATCGGGACAATAACAATGTCCTTATCTCTATAAAGTGCAATATACTATTGCATTTAAAATAACAGCAAAAATGCTACACGATGTGCATTGAGTTCATTGTGTGGCATTTTTTTTAATAATCACACTATATGCTACTCTTTCAATAATCGTGTATTGTTATCATACAAAAACATAGCATTTTTTTATTGCTGTCCATTGTCATATATTATCAAACTGACACGAGATAATGATATTGTTATATGATAAAGAATTATTTTTTTTCTGCTGTATTCAAAATTTCTTCAAAGACATCATTGATACCGTTGAAAGCACTTTTTTCTACTCTTTTTCTTATATTGTCGGAAAAAGGAACACTATCACGTAATGAAAAATAAATATCCACACCATCCGCAATTGCTTCCGGCGAATGAGGTTCGACAACAATACCCGTTTTATGTTGCTCTACCAATTCTTCAAGTCCGCCAACTCTTGTGACAATGGCAGGCATACCAAAACTATAAGCCACATTTAATATGCCGCTATTGGTTGCATTCCGATATGGTTGTACGACGAGATCTGCTGCTGCAAAATACCGCCCCACTTCTTCATTCGGTACAAATTTATTTACAAAGTGAATCTGTGAGTCCACGCCGCTTTCTTTGGCAATAGCATGATATTCTTCGGGATTATCATAAAATTCACCGACAATAAGTAAATGAATACCCGGATGTCTGTGGGCAATGAGCGGAAATGCTCGCAATAGAATATCGAGTCCTTTATATTTACGAACATATCCGAAAAACAGCAACACTTTTGCATTCTGTGGAATGCCAAGAACCTCTCTTTCTGTTTTCTGATGGAACTTTTGTCCCAGCGAATAATCAAACATGGGCAGTTCATTGCGAAATACAGGTTTGCCTTTTGATAAGAGTTTCAAATCATTTTCCACTTTGCTTGAAAGAGTGAGAAAAAAATCGGCATGATGCAGCCCCAACCGAGTGAGGAGCATATCAGCCGCACGTGCCTCATGAGAAATAAAGTTTTCCGTAATCCAGAGCATACGCCCTTTGTATTGAGATCGTATCAGAGAAGAAATACCGCGATGGCAGGGACCAAAAAACGGATTCCACCAATCAAAGCATACAAGATCAGCATTCAATTCTTTGATGCGTCGAGCAGTGCGCCACCATGAAACAGGATTGATGGAATTTATCAATCGCTCGCTTTCCGGTGCTTTGATTTGTTTGTTACTTGTATCAAATTGTGTTTGCCCGGGAAAGAGGAAGTCCGGGTAAAGCAATGAATAATTTATGAGCGTCACATCAAAGCGTTGCTTGAGCGATTCGACAAGATATTGAATAAACATGGCATTACCGCCGCGATAGGGATAAGCCGGACCAAGCAACACAATTTTCTTTCGTGCTATCATCTGCGTAAAAACTATAATCTATAACAATAACTGCAAAGATGCACAATTTTATGCTAAACAGCGATGGAAAGAAGTTGAAGCGAGATGAATATATGCCGAAAAACAAAAAAATTTCCTTTTGGTTTTGCCCACCGACCGAAATACCATAAATTGCTTTTGAAAAATGCACACAGTTGTCTATTTGGGCACATAAAAAGGTATTGCCGTATGAAAAAAGCAGTAATTATGGCAGGAGGATTTGGCACACGATTGCGTCCCCTCACAATGAGCATCCCCAAGCCGATGGTGCCATTGATGAATATTCCCATGATGGGGCATATTGTCAATCTTCTTACAAGCCATAACATTAACGATATAGTCACATTGTTGTACTATCAACCGGAAGTGGTAACATCATATTTCGGCGATGGCAGCAATTTTGGTGTTTCGATGAAGTATGTGCTGGCAGCAGCAGATTATGGGACAGCCGGTGCTGTGCGCAATGGTGCTGAACATCTCGGCGAACGCTTCATTATTATCAGCGGTGATGTTTTAACCGATTTCGATATTACAGAAGCTCTTGATTTCCATATCAAACGCGGCTCAATGGCAACATTGCTTCTCACACGGCATCCCAATCCTTTGCAATTTGGTATTGTTATGACCGATACGCAAGGCAAAATCACTCGTTTCCTCGAAAAACCTTCATGGGGCGAAGTATTTTCCGATACAATCAATACAGGGATTTATATCCTTGAACCGGAGGTGCTTGACCTTATTCCTTATCAAAGAGATTTTGATTTCAGTAAAGATTTATTTCCTTTGATGTTACGTAATAACTTACCCTTATATGGTTATATCACCGACGGGTATTGGCGCGACATAGGTAATCTTAATGAGTATCAGATTGCTTGTATGGATGTGTTGGAACATAAAGTAAAAGTCTCTATGCCCGGAGAACGCTGTGACAGCGCATTCGTCGGTCGTAATTGCACTTTATCGCCTTCGGCTCATCTTTCAGGCACGGTGCTGATAGGCAATAATGTTACCATTGGTGATGGTGCGCAGTTGCATAATGTGGTGTTGGGCAATAATGTTACCATAGGCGCCGGCTCTTCATTAAGCGGTGCGGTGCTGTGGGACGATATAGTTATTGGTGACCGCAGCTCATTGACGAATGATGTGCTGTGCGATAAGATCCGCATAGGCAATGATGTTGTTATTTCTGAAAATGTCTTTATTGCCGAGGGATGTGTTATCGGTGATGGAGCGCAATTAATGTCAAATATAAAATTATGGCCACATAAAACAGTTGAAGGGGGTGCAATGCTCAATCGTTCGCTTGTTCAAGAAGAAAAATGGTTGCGTGAATTATTTACAGACGCGCGCATCACAGGTTTATCCAATATTGAAGTAAATCCCGAATTTGCGGCAAAATTGGGCGCTGCCATCGGCAATGCCTTGGGAGCAGGTTCGGTTGTGGTGGGCAGCCGTGATGCAGATAATGCTTCACGCATGACCCATCGTGCCATTATGTCGGGGTTGATGTCAGCCGGGCTTAATGTCAATGATTTACAATTAACGTCCATACCGCAAACAAGGCAGGAATTACGCAATGGCAAAGCGGCGGCGGGCTTCCATGTGAGGCGCTCCATACGTCAGCCCAATAAAACCGATATTGTCCTGTTTAGCAGTGACGGACGCGATTTCCCCTCAGCCAAATCAAAAACTATTGAACGATTTTTCTTCGGTGAAGATATAAAAAGAGTGGATTTTTCTAAGGTAGGAACAATTCGATTTCCCGAACGTTCCAATGAAGCATATCTGAACAGATTTCTCGATGTGCTTAATGTGGATGCTATACGCCATCGTCATTTCCGGACTATGATTGATTATTCGCATGGCTTGGCGGCAACGGCTTTCCCGCAAATTTTGGGGCAACTTAATTGTTCGGTCGTGGCTATGAATGCCTATATTGACCCTGAGCGTTCTTTTTCGGATACAATGACAGACATGGAAGCCGAGGAAGGTTCGACCGTGATGCGTTCCCTTGGTTATGAGGTGGGTTTTAAAATTGATGCCGCCGCCGAGCGTATTGCCATCGTGGATGCTCAAGGCAAATGGTATTCGCCGCAGCGCTTGCTCACTATTGTCGTAAAACTATTTTTAGAGGCAAATAAAGAAACAAAACAGACCATTGCCGTACCTGTGCAAACAAGCAATGAAGTGGACATTATCGCAGCCCAATATGATGCTGATGTAATTCGTATCAAAAACACACATTCTGCTATGATTGAAGCTACTCAAAATAAAGATATTAATTTTGTAGGCGATCCGCGCGGACGGCTTATTTTTCCACAATTCCTTTTTGCGTCCGATGCCATGTTTTCCATAGCAAAAATAATGGAAATGCTGGCATGTACAGGATTGAATATTATGGATTTGGAACGTACTCTTCCGCGACGCATTATTATGCAGCGCAATGTGCCTTGTCCTTGGGAAAGAAAAGGAACCGTCATGCGCAAAGCTATGGAATTTTCCGATTCAATGGAAAGACAACTCATAGACGGCGTAAAAATGTTTCAAGGAAGCAATTCCGTCTTATTATTACCCGATAAAGAATTAGCATCATTTTTTGTGATTGCCGAAAGCGATAATGAAGAAGAAGCACATGCGCTTACTACGGAGTATGCTGCTAAAGTACAAGAATGGAGTGAATAAAAAAATACTGATTTAGACCAATGAAAATAACAGATATTTTAGGAAAAGAATGTGTGGTGCTGCATAGCAAAGCACATACAAAAGACTCGGTTTTACAAGAACTGTTAGATACTCTTGCCCATTCAAAAATTGTTCTTAATAAAGACGATGTCAAAAGAGCAGTTATGGAGAGAGAGAATATAATGTCCACAGGCATAGGTAATGAATTTGCTTTACCTCATGGAAAAACCAATGCCGTGACGGATACTATCGGTGCTTTGGCAACGCTTGATACCCCGATAGATTTTAATGCTTTGGACAATAGACCGGTCAATGTGGTTTTTATGCTCATCGGCAGGGAAAATGCCGTAGGTGTGCATTTGCGTTTACTTAGTCGAATTTCTCGTATGATGAATGATGACATGTTCCGAAAAAAAATATTGGATGCAACATCTGCTGCGGAAGTATTACTCCTTTTTGATCATCAAGAAAATGAATTAGGATAATATGTACAGTATGTTACCGTAATAATAAAAGCGTATGATTTTTCATACGCTTTTACTTTTTCGGCAATTCATAGTTGGGGGCTGTTATGATGGAACAATATATTGTAATCCACATGTAGGAGCTGAGTTCATAAATGGTATGATAAACGGAACAGAGGATGAACATTTAAATGCATTCGTCAACTCTGTTCAAAACGATTGATGCGAACATCTCGGGAAACTAAGTTACAGGCATTGAAAGATGAAGATTGGGCAAATATTGCTCGGGTTTACAATTGTACGGATTATAAAAAAATAATTACATATTAAAATGGAGAAGTTTTATAACGACTTCAAGGATGGGATGGGGCTGTGAAAGTCTTAGAAGAATTAAGTGATAATGTAGAAAAAGAACAATCCCGTAAGAACTGAGGATAAATAAGATGATGATTAATCTACCTTTGACTTTGTTTTTTTTCATTCTGATATCGTCTGTTTGTAATGCTCAAAAAGATTTCAAGTTCTTATTGCTGACTAAAGAATTATCGAAAAAGAGTATTGATATTAAGTACTTAAATTCAACTTCCCGAAATATTACAATTAGGTATCCGGATATTGAAGATAAGTTGTTTTCTCAAATGCTTAATCAACTCATAATAAAGAGAAAGAATGAGATAGAGGATTTCTGCGATGAAGATGAACAAGCAGCAGTAATAATTTCTTACGAAGTAAAACACCTGTCATCAAATCTATTAAGTCTTATAGAAAAAGTAAATATTGATTTTTGTCATCATTATCCACCAAGTGAAACTCTAACCGGATTTAATTTTTTAATTAAAGACTGTTTGTTGTGTCCTTTTCATCTTTCTGAGATTTCTAAATCTGAGCTATTGAAATCTTTGAAAATTGAAGATGAATGTGTTTATTATCCTGAAGAAGTCAGTTTTGATTTGTACATTGAACAAGGTACATTTTATTTGTTAGTTTGGCAGGACAAAATTTGTAATTATGTTACTAAGATAGCAATAAAAGAAGAGATGATCTCTTTTGAAGAACATTAAACGTAAATACCTTAAATTTCAGTACATAAAGACCACCTTGGCAATGTGCGTGTGGTGAGTAATGACATCAAATCACGGGCGGTGAGTACAGTGCCATTTACAACAAAAATATGTAACTTTGCGAACTATTACCCATTCGGAATGCAGCAGACAGGGACGGCAGGCAGCTATAATCTGAGCAGTGATTACCGCTATGGGTATTATGGCAAAGAAAAAGATGATGAAATAAAAACAAAAATTTATTATGAACTATATCTCTGTTCTTTTGGCTCTGATTGTTATCAATTGTTTAGCTAATGATGAGATTCCTAAATGTACTTTACGATCTCATTATAGTATAGTAGGTAGTTGGAAATTACCACATGTCTCAAATCTTGAAGGTAAGCATTTTGTACAATTCAGTTTTTATGAGACAAATTATTTTTATCGTTCAAATAGGGTAGGTATGATTAGTACTAACTGTTTTGCGTATAAGGGGAATTATAGTTGCTTTGACAGTACGATAATCATGAAGTACGGTGATCCGATGAACGAAGATTCTTCAGTAACTCATATACTCAGAGTAATTAAACTTGATAACAATTTTTTGTGTTTTCGAGGTTTGTATAATGATTATGATACTGTTTGTTGCCAAAGAATAAAATAATTATTATTGTGTATGAAAAGGGAAAATCAACAAAACATCTTATCATTACAATGAATGTCGAGATTTCAATGACTGATGTTCTTGATGCTGATGGTATTGTAATGTTGTGCATAACAATATAATGGTTAAAAAGATGCAATTACTCGGCTTCCGATATTTGAATAATTGTGTTTATACTGCAAAGTAATTCTCCTTGTGGATTAAATACTGCCTTGCTTATAGCGTTATTGCGAACTTCATATTCTACAGTTGCAATTTGTAATGTGATTGCATTATCTAATGTCAAAAGTAGTTGTTCAATAATATAATGTTTTGGCTCAATCATTTCCATGTCATCATTGAGGTCATAATACCAAGTAAATCGCGTTTCAATATTGGTAATAATATTGCCATGCACTCGCCGCAACAATTCTTCATTATGCGTAAGAGTATAAAATTCTATCCCATCTAAAAGTTTTTCCGCTCTGCCGAATGATGTGTCGAAGAGCTCTTGTTCTTGGTTCCAAGCGATTGAAAACACGAAGTCATCGCCAAACAAAGAGATACCACCATCAACAACAAAACATGATTCTGATAAAAAGGAATAAGAATCGCTATTCACAGTAAACAATCCGATGGTATTAATTTTTTTATGAAGAAGTACGGATGATAATTCCTCTGTTGATGCAAGTGCCATAATAAAGTAAGTAAAATTCTAATGAATAATAGTCAATTAATTGTCTTAAAAAAGGAAAACATTGTTGATATTTTCATTTTTTGTATTAATCGGTTAATGAAAATAAAAGATGATAAAAACTTATAGTACAGTAATGGTAATTTCATTGCTTTCCAGCTCTATCCTCGGCACTTTAGCCAATAAATCGGACATTGTTTTTATGTAATTTTTAGCACATGCCGAATCACAACCACCGTGAACTACAAATCCATCCGGCAGTGTGGTCTTGGGAAGTTCACGGATAATAATTTGTCCACCGAAAAATGTATTGATGTCATCTGATTTTGTTGAGTAATGGAATCTAATTTTATAGATGCCGGCATTTCTAAATGATTCAGGGTTGAGTACTGAACGATCAGAGAAAAATCTTCGTTCATTGATTTCTTCAAAGGGATTAAACTTCTGACCGGGTTCGACCACGACAAAATCTTCAACACTTAAAGGATTCATATTGCCGCATCGCATAAATGGGATGGTGTCAGGAACCGGCTTGTGAATGGTGAAGTAACAATATGGATAACGCCATTGAACACTTGAACCGTCTAATGAACCGATGAACATAACCGCATTATTACTATTATTGATGATATGAACAGTAAATTTAGGTAGCTCTCCGATGCTATATTCTGTTTTGTCAGAAGTTAAGACACATAGAAATTCAGAGGTATCTGCTTGGGGATTATTAAAAGCAAAGAAAGCAAAAGCTAATGACAATATCAATTTCTTCATTGATGAACCCCTTCTGAATTGGAGAATACAGAGTAGTTAATAATTTCTTCCCTTCAAAACTACAAAACTTCAGTGGAACAGGCAAGAATGTATAAGTGCAGCTTGCAGCGTCATATATCAGATGATTGTTCACGCAATCGGATGTGTTTATTGCTGTTTGGAGATGATATTTACACTTCAAACTAAACAGACTGATTTTGGAGTTTTCAGTTTTTTCAAATCTCTACAATTTCTTTAATCATGGTATAGTAAAGTACTTGAGCAATGCACAATCGGTCACATTATTGAGAATCTGTTGTATCAATCATGTTTTCATCATTGCCTGAATCGTATCAAAGCCGCTATGTGTTTTGGGTGAGAATATACAAAGCTGCTATCGAAGTTGTCCGACGATGCTTCGTAATACAAATGCGACCTCATGCGCAAAAAATGTTCGGAAGTGATACAAACAACAGGATACTCGACTCATTACACTTGCTCAATAACCTTTAATTTGGTCTATGGCACTAAGTTTTTTGTTATTTTGCAGTTGCACATTTTCACATGGCAGACACAAACACAAAATATCAACGGATAATCACCGACAAATGAGCGTATGTATTACAGTGTTTACAGATATAACTTTTTGTTTCGCATGGCTTTATGCTTTTGCGCTCTGTTGTGCTGTGTTGTCGCTTCTTTGCCCGCCCAAATTGATAATGAAGGCAATGCCGAGTTAAGTCGCAATATTACCTCGCAAGGCAGAGAGTTCTGGATTGCCATACCGCAGAATGATTATGCAAATCCTCTTGTGAATGCTTTAGAAATTTACGTGACCTCTTCTCAGCAAACGACGGTGACAGTAGAGCATGCTGCCTCTCGTTTTGTTATGACCAAAGAAGTCAAGCCCTATTCGGTGACTACATTTACCACACGTGATGCTTCGGCATTGTGGAATTGGGAATTAACAAAAAGCGAAATCCCCCAATCCGGTGCTATCCATGTTACGGCAGAGCATCCTGTGTCGGTTTATGTGATGAGCGCAAAAGAGCGCAGTGCCGATGGCTATACGGCTTTACCTTTACAGGCATGGGGCAGAGAATATCTGCATTGTGCTTATTATGACCATTACGATCAAACATTGGTCAAAGAATGGGGTGGTGGTTTTGTGGTGATTGCCGCAGATAATGGCACCGAGATAACTCTTCGATTACGAGGCAAAAATATCACGGGTTTGGGAAGAACTGTCGGTGGCAGAACTATTCCCAACCAACAAAAAATTATCTTGAATAAAGGAGAAACCTATGTTGTCCAAGGCAATGGACAAACATTGGGCACATTTGACTTAACGGGAACAAGTATTTCGGCAAATAAACCAATTGGTGTAATTTCCTATCATCAAAGAGCAATGTTGCCATCGAATAATCAAAATGGTCGCAGCTACCTTGTGGAAATGATGCCTCCTGTGCATGCTTGGGGTAAAAAACATGTGGCTTTGGAATATCAGCGTGAAGGCAAAGGTGACTTTTTTCGGATACTTGCCGCAGAAAATGATACACGCTGGTCACTCAAATATTATGATAAAAATACGGGTAGATTATTGCGACAAAGTCAAGAACGCGTATTGCAGGCAGGAGAATTTTATGAAGAACTAAACAGCTATGCAGGCAGAGGTCAGGCGGAAAGCATAAGAGGAGTGAGCGTATGGGAATCGAATAAGCCCGTCCTTATTATGCAATATTCGTATTCGACATTTTGGGATAATACTAATGATTATGATCCCTTTATGACTATTGTTTCTCCTGTGGAACAATATATTACAGCAAGTGTATTTCAAACACCAACTTTACCTTCTTTCCAGACCCATTGGTTTAATATGATTGTTGTGGGTGACCGAGCTGACAGCAGCCATAGTAAACTGAAATCTATTCAGCTTGATGGTCAGCCATTATGGCAAATTCAGCCGCAATTATTACAAAGGAATATTCCGGGAACAGATTTATATTGGGCACAAATTAAAGTAACACCGGGTTCGCATTTAGTTGCCGGCTCCACTCCTTTTACAGGTCATATTTATGGGTTTGGAAATTTTAATTCTTATGGCATGCCTGCTGCGATTTCCTTAAAGCAATTACATCGCTTAGACACTTTACCTCCTGTCATAACAAAAAAAGATTCATGCGGCACCTATCATTGTAAAGTCACCGAATTGCGTAATGAATCGGGCGATCCTCGTTTGGTGCAAAAAGATCAAGGTATTTATTCGATTGAACTTGTGGATTATTTATCGAATAATTATCGGATGAAATACAGAACAGCTCCGATAATTCCTTATGACCCTATTGCTTGGGTATTCGATTATACACTTGAAGTTATTAATCCCGCTCTTGATGCGGTGGGCATTGTCACCATACTCGATCGTGCCGGTAATGCCGTGACCGATACGGTACGCTATTTCAGCCCTGATATACGGATTCGCTCCCAATCATTAGACTTTGGCGCAGTTCGTTCGGGCACAGAGCAGCGGCGAACACTCGCCATTGCGAATACAGGACCTGTGCCTTTAGTGATGAATGCGCCGAGTATGCGTCAAGGTATAGTGTTCGCTGTGGAATCAAACCAAACCGAGTGGATTATCCCACCCTATGATTCTTTGCTTTTGACAATAGTTTTTAAAGCTCCTGTCGGTATATCGGATAACTTTACCGATGATGTGCGCATTGCCCTTTCTTGTGCAATGTATAATGTGCAGCTCCTTGCGCAATCGGTCAGACCCTGCGCGGAAATAAGTGATATACAATTCGGTAAAGTTATTGTCGGAACAGAATATTGCACCAATGAAGCATTAGGGAATGGTTGTAAAATTACCAATCAAGGCAGTGATACGCTTGTGGTATATGGCATAGACATACTCGGCTCATCGCAAATGACAGCCTTAATACCGTCCGATATATTTCCATTGCATATTCCGCCCAAGGAGTATAAGATAGTGCATAGTTTTTGTTTCAGACCTGAACGTTCGGGTGCAGACAGTGCTGTTATCATACTGCGCTCGAACAGCGATGCCGGATGTCGTGATTCGGCTTGGGCACGGGGAACGGGTGTGAAACCGGGACCGATAAGTAATGATCTTGATTATGGTATTGTGCGCATAAAAACAACGCTGCAAAAGACCATCGAAGTACGCAATAAAGGTACAGCTGCGGTTATTCTTCGTGCAGTAGATATTCTTGATACACAACATTTTACTATCAACAGTATTACTCCTGCATTAGACCCCAATCAAGGCATTGTTCTTCAGCCGAATGATAAACCCATCATTGTTTCGATTTCTTTCACACCTTTGGCTGAAGAGTTTTATGAAACCATAGTGCGATGCTCTTTCGATAATGGTGATTTTATAGAGTCATTAGTGACAGGTACAGGGTATATGCCGAATATTGCAATATCAGGTTTTGTTTTTCCCGATAGCTCGGTTGTGAAGGTACCACATCCGAATATTGGTACTCTGTCCATCCGCCGTTTAAATCGTTATGGTAATGCCAAAATTATTGCTATTCATACTCCACAATCGGCAGATTTTGTCATTAATGATATACCGAGCGGTACAACAATTATTCTTGATGAAAAAAATAAAGAAAAATCTTTTTCGGTGCATTTCACGCCACAACAGATAGGTAAACGTCGTGATTTTGCACTCGTAGTAAGTGATTGTGTCGAAGGTCCCGAACCTATCGGTTCTCGTATTGATACCGTATGGTTTGAAGGGTATGGCAAAGCAATAAAGGACGATGGAACACCCAATATTACAACCATTGATACACTTGATTTTGGTGCCGCCACATTATGTGAGCAAGAACTGTATGAGTATTTTTCCATCAATAATCCGGGCGGAACAGATACGCTTATTATCTATGGCTTTGAGTTGATAGAGGGTAATGCTGCGGAATTCGGTTATGAAAACCTGGATGAAAAAGTATATATTTTACCGAATCAACCCAAGCAGTTCAGACTTCGTTATTCTCCTCAAAGTGTAGGCGACGCCTATGCCATAATCCGCATTCTTGATAATATCGGCTCAGCCAAGACAATAGTGGTACGTGGCAAAGGACATACTATTCCGGTTCGTTTTGAAGTGCAATCCAAACAAAGATATGAACCCGGTGAGGTGATTCGTGTGCCGATTATTGTCCATTCCGCAGATATACATAAAGCTCAATGTCGCAAAATTCGTTTTAATGTAGCATGGAAAACCAAACAAGCATACTATGCAGGTCAGGTAGTAGTTAATACATTGCTTGCCCCGTTATGGAAGCTAAATGCTGCTCCGTCCATTGCCATCCGTGATAGTCTCACAATCCTGAGTTTTGATGTCGAAGGTGCTTTGCCTTTGGTATCCGAAGGTACATTGGTTGAATTTGAAATACGCTTACTTGTTTCCGATGAATCACTTGTGCCTCTGTCATTGACAGCAGATATTCTCCATGATGATCACTGCGCAAGTGTACAAGTTACCGATACAGAGATAGAATTAACGGCATGCTTTGTTGGTGCGCCAACGATTAGTACAGGAAAAGTACCCATGACAATGAGTATTGAAGCTCATGCCGAAAATCTGCTCCTACATTATTCTAATCCATTAGGTATGGCTGTGCATTTTGAAATATATGATGCTCTTGGTGTACTGATTAAAACAATAGTTACTCCTCCGAATACTAATGAAGACTATCATACAATACCGATTGATATGGGAGGAGTAAGTAAAGGATGGTATGCTTGTATTATGAAATGTGGACCTTACAGGATAGTGTCGCATACTATTTTACAGTAATTTTGTGACAACAGATATTTTTCTCGGTTATTACAAAGGAAAGATACTCACAATGAAGAACGAATAAGCAACAGCCCGGCAGCTTTGTCTTCTGTTCTTGTTTTCATGGAAAAAAAAATACTATATACTATATTTATTCAACGGATGGAGTTCTACACAATGAAACATGTGTTCCCAAAATTGTATTACGGTTTAATGGCAGTGCTGGCTTGCTTTGCTCTCACAGTAAGCGCAGATGCACAAAATGGTAAGGTGCCATTGCCGGAAGAAATGCTCAATAATACAGCACAAGGCAATGAATTTTGGCTTGCGGTGCCTGGCAATGATGACCCGCAACAACCGGTTAATGCTCTCGAATTTTATGTGACATCATCGTATGATACGGAAGTGACTATCGAAGCACCGGGTTTCGGTTTTAAACGTACCGAAAAACTTAAAGCATTCAAAGTGGTCACCTTCTCTTCCTTAAAGCAAACAGCCAATTGGGCATGGGAGATTTGGAATAGCGAAGAGAAAATGAAAAGTGGTATCCGTATTTCGGCACCTCGTCCTATCTCGGTTTATGTTCTCAATGGTAAATCGGTATCATCTGATGGTTATCTCGGCATTCCGACCAATGTATGGGGCACACAATATATCCACAACAGCTATTATGATTTTTTAGAGGTAAGACCATGGAAATCAGGTTTTACCGTGATAGCTAAAGATGATCAAACAAAAGTGACTATTACTCTTAAGGGCAAAGGACGCTCTCTGGCTAAAACTGTAAAGGGACGCAGAATAGGTGACACATGGTCAGTTATTCTTGATAAAGGCGATACCTATACAGTTATGGGCGATGGTACATCCACGGGGGGCTTTGATATGAGCGGCAGCAGTATCACAGGTGATAAACCGATTGGTCTTATTTCCTTCCATCAACGTGTTATCCTTCCCTTCAATGCACAAAATGGTCGTGACCATATTATCGAAATGTTGCCTCCTGTATCGGCATGGGGCAAAACATTTTATACAGTCGAATATGCCCGTGATAATAAGGGAGATTTTTTCCGTGTTGTAGCATCGAAAGATAATACGACAGTTGAGATGGTCTATATGGACAAAAAAGAGGGTAATGTTCTTGGACGCAGAACAATAAAATTAGCGAAAGCCGGTGATTTTTGGGAGGATTACAATTATTGGATAGGCAGAGGTGAAATAGAAGGTATCCGTGGTGTCTCTGTGTGGAAATCTAATAATCCTATTTTGATTTGTCAGTATTCTTACTCGGCTAATTGGGATAATGGGGATGAATTTGACCCGTTTATGATTGTTCTAACGCCTGTGGAACAATATCTGAAAGGAACAGTATTTCAAACTCCTGCTAATGCCGCCTATAACAAAAACTGGTTTGGTATTATAGCTGAAGGCGATGATCCGAAGGTTGATCCAAGTCAAAAGAAATTACGCTCTATTGTGTTTGACGGTGATACTCTTTACAAAAAATATCCACAAATTTTATTGAATCGTATCCCCGGTTCAAATTATTATTGGGGACATTTACAATTTGCTACGCCCGGACACCATTCCATTGAATCCAATACACGTTTTGGTGGTTATATTTACGGGTTCAGTAACTTCGACTCTTATGGTTGGCCCGCTGCAATGGCTTTTCGTAATACCTCAGTTCTTGACACCGTAAGACCACCACTAACCAAAACAGTAGAATGTGGTGATTATCTTTTTGAAGGAACCGAATTAGTCAAAGATCCGCGTGTTGGAACACCTGCTGCTGCCGGAAAAGACTCTTTACAGGAAGATACGGGTATTATTGCGATTGAACTTGACTCTGCAAAAAGTTTTAATTATAAACTGGAAATTACTTCCCCGAAAGAACTTACTCGTGAGCCAAAAGTCACCAGAGCACAATTCAAAGTGAGTGTGATTGACAAAACAAAAGATGCTTATGCCATTATTATTGTCAACGATCAAGCTGATAATTTCTCTTATGATACTGTCTATTATTTTGCCGATAAAATAGGAATGGATCCTGCTATTGCTCAATTTGGCAAGGTACGGCTCGGCACGACAAAAACAATGGATGTCAAAATTATCAACAAGGGTAAAGATTCGGTAAAAATCAAGGAAATTACATTGTTGATGAAGAAAGAATATACGATTATTGCCGGTATGGTTCCGCCGGAACTTACGCTTGCCAGTGGTGCAAGTCATACCGTAACGATTGAATTCAAACCGGAAAAAGAAGGCAAAAATGACCAAGATCCCGAGCTTGCCATAGATTCTCTGCTTGTTGTGACAGAGTGCGCCAAATTCCAATTCCCTGTCAAAGGTCGTGGCGTGCGTCCTTGTATTGAAGTAGAGCCTCTGTGGGATGCGGGCGTGATAAGTGTCAATAGCGAGAAATGTAAAACTTTGGGCACAAATGTAGGATTACGTATTGTCAATAAAGGTACGGATACATTAACAGTGACGGGAATTACCGGTGTTCGTTTACCATTTACCACAACGATTACTTTCCCGTTTAAAGTGCCGCCGGGTGGTGAGTATTTTGCAAAAACCGTATGCTTTAAACCGACAACAGAAACCGCTGACAGTATCAATGTTACCTTAGAATCAGATTCACAGGGGGCTGACTGTTCGCCCACATCTTTATGGCGGGGACGCGGCAAAACACCGGGACCACAGATTACCGATTTCCCATGGGATATATATCGTATCGAAACAATACGCACGGATGGTCTTGTCTATGTTTTCAATGATGGGGAAGATGATGTAACATTGACAGGTCTTGCTCTTAAAGATCCTAATGTGACAGCATTTACGATTACAGGTACGGATCAAGGTACTATTTCACCCAATACACCGTATGTATTGCGTGCTAACAAAGCTAATCAATTAACTGTAAATGTTCAGTTTATTCCAAAAGATACGATCAGTTATACCAATCAGATTGTTGCATCGTTCAAAGAGCAAATTGCTGATCCTGTAGAAGGCACTCTTTCAGGTGGCGGTAAATTGCCTGTGATTAAACCAACAGGTTATATCTTCCCTGATTCAACAGAAGTTTCAAAAACGGCTGCTGCACCGGGCTTTGTGACTATACGCAATCGTTCCGGTAATTCCGATTTATTCATCGAATCAATAAGAGAAAAAACAGATGAAGGAAACACTCTTGATTTTGATTGGGCAGCAAATGCAACACTTGATAATATTACGATTCCACCATTGAGTTCCGTACAAATACCGGTGACATTCACTCCAACGAATATTGGTCGCCGCTATATTGTGGTGAATATAGTCTCCGATGCGGCTGCGGCTGTTCAACCGGGAAATCAAGAACCACGCGTTACCGATACCGTCCATGTTGTCGGTTATGGTTGGAGAGATGCTTCCGGTGCGCCAAAGCCACTTATTGCAGGTATTGATTTCGGAACGCGTATGCTTTGTGATACTCCGCAGGACAATGTGATTATCTCTAATGATGCATCAGCTACTGATGTCATGATTCTCCGTAAAGTTATCTTTGATGGTGACCTCAATGCATTTACTATTGATACAACAGCATTGCAATTACCGCGTACATTAGCAGCAGGTGCCGATACTGATACTGATATTAAAGTGACATTTACTCCACATCTTGCTACGCCTTCTCCGTATAAAGTGGAAGTTTTGGCATATTATGTGGGTAGCACCGAACCGATTCGTACAACAATTATCGGTGAAACGAGAATTGTTCCTACAACATACGATGTGCGTGTGGAAGGTAGTAATGCAGTAAGAACAGAAGCCGGTAAAGTCCACAAAGTTTCCATCATTGCAAATAGTCCGGATTGGACAAGTGCCGATGTGAAAAATCTTACACTTACTTTGAAATATGACAGACGCTTGATGTTTGTGCAAAACGTCACACCAAGAACAGGGTGGAGTGTCGGACAACAACAACAACTCGGAAATTCATTGGTTTTGTCACTCAATTCTGCTACACCGATACAAACAAATGGCAGTATAGTGGATATTGATTATTTACTTACTCTTGCCGACAGTTTGCAATGGGATGTTCAACTTGAAGCAGATGTGATGGATAGAACCAAATGCGTGACAACGGCAACAACGCCGATGGCATTCAGTATTACCAGTTGCTTTGAAAACGCACGCCTTATTGATGTTGGAAAAGGTCCGATGCAGCTTAATCCACCTACTGAAGGCATGAATGGTGAAGTGACCATTAATTCCTCCGTTGGCATTGCAACAACAGTTATGTATGAGATAGTCAATATACTTGGTGAAGTTGTAAAAGTCTATGGTGGAGCTAAAGTTGAAGCAGGCAATTATTCGATTATTGTTCCGCCGAATACATTAGAGCGCGGTACATACTTCGTTCGCATGACAGCAGGTCCATACACAATGTCACAACAATTTATGATTATCAAATAATCATTATTGTTCATTCCAATTTCATTCATAAAGACCATGTGAATATTACTCACATGGTCTTTATTTTTATACCATGATTGCAGTGATTACAAAGATTTTCACGGTTGATTTTCTTCATTTGTTGGGATTTGAAAATACTGAAAACTTTACATTCAGGTATTGTATGACACAGCAATGAAAACCAATGCGATGTACATTATCATAGTGCTGCTTGTAACTAAAGATACCTGCAAAGATTATTACCGACAATCCGAGATTAAACAGTATGGTTGAATATTTGGCAAAAGCCGATGAAGAGTTATTCGCAATGGTGAAAGCCGAGCATGATGAACAAGCATTTCGTGTCTTGTATCGTCGTTACGATAAGCGGCTGTTTGCGTATTGCCATCGTGTTGCAGGCACAAAAGAGGGTGCTCAAGACATCTTTCAATCTGTCATTACGGCAGTATATGATAAGAGAGAGCAATTTCATGGTGGCAGCTTTGCAGCATGGATGTTCACCATAGCGCGACATACATCGCTTAAGCATACTGAACATACAAAAAGAGCAAGAGCATTCATACCGCTGGAAGATTTCAATGATGTGTTCGCTGATGCTTCAGATAAAACCGGAGAAGATATACTTTTGCGTGAAGCTCTTCATAAAGCTATGAGATCTTTGGGGCAGGAATTTAGAGAAGTTCTCGAATTACGATATTTTGAAGATTTTTCGTATGAGGAGATAGCGGAGATTGCATCCATCTCTGTATCGCTCGCCAAAGTAAGGGTTTTTAGAGCAAAACAACAATTACACACTATTCTGTCGCCTATATTACGGGAATTGCATCAATGAATACCTCAGATAATACATTACAGCCAATGGATGAATATATAGCAAAAATGCTTGATAAAACCATTACCGAACAGGAAATGGAAACCCTGCAATCATGGGCTGTGCACAATGGTCATTCCGAGATAATCGGTGATTATGAGCGCATTGAAAACGGTTTGCGTTCCTTGCGGCAACATGAACCGGAAATTCCCGCATCAGGTGATTTTCTCCAATCGGTCGAACATTCTATTATTCAATCAATGGCACGTCAAAAATCATTGAATAGTGCCGGAACACTATCGCGTTCATTGTTCGGAGGTATGAATGCTTTACGAACAGGTGCCATTGTCATTATTGCAGGGCTTGCTTCGTATTGGGCATGGACACAATTTGCTACGCATGATCAACAAGTGTACGATGGTCCGCAAAAAACAAACACAAGTATCGCTCAACAATCACCAAGCGTGGGAAAAAATAATCAACCCATAACAATCCCGCAAGTCACGAATACACAAGTGCAAGAAAAAAGAACCATCCCGACAAAAAATTCAGCGAGTAAACAGCACAATGTTTCGGATAATGAAATTGTGCCATCATCGGGTATGGGGTCTATACAAAATCCCGTATCACCAATAGCAACAGAATTAGAAAAAACAAAAAAAGAACTTGAGGAAAAATCAGCCACTGCTTCCGATAATGAATTAATGCAGCTTACCATGCGTGCCGGCATTCTCTCTGTGGAAAGCGGTAACAGTGCGATGGCGCGTGAATATTTGCATAAAGCATTAACCCTTGCACAAAAAACACATTCTATGCCAACACAAGGGCATATATGGGGAAGACTTGGGATGATTGAATCACGAGCGAATAATACCGAAAAAGCAAGAGAATATTATCAAAAAGCTGTAGATATATTAAAACCCATTGATGGAAATTATGAACGATGGGAATCGGAGTTGCAACGTTTAAATCAGTAAAACAAAAGGGCTTTTTCAAGCCCTTTTGTTTTTGTATTCTATTTTTTCTACGACATTATTGTACAACAACAAATGAAAAGGAATCCGAACGATTTCCCGCTTCAAGATGTGCTATATAAAGACCTGTCGGCATTGATGATACATCTAATTTCATACTTTTCCAGCCATACGAACTTGATGCCTTTTGTAATTGTTCCGTATAATCGCCTACTTCCACGCCATACATCGTATAGATTTTAAATGTTATATCAGAACTATTGGGAACAGCATAAAAATCGAATGTAATACTTTGCGATGCGGGCTGTGGATAAACATTATAAATACTGCCCGAACCCGATGACTCCACTGTTGATTCTGTTTCTGCTACCGAAACTGTACCTTGACGCAAACGATACACAGGAGGATTATCAACTTTTGTTCCGCCTTTATAGGTTGGCTTTGCTGAAAACAATACAGCATTATTCCACGAAAAGAAATACGCACAGGACATTAAGTCAATAACATCATTACCTTGATAATAATGCATCACATTTTCATCTATGAGATATTGCCATGTAGTACCGCCATCAAATGTATAGCGCACTTTTCCATTGCCTGTGACATAGATAAATGTATCTTGACCGAATGCTCGCCCGTCTTGAGGATAATAATCAGGTCCTGACTCGGCTATTGTCCACGATAATCCTTTATCATCTGTAATAAATGCTGTCAGTAATCGCTCTTCACCTTCACCAATGGAACCAAAGGCATATCCTTTATTCGGGGTAGGAAAATATACCTTGAAAAAATGTACTACACGACTTGAATCACCTTCATATCCTTTTACTCGCCAACCAAGTTTCTCCCAGGTATATCCCGCATCATACGAAATATATGTACGAGATGTATGAGGTGTTTTATTTATACCATACGTATTAAAATTAAAATTAAATATTGTTGTCGAATCAATCCATACCGGATTATTATAGTAAAAAAAAGTGGTAGTGTCCATATATTGTGGCATGGTAGAAGATGTCCATGTATTGCCGCCATCTTCTGTATGGAAAAATACATTGAGATTTGTTTTTGGTGTTAATGCACTCCCTCCCATTATACCTCTTTTACTATTAAAAAAACTTATACGCGGATCATACATTAATCCATCAATATTATCCACAAAACTAAACCATGATTTACCGCCATCTGTCGAACGGAGCAAATTATTTTTCTGTAAATTAGAATATCCCCCGCAAGCAATAAAATGTAATGAATCTAAAATTACTAATTGTTCAATTCTGGTTGATGACTGCACTTTTTTTGTGTATAAAGGTGGTTCTACACTTGTCCATGTTTTTCCGCTATCAAGAGAATATCCAAAATATTGCGTCATTGCTGTATCGTAAATGCCCGGTCCTAATATTTTTGATTCGTTACGCCACCCTGTTCCTATCAAATATTTACCTGTCCATGCTACCTTACGGATTGCTAAACGACTTATAGGATTATAACCATAATCTCTGTCATTAAGTCTTTCCCAATAATATTGCGCTTGGACTGATGAAAAGGAAAGCATTATCACTATGACACTAAGAAGTATTTTCATAGTTGTACCTTTCATAAAAAAAGAATAAACGATATAGTATCCACGGCACAGAAGTAACAATACATGCTTATCTCAGTGATACATAACAATACTCTAAGAGCCGTGGTTATTTCTATAGATGCTAAATTGCTATATATGTACATAGACAAGCCAAGTTTTTTTCCCAAACAAAATTGTGTCACTTAGAAACAGCAAATAAAGAGGATTTTTGATAGCCCCCCGCGGAATATTGTAAAATATACACCCCTAAAGGTAAACGACTGATATCTACAGTAAACCGAGCAGTAGAGCCATTAGTTGCTTGATTTGCTTCACGAGAATAATCTGCAACTTCATTACCTAATATAGAAAATACTTTCACAGTCAAAGGATTATTTTTTACACTATACAGACCATAAAGAATAATTTCCATCACAGATAAAGCAGGCGAAGGTTTCGTTTCAATATAAAAATAGCGATTAAAGCTACCTTCTTCTATATCTTCTTTTGCGCTTGTGATGGTAAGTAATTCTCTGGGAAGAATACATCGAACATAACGATTTTTATTAGTAAAAAATATTGTCGAATCATTCGGACCACGTAAAATATGTCTATACCCTCTGACGGGATCGCCCTTATATCCGTAATTATTGTCTAATGGATATAAAGTCCATGTTTTTCCCCTATTTGTTGTCATAAGTATAGAATCACCACTCAAAAGAAGAAATCCTAAGTTTTTGTTGTGTTGATAAAATCTTGAAACAATTTCCTTCGATGATATTTCAGGGAAATCATGCCATTCCCAAGTTTTTCCATTATCCGGTGAAATAATTTTTTTGCCAAATAACTGTCCGAAACCAAGAAGAGTATCACTATCGAAAAAACGCTCAACAACAAATGAATGGTAAAATTGAGAACTGTCAAAAAAAATTGGTGTAAAAGATTCTCCACTATCATTGGATCTATAAATTAGATTGACAATGCATGTTCCTTTAGGATATTTATCTGACACGGGTACTTTGAGACTTTGCCATGATTTTACAAATAATGTATCTTTAGTTGATGGCGACAAAAGATCCACACCCCATCCTTGATAATTATTAAGTGGAATCCATGTTTTGCCGCCATCGTCCGTGCGTGCCAAGCGCAAAGGTTTTTTTCCTGTATTGACATATCCCCTTTGCCGTGTCGGAAAAACAGTTTGTATATTGGAAATTTCATCCGTGCGTGTCCATGTTTTGCCTTCATCAACTGTTCTTGCAACCATATTGGTATTGCCTGCAAAACGCTGGATACCAAAAGCAGCTACTTCACCATCAGCGGGCGAATGTAATGTTGCCCATTCGGAATCATAGGCAATGCCCGGTTTATCGGTTGTCGGATATTGCAAAATAAATGTGACACCGCCATCTTCAGAATAAGCTATACGCCCGCCATTCATAAAAAGTGAACATCGGTTCTGATCATAAAAATGAATATGACTGACGGTATAATCAGTGCTGTACTGCGTAATATCCGCCCATCTATCCACATTCCATGAAGTAAAATTATCGGAAAATGCAATGAGATTACCATCGCCGACCATCATTCCTTTATCCGGTTTAAGATATGATACTGCCGGCAAATATGTTAATGGTCGAGTAAGAGGACTTTTCCATTTTTTTAGATTGAGAGTATCGCGTGTCCATGTATTGCCAATATCTGTTGTCCAATAATAAAATCCACCTTGAGCCGATGCCATAGCAGAATATCCATTATTGGCAATAGCCAATCCTAAAATTTGGTATTGATGTGTTGTATCACTTTGTATTCTCCAATTTTTTCCACCATCATCGGTACGCATAATGAGCGTAAGGTGATATACACCAAAATCACCGGTTCGTTTTAATCCACCGGCAACATATCCAATATTAGGATTAACAAAACGAACACGGGTAAAATCGGCATCTTCGCGTGAAAATAATGAAGACCATGTTTTCCCGCCATCATCGGTACGCAATACAGTACCTTTATTACCAACGGCAATGCCAAAAGTATTATTTGTAAAATAAATATCAGAAAATGAGATACTACTATCTTTATAGATATTTTCCCAAGAAAGACCTGCATCCGAAGTGCGATATATATTACCTTTATCGCTGACAATAAAAGCTATATTGTCATTAATTGACCATACAGCAGACATTGTATTATCAGGAAAATAGCGAATATCCCAATTTTTTCCACCATTCATAGTATGCAGCACTATACCGCTGTCGCCGACAATATAACCGACATCGGGTGAAATAAAATGAAGCCGACGAAAATGTGCTCTTTTGTATGATTCCATCCACTGCCATGTTTTTCCTGCATTTTCAGATCGGAGAATTTTACCATGTTCACCGACAATCATCATCACAAAATCAGAAATATATTGTCCGTCATGGCTGAGTGCATTTAAGTTCTGAAAGCGGAAAGGTAAGGTTTGCGCAGAGACGGTGGAAATAATACCGACGATTGATAAAAGTATGACTAAGCTATAGTATATCATGAACTGCCCCTTTCATTAGTAAAAAAAAGCCGAATGATTATATTTATCATTTTGACAGGACATCTGTCATCTGGATCAGGTGTGTTATTATTGGGCACCATCACTGTATCACAGATATACAGCCAAGGTGACATAGGCGAAACAGGTCCCGGAAGACTATCCGCCGGACATTGTGCCGCAACATTGTTAGCAAAAAACATGGTACTCATGAGCACAAGGATGAATGTGCTTATGGAGAGAAGTACCCCCCCCCCGAGTTTCTCGCGCGTACGAGAAGAAAGAACTAAAGTGTTCATAAAAGAACTCCTTTAAAAATGTGAAAATAATGAATACAACTACGGTGGTAAAGCGCGGAATTTATACAGTTCGGCTATGTATAATGGCACTCTAAGAGCCGTGGTTATGTTTATGGATGCTAAAATACACTATTTGCTGTATATCACCAAACATTGCCAACACTTTGTTCTGAAAGTATCCGCTATGTTGCAATAATATGAAAAACAGACAGTTATAACAATTATAGAGTTCTCTCATACAAACACCATATTGATACAAGAAATTCACCCTGCAAAAATTGGCTTTGTGCTACAATAATAGTCGGAGAAATTCTGTTGAGAACAATCCTGTATTATTTACCGATAAATATATCCATTGTCCGAATATTTAATCATCATTACCACGTCGGCGCATTTCCCTTTGTATATCTCGATCTTTTATATCCGCTCTTTTATCATGCAATTTTTTTCCTTTTGCCATTGCAAGTTCAACTTTGACAAAAGGTCCTGAAAAATACAAAGACAGCGGCACAACGGTCATGCCTTTTTCTTGGATAGCTGCACGTAATTTTATGGCTTCATTGTCTTTTATCAATAATTTTTTTGGGCGCATCGGGTCATGGTTTTCCCTATTACCAAAATCGTAGGGACTAATATGGCAATGCAATAAGTATAATTCATTATGCGATTTTGAAGGAAAATCGGCATAGCTGTCACTAAGATTGCATTTACCGGCACGTAAAGATTTTACTTCCGTACCTTGCAACATAATACCTGCTTCCAAAGTGCTGACAATCATATATTCATGTCGCGCTTTTCTGTTTTGGGTGATGATTTTTACTGTGCGTTTAGAACGCTCTTCCGGTGTTATTATCATAGAGTAGAGATATTCGTTTTTATGCAAAATTACAATGAAACTTGTCTGCTGATATAGTTTTTCGAGTTTATAAAGAAAGAAATATTCGATGTGTGTGAATATTTCTCGGCAGAAATTATGAATAAACAAAAAAAAGTCTGCCTTCTTTTGAATGAAAGCAGACTGCCAATATATATTTTTTTTGTGACTTATCGTTGCACAATAAAGGGCAAAGACATAGTGCGATTACCGGAACGTAGGATAAGAGTATAGGAGCCATTAGCTAATAAGCCCATATCAAGTTGCATGGCTTTTTCTCCTTGTTGCACATTATTCGCGGTAGCAATAGTCTGAAGTTTTTTCCCTTGTATATCAAAAACCTCAATACTCATGTTATCCAATGATTGAATGGCGTTAAAGTGTAAAGTGACATTATCTTTTACAGGTGCGGGTGAAAGAGCAAGTTGAGTTATGGAGGAAGAAAGGTCATCCACACTCAATACAATACAATCATTACCCGTACCGAATGTTATTTTTTCACTCATGCTTTGCACAACCGTATCACCATCACTTAAAAACATAATGCGTACTCTGCCTTCATTGGTTGCTGTGACACTTGCGGGCACTGTCCAAGTCCTTTTTCCTGCCATTACCTGTGTTGATGTACCTGCAATACGTATCCATGTTTGTCCATTGTTGAGTGAGTATTCCAAACGTGTGATGGAATTTTCTGAACCGAAGTTACGAGGCCACCATTGTAATTCATATTGCTTGCCCGCACATAGTGTTTCTCCGCCTGTCGGTTCCAATAAATCAAGTGCTTCTTTTGCGACATTAATGGGAGTTGTTTGAGAAAGTATAATATTATCTGCTGTGCGCACACGTATGATCACTGTGGGGCTTTGTGCGGTGCCGGGTTTCCATTCTGTAGAACCTGATGTTGCAGATTGTGTTGAGGTGACTTGTCTGATAAGATTCCATGTAGTGCCACCGTCGGTTGAATATTCCACAAAGAGCGATGTTACCAATGATTGTCTCCATGCAATAGTGATTGTTTCATTTTGTCCGAATGTTTCGCCGCCTTTGGGTTCTTGTAATTGTAATGAAACTGCTGTAATAGAAAATCCGACCCAAGAAGTGTCACCAATGCCGGTATTATTAGCATCCATAATGCGTACAAACCCCGAAGTTGTTGATTCTGAAGGTATTGTCCATGGCACTCTTCGTCCGGCTGCGGGTATATTGGTAGCTATCGTTTTCCAAGTATTCATATTATCTGTGGAATATTCAGCATTAACAGATGTAACGTTCTGGCTGATGAAACGGATGGAATCGAGCGTGCCACCTCTAAAAGAATTACGTCCGAGAGGATATTGTAACTTTACTATCGGAGCAGATGGCACACTGACACATGAGGAACGTCCGCGTTCAGCACCTTTGCGTATTTGAGCAGCAACAATCGGAGTAAATATTAAATTCATGCGGGCATTGGAGCATGTACCGAGATGGCAATAACTCATGATTGTACCGCCAAAATCCGGGCAGCGTCTTCTGCTGTCGGGTAAATTACAAGCATCTCCTGTAGCCGCCGGTCCATTTTGCACAACGCAGGTATCCAAAGGAATTCTATTGGGCCATGGTGAACCGCTGCCGCAAAAATGCGTATGCGGGCTGCCGAAATTATGTCCCATTTCGTGGGTACAGACCATTGCATCCCATACATATCCAAGTATAGGCCAATTCACATTGACATTAATACTTGAAATACCGTATCCTAATTGTCGGCTGCAAATAGTGCCGCTGTAATTTGAACCGCTATAAGCCACACCCGCAGCAAAGACACTGGCATTACCCGTAACCGAAGTTACTAAATGAGCGATATCACGTGGGTCATTTTGATTTCTTCTTCTTTGAGCAAAACGTGAAAGAATCTCACCTGCATCGGTTTTTACACCATCATCTTGATAGCCGGGGTAGCCCTGATCGCTATCCGAAAGCCACATCCACGGATCGGGTGCCAATTTAAGACTTACATTGACTTCATCCTCATACATAGCACTTGATTGAGCAAGCAAAGAAGCCACATATAAAATGGTATTGCTGAGATTTTCTTCTTCCGATAAATTGGAACGACGTACTTTCAAATAGACGGGATAATCAATTTCAAAAGCAACATCAATTTCAAGCATATCACCAAAAGTAGGTACTTTAATAGGGTCGGCAGTTTGCGAATCATCATCAGCGGATGTGGAGGGAACGACATCGTTCATACAACGAAAATTTTTCAGGGATTCGATGCCATCGGATTCCGCAAGTGCATGCTCTCCTTTATTGACAGCGTCCGCCCACGTGGGTCCAAGAGTGCGTATTGTTCCATCGGAGGAACGAATGGAACCGATGATTTGCCCTTGACCATAGAGAAGAACTATTTTTGATTTTGGATCTTTTTCATCAAATCCTGTGTACATCTGCAATGCAGGAGTCGGGATAATGCGACCATCGCCCAGATGCCATCGTGTTGAAGGATCAATGATTGTTGTCGTTTTGCGGCGTAAATGTATGGTAGAATTGAGTTTCTCCGTAACAGGGAAATTATCGACGATAAGATAATCTGTCGGGGTAAAAAATGCTTTATGTACATCAGCAGCATCCAGATACAGTGTGCGATACGGCACTTGTATTGCTAATGGACGTGCAGCCGCAGATTTTTGAGGTGGAGCAAGTATATCGGAAAAATTGAGGCGACGAATATTCATTTCATCGGCATATAATGTTGTCATGCCAGCCAGCATGACATAGAGAAAGAGTATTTTTTTCATAGAAAAAACCAAAAAAGTGAAAAAAAACGGTGCCCTTCATAGTTTTACGTGGCTGTGGCAACCACGTATGTCCCCTTCATAAAGAGCGTAAAATAATTCTAATGTTTCAGTATTGCAATGAGAATGTCTGAGATATGATGACTATGCAACGGTGATGATATTGCAAATGAAAATCATGAAATAAAACACAACTATCAGATGAAAGTTACATACTTATCTTTCTGCGTTCCAATTCATGCACGTACTGTCAAAGAATCAATAATGATACTTGTTAATGGGATATAGATACTATTCCTTTCCATGAAGGGCTGCTTTGCAAAACATTGTCGGCAGCCCTATGAATGCATTATCAAGCGAAGGGAAATGTCATAATGTGTCTTAGAATTTCCAGTCCAAACCTATGGATATATTCCATGCTTGCGGTAAACCCGGTTCGATGAATGCGTACTCAGGTAAACTCCGCGCTTTGTCGGGGTTAATCCATACAGATGCAATATATTTTTGATCAAAGGCATTGGCAAGCCGTGCATTAGCTCGCACAAATAATTTATCGAAAATATGTTGATTGATTCCTGCGGATATGTCGAATACCGTATATGCGGCAGCTTGTTGTGTGTTGGCATCATCGGCAAAGTATTCTCCTACATGGCGCATTTCGGTTTCGAGGAATGCTTGCGGTAAAAAGTCGGGAGTCCAGCGCAAACGTGCTGTGGCAAATAGTGATGGCAAACCTGCCATCTGATTACCATTGTAAGACACCGTTGCTTTGCCCGAATAGATGCTGTCTAATGTATATTCTTGATATGTATTGTTTGACATCGTTGCTGAACCGTATAAGGCAAAACCGCCGATGAACTGAGTCTGCACACCAAGCTCTACACCGGTGCGACGCGACTCACCAGCCGATACATAGTAACCGCCTGATCCATAAGGGATTAAATCATTGGTAACATTAATCATGTATCCTGCAATATCATAGGTCAATTCTTTGACAAAATTGTGCTGGTTTTCCGAGATAATTATATTTTTTACACCTATTTCTGTGGTTATGGATCGAATTGGCTCTACTAAGGGGTTTACCGCAGCAGGGACAGTGACTCCCGAAACAGCAGCAGGGTCAGTTTCATTACCTGCGGGTACTTCCACGCCTCCACCCACATTCGCATACACGCTTAATGTAGGTTCAATACGCCATGTAATGCCAAATTTAGGAGTCACTTGTGTAAAACTTTTACTACCTTCAATAATTGCTACATTCCGAGAATTACTGCCGACGCTGTCGCCGCGAAAACTATAATCATTACTGTTGTTAAAATATGTGATATTATCATAACGCAAACCCGCAGAAACAGATACTTTGTTGTCCATAAGCGATAATTCTTCTTGGAGAAACACCCCGAAATTATTAGCACCTTCGGACTTAATACTGCGTGGATATTTCCCTTTATCGGCTTGGGGTGATAATTCAAAAAATGCAATGCCGCCATCTTGATATTGTTCATCAAACCCCACCAAAGTACGTAACCACATATCATCAGAAATTGTAGTTTTAATACCAAGAATGGCATTGCCGCCCACATGATAGCGATTAAATTCTCTGAAGGTATTTCGTTCAGAACGCTCCAGATATTTAGTTTGGATAAATGTCATGGTATTGAGCGTAATATTTTCCGAAAAATTATGCTCAAGAGTTGTACCTATACGTCCTAAACGATTAAATCGGCGTTCATCACGTTGTACGTATGTCGGACGATATACCCTTGTGTCATTTTGTGCTTGCCATGCTGCGGAATCATATTGCGAAGGTGTTAATGGTCCGGGAATTTTAAAATTATTACTTGCACCCACAAGAAAAACATTCAATTTGGTATTTTGTCCAAGGGATGAAACCAGACCGGCATTAAATTGAAATAAGGAACTGCGGCTATTTTCGCGCCATCCTTCGAATGAGGTATTATTGGTGGAAAGATATAATAATCCCGCATCGGTATTGGTACCCATGCGCAATGACTGCTTCATAAAGCCGAAACTGCCGTTTTGATTGGTCAGTGAGATAAACGGTGTGCGTGTTGTAGGAATAGTGCTGATTGAGACAATACCACCGGCAGCATTGCCCCATAATGCTGAGGCATTGGAGCGAATAACTTCAATGCTTGAGGCACCGCTTAAATCAATTAAATCGAAAGCTGTGCGACCATCCGGCTCGGTATCGGGAATGCCATCCTGATAAAAACGCAGACCACGCGATGTGCCTGCATTGGAACGTTCGCCGGCACCACGAGCACCAAAACCGCGTATAGTCACACGCACATCTTGATTACCCGAACGTGATTGCACCAAAGCACCCGGCACGAGAGATAAGACTTCGTCCAAACCATAGCCGCGTGCATTTTCCAATATCTTTTGTGGAACAACTGTAATAGCCAAGGGAACTTCTAAATTTATTTCTTTTTGGCGTGTTGCCGTGACAACCACTTCTTGGGTTGATATTTCTCGTATTGTTGTGCTGTCTTTTGTAGATGTTTTTTTTGTTTGTGCACTGACCGATGTCAGACAACAAAGTGCTATTAATGAAGAAACTATTTTTTTCATTGGTAATAATTATAATAAAAATAAAAAGATAAGCCTTGCCCATTGTGTGGATGGGAAGGTACATAGAGAGAAAAACGGTACTGTTCAGATGCTGTGAAATACCCATCATAACAGTCCGTGCAGACGAAAGTTAAAGCCGTAAAGAGTGGGTTTATGCTTCCGGTGGTGGGGAATAAATAGGGAGGGTGACAGAATATGCTGTAAGGGGATACCCTACATAGCGAGTAACACAATCGTCAAGAATATGTTTGTAATCATCTTTATCGGGCGGTTGACTGTCTTTGATAATGTGATGGACCAATGCCCTGTGTTGATTTTTTATAGGTAACTTACTATCATGCGATTGAAATACGGCATAACATACCGATCGAAGCATTTTCTCTTGACGGTCATGGAGACACCGAACTGTATAGGTACCATTTTGTTCTAAACGAGATGAAAAAATATCATACATCTCTTCCCCGATGCGAATTTCTTGTTCTTCTTCAAGATATTCCGCATTGTCATAACCCACCACGCTATGGTTATCGAGTGTGAATTCAAAGAATGTATCGGGCTTATGACACAACAGATAGGCACGTACCGATGCTTTACTCCAGCGTTTTACCATAGAGTGTGCAATGGCATATCCCGTTGAATTGATGAGTAGAGTCATCATCAAAAGGGTGGCAATACCATATCGGTATCGGAACAAAAAGTGCATTCTGAACAAAACGTTTACTGTTGGTCTATCTGTTTTAGTTGTGCGAAAATACGAGTACAGCAGCATATAAAGTCCAATACATTGTGGTTTTGCTCATAAGTGATATAGCGTTGAGATCAACACAATGTTAAATGTTGTGAAGAGCATTTGTTAAATGTTGAGAAATTTACTAACTTTGTAAGTTATTGAAAAGAAAAATAATAGGTATTCTCGATGTTAAATGTAGAATGAGGTGATTGTCAAATGTTGTATCATGTCATTCTATAGAGCGTGGGATAGTGATTTGTCAGCAATGAGGGATAAATATTATGGAAGATATGAGGGATGTTATCCAACCTTTGTCGCTAGTGGAGCCTGACTTTAGTTCCTCCTTAACGGACTTGATAATTGAGCTTGACTATCTGCGTCGAAATGAGATAAGAGGAACTACACCTCCGTGGATTTTCTTTCAGTTGAAAGATATCTTTCACTTGCTTGAAAGTATAGGGTCAGCCCGTATTGAAGGTAATAATACTACAGTTGCAGAGTACATTGAAACTAAAATTGAAAATCAGAGGGAGGATTACCCACAGCCAATACGAGAGATTATGAATATGGAAGAAACAATGGATTTTATTGAAGAGGCAGTGCAACATAATCCTATTGATAGAGCATTTATCAGCCAATTACACATGAATGTTGTGAGTCGTCTTGAGTTTCCGCCTTATGGCGAAGGTGATAGAACTCCGGGTAAATATCGCAAGAGCAATATACGCATACATCAATCAGCACACACACCGCCGGATTTTACGCAGGTAGAACAGTTGATGAATGAACTCATCCGTTTTATTAATGAAAATCATAGCTCAAAATATGACTTGTTAAAAATTGCTATTACACATCACCGTTTTGTGTGGATTCACCCATTTTCCAATGGTAATGGACGAACAGTGAGATTGCTGACCTATGCAATGTTAATAAAAGCCGGATTCATTACTAACAATCAAAGACTTATTAATCCAACTGCTGTATTCTGTCATAATCGTAATCATTATTATGAGAATCTTGCTCAAGCAGATACGGGTGAAAGAGTTGGAATGCTCGTTTGGTGTGAATATGTATTAAAGGGATTGAAAGAAGAAATACGGAAGATTGATAGTTTAGCGGATTATACATTCTTAAAAAATGAGGTGTTGCTCCCTATGCTTGTGTATTCGTATGACAGAAAATATATTACAAGCAAAGAATTATCTATCTTGCGCGTAGTTGTAGAAAAAAAAATAATTCAAGCTGCCGATATAAAACATCTGTTTGAAGGAAAATCGGATTCAGAAATTTCTCGACAAATACGTAACCTAATACAAAAGAAAATGATTATGCCAATAGAAGATAAATCGCGTAAATATCATCTGCGATTTCATGAAAATTATTTGTTACGAGGCATTATGCATGCTTTAGGCAGACTTGGCTTTTTACCGTAAACATATAAATTACTAAAATTATACTCAATAAATCAAGACTATATTGTAAGAAAAAAAGACAGCAAGACATTTCAATCATCTTTTTGAATGCTTTATGTCAATTTTTAGGATTCATTATATCTATCCATGAAAAAACAATTACCCTATGTTCGTAATCTCTATGCTGCGATGAGCGAGGCAGCGAATCCTGACTATGCACCTGCTATGAAAAAGTACATGAAAGATGTATGCGATTTTATGGGAATAGCATCGCCTGTGCGTTCAGCACTCTTAAAGGACTTTATCAAGAACGAAGGTTTGCCCGACTATGAAGTATTACCATTGGTGGTGCGACAGCTTTGGCAATTACCCGCAAGAGAAATGCACTATTGCGCTATTGATATTAGCGTTAAACTCAAAAAACAATGGGATGATGATATACTCGGATTAAGCGAAGAAATGATACTTATGACTTCATGGTGGGACACGACCGATGCCATTTCTTCCGGAATCATTGGCGAATATCTGAGAAAGCAATCGCAAGACCGTATCCGCACATATGCCGAACATCTCATGAAGTCAGATAATATGTGGTTGCAAAGAACAGCCCTTATTTTTCAACGTAAATATAAAGATCAAACGGATAAAGAATTATTATTTTCACTGTGTGAGCGTTTATCCGAATCAAAAGAATTTTTTATACGCAAAGGGATGGGATGGGCTTTGCGCGAATATGCCTATAGAGAACCGGAACTTGTGCGTGATTTTGTCCTGTCACATTCTGTGAGTCCCCTCACACGCAGAGAAGCTCTAAAACATATTGGAGAGTAAAATAACAATGGAAATATAAAAAAAATATTTGAGTGATATATAAAAATATCGTACATGATTTTATGAATGATTCGATAGCAATTATCGTGCGATAGAGATTAAACCACGATATAATGGCTTAGCAGTATTTCCTATGGTAATGATATATATTCCTGTCGGTATATGCTGAATGGGGAATGTCGAGGATTCTGTTAATGAAAATGTGTGCAATAATCTACCATCCAATGTCAAAATTGAACCTTGAGAATTATAGGGAAGATTGTTTGCAGAAATATGAAGTATATCTTGCGCAGGTTGAGGGAAAGTGTAAATATTGTCCGAAGAAAAATTCTGTTCATTCATCGAAGTAAGAATACCAATATCTGTTTTCCAGATTGACGATCCTTCAGCACCGACAAACAGAGTATTATCCACAGCAAGAAAAGAAAAAATAGCTTTTTCTGTAAATCCTGCTTTTGTCCATGTTTCGCCATCATTATTGCTATATGCAACACCTGCTAAAGTACCTGCAAAAATACGTCCGGCAGCCACCATTATTGAGCGTATATATTCAGAAGATAAACCTGATTGCAGCATTGCGGATTGATTATCACTGAGCCGATATACCCCATCACTTGTTGTACCCGCAAATAATTTCCCGGTGCGTACCGTAAAACAACGTACATCTTGTTGTTCTAAAGCAAATTGATACCAATTACGCCCATTATCTGTGCTACGAAACATGCCATTACTCCATGTGCCGGCATAGAGCGTTGTGCCAATTATATCCAGGGCAATAATATATTCATTGGTTAATCCTGCTTCAGTCCATGTTTCGCCATTATTAGTGCTTCGATAAAGACCTACACGTGTCCCGGCATAAATAATACTGTCACTGAGAACAAAAGCATATACCTTACGGGAAAGTAAACCATTATTGTGTGTCGTCCAAGTATTGCCATCATCAAGACTACGATAAATGCCATTATCTGTTCCCACATAGATGGCTGTATCTCGCATAATTATAGAATTGACGGATTGTTGTTCAAGTCCTATGGGTTGCCATGAATTACCTTTATCTTTACTGCGATATATACCGTCACCATTGACACCGGCAAAATATGATTGTGTGGCAGAAATACTCAATGCTGTTACTGTATGAGCCGCAAAACCTTCATTCATTGGTGCCCATGTTGTACCACCATCATTGCTACGATACATTCCCGCATACGATGTCCCCGCAAAAATCCATGAACCATAGACATACAACACATTCACAAAAGGCTGCCCAAATGACACAGGATTCCATGTGATACCATTATCTGTGCTTTTCAATAAACCCTTTCCTAATGTGCTGATAATGATGCTTGATTCCGTACTTACGATAGAACTGACAGACATATTATCAATGTTTACGGTATCCCATGTTTTGCCATTATCTGTGCTGCTGAATGCACCCGTTAATGTGCCGAGAAATAATGTTGTTCCATGCCGCGCATAACATTGAATATATGTTTTTCCGGGAGCAGCAGTGAAAGCCGTCCATGAATTTCCATTATTATTGCTGAAAAATAAACCATCATCGGTTCCGGCATAGAGAATATTGGCATTGACAAATAAAGTATTAATACGTTTGCCGCTTAATCCGGCAGAAGTCCATGTTGTGCCACCATTGCCGCTGCGAAATACGCCATAGCCGTTTGTTCCCGCAAAGAGCGTATTTGATGAAGACAATAATGAGATAATGCCCCCATTTTGCAAACCTGCATTATTGGGTGATGTCCATGAATTTCCTTCATTTGTGGTGCGGAAAAATCCGGTATGCAAGGTGCCTGCGCATACTGCGGAATTAACAATTGCCAATGATTGTATATAATGTTTTGTGAGTCCTGAATTTACGGCTTGCCACGATGAGCCATTATTAGTGCTTTTATAGATACCACCGCCATTTGTGCCTACGAAAAGAGCATTTTGCGTTGAAGTGATGCTTGTCACACGCCCGCCAAAAGGTCCTATGCACTGTGACCATTGTGCCTGAACTACACTTACAGCTATGAGGAAAAAGCTTAGAATGATTGCACTTAGTCGCATCATCATGCCAAAAAGGTTAATAATAGTAACTGTAATTTACGGATTATATGAATAATAGCATAAACAAAGTAAGAATTGTGAGTGGGTGAAAGCCGAATTGTGCGAAAAAAAAATCCCTGTTCTCAGAGAAGAACAGGGAAGAAATCAGTGGATGTGATGTGTGAGTATTTGTTACAAATTTACATCTATGCCAAAATACATATTACGTTCGGCAGCAGGAAAAAATTGACCGCCTTCACCGCCTGCGGCATAGAGTGCATTAGCGATATTATTGACTTGTAAACGCAAACGCAATGATTCAAATGATAAAAACTGAGGTAACTCATAAGCAATATCTGTATTGAATACCGTGTAAGCATCCAAACGATTATCGAGATAAGGTATTGCTGACGGATTTATGGCACGAATTTCCGCTATTTTATCGCCAAAATTATCTGTTCTGATACCACGAACATGGCGCATGGTTATTGCCCATGAAAGATTGCCTAAACGATATTGGGCAAACATACCTGACAGAAAATCCGGAAATCCGGCAATAGCATTGCCATTCAACGATATACCGCGTGTTGTACTGTCATTAATATTCGTAAAATAGGTCATATCAATAATGGTATTAGTACTGATATTGGCATTGCCTCCGATGGTAAGTGCGCTATTATCCGTAGTGAAAATAACAGCCGCTATATCTGCCTCCAGACCCACATGACGTGTGCGGGGTGCATTGCCGTCACGAGGAGCGCCGAAAATATCTAATTGACCGCTTCTGACTAAT
Organism: Ignavibacteria bacterium UBA2373; assembly: GCA_002344005.1. Lineage (GTDB taxonomy): Bacteria > Bacteroidota > Ignavibacteria > Kapaibacteriales > UBA961 > UBA2353. The sequence goes on along the minus strand of DDTD01000096.1, from coordinate 79,534 downwards.
TCATTGCTAAATTCCATCCAATAGCCCGTCATATTAGCTTTGATAATACCATCGGTAAATGAGCCGCCTATTTCTATGTCCAACATACGTTCAGGTTTTACCAATGGACGAGAAAAATCAAAATTACCATTATTATTTTGCTGGAATAAAGGAATTGCACCGCTTGACCAACGCTCACTTGCATTATATAAATTATTCATACGAGGTTCGCGTGATGTGAGTGCCAAAGAAAAAAAGCCGCTCCATTGCTCATCAATATTCCAATGAACACCCAAACGAGGATTAAAAAACAGATAATTGACGGTAAAAATATCACCGCCATTTTTCCCTACTATGCCATTATCTGTTGAGTATTCAACAAATTGCCCGCCTTTTTTTTCATTGGCAATAGTATAACGATGATGAACTATTTGTCCTTCAATATTGAGCATAATATTGGGTTGCAGATAATATTGCTCACGTGCGAATAATGAAAATATATCACGTTCACCATTATATTCATAGACACGAAACTCGGGATTATAATTTGCAGGTAAACCTTCTGCAAAATTGATTTTTCCCCAATGTTCGGAACGATGTATGCGTAATTCCGCACCGACAGATAATTCGCCTTGATTATGTTTCCAAAGTAAACGAGGCACAATGCCGCCATGTCTATTGCCAACGAATGCTTTAAAAATTGTACCTGAAACAGCACTATTATCGGGAAAACCATATTCTGGTGTCAATAATAACATATCTTTATCCGCCCATGAAGCATCAAAATCAAAAAAACCATCACCGGTATAGTAAAAAGCGGTTGTTTTTAATGAAACATTTTCCGACAGCGTCCAATCGGAGAGAATTTCATAATGTGGTTGAGAAAAATTCTCTATTTCTTGTTGGCGTGTGGGCGAACCAAAACCGACTATTTGTTTTCCGACTGCAAGTGAGTCACTGTCATATTCCCAATAATTAAAATTGGTACGACGTAAACCGAGGTCACCGATAAATGATTTGGGTAATCCGATATATGCCAATCCGTCAGCGATTGGACCGCCAAACACATTTACTTGTAATGTATGAGAATCATCAAAGCGGGCTGCACTCAAAAAAAAGCTCTCTAATTCAGCCCATGATTTATCGCGATATCCCGCCGAGTTAATGCGAGAAACACGACCATAAAATGCATATTTATCTATCAACCCGGAAGCCGCTTCAAAAGAATATTTGCTGACTGTGGGAACATATTTTGTTCCATTGACACCAAATTCTTGAAAACCATATCCTTGGGAAATAGTAACAAAACGTTTATCGGAATAATTAGCAGTTATCATATTTATACTGCCGCCGATGGCAGCTGAACCATAATTCATAAGTCCTGCACCGCGTTGTACTTGTACGGATTGTAAATTGGATGCAATATCAGGAAAATTTATCCAATAGACATTATGGTCGGAAGGGTCATTTTGCGGTACACCATTTATCATCACCGCCACGCGTCTTTGGTCAAAGCCGCGCACACGAATATTGGTATAACCGATATTATTGCCATTTTCGGAATAAAAATAGACCGATGGCGTGGAAGCCAATAAAGTGGCTATATCAAAAGCAGTATGTTTTTCCTGCAATTCCGCACGGTTAATTTCAGTGAAAGGTACGGGCGATTGCCTTTCCGTAGCTCGGGTGGCTGTGACGGTCACTGTTGGTACATTATAAGATTTTGTTGGGGGAGTGCTGTCGGTAACAGTCTTTTTTTGTGATAATGCCACGAATGGCAATGCAGTGAGCAGCAAAAATGCAGATGCACTGAGTCGAAATGTTTTCATGAAAAATGTGTAAAAAAAATGGAACAAAAATGATGTTCCGCAGAGGTAGGTTGGAGCTATGATAACGCTAAGCGTTTCATCCGTTTCCCTACGCCGGTCTTAACCGGATCAGGTTCCAAGAGTATAATCTCAGCCGACACTATTGTGTCCGGCACCTCTAACGTTATTGCGAAAATACGAAGAAATTATGACGTAACCTTACCAAAACTTGTTGGAAGAGGTTTTGGCGTAGTGCTGAGTTGTTGGATACACGCAATTCAGAGCAAGGATATTGCTTTTCATCTATTGAGTAGTACTGTCTGAAAAAACAGGTGCATAGTCTTGCATTGTTCTCAAATCGCCATATAATATATCTGACCTGCACCAAAAAAGGGATTACCCATAGCATCAAGACCTGCATAGTTTTTTTAAGCAGGGATTGGTCCGACATGTTTTCCAAAATAATGATATGCTTCTTGCACAATATATTGATATACCCATTGTTGATGGGCAGAACTATGTGTATGATAGAAATGCAGTAAGATACAAATGAGAAATATATATCTGATAAAAGTAATAATAGTAGGTATTAAAAAGTATCTCTTTTACAATCGAATTTTTGCATGATCGAAAGTCATAACAAAGTCAAATGTTATACCATCACTAGCAGATAAGCCATATAAATCATATTCTTTTTCATTAGATATTGACCCACCTAAAGAAAATCGAGAATGAGTAAATTCACCTAAAGGTATTGACCATCCAATCATAGATTGCCAATGACGTTGAATATTTGGAATATCTCTATCTGATAAATAAGCATGATACAGAATCAGCGAAAGTCTTTTTTCCGGAAAGGGAGTAAGAATCAATGCTTGCGAAAGTGTCAAATACTGAAACCCCGAGTAACCTCTGAAAAATATAGTTGCGACAGGAAGAAAATCAATTCCTCCACCCACTTCAAGAGCAGCAATATCGCCATATTGAACTTGCAATCCTGCTCTTGCACCATTTATTAATCCCAAGCCAAGTAATGGCTTCACTGCAAATGTATCAAGAGAGCGAACTTTCGTTGAATCCTGTGCAAGAGATGGCAATGTCATAATACAAAAAAAGAATATGCTAAAGAGTAATTTCATGCAAATGGAGAGAGTATAGGTGAACATTTATTTTGTATTATCTTGTTATTATTAGAATTTTTTTATGAATTCATACTTAGTTTATGCTTTTCTACATTATTACAAACGAATATTAACATCGTCGAAAATTACAGTAAAATCTAATGCTAGCATTAGTTGACCAGGATGCCATTCTTGAGGAATTGTAAAATTTCCAAGCCCTATGGTTATACGTAATTTCTTTATGTAACCAAGGGTAAATGTCCATCCAATGCCAAATTGGGAAAATCCATTCTCCAAAGTTTGGAGCATACCATTGTAATAATAAGTATCATAAAGATGAAATGATAGACTTTTTTCACCAAAGGGTGTTACTATAACTCCGTATGATAGAGTACTTTTACCAATTATTCCTAACCCACCTTCAATTGCAATAAAATCATTGTATTGAACTTGCAATCCTGCTCTTGCACCATTAAGCAGACTCAGACCTACTAATGGTTTGAACGAAAGAGTTGATGCTGTTTTCAGCGAATCCTGTGCAAGACATGGCAATGTCATAACACAAAAAAAGAATATGCTAAAGAGTAATTTCATGCAAATAGAGAGTATAGGTGAACATTTATTTTGTTTTATCTTGTTATTATTAGAATTTTTTTTATGAGTTCATACTTAGTTTATGCTTTTCTACATTATTATAAACGAACATTAACACCGTCGAAGATTACAGTAAAATCTAATGTTAGAATTGGTGAGATTGGCAATAAATCATTACCACCGACTCCACTAGAAATACGAAGATTTGAGCTTTTTCCTATGGAAATTAACCACCCCACTCCAACCTGAATAAATGGTCTAAATTTTTCTATCGTGCTAAAAATGCTAAATTTATAATATGTAGTATATTGATAAAATGAAAGTCTTTTATCTTCCAAAGGTGTCACAATTATTCCATGTGAAGGTTGCCAATACACATTCTTAAAATCATGAGCAAAAAGTGCATGAAATGAAAGAATAAATATCCCCACACCACCTTCAATTGCAATAATATCATTGTATTGAACTTGCAATCCTGCTCTTGCGCCATTAAGCAGCCCCAGACCGACTAATGGCTTGAATGAAAGAGTTGATGCTGCTTTCAGCGAATCCTGTGCAAGACATGGCAATGTCATAATACAAAAAAAGAATATGCTAAAGAGTAATTTCATGCAAGTTAAGAGTATAGTGAAACGTTTATTTTGTATTTATCTCATCAATATTCTTTTTTCATACTATTAGTCGAATGGGATGAGTAGAATATCAATTTCAAAAGAATAATCAATCGGTACTTTCGGAATACGAATCCAGTTTTGCCGATGCACCATTTGTAAAGCAAAAGGGGTTGCGAAATTAGGATCTTGCATAACATCTAATTCATAGCGAATTTTTTTCTGACTATCATTTCTTAAAACCCTTCTCAATTTTACCTGCGGTGCACGATTATATCGAGGATGTTTAATTATATCAACTTCAAAAAAAGTGTAAGCAAGGTAACTATATGATGCAAAGTCCGGTGCTTCGGGCAAGGTTCCCGTGAAAACATTTTTAATATATGTTGTATCTATAATTCGTTTCGGTATGCTACTATATTCTTCACTGTTACGGACAATAATACCTCTAAATTCTTCCCAATATCCATCTAAAATGTCTATGTCCGGCAAATGTGTCGTGTCTTTGATTTCAACCCATGTGTCTTCCATCACGGATGCGGGAGTATTATTACAAGCGTTCAGAGCAAGAATACTGATGAACACAATGAGTATTGCACTAATGTTTTTCATAGTTTTATTCCTTTGGATTAGTGTTGAAGAACTTGGTTTTGCATATATGAAAGATTGTTTTTTGTACTATTCTTATGAATCTTGGCAATCTTTCCTATTACAATAGAAAAAATTATTGTTGCGGTAGGCAGCGGCTCTTTACTATTCTTCTATCCACTATAACATCCAATATCCAATCAGTGTATATCATACTCCATCATTGAACCGTGGCTTCGCACTATACTATCTGCAACTTAGCAAAACTTTTTCAAATAATGGGCATACCATTATGACATGAATTGTCGGATTGTGGAAATTCTTTCAATATTAGTCATTTATTCTGCTTTTTTATAGAAACAACACGATGTTTTTTACTATTGGATTCATATAATGGGACGGCTTGTAAATATAGCCGTTTTGAGGATAAAAATAGTACGGATTTCTTTTTGAGCTTGAGTGATAAGCTAAGGTAGAAGCCATAGTCATACCACCCTCTGTTCAGAATAAACAACTATTCTGATAGCGGGGAATGTTCATAAACTTGAAATCGTAATATGCTCAACTTTGGTAAAAAAATCAATACTCACACTGATACATTTTTGACCAAAAAGCACTCATTACTTGTACTCATCATTGCGTACATATCAATTTTTTTTTGTGGAAGTATTGGAAATGCCAATTCTTTTCAGTAAATAGCACTTGATATAACCATATAAAGTAGGGTTTGAGCTTATGAAACATATTCGACCACTTGTCTATTTTGTTGTTTTTGCAATAATAGGATCATGCACTATGCTTATGGGGCAGCGTTGGGAAGCCGTTCCGTTACAACCGCCTTATCATGCCACTTTATGGTTAGATGTGTACTTTTTGCCGTCGAATCCGCAATTCGGCTGGGTATGTGGTGCAAAAGGTCATGTGATACGAACCACAGACGCTGGAGCAACATGGCAAGGAACAACAGTGCCATATTCACCATCCAATAATGATCACCTTGAAAGCATTCATTTTGTAAATACTTCTATTGGTTACACTTCCGGCAATGCCGGTATTTTTAAGAGCACCGATGGCGGAGCAACATGGTCGAGCATTACTCCTGCAAGTGCTGGCAATTCATTATGGGGAACACATTTCCCGACAGCCGATACGGGTATGGTGATAGGCGGCGGCTGCGGTATTGATAATATCAGAAGTTTTTATAGGACAACCAATGGCGGAGCAACATGGAATGCTTTTCGCGATACCACGAGAGTTGACCGTTCCGGAATGAGTGATGTGTTTCTTACTTCTGCCACAGGGGCGGGATGGGCAATGAGCAGCGGTTATCTTTGGGAAACAAGCAATGGTGGCGTGACATGGTCGGTAAAATCGCCCACGGGAACAGGTGTGTGGCATGAGGAATTTACGAAAGTGAATAATTCATACTTAATCCCGACCGCAGGAACGGAATGTTCGGGCGCAGGTAATGCAGGTGGGATGCGTTTCAGCACCGATGATGGTACAACATGGAATAATTTCAGCAGCGGTGGGGCAATGTTCGGCACATTTTTATTGGATGCGCAGCGCGGTTGGGCAGTGGGTGTCGGCTCACGTGTATATTATACTTCCAATGGCGGGCAAAGCTGGCTTTTGCGCAATTGCGGCGTGAAGGCAAGTTGTGATGATGTGTGGTTTAGTGATGATACTACAGGGTGGATTGCCGCCGACGGCGCTATTTATCGTATGCGTAGTCCTTATCGTTCCACATCCAAAACGGCTTTACATTTCGGCGACCGTTGTTTCCCATCAGTGAGTTATGATACTCTTTATGTAAAGCTTCAATCCTTTGAACCCGAATTAGCAACGGTGAATATAGACGGTACACATCCCGACGATTTCAGTATTCATCAACCTATTCCGCCATTTTCCATTGCCGGTTGCGACAGTGTGCGATTAATTGTAAAATTTACTCCCAAAGATATTGGAACACGCGAAGCAATGATGACTATTTCCGTTGGCTCGCCACCAACGGTATTTCTTATCCCGCTGACAGGCAAAGCTGAAAGTATTACAGCACAATCATTAGATTCGATTATTGTATTGGACCAAGCACCATGCGGTAAAGTATCGGAGCAATTAATATCTGTGACAAATGGATTATTACAAAGTGTACAGGTAAAAAAAGCACAAAAAATATTGGGCACAGCAGAATTTTCATTCCTTTCACCTTTACCATTAATTATTCAACCTTCAACAACCGAACGTTTGCGCATCGGCGTAAATCCCACGGATACAGGATGGATTGCCGCACGTTATATTCTGACGGTTAATTCTTGTGAATTTATTGTTAATACACGCGCTTATGGCATTTCGCCTATTGTGGTACATCCCGATAAATTTTCCCTGAAAGCGCAATGTACCAATACCTTTACCGATTCTATTCCAATTGAAAATACGGGTAATGCACCCTTACATATCTATGGTGTGGTTATGTCCACGACCGATCCGCAGAATTTTTCTATTATCGGTTGGAATACACAAGGTGACAGAACAACGATTATTCAGCCGAAACATAAGGCATGGTTGAAAATACGCTATGCTGTGACATCAGCAACAAAAATAAGTAAGGCAATTTTACAATTCAGTTGTAATGATTCGACCACTAAACGCGGTAATAAAACAGCATTTTCTGTAGAAGTGGATGCACATTTTGCAGGACCGCTTATTTCAACAAATATACCTGCGGTTATTGGACCTGAAATTTGTATAGGCGAAGAAAAAACAGGGACTTTTGTTGTGCGTAATTTTGGTACTACTCAAGCAACAATGACATATATTGGGACTAAACTTGGCAAAGTGCGAGTTCTGTGGCGTGAAGGTTTTCCCGCCCCGCAACAATTAGCTAATGCCGATTCTGCTAAAATAACAGTTATTTTTAAACCTGAAAATATTGGACTTAATGTGGATACGGTAGAAATTCGTTTCCAACCCTGTGGCGATTTTATACGTATTCCTGTGTCATGTATAGGCAAAAATGTGGTGTTGCAAGCACAACCCGATACCATAAAAGGTACTGTGATGGTAGGAAAAATCACTAAACGCACCGTAACAATTCGTAATGCCGGCACGGCTGTGGCGGAAATTACCGATGCCACGCTGAACCCTAATCGTCCTGACTGGAATTTGGTGAATATTCCTAAGCCATTATTACTTGCACCCGGGCAAGATTATGTGGCAACTGTTGAAGTAAATCCAACAACAGAAATGACATATCGTGGTGAAGTGTGTTTTGTGGCAACAAAAGAATGTGTCGGCGCACGATGTGTTCCTATTGTACTACAATCAATTCTGACGGGTATAGGACTTTCGACAAATGAAATATTATTTACTCCGCAGCGATGCACACCTTCTATTGCTCATTCCACATTTACTATTTCCAATGAAAGTGCTGTGGCTGATACAATTACGGAATTGGCTTTAATAAAAGGCGCGCCGGATTTTTCTTTGATTGATCCGCCGACATTACCATATATATTAGCCGGAGATCAGAAATTATTTATTAAAGTGCAATATTTTCCCACAAATGAACAAAATCACAGTGGTGAAATCAGATTACGTTCTTTGCGCTCATCTGCGGCGCAAACTGTGGCTTTAACATCGTCATTTTTCAAGGCACAAACATCTACGGCAATACAAGAAATACCAATGGGCAGACATGAAATATGTGCTGCGGAAAAATCATTTATTATCCCATTTACTAATAGCGGTTTATTGCAAGATACTGTCATATTTCAGCGTTCTAAACCGGTAAAAGGCGTATTATTACAAAATGATACGGTTATTGTGCCTCCACAATCTGTTGCTAATGCGGAAATAGTATTAATGCCAAATCAAGCCGCTCTCGGTTCTTGGGATGAAATAATTATGTATAAAACATTGGTATGTCCCACACAAGGCACATTTTCCATAAATGGCGAAATAATTCAACCGGAATTTACTGTAAGACCGTCGCCGCTCATCACGCCAAGAGGAGCACTTGACAGACAAGTCTTTGATTCGGTTATTATTACTAATTCATCGGTTATTGACAGAGAAATTACGGATATAACACTAACGGGCAATAATTGTACAATTATAGGAATGCGCCCACCGCCCTATATTTTAGCTGCGGGTGCTTCCGAAACGATACGTATTGCATGGTATGCTACGATTGTTGGAACATATAATGCTGAAATGAACATAAAAGTGCAATCAGAATGTAAGGATAGTGCAATTATTCCAATGACTTATACCATCCCGCATGTGCAATATAACCATACGGTTTCCATGCGCAAACACACGGAAAATTATGCAACCACAGTCCAATTACCATTGTGGCAAAAAGGTGCCATTGCCGAAGCCGAAATTGATTCCGTGAATATTATATTGCTTATTAATCATCGTTCGCTCAATGTAAGAAATGTTTTTCGCTATGAAGGCATAGAAAAAATAAATATTCCATACACCATCAATAAAGATACTATTCGCCTTACTTTGCATAATAAAGACAGTGATGTACACGCTCAGGATACTTTATTTTTTGTGGAAGGATATACATTAACCAATGTGGAAAATAATACACCTTTGCGCATTCATCAATATCAAGTTTTTTCGCGCCATCCCGTAAATACTGAACGCGTAACCGGTTCATTAACAATAGTGTATGGATGTCTTGTGGCAATACCCGTACCTGTGGGTTATATTGAAACTACTGTGCAAACCGTGCAGGATAGTCGTTCCATAGTGCTTGAATACAGAAGTAAACAAGGAACATCGCCGGTGCGCTTTACGGTCACGGATTTGATGGGAGAGTCAATAATGCTTACGCCATGGCTTACTGCACAGACGACATCGCAACAAATAACGGTTCCCGGTTCATTACCTGCCGGAATATATTTTATCACCGTACAAACCGTCTATTCATCAGAAAAAATAAAATGTATTGTTCAATAATGCAGAATATTTGTGCAGCAATCTGAAAGACTTTATACACCCGGACCGACACCTTTACCGCCTGCCGTTTATGATGCAGCGGCATTACCGATTATATATCATCGCAGTGCGGAGTTTACCGCCATATTTCGCGAGTTTTCTACATCATTGCAAAAGGTATTTTTAACATCTATGCCCGTGATAACATTAATGTCATCGGGCACTGGTGCGGCAGAGGCAGCAGTGATGAATTTATGCGGTGAGCACAAAAAAGGAGCAACGATTGCCAATGGTCGTTTTGGAGAACGATGGGGCACTTTGATGGAACGCTATGGTATGGACGTGTGTACATACAAAACAGAATGGGGAAAAGCACCCGATGCCGAAGAAATTGAAGTGTTTTTGCGCAATAATCCCGACCTTGATATGATATGGCTTGTTCATTGCGAAACATCATCAGGTACGCTTACCGATATTCAAAAATTATTGCCTATTATTCGACAAAATAGCAATGCTTTAGTGTGTATTGACGGCATTACAGCCATCGGAGTTCATGAATGTCGTATGGATGAATGGGGAATTGATGTGCTTATTACTGCATCGCAAAAAGGTCTTATGTCACCGCCCGGCTTAGCATTTATTGCACTCAGCCAAAAAGCATGGGACATAGTAGAAAAATCATCGCCCAAGGGTATATATTTTGATTTATGCAAAGCAAGGGAAGCATATATAAAAGGAACAACCCCGTGGACACCCGCCGTCACGCTTGTGCGTGCCACATATACCGCTTTGCAGATGATTGAACAAGAAGGATTGGAAAATGTATGGGAAAGACATGCAAAAACAGCTCAAAGATTGCGTGACTTTTTTATGAAAAACAATATTTCTCTTTTTTCTCAATCACCTTGCAATGCACTCACGGCATTGGCTATGCCGCAACAAGCACATATAATTGCCAATAAATTATTAGAACATAATATTCGTGTGGCTCGCGGGCAAAAACATCTTGAAAATGATATTATTCGTGTGGCTCACATGGGATGGTTTCATGAACAAGACAGTATTGCAATAGAGCAAGCATTTTTAGAAATTATACATCATACATAAAAAGACAATAATTGACACAAATATACACAGTTAAAAAATTAAGGTATTATAAAATCGCACTTGTATTAACTCCACTATGCTTATTGGGAATATCACATTACTAAAATTGATTAAAAAACATGTATGAGTTGGGGAAGAGTAACTAATGTTGTTCATACAGTGTTTCTTACAATTGCTTTTCAAAAGTATTTCCGTTAAATTTATATAATTTCCCGTCTGCCATTCCAAACCACAATACACCTTTATTATCTTCGAAAATTGATAAGGCATTGTCATTACTAAGTCCATCTTTCTTTGTGTAACTAGTCATCTTTACACCATCATATTTCCAAATACCCGTATCCCTGTCCCCAAACCAAATATTACCTTCTCCGTCTTCTGCAATGGTGAAAATGTGCTCAAGAGTGCCGGGCATTGATGTATCGCCTTTTTTTCCACTTGCCGGGTGAATCAAGTTATTTTTTTCTGAAAAATTAATGATTGAATCACCTTCCCTCAGTAATACGCCTATCCCATTATTACCAATCCAAAGCCTGCCTTTAGAGTCTTCGAAAATACTTCTAATATGTAGTGGTGCAATATTTCTATCAAGCCCTAATGTTTCATCATTGATGATTGTAAATTCTTTTCCATTGTAACCAAAAACACCTGCGTAAGTAGCAAACCAGATCATATTGTTTTTTCCTTTGGAGATGCCTGTTACTGCAAATAAATTATCATAATGATTAAGCACTTTATGTGGTGGAAATGCTAAATAAATTAAATTTTTCCCATCATACCGATAAACGCCTTCTTTAGTTCCGGCTTCAAACCAAAGGTCATTATCTGATTTCATCCATTGACCATTCAAAGGCTTAGTAATCTGAATTGGGAATGTGGTTTGTGATTTTTCTATGTCTGCTTTGGTGTGATTTACAATTTTTTTTCCATCATAGCTACTCACTCCCTGTTGAGTATTAAACCATATAATACCCGCTTTGTCTTCTTGTATATTGTGAATCTGATTGTCTGACAATCCGTCATCACTATTAAAGTAAATGAATGATTTTCCATTATAAACGGCTACCCCTTCTTGAAGACTTCCAAACCAATAATTTCCTTTGCTGTCTTGAAATATAGCACGAATTCCTGAAGTAAATTTTAAGGTATCGTTTTTTGAAGACTCTACAAATTCGGATTTATTAAGTCCATTTTCTATTGATTTTTTTTCAATACAGGAAAAGTTGAGTGTCAATATGAGTATAAGATATATCAATTTTAATTTTATGTTCATTTCTGTTTTTTAATATGATGCACGATTGTTATCAGCTTTGCGAAGTGTGGGTATGGCGGTTGCAATCCTATCACCCCGTACCGCTTTTGTTGTGAGCTACACGGCTTATTGCGAGCACCGCCGCAATTGAAATGCGGCAATTTAAATATAGTTGTTGTTAGCTTTTGTTATTTTACACATACTTATACTGCTTTTTAAAGAGATTTAGTTTGCTAAATTCGAACTTCTTCGGTGTTTCAGTTAGTCCTAAAGTTATCCCCTTTTCCAATTCTCGACATAGTAAGTCTTGTCGTTCTTGACCTAAATTTTTCCATAATGATGGACTAATAAATGTATTTTCTGCAAAATATATTAACAAAGTAGATATAGCTCTTTTGAATTGATATTCATTTAATTCTCTAAGTTCATCTAGGAAAAGTAATCCATTCTTATCATCAGGGAAACTTGCAAGAATGATAATCGTTTGTGTGAAATCAGGAAGTACAGTTAACATTATTGGTGACCATGGAATATTAGGATTATCATGAACGTTTATACTATGACCTTTTAGGCTATAAAATGGACTTATCAAAGATGAACAAGCAATTGGGTGTAGTTCTGGTAAAACAACAGTCAGATAATCCAATCTGTCATATTCTTTATTCTCTATCCATTTGTCTAGAAATTTCTTATAGTAATGTAAGTCATTTATTGCTAAGGTATTTCCATGAAGAATCTCATTATTAAAATCGTCAGAACAACTTTTGTTGATTTGGCTAATACTAGAGTTTCCTTTCATTTCTTCATTTTTTCTATGATATGAATGCGCAAATGATCTATATGAATGTAAGAAATGATGATAATCAGAATCTATGTACTCTTTATTTTCAATCTCCGAAAACAAATTAGTGTCATGAAAATCACAAAATCCGAAAAAAGCGGATGCTTTTCCCTTTCCAATTGGAATCAGTTTTTTAATAAATACTTCTTTCCCTATTTCGAATTCTGTGAAAGTGTATAACATACTATTTCCATCTATTTCTTCTTCAAGAATTGAAAGCCTCTTATTACGTTGCAGGCTGTGGGCGTGCTTAATTCTTCCTTTGCACTCGTCCTTCTTGTGATAAAAGCATTCCTTTATTGTCCTCATCTTATGATAAGAACGAAAGGATTTTTTAAGTTCTATTTGAAAGTCATCTAGCATAGGTTCTAATTATGAATACTCACTCTCTCATTCACGCAAAACGTAATTCATTTCCTCAAAACTACAAAATTTTGTCTGTCCACCCAAACACAATTCTTCATGTTAGTATCCCAATACCACTTATAGTTCTAAACAATCACCGATGAGTTGGGGAAGAGTGAGGGCTGTTAGTCTTCATGATTTTCAGTTGCAATCAGTTCAAAAATAAGCTCAGTCAATGTTGTAATATCACTCTCAATTGTCCCATTCATATATCGTTCATAAACACTTTTGTTATTTGGAGGGTTAAGATTTAAGGTCAAACTTTTGTCCAAAGCTAACAGTCTTAAAAACTCTCTTTGTGTTCGTCCATTTCCTTCTCTGAATGGGTGTACATAATTGACATTATCTAAAATTTCTGCCAAAAGTTCGGCTAACTTTCGCTTATTGTCTTTCGGGATTTTCTTGAACTCGGCAATTAATTGGTCAATGTATCTGAAAGCGTTGTCAAAATGTGAAGTAGGAAAAAACTGTTTGCCGTCTTTGCTTATTTCAACAATCCGTTTTTTTCCTGCCCAAACGTAAATGTCTTGGAATAAGTGCCTATGAATTTCAAAAAGACTGTCAATTCCTGTGATTTTTATAGGGCTTTCGTAAAGTTCTTTCAGTCGTTTCGTTACGGCTGCACTCTCAACAAAGAGTAATACATCGGGGTCAGAAATATCTTCTAAATTTCTTAAAATTCCTTACTTGGGATCAGCGTAGGTATAGTCGGTGTCTATGTATCTGTAAGAATTAGACATAGGATTTTTGCTTAGCCAATACAACAAGTTCCGTTAGTGATATTGTACCTGTCACATAGTCTCTTATTATTTCAATACCTTTCGGAGTCGGTTTAAAACCTTCAAACATATTACTCCCCAAAGCATTTGCAGTGTTTTCTAAGGTTCTCAAATCCGAAAATTCAACTCCCATTATTGTCAGATTATTTCTGTCTATTTCAATTGTATTGAACATATTTAAGTATTAAACTATTTTAAACTATATTATTTAGGTTACATTGCATGATTCCTGCATGTTTTACAATGCGCTATATAGGGCTATGGATTGTACAGTTACTGAAAACAAACGTAGTCTGTCTATGAAGTACTTTTGTAAATTTGTAAGGTACCCCTCCCATATTCACGCAAAGCACCTTTCATTTCCTCAAAACTACAAAACTTTGTCTGTCCACCCAAACACAATTCTTCATGTTAGTATCCCAATACCACTTATAGTTCTCAACAATCACCGATGAGTTGGGGAAGAGTGAGGGCTGTTGAGTAATGAGCAGATTATGATGCTTCAATATTTCGAAAGTAGTTCTAACAACTCGCTACTTTCTTTCCAACCATCGGATTCTTTCATTGCAACTAGCAAATAATACATTGCTTCATCTAGAGAATTAGCAATTCCGCTAACCACAGCGTGCTTCAAAGGAGCTTTATTGACAGGCATCACGTAGGAAATCTCATAATCTTCCTCTCCTCCTACTGTGGGCGCAATTTGTACATAACATGGAGCATGCAAGGTGTTTTCAGCCTGTAGTTTGAGTTCATGATGTGATGTATATCCCCAAACCTCTGTTGTTTTAAACAACCTATTAGCTGCTGTCAAAAACATTACCATTGATTTTCCAAAGTCTGCCCAATGTGGGTGACTGTGTTTCGATAATTCTATGTAACTATCTATGAGCGAATCGTTACCGTAAAATGTGTTTCTCCTGATTGGCATTTGAATGTTTATTATGTCAGCAAGCTTTTCTGTCAGCCAAGTAGAGTCGTCAACTTTTATTTTCTTGATTTTGTCAACCGATAAAACTGTATTGCACATTAATGCGTACCGAACGTTTTCGTCTGGGTCAACCGAAAGTATATTAAAAATGAAGTCATTTATTTTTAGTTTTTTCGCGATGTCAGAGCGTATATTCGGGTCTTTGTCAGCACAAAGTATTTCAAGTATTTCTATTTGAACTGTCTTATTATGGATTACCCAAGTCTTGAAATCGGGGTAATTTTTAATAATCTCGAGCCAAATTTTAATATCAGCATTGTCATACCTGGCACGAAATTGATCGGTCGTGTTGTCGCTTTGTATAAATGCAATAAATTCGTTTACGGTTTTTATCATGTCTTTCACTTCTATTTGCGTATATGCCAAGATGTATAGATGTTCTAAAGGAGTTTTTCATTCTGTAAAGACCGTAGAACCCGCAATATGTAAAACACCTTTCATTCCCTCAAAACTACAAAATTTTGTGTATCCACCCAAACATGAACAAAGGGAATGTCCTATGCCGGAGTAAAAACATCGCTTTACAGGTTCACTGATCCGCTTTTGCAATGCTTTTTTTTATCACATTCCTGAGTCCATAAGCTCGTGCCGATGCGTCGCTATCTATGCAAAAAAAAAGCCCTCTTGTATAAACAAAAGGGCTGAGAATAATGCAATGCAGAATATTATTTTTTCACTACATCAAGAATAATTTCACTGATGTCACGCACGCGCACGCTGTCTATTTTTTCTGCTGCTTTCACGCCATCGGTAATCATGGTGGTGCAAAATGGACAATTCACGGCAATAGTATCTGCTCCTGTTGCCAATAATTCATTGGTTCTGTTGACATTAACTCGCTCACCGACATGCTCTTCCATAAACATTCTTGCCCCACCGGCACCGCAACAAAAACCACGACTTTCGGAGCGTTCTACCTCAAGAATTTCTAAGCCGGGAATATTGGTTAATGTCGCTCTCGGTGCTTCATATTCATCATTATATCTGCCCAGATAACATGAATCATGATAAGCAATCGCTTGTTCGGATATGCCGGAATTTTTATCAATGTGCAAACGTCCCGAAGAAACTAATGAGCGAATATACTGCGAATGATGTGACACTTCATAATTACCGCCAAATTGCGGATAATCATTTTTTAATGTATTAAAACAATGTGGACATGTGGTCACAATATTTTTGACATTATACATATTCAATGTTTCTACATTCATTTTTGTTAGCATATCGGCAAGATATTCATTACCCGATCGGCGCGCGGGGTCGCCGGTGCAACGTTCTTCGGTGCCAAGAATACGGAAATTAATTCCGGCAAGAGTCATTAATTCAGCAAAGGCAAGAGTAATTTTTTTTGCTCTGTCATCAAAGCTGCCTGCACATCCAACCCAGAATAATACTTCCATGTCAGCATCTTCGGCGGCGGTTTTTATGCCCGTACCTTCAGCCCATGCCGCGCGGTCGCTTTCGGAAAATCCGCCCCATGGCACACTATTATTTTCCATATTACCATAAATATCCGGTAAAATTGCGGACTCTTCATTAAATGCCGATTCCATCATGACCATTGAACGGCGCATACCGACAATGGCGGGCACATGCTCAATATTGACGGGACATTCTTGCATACATGCACCGCAGGTTGTACATTGCCATAAGGCATCGGGATTGACATAATCGCCGATTAATTTTTTATTCCATATATTTTGTTCTTGCTCATTTAAGACTTCGGTAAATATTTCTTGCTCCAATTCTGTGTATTCGGCAGTGCTGATACCCGTTAAAATATGTTCAGCTGCTTGTTTCCGCTCTTGGCGTGAGGCATTGAGCGCATAATCGGCAATTTTGGATTGTAAAGGACCTTTTTCCATTGTGCGATGATGAATTTGCACAATAATTTCGCGCGGGTCAAGTACTTTACCTGTTGTATTAGCAGGACATACGCTGGTGCATCGTCCGCAATGCGTACAGGTATAACCGTCAAGAATAGTTTTCCATGAAAAATCCTCAATATCATTGATACCAAAGCGCGTGATATTGTCTTGCTCAAAATCAATTTTCTCCAATACATTGGGATAAGTAATTTTAGAGAAAAACACATTCGGAATGGAAGTCAAAACATGCAAGTGCTTCGAATAGGGCAAATAATTGGTAAATCCCAAAATTAATATGATATGAATCCACCAACATGCTTCAAAGATAAAATGCAATGTTCCATAAGAAAAGCCTGAGAAGAGTGTTTGAGCAATAAATGAAGAAACCGGACGGACAGCCCAT
The DNA here is from genome assembly GCA_002344005.1 of Ignavibacteria bacterium UBA2373. Lineage (GTDB taxonomy): Bacteria > Bacteroidota > Ignavibacteria > Kapaibacteriales > UBA961 > UBA2353. Next base: position 62,231 of record DDTD01000096.1, on the reverse strand, counting down.
GAAAAATCGGCATCCATTGCCACTCGTGCAGAATTTTGGAATAATAATGATGTGACAATAGAAAAAATGGTCAGTAAAATCATTGCGGCTTCCACTTTTTCGGCTTCCACTTGCAAACGCTTAATTTTAGAAACATAACGTCGCCATAGTGACATCATAGTTCCGGCAATAATCATCAAGCAAAATATATCAATGAGAATTGACATCACGGAATATATCGGTCCTAAAAAGTTAAGTCCTAAAGCGGGGTGAATACCTTCCAACACAGATTCTGTGGCGGCTGCTAACAGGATAAGAAATCCCCAGAAAATACCGGCATGAATAGGACCCGCGACTTTATCGCGAAGAATTTTTGTTTGTGCAAAACCGACAAGTAATGTTTGTTTTATACGAGCCGGAATATTATCCCATCGTATTTCCGGTTTGGCAAAACTCAAGTATTGTAAAAGGCGTGCAGCACTTCGCGCAAAAACACCTCCGGCAATTGCCATGAGCATAAGAAATAAGTAATTTTTTACTTCCATACTATTATCACCTTTGAATAAATAATGTCTATTAATGAGGCCACATTTCTGCGCACAGTGTTTCTAATGCAGTGCGGAAATGATAAATATCGGTAAAGGAATTATACAGTGGTGCGGGTGCAATACGAATAATATTGGGTTCGCGCCAATCACCGATAATGCCTATATCCGTTAATTTTTTATGTAATTCTTTTCCTCTTTCAGAAAAAGCGAGAGATAATTGCGCACCGCGCTGCTCTTTTTCTTTGGGTGTGAGCACAGTGAGCGGAATTGCGGGATTATTGTCGAGCATATCGTTAATGTGAAATTCAAGAAAAGCCGTCAATTGATCTCGTTTTGCACATAGCGTATCAAAACCTGCTTCTTGAAATATATCGAGCGATGCTTTGAGTGCAGCCATTTGAAACACTTGAGCATTCGATAATTGCCAGCCATTAGCCCCTTGTGAAGGTTTAAATCCTTTCTTCATTTGGAAACGTGTGGATTCTTCATAGCCCCACCAGCCCCCGAAACGAGGTACATCGGGCGATGAGCCGTGACGTTCATGAACAAAAACCCCGCCTATGCCACCGGGACCCGAGTTCAGATATTTGTAGGAACACCAAGCAGCAAAATCCACATCCCAATCATGCAAAGCCAATTCCACATTGCCAATGGCATGAGCCAAATCGAAACCTGCTTTTGCACCAATGCTATGCGCGGCTTCGGTGATAGCTTTCATGTCAAAACGTTGCCCCGTCTGATACTGCACACCACTGAAAAGCACCAAAGCCACAGATGAGCCATGCTCTTCGATAGTGCGAACAATGTCTTCTGTGCGGAGGGTTGTTTCACCTTCGCGGGGTGCAATTTCGATAAGTGCTGTTTCGGGGTTGTAACCATGGAACGCTATTTGTGTCTCTACGGTATAATAGTCGGATGGAAAAGCTCCGGCTTCGATGATAATTTTGAAGCGTTCTTGTGTTGGACGATAAAACGATACCATCATCAAGTGGAGATTCACGGTGAGGGTATTCATACAGACAACTTCGGAGGGTAGCCCGCCTGTGAGCATGGCAAGAGGTTCCCGAAGCAAGGTATGATAACTGAACCAAGGATTACGTGCCATGAAGTGACCTTCAACGCCGTATTTGTGCCAATCTTCAAGCTCATGAAGTAAGGCATATTGAACGGTTTTTGGCATTAACCCCAAAGAATTACCACAAAAGTAAAAAATGGTATTGTCTTGAAAACACGGAAAATGGAAGCGTCCGCGAAAATGATGAAGCTCGTCGGCATTGTCAAGCCGGCACGCAAAATCAAGAGAATTAGTATATTCGTTCATAAAAACAATAGCGGTTTAGAATCGTTGTACTCGCAAATCAGAGTGCAAATTAGGAAGAAAACAATAAACATCTGTGGGTAAGCAGTGCTTTTTCACAGTTCAATGGCAGTAGTAAATCTGTTTCTAAGGAATATTCATCAGGTGAAATCACATTCATTATATCTGCGTTTTTCGGTATCGTCATTATGGATAATGGCGGCGGGTATGTTATTGTTCCGCTCATGCGGTTCGGCTCCGTCACAATCGAAGGAAGCAACTCCGCCACCACCACGCACGGGCATCGCTTTGTATCTGCCGGAATATTGGCACTCTTCAAACCATGCGGTTTTTGCTCCGATAATGCAACCGCTTTTGCAAAAAGGCATGGACACTGCATTTTTAGTGCGCCTGATGACTGACAGCCGAGTGCAGTTCAAAGAGTCGCTTGTCAAAATTAATGTGACGGGCTATAGAAAACCAACCGATTACAGCCAACATCATGATGCGTATTCGGTGAATAAGGGGGTCTCTTTTATGGAACAACATTCCCGTGACCTTGATAGTGCAGCAGCCAAGTACAATGTGCCCAAACAAGCCATCACGTCCATTTTATGGATAGAAACAAAATTCGGAAAAATTACAGGCAATCATTCCATTGCAAGTGTGTTCTTATCGGTTGCCTTAGCCAATCGTCCTGAAAATATTGAAAAAAATAAAAATGTCGTTCGCCAAGAATTATCAGAAAAAAAAGATACGACAGGGCTGTATGAATTAGAGAAAAAAATAGAACAAAGAGCAAATAAAAAATCGGCGTGGGCAATAGATCAATTAATGGCTCTCGATTCCATGCGTTCGCGCTATCATGCCGATGTTCTCGATATAAAAGGATCATTCGCCGGTGCCTTCGGTTTATCGCAATTTTTGCCGTCAAGTTATCGTTCATGGGCAGTGGACGGTGACGGCGATGGAAAAATCAATTTATTCGATGAGCAAGACGCTATTTTTAGTGTGGCAAATTATTTATCGGTTAATGGATGGCGCAAGGATAGAGAATCACATGAAAAAGCTGTGTTCCATTACAATAATAGCAAAGATTATGTTAGCGCTGTGCTGACTTTAGCCGAAAAATTAGGCATGGATAAGTAGTGTAAATATATGCACTATCATTGATTTTATTCCATACATCAATCTTTTCATATAATTATACGCATTTTCACACTATGCAAAAGTTATCTTCATTGTCCGATTTAGCTTCATTATTACCGGAATCGGACAGAAAACAAGAACAACAGTCCGTCAAAAAGGGTTATGATGGCAAACCGCAAAAATTAAAAGTAGTTCATGACAGTAAAGGACGAAAAGGAAAAACAGTTACTCTTATTACGGGATTTCAGTCCACACCCGCCGAATTAGACGATATTGCTCGTAAACTTAAATCGCAATGTGGTGCCGGAGGCGGTGTATTGGATAATTCCATTGAAATACAAGGGGAGCATAGCGAAAAAGTAAAAAAAATTCTTACGGGAATGGGTTTTACTCTTGCAAAATAATATTTTTTTGAACGTAGATATACAGATATGTCGCATCATTATTCCCATCATAATCATACTCATGACCATTCCGACCATCATCATTCCCATATTGATCATATAGGTAAAGACAGACGTTCTTTGCTTATTGCCATGATTACCACAGCAAGTATAATGGTGGTACAACTTATAGGCAGTTATATAGCAAACAGTATTGCCTTACGTGCCGATGCGGGGCACATGCTTACGGATGTCGGAGCTTTATTGGTGGCATATCTGGCTTTGCGTTTATATGAAGCATCCAAAAACGATAAAAAAAAATTACAGCGATTTACTTTTGGATTTAAACGTGTTGAAATAATTGCGGCACTTGTGAATGGTGTGGTATTATTGTCGGTATGCGTATTAGTGATAAAAGAAGCGGTAGAAAGACTTTTAGGTCATTCGGAGCATGTGCATGGTGACACGATGTTAGCTGTTGCCGGATTTGGTTTTATTGCTAATGGAATAAGTGCCATAGTGCTTTATAAATCGCATCATCTCAGCACGCGCAGTGCATATTTACATGTGATGTCGGATTTATTGTCATCATTGGCAGTGATAATTGGTGGCATCATTATGCACTTTACCCATATTGAATGGATTGACCCTGTTTTATCCTTATTAATTATTGTGTTTATTGTGCGGAATGGATATAAATTAGTGCGTTCGGCTGCGCGGATTCTTATGGATGTCGCGCCTAAAGGTGCAGACAGAGCTATGATAGAAGCCACAATATTATCAATAGAGGGAGTCATCAATGTTCATGATGTTCATGTATGGCAAATAGACACAGATAATAATGCTGTCAGTGCCCATATTGTCAGTGATGGTAGCCGTTCCCATGAAGAAATATTGGCGGATGTCCGTACTAAAATAGAAAATGATTATTCATTATCACATTCCACATTTCAAATAGAATCCGACAGCTTTGCTCAAAGTCACCATTGTAATGGCTGTGAGAGTACCAAAAAATAATGCTCCCTAAGATGTAGTGATGGCAAAATGCAATGTGAAATACTGTTTTGGAGGAAGACTTACCGGTATTGTACGAAGTTTTTACTTTACAACCAAACTTTCAGATATGTTTTCATGTACTAAATTTAACTTAATAATTTTTTCTAAATTACGATGTTGAACTTTGTTTGATTGTTTGTATTATCTATTCGTCAATACAAGGAAATTTGATTTTAGCTTCTTTATCAAGAATTGAAAAAATTTCTTTTCTGTTCTGCATTTGAACAGGTTCTTTTGAAATCAATTTCTTATGCCAATAAGTAAAAGCACTATCAATTTGGTTTTGGTTAATAGACTCTCCTTCTTCAGAGTTCCAACTCCAAAATATTCCATTATATACATGATGCCAACCGTGTAATTCTTTGCAATTTTTATAAATATATACTGTGCCTAATCCTTCTGCTTTTTGCTCTGTATCTTCATAAATTCTTGTTAAAATTATATGAATTGCAACAGTTTTATTTGGGACTTTTATTGAAGAAAGAAGTTTTTCTGTTGCAGGTTTTCCTATTTTTACTAACTCATTTGATACTGAATCAGTTTGAGTTAAAATCAAAATTAGTTGACAATCAATTTTTATAGAACCCCAATTCAATTTTTCAATTAACTCAGATGTCCTATTTTCAGAATTGATTTGACCAAATGATAAGGTTGTTATCAAATGGAAAAATATAAATATGAGAGTTTTATTGATTTTCATTGAAGTGTTATCAGTTTCTCATCGTAACCCAATTCACCTTTCATTCCCCCAAAACTACAAAACTTTGGCAAGACAGACAAAACTTTATCCCTTGTAGCAATAGTGTTCTCAACGTAAGTGTACTTGTCGGGTTTGATTGAATTGTTCGTGTTTCATCACTTAATTTTGTTTTTTGTTCGTTTATACAATAACAATATTCCGTCAATTCCTATTATTAGAACTACCAATAAAATTGCTATGACAATCCAATCAAGTATCGTCCTTTTTAATCCACCAATCCATTGAACTTGTTCTAAATGAGAAATTCTTTTATCCACGAGTTCTGAGTGTACCCATAGTGCTTTGCTTCTTGATACACTTGCAGCGTGTTTTGTACATCGGTTGTCAAGGCACAAATATTGCCTAAATCAAATAATAAATGTGCAACAATCGGGTCTTTGGGCTTTATAAAATACATTCTTTCGTTTAGCTGTGCATAAAGCTGTTTTCGCAAATTATGGAGGTCACGATTAGTTTTATTTACCGGAATTTTGTCTTCACCAAAGTCAAGCGATAGAATTGAATGTTCCCACAAATACTTTTGATTATCCTTAGCTTTTAATTTGGCTTGAAGTATTTTTATATGTATCCATTCAGAACTGTGATGCGATGTAGGGTTTATCTCAACTGCTTTTTTTATCCAATACAATGCAGAATCATTTTGTCCAAGTAATTCATACGTTGTTCCAAGGTTGGCAGCAGTTTGATAAAGCCCGGGAGATTTATGTTCAATCTCTTGAAATATCTGTTTTGCTTTGACATATTGACCTGTGTAAACTAAGAGTACTCCCATATCGGAATAATCTTCCAATTTACCTGTTAAACGATAAACACTGTCAGCGTTATGTAATTTCTGTAACAAAAGAGATTTACCAATTCTACTAAATCGTCCACTTGGTAATGTATTTGTACCGACATCTACGAGTACTGATGTGCCGTCTATAAGTACTCGATACTCATTAATGCAGCATTGACACGATTGTACCGAAATAAAAAACAGAACAATACTCAATAACTTTTTGCAATTTAGTGGACTCATATCTATTATATAAATGTACAATACTTTTCGCACTATTCGGGTTCTTATTCGCAGAACTATATGTTAGCATCTTGACTTCCAATAAAAATAATGCTCTTAGCTTAGCAATATTTCTTCTTTTGGTCCAATTCACCTTTCCTTCCCCCAAAACTACAAAACTTTGGCAAGACAGACAAAACTTTATCCCTCGTAGCAATAGTGTTCTCAACTTAAGTGTACTTGTCGGGTTTGATTAAATTGTTCGTGCTTCACCTCTTAATCTTGTTTTTTTGCTCTGCTCAGTCTAAGTTCAAAGCCCGAGAGTGTGAGGATTATCAGTATTTCGCCAACAAAGTACAAATATCCATAGAGTGTGATTGTGTTCATATTATTGAAAACGTGATACATTGTAAACAAACAGTAACCTATATTTAACAATGCAATTATAAGTAAGTACGATTTCCATTTTGGCGTATTGCTAAGGTAAACAGTGATTGAATAGAGTGAGTAAGCTATTGCAATAGTAATGAATATGGTCAATATACTTTGAGGCATTCCAAAGACTTCTTTGAAGAGGTAGGGAACTAGTAAAGAAATAGCCGAAACAAAAGCACCAATTGCATCAACAAGAAATATTGTACGTCCTTTTATCAGGGAAATATTCATAATGTATTTTTTCCTTCTTTTATGGTTCAATCACAATATCGTCTGAACCAATGAAAAATGTATAGTAAGAGTGATGAGATGAACAATAATATTCACTCAAACAATAACGAGCATGGTGAGAAAAAATTATTCACGCATACTTTTTATGTCTTTTCCCTTTAGATGTTCTTCATGCCTCAAGACGAGGCCATTTCCATGCATAATAAAGAATGAGACAAAGAAGAGCAATCTCTATGGCAGCACCAATGATCATGTGAATCCATGCCACACCTGCCAAATTAAACAATAGTAAGGGTATATTAATTGCTGCAATCATGATATTTGCCGGGCGATTTATTGTAGCAGGCAGAGCAATGGAAAGGAAAATCATTAGCGCAGGAATTGCAATCATGGCGAGTGCTGCCAAAAGAAAAAGTTGCGTAATATCAAATACAAATACCTTACCCGCTATTATATCTTTCAGTGAATCGGGCATATATAAATGGAAATAATCCAGATAGATGATAAGAAACATTAAACTTGTCCACAGCGCAGCAAGTTTCAATTTCACATTGACTTTGATGTCTTCCGGTACAGTATGTGCATTCATAGAATATCAATTAAAAATTAAATCCGACATTAAGTCCCGGTTCGGGGAAAATAAATTTAGACCATTTATCATCCAACTGCTTAAACCCGTCAGGTAATTGTGTGTGATAAGCACGGTGGGTAACACAAATTGATGGTTGAAAGAAAAATGTATCATTAAACAGTTTGATATGATAGCCAAAACGATATGAATTGAAGATTTGGAAGCCATCATCAATTTTTTTACCATTATCATTCACAAAAACTTGCCATGTTGGCATAATATCAAGTTGGGCATAGAAACCCTCCCATAAGAATCGTTGATAAGATAGTGTTGCACCATATTCACGAATATAGCCGGGGAATCTTTCTTCGGGCTTTTTATAGGCATCGTTTAAAAATGGATGAATGCCATTGGGCCAAGCATATTTCCACGTCTTTGGCGAAATTCTCACAATGTCTTTTCCCGTAATCCTATACCCAATATCAAGTTGAAAAAAATCAGGTGGATTGGTGTCTTCCAATACATTACCAAACAAAACAAATAAAGAAGTCCCAATGAACCACCGTTTATATGTGGTGTCTGATTCATCATATTGAGCTTTGAGTTGGAACGTACTTGCCATTATTATGACAGAAACAAGGAAGAATAATTTCTTTTGCATATCTATACTCTATGTGTGAAACGATAGTGCAAAATTAGAGAGGGGAGATGCAATAATTCGTTCACTTAAGTTAAGAAATGCATTTCACCTCTTTTTTTCAAAAATTCTTGCTCTTTGTCTGCTTAATGATTGAGATTTGATAGCAGCATAGCTCGGACTTTTGTGTTATGGAAGTATTTTCTGTAGATTTTATACCGTATTTGTCTCAGATGGAGCTTTATTATTCCTTCAGATTTTTGTTTGACCAAAACGAATATTAAAAATTAAACCCAAAATCAAATCCGGGTTGGATAAAGTAATCGGGCCATTGCTTTTCTACAGATTTAAACGATTCCGGAATATTTGTTCGTAGGGGCCAATAACTTATGCCAATAGCCGGCTCAAAAAAGAAAAGATTATTAAAAAAAGTGAAGTGGTACCCCACATAGAAGTCGAGATATAATGTATATCCGTTTCCAATTGTTTTATTATTCTCATCCATATATTTTTCAAAGGCATTCAAAGCATACACAGAAGTATAAACTCCTTCCCACCAAAATCGCTGATACCCTAATGTAGGTGCAAGTATGCGTGCATGTCCCGGGTAGATGTCTTCTGTTCCATCGAAGATTTTTTCCCACGGCGTACCTAAGGGCCAATCATACACCGATCTTTTGAACCTAAAATGAATAATATCTTTAGGTGTTATTCTATATCCAAAATTTACTTGGACATACTCAGGGTTGCGCTTTTCAACAAAATTTCCCAAAAGATAGAGGGTGCTCCCAACATACCACCGTTTATATGTGGTGTCTGATTCATCATATTGAGCTTTGAGTTGAAGCATATTTGTCATTATAATGACAAATACAATACCTACAATCTTCTTGTGCATTTCTTTACTTTCTAAGTGAAACGATAGTGCAAAATTAGAGAGGGGAGATGCAATAATTCGTTCACTTAAGTTAAGAAATGCATTTCACCTCTTTTTTTCAAAAATCCTTGCTCTTAGTCTGCTTAATGATTGAGGTTTGATGCCGAGATAGCTTGCTAATTGATGCTGTGGCACACGTTGGATAAGGTCAGGTCTGTTTTGCAGTAAGTTCAGATATCGTTGCTCGGGTGAGGAAGTTTTAAATTTATCAAAGTCTATTTGTTGCTTAGCTAATAGTTCTTCGGATAATATTCTGCACATTATATCAAATTTGGGAAATTTACTGTTTACCTCTACTCCCATATCAGTATTGCTAATTGTCAATATAGAATCTTCTATGCAACTTACATAGTATTCGGACGGGGTTTTGCTTATGACACAAGGGGGAGTCAATGCTTCCATTTCTGTGTAGAAAGCAGTTGTTTTTTCTTCACCATCAACAATATAATATGTACGGATGCAGCCCTTTAGAACAAAATAACTGTCTTTGGATTTTTGTCCTGCTGTGAGTAGAATAGTTCCCTTTTTTACTGATCGAAAAATATCCAAAGAAATAATTGCATTTTTCTCTTCTTCTGTCAGAGAAATATATTTTGCTATAAAATCAAATAATATATCTTGCATTTTTTATATTGTTAATGGTATTATTATATTTGCTATGAATGATTCGGAGAATTTATGTACTGAAGTAGATATGTAAGAAGAACGGCTGCCCCGCCTGAGGTAAGGTGGGTGTTATACAAGAATTTTATTGTCTTATTTATAACCATATAAAATTAGTTTGTCTGTTGTCATTTCGATTTCAAGCTGTCCAATAGTTAATAAGCATTCTTTTATTTTTAAAATGTCTTGCGAGCGTTTATGTGGTTCTAATTTTTCATTTCTCATTTCTCGTTCAATTAACCAATTACTTGGAAATTCAATCCATTCTATTTCTTTAAAAAGGGAAGGTCCGCCAGTCATTACGTCTTTAATTCCGCTGTTATGAAATGTTGTACTATAATTTTCAACTGATGGTATATCAATTTCCCTTAAAACGTCATCCCAAATATCCTTTATAAGACACTTGTTTATTATTGCATAATACTCGGACAATGTCTTAAACACCTTTGTCCACTTAGTGTCGCTCATTAGTCGGACAGAAAAACTGTTAATCTTTTTCTCAAGTCGCTGATAATATTGATTAGTGTCTATTGTCATGTATAGTGTCGTCTTAAAATTGGTGCTAATTCTCGTATTAACGCAATCCGTCATTCATTCCCTCAAAACTACAAAACTTTGTTTGTTCAGCCAAATATCAACTATAGGGGAGTGCTCATTATCACTAATTTTTCTAAAAAATTATCTATGAGTTGTGGAAGAGTTACTATTGTTAGGCGATATGCTTTTATTCAGGTTTTACTTTGACTATTTTGTTGTCACGCAAAATAACGAGTTCACTATTTTTCGTTTTCTTGAATTCTAAAAGTTTTTCATGCACTTTTTCAAGTCCTTTTAGTATTTTGTTTTTTTCTTCTATATGTTTTTCAGTTTTTGTCATAGTAATTTTTTAAAAGATTAAACTTGTCTATGTTTAGAATGTTTATTGAATCGCCTAATTGTTTGTCTGCAATTAATTCGTGTTGTGCTTCTGAATTGTCAAAAATAAATGCTCCGTCAACAATAGGAAGATAGATGTCGAATAAATTTTTAATTCCTCTTATATATCTTCTTTCGATAATTTCTGCTTGGATATTGTGTCCACCTTCCAAAACCCTGACTTTTACACGCTCTTTTGCTAACTCAATGTTTTGGAGCCAAAAGAATAATAATGTTACTTGATAACCTTTAGATTTTGCTTCGTTAATTTTGCTTTTATAACTTTTGGTTGATAAGGTCGTTTCAAATGCAAAATTTTCGTTTTTAGAAAGCAGTTCGTTAATTCTGTTTAGCATTATTCTTCCCGCTTCAAAAGAAACTTTTTCAGGCTGAAAAGGCGAAAGTCCTTTTGCAATTTCGTCTGCATTGACAAATTCTTGACAATCTAAAATCTCGGGCAAAATTGTAAACGAGGCAGTTGTTTTTCCTGCTCCATTGCAACCCGCAATTATGTAAAGTTTTTTGTCATTCATATCAGCAAAATTACAAATTGTTTTTGTTGTTTTTTTCAGTTCTTGTTTTTCGTGTACACTTGTGTTACTATGTCGCCTAACGTTTTGGCGTTTGGCATTTGGGTTACTATTTTCTTTGAATTGTTCATTGATCTCTGTGACTATGTAGTATTGGCAACAAATCCCGTACCGACGCAATCCGCCTTTCATTCCCTCAAAACTACAAAACTTTGTTTGTTCAGCCAAATATATGTTGAACTTGTCTCAACAATATGCAAGCAATGTGACAATACCTTATATCATTACAAAATAAAATCTTATGCAATGAGATTGTTTCTGTGGCGTAAAGTATGTCAATGAGAAAACTTGCTTATCGTATATCGAACCGTGCTTTGTTACCTAAAACCATGAAATTGCAAATATGTTCTGAATCCATGGAACACATGGTAAGAAATTGCTTGAATCATATTTTTTCTTAGTTTATCGTGTTGATGTAATGTGTAGAGTGGTGTATATTGATATGATTTATCATCTGTCAAAATCAAAAATTACCTATATTCTCAAAGTTTCCAATGAGATGGAACTTACGAATTTTGTTGTTTTCAGTAAATCGAATTTGAACATCAGTATCAGGAAAGTGAATAATATCACTTGATAAAACACCGCCTTGAGGTCCTTTGAATAGAATATTGTCTCCAAACACAATTGAAATTTCTATTTGTATTGTTTTACTTCTCATGAGAATCTGATATGTATCTTTACTTGGCATTTGATGAGAAACAGCAAAATTCTTCAAGGAGCGCAAATCAATTTGTTTATCATCAAAATGAAAGTGTCCAACATGTTTTATAAATTTTATACCGAACCATTTAATTTCAGCTATGGAAAACAGCATGCTTACCTTAGAATCATGAGGATCAACGGCATGAAGCCAAATATAACTTTTCGGAAAAGAAGTTCCCCAATTTTTCTCCAAATATCCCATTTCATTGTTAAGAATATACCGTACATCCTTTTGTTGTATTTCGCCTGAAACTTGATGTGCCGTATTCAAAACGGAGTGATAGCACGGAAGATTTGGGACGAAGTAATGATAGCCCATTGAATTTTTGAATGTTCGAATCACTTTATTGTTTGTCAATTTCAAACGAACATTGATGTCATTCGAATTAATGAGAATTATCTCGGTGGTCAGCAGATTCTCTCCCATTTGAACGATATGCCCGTCAGGATCGCAAGTAATCTCATTTCTGTTACAATAGATGATTTCAGGTGCTTTTTGGGGAAGGAGAATCTGAATGAATCCAAATCTATCTTCGGTATTTCGGGTAGCATAACCATAGATAATCAGAATAGATGCATTATATTCCTTTGAATAGATCTTTTGAAACCATCCTTCAAAATACTTATCGCGATCAAGATTACCTTGCAGCGTTGTTGGTTTGTAAATTCCGAGCATTGAACTTTCCTTTGTACATGCTAAGTTACGGTTATTCGAGATCTATGTGCTTAACCCGCAGAGACGTAGTTTTCCACTTGCTTATTTTTACTCGGATTTTAGTTTGTTTTAGACAGTCTTTCCACCAGTGTTCCTTTGATAAGAACTAAACCAACATATTGTAGTGACAATCTTTACTGCCGAGAATCTTCATAGCCCTTTCTTCATGATTTTTCGTCGGTGATTCCAATCAATCCATGATAATTTTGAAAAAGGAAAGTACTGTATTGAAAAAGCTGTTGAATTCACTCACAAAAAACATTTGACCCACATAAAAGAGAAAGCAATACTCAGAGAATTATTGATAGATGTACAAAAAAGAAAATAAAGAGTAAATTGATGGTAACAATTTCTTCAATAAACCATACAAGCGCTCAAAAATAAAATATTTTTGCTGTGGTGTTCACCACACCCTTTATCCCATTATCACCTTTTTTCAAAAAATTATAGATGAGTTGTGCAACAGTTACCGATGTTATAGCCAGTTTTTCTAATTCTGATATCGTTTGTCATAAATACTTGGGTTTAATACTTTTTCTAAATCGTCAATTTTAAGTAAGTCTTCAATTGTCCGTTCAATACATTCCCTTGTCAATTCCTTTACAAATAAGTCAGGTGGTTTTTGATAAAGTCCGTTTAAATTATCTCCGCTTTTTTTTTCTTGGTCAATTGCGGTCTGTAAAAAGTTATATGTCCAAACATTAAGTCCGTAATGTCGTCCGTCTTCCAAGTCAACGTGAATATTGCAAAACTCGTTTTCAATGTCCCAATTTTCAGGGTCGACTTCTTCAAATTCTAACCACAATTTAAATTTCTGTTCCATTGTCAATTTTCCAATTAAAATTTAAGGCGCCACATTTTGGGCAATTTATATGCTCTTCATCAAGACTGTCAAATTTACATCGGTTACATTGTCCATAAATTTCGTTAATGTGAGTTACAATATATTTTGCATCCCTGTGGTTAATTTTCAAATTATCAATAATGTATTTTATCGAATTAAGAGGTGATTGAACTTTCAACGCCATTAACTTGCTCTTTTCTGAAATAGAAAAATCTGGAATATCAATTCCTTCTTTTGGTAAACAATTTTTACATTTTACAATCATTCTAAGTGTCGTTTCTAAAATTGGCTATAACGTGAGGCGGATTTACGCAGTTACTGAATGCAAACGGAGTTTGTTTGTGAAATAATTGAGTAAAGCCCTTAACTTACGCCGTTGGCGGCGTGCATCTATGGGTGGAATCCGCCTCCCGATGTGCCGCCGAATGGCGGCACATCTCTCGTATTGACGCAAAACGCCTTTCATTTCTTCAAAACTACCAAACTTTATCTGTTCATCCAAATATGAGTAAAGGTAAATTTCTCTATGCCGGAGTAAACACAGTTCTTTACAGATTCTTTTCTGGGGAAACCTTCTCACGATGTGTCGCCGAATGGCGGCACATCGGTGAAGCATTGGCGTTGTGGCGGAAATAGCATTCCTTCAGCCGAATATAGCACAAAAGCTAAATAGTAGTAGAAAGTTGAGCCTATATTCGTCAGCCGCCATTATGCCAATGCAATGTTATATGCAGTTTCTTGTCACGGGAACTTATCAATATTTTTAGTTACAAGTTCGTAAAGTCGGTCTATTAACAATGGTCGTTGTTGTTGATATGTATTTTCACATTTTTCATATTCTTTGTGTTCCAGAAATTGATTGATCGCCTTTATATAATTCTCAATTCCCTTACCACTTTCATTTTTTTCGTAGGTTAACCTCTTAATTTCGCTTGCTCGTAATAAAGAATTGGCTAAATCGGGAAGTGCCAATTTATTTTCAAGTTGTTTCGTTACTATTTCAAGTTCAAATGACAAAGCGGCATCTAAATTTTCGTAACTCTCATAGTTCAACCATTCCATCACTGTCAATAAGCAAAATACTTCATCAGGTAGTTTTTTCAAATCCTCGAAATTCAACCAAAATTTCCGTTCAATAGCTTTCGTTTCCTCAATTGCGTGCATGATTATTTCTAATGCCACTTCTTTTTTGTTTTTATACTTTCTAAGAATTAATTCTGTCAAGGTATAGAGTTCTTCGTCAATGCTTTTAATGGTCAAGTGAATGTCAAAGTTGTTTTTTTCGAGATGCCTTAAAGCTATATCACTTGTAACCTGCCTTTTGTCAAGTGTGAGAACAACCATTTCATCCCGAAAATATTCTTCCGCTTTCTCAATATTGCCGTCTGCTTTTTCAAGCAACGTCAACCCGTGGCGAAGTCCAATTGGAATTCGTTGTCGTAATATTTCAAGTTTGTCTTTATATATTTCGTTCACTTCAGGTCGGTCTTAAAATGGTATATAACTCTCATATTGACGCAATCCACCATTCATTTCCTCAAAACTACCAAACTTTATCTGTTCATCCAAACATGAGTAAAGGTAAATTTCTCTATGCCGAAGTAAAAACAGTGCTTTATAGATTCATTGCTGGGGAAACCTTCTCCCGATGTGCCGCCGAATGGCGACACATCGGAAAAGCATTTGTGCATGGCGGACTTAGTAGTACTATCGTTTCCACACGCAAAAAAGCCAAATTTATGCAACCAAGTTCAGAATAGCAACAAGCCCGGCAATTTCGGCAACATGCTGTTACCGGCTGGGCTATTGTTCGTTTGTGGGTTTGTCGTTGTAAGTTTGCAGACAGTTTGGCTCATAGTTAAAACTCATCAATGATTTCAACTGTCGCTTGTGCAAAAGGGCTTTTGTCAATTTGCATTTGTAACACTCTCCTAAAGTTGTTTAATTCTCTTTGTTCAATTACTTCTTGCATTTTAGTCCGACCGTGAAACCCCTTTTGCAAAATTAGTTCTATTGCATCATCAATTCCTGTCAATGTGCTTGGCATATCAAAAAGCATTGCTGTCGGTGCTTGTTTTGGAACAAGTTGAAACCATACTGGATGGTTTCTAAACTTTGTCTTCATAGCATTTTCAACAAGACCATGTCGTTTGTAAAACTGTGCAGCTTTTTCTCTTATCATTCCATGCAAATCTTTTGGAATTACAACTTTCAATTTGAAGTCAGAATATTTTACTCCATCAAACTCCAAAGTTTCCGCTTCCTGTGCACTCTCAACCAAACCTGCAACAAAGTTTTTGTAGTAGCCAATTGCTAAAGCTGTTGTTGGATAAAGACTAAGATGACCTAACTTATAATGTTCTGCAATTTTGTTGGCGTATTCATCGCAAGCGTTTTTTATAATAGTATCGTTGCCCTTGTCAAAACGGGGCATATATATTCCGCTAAAGTCAGTAGGCAATTTTATTCCATCCTCTACTAACAGAAAAGATTTGTCTCTGCCCATTGCACCAAGAAATAAAGCCATTTCTAAAATCACATTGTCCCTTGGTTCAATTACGATTTTGTCATTTGTCAATGTGAGGTCGTCAGCAGTTGCAACAAATACACCAAAGTCAAAGTAAGAAACCATCCTAAGAAGGTTTTCAAATGTGCTTCTGTTTGGTTCCCAAACATTGGGGTCTTGCCATAGAAAACAGTCGCCAATATTTACCAAATTATCTTTTACTTTTTCAGCAATGGAGTATCCTGCCTTTGAAGAGCCGATAAATATTTTTGGTTTGAGGTCTGTCATTTTAGTAGGTTAAAATTGCTTTTTTTATTACTTGGCTATTTAGAATTTCTTTCGCTGAATCTTCAATCAAAGTATCTAAATCTCCTTTTAAACTTTTCATTTCTGGAACAATTTCATCTTTCTCTAAAGGTGTCTCAGTTCCGTTAGGACTTTTGATTCCCTTTCTATAAGTTGGGTCTTGGATTAGTTTATTCATCTCCTCTGATATTGCTTTTGCAATGCTTAATTCATTTCCTCGTGAGTATGCTAAGCTGCTATTCTCAATTGCATGAACAATTGTTGTGAGATGGAAACTCTTTAAACTTTTTAATTCTGTATCACTGTCGGCACGAAGTGTTTTAAGTAAGCGAATTCCTCTCCTTGAGCCGTCTGTTGTTGTGTCTCCTTTTGAATTGACTTGATGAATATGAGCAAAAGGATAATCTAGTTCTCTTGGTCCGTTTGGGAATTTATATAGATAGATTCCACGGTAGTATTCATCGTTTCTCTCGCCTTTTGTCTGTTCGTATTTCTGCGAGTTATACCAAAAGCCAAAAACAACATCTACTTTTCTGTTCAATGACTTATTAAATATTGACACACATTTGTCATGTGTATCATCCACCTCATCATAAATGTCTTTCAGAATTTTTGTGGCTTGTTTCCGAAGTTCCTTTATATCGTCATTGGGGTCAGAATCGGTATATGTATTTCCATTTGAAATTTCCGGGTAGAAATATTTGTCAATGATTGTCAGTAAATCAAAGTCGCTATGAACTTTTATGTTAGTTCCTGTTTTAACTGAACCTTGTGTCCGATATGCTCTATTGAAATGAAGATTAAATCCGTCTTGCAAATGTTTTTGAACTCTGTTTGCAGCATCAATTGTTCTGCTGTTATATTTCTGGTCAATTGGCAGCATGGATTCAACCATATATTTTACATTGTCAGGAATGTCTCTTGCACTGAAGGATTTTGAAATAAGCGATTCGTTAAGTTCTTTGTCAAACCTTCTGTTCTGAAGATTTTCAAGTCGTTTTGTGTAATTTAAGGTTGCCATTTTGTAAATTTTGAATAGTGTTAATCAACTATTGTACCTTTTGTATTTTTCGGAAAATATGTCAGTTATAGGCAGGTCGGTTGATGTTTGCACTGTCGTCCAAGCCTTGCCGGTAACGGAAAAATGTTTGCGAAGGGCGGGATTGATAGCACTTTCTTAGCCCTACGCACAAAGTTTATAGAAAGCACAAAAGCCTAAATTACGCACATCAGCCCGCCTTTTCGCAAACATAATGTTGTCCGCATTTTCTCTTTCATATCTTCAAGGTAAGTTGCTGATAAACAGGAGTTTTTACAAATTCTTGTTTCGGTTCTGTTTTATAGTTAAGTATCAAGGCTTCGGTTACTGCATTGCGATTTTCTTCTTTTCCGCCTAAATGATAGAAATGAGAAGTAGTTACAATGCTGTAATTTTTCCAAAGACTTTCTAAATAGTTGTTTTCCCTATATTGATTACTGTGCCAAGTGGAAAGCATAAACTTTGCTCCACAAGTCCGTAATGAGTTTTCCAAGTCAAACTCATTTTGTTCGTCCCAACTATCGTAATAATCTACGTGCCTGCCGATATAAGGCGGGTCGCAGTAAATCAAATCTTTTTCTTTGGCTAATTGGATAGTTTCTTTGAAGTCCTGACAAATAAACTCCCATTCGTTGCTATCTATCAAAAAAGCAACTTGTTTGACTTGATTGGTAATTTTAGTAACGTATGCTTGTGCAAATCTTTCGGGTTTGTGTCCGTAAGGAACATTAAATTCTAATTTACGATTAAAACGTATCATTCCATTGAAACAACTCCGATTAAGAAACAGAAAATCAAGTGGTTGATGGTCTTTATTAAATCTTTCTCTGACTTCATTATAATAATCTTGTCCCTTTTCTGCTAAAATTTTGCCTTGTTCTTGTAGAAATTTTTTTACGATTAAATGATTGATTTCCTTGTTTTTAATGGCATTGTAAAAGTGGATAATATGTGGATTACTGTCTGCAAAAATGGCTTTTTTAGGTTTTACATTAAATCCTACAACGCCCGAACCCATAAAAGGCTCAACCCAAGTTTCAAACTCATTGGGTAAATTTTCAAGAATAAAATTCACTAATTGTGTCTTTTTCCCTTGAATTTTGATAGGTGGGACGTAGGCTGTTTCTTTACTCATCATCATTTTCTTTTGTATTTCCTGTGGTCTTTTTCAGAAGAACATTCTGACTAATCCATTCATCATTTTTACCTTTGAATTGCAGATAAGTTTTCAAATCAGTAATTTTCTTATCCCTGAAAGTGATTTTACCATAATTTTGCCAATACTCGTTAAACCATTCTTCGCCCAATTTAGCAAAAATCCCGTTACCTTGCAAAATATCAGCAATATAGGCTATACTCCCGATATTGGCTGTGTTTCCGCTACCACTTTTATCGCTTGCTATTCTCCACTTTTCTTGTGCAAAAAACTCAAAATCGGCAATTACAGACGGAATATTTTGCAAATCTGTTTTGCTGTAAACAGTGGCTTCTTCCAAATAAGTCAAGGCTTTGCGTGAATACAAAATGCCCAAACAGTAATGTCCAAGATATTGATTGTAAGGATATTGTATATTTTTTGTGCTATTTTGATTGATAAAATATTCTCCGTGAGAACCCAAAGTAAAACCGTTACAAAATGCAGGATTGTTTTCTAAACGATAGGTAGTTTTTAAATCTACCGCAAACTTAATGTCGGGGTTGCTTTTAGAAACAAATGAAATATCGGGATACCAATTTTGTTTTTCTGCAAGAACCAAGTCAAAATCGTTTTCGTTAGCAAATTCCAAAAACTTTGAAAACAAATGAATTTCAAGGATTTTTGAAATAATCTTCGTGTCTGCTGAAATGGTGTATATGTTCTCAAACACATCAATAAATCCTTTTACAGTCCATTGGTTATCAGGCGTTGAAATGTAGTTTTTGAGTGTGAGTGCGAAGTTTTGCAACTTTTGAAGAAAGTCCGCCTTAATTTGATTTCTGTCCATTTTATCTGGTCTTGAATATTTGTTGCAAAGTTAGCATTTTTCTTTGATATGTTGTGTCTTTTGAAATTGCGGACAACGGGAGGCGGATTTGCGCAGTTACTGAATGCAAACGGAGTTTGTCAATGAAGTACTTTTGCAAATCTATGCCTCTCATATTAACCCAAAACGCCTTTCATTTCCTCAAAACTACCAAACTTTATCTGTTCATCCAAACATGAGTAAAGGTAAATTTTTTATGCTAAAGTAATAATTGTGCTTTATAGATTTACTGCTCTGTTCTTTCAATGGACAATGCCGAATCCGGTTTTGACTTCGCTATGCCCAAGCAGTTTCCGGATGAATCGGATATCGGTGCTGTTTTCCAAAAGATGAGTGGCAAATCAGCTTAGGGTTCTGTTCTTTTTCAGCTTTTGTTGCTCTGATGTTTTGTCCTTTTCTGCGTCTGACTCTTTCTCTTCGATGCCGTAAGTGGGGATAATGTCCGCATGTTATAAGAAGAAGAATGGCTAAAATGAAATGGAAACAATGCTTCATACGTCAATTGCGCGTTTTAAGACTAAACCGTTATTCATTAACAGATAGTTGCGATACTATGAGCGAGCAAGACAATAAACCTAAGCAACGCCGCAATGTTGGCGATAAAATGAAAGATTTATATAATACGTATGTGAGAAATGAAGAGATGGCAGAACACGAAACCTCCAAAACAGAACAATCGGCAAGTGACACCACTGAGCAGGAAGTCGCCATGGCGGAGAACGTTGCCGATGATACCGTGGCACGTTTGACCAAAGAGCGTGATGAATTGCGCGAGCAGTTGGTGCGTCAAGTAGCAGAGTTGGATAATTATCGCCGTCGTTCCCTCAAAGAAAAAGAGGAATTGCGCGAGTATGCCAATCAGCATTTATTGCTTAAAATGTTGCCGATAATTGATGATTTACATGCTGCTTTGGAGGTGGCAACCAAAAGCACACATGATGCTGCAGGTTTTCAAAAAGGTGTGGAAATGATTTATCATAAAGCCGTAAAAATATTTGAAGATGCGGGTGTGCGCGTGATAGAAGATTCTATTGGGCAACCCTTTAATGTGGAAGTACATGAAGCATTGGCGCAATTGCCTTCGGAGATGCCGGAAGGACATGTTTCCCAATTGGTGCAGCGCGGTTATTATTTGCGCGATAAGGTGTTACGTCATGCTAAGGTCATCACATCCGCCGGTTCTTGAGAATCTCACTATTCATTCGTTTTGTCTAATATGAAATAAATTACTATGGAAAAAAGAGACTATTATGAGGTATTGTCCGTTGCCAAAAACGCTAGTGCCGATGAGATAAAATCAGCATATCGCAAATTGGCATTGCAGTATCACCCCGACAGAAACCAAGGCAATCCCGAAGCAGAAGAAAAGTTCAAAGAAGCAACGGAAGCGTATGAAATATTGAGTGATGCAGATAAAAGAGCACGCTATGATCGCTATGGACATCAGGCGATGCGCGGTGGTCAGGATTTCCATCAGTATCAAAATGTACAAGATATTTTTAGCCAATTCGGTGACTTTTTCGGCGGTGGCGGCGGTTCTATCTTTGATCAATTTTTTGGCGGCGGCGGAGGCAGACCGCGTCAGCGTTCCATGGGCGAACCGGGCAGTGATATTAAGCTGAAAATCCCTTTAACACTCGAAGAAATAGCTACGGGAACAGAGAAAAAAATTAAATTGAAAAAGTGGGTCACATGTACCACATGTACCGGTAGCGGTGCCAAATCAGGTTCGGGCTATGCGACATGTTCGGCATGTAATGGTTCGGGCGAAGTGCGCCAGGTTTCGCGCTCGGTGTTCGGACAATTTGTGAATATTGCTCCATGCGCTAATTGCGGCGGCACAGGCAAAGTGATAAAAGAACAATGCACAACATGCTCGGGCGAGGGGAGAACAAAGGACGAAGAAACGATTTCCGTCAGTATTCCTGCCGGTGTCAGTTCGGGAAATTATATCCCATTGCAAGGCAAGGGCAATGCCGGCAGACGCGGTGGTCCGGCTGGGGATGTGATTATTGTTATGGAAGAGCAACCCCATAAACATTTTACACGCGAAAATGATGATATTCATTATGAATTATCCGTCAGTTTTCCGGAAGCTGCTTTGGGCACAGACGTGGAAGTGCCTACATTGACGGGATCAGCACATGTAAAAATTGAACCGGGCACGCAACCGGGTACGGTCATTCGTGTGCGCGATAAAGGAATTAAACATTTGAATGGTCATGGAAAAGGCGATTTAGTCGTGACAACCACGGTGTATGTGCCGACAACATTATCATCAAAAGAAAAAACGGTAATAAAAGAATTGCAGTCTATGGAAAATATTCATCCTAAGCAATCAGGAAAATTTCATAGTGAAGAAAAATCGAAAGATTTTTTTGATCGAGTGAAAGAAGCATTTTCATAAGAGTGTTTGACAATATTGCAAGTATATACGCAAAAATATGTCCGGCATAAAGAGGTCGGACATATTTATTTATAGCGATGACTGAATTAAAATAAACAGTATATCCATTGTGCATTTGAGAGATGTGTTGCGTATGAATCCATTAGTGAGTATTATTGTTCCGGTACAACAAGTTCAGCCCCCGGTATTATATCAAAGTTTGGAGAGTATAATATCGCAAACTATGCAAAATTATGAGGTGATTATTTGTGATGACGGCTCTATAGAAGACATATCGGTTATACATAACAAGTATGATAAACGTTTTCGAATATTATCATTGCAAAGAACGGATAATCCTGCCATTATGCGGAATGCGGGAATTGTGTCTGCACGTGGGCAATTCTTAGCATTTTTAGAAGTCGGGGATACATGGTTGCCTGAAAAATTAGAAAAACAATTGTTATTTCTTCGACAATATCCCGATATGGGATTAATTGGCAGCAATGGATACAGGGTATCGGCAGATAATGAAATACCGACAATGATATATACTGAGCAAGAAACATTTCATACCCATATATTTGCTCATCTTTTGATTCGTAATTTATTTGTTTTTTCTTCCGTCTTGGTGAAATCGCATTTGATAAAACAAACAGGAATGTTCTGTGAAGATAGAGCAATATTTCCGGTGGAAGACTATGATTTGTGGTTGCGATTTGCTGCAATAGAAGAATGCGGTTATATTGCTGAACCTTTAGTGCATTGTATAGCTCCGTCGCAGCATACTTTTTATCAGTCCCTTTCTGCTGTGCAGATAATGGAAGCCCATCTGCTTATGTTAGAAAGAATAGAACAATTTGCAAAGAAATATAGATTGTCCATACCAAAAAATATTCTGTTGGAATCACGAGGTACTTATATTCGTGAAATACTACGCATCATGGGCTTCCGTAGTATGTTTCGCAGTATTCATTACTGTGCACGTTTTATAAAAAACAGCATTCAACAACAATTTTATTAATTGCATAGTGTGGTTGTTTTCTTATAGAGGAAATGCACACTCTGATAATAGTAATTAGCGTAAGGCAAATTGATATGCTTGATGAGTTTCTTGGGCACAACGTTTCCATGAAAATTTTGCTGTTTGAATATATCCTTTTTGCTGTAATTCGGCACGTAAAGAATTGTTGTGAAGTAATTGATTCATCGCATGAGCAATATCGTGTATGTCATAGGGATTAACATACAAAGCGGCATCCCCGGCAATTTCCGGTAAGCAAGAAGTATTGGATGTTATGACAGGGCAACCACAGTGCATTGCCTCAAGAACAGGTAATCCAAAACCTTCGGCATATGATGGGAAGACAAAACCTTGCGCATTCATAAATAAAGTGCTGATTACCATGTCATTTGCTCCATGAATATAAAGAAAAGAATCACCTAAATTAAGTTCTTGAATTTTCTTTTGAAATGTACTCTCGTCCTCTTTACCGACTTTACCCGCATACACAAAACGTAAGGAGTCTCTTTCCGTTTGTGGTAATGAATCACGCAATAGAGCAAAAGCGTCAAGAATACCCAAAAGATTTTTACGCGGATCAAATCTTCCAACATGAAAAAAATAGGTGTCCGAACTTTTAATATTATATTGTTGAAGTAATGAAACATCATTAATTGGCGTAAAATCACCGGCTTCGTATGTGACGAATACCTTTTCGGCTGCAATAACAGGAATATATTCCAATAATTCTTTTTTTACTGTATATGTGGGAGTGATAATTGCACGTGAATCATGGATGCCTCGGTAAAAAATATTTCTGATACGATCTGTGTTTTTCCCAAGAAAATTACGTGTCCACTCTTCTTCATAAAAAGGAAATACATCATGAATTGTAATAACTGATGGTGTCGTGGTTTGGCAATAAAAAAAAGGATTAGTACAATGATACAAATCACAATTACTCATACTTTTTTGAAAAAAGTATGTATTGTTGATATATCGTAACAGAGGTTCTACTTGATTCCCGAGCATGAAATGATGGAGAAACCCTGCCTTAATATGAATGTTGTTTGTTTGTGGAAAAAGAGGATAAAATAATTTTTCTTTTCTCCTAATGGTAAAAAGATTAAAGTCGTATTCAGGATAAATATGGACAAGAGCTTTGAGTAATTCCCGTGAATATCTGTCAATACCACCCGATCCAAGAAAGTGCCGTCCGTCAAATCCTATTTTTATCTTGTTCATGTCTTTTTTGATTGTTACAATTTTTCAAGTTGTTCGCGTATTGATTTATCATAACCATGATGAATTGCAATATCGAAGGCAATACAATAATAACCTGATGCTTGGAGAAGTCTGCTGTAATACCAATCTTCTACACCTAAATCATTAATACCTTCTCGTATGGGCGGTAATCCAAATATATGCAATAAATCAACCGGAAAAACAACAAAATTACCATTAATCGTTGCTTTAATATCTCCTTGCTCTTGATTAACCGTGACCGATTTGAGAGGTGGATGATGATGCTTTTGAATATCATCATTTAATAAACTAACCATTCGCACATTCTGTTCGGACAATGTGTCTAAGGCATGAATAATTAAATTTTTCCATGGTTTTTTGACTGTCATATCATCATCAATCCAACCTATGTAGTCAATTTTTTCGGAAGCAAGAACTTGAAATGCTTGGTGTATATTAAAACATTTTTGCCATTGCGGAATATCTTCTTTTCGATTTAAGACTACCTTCTGTATAATATTGGTGTTTATCCACTCATGCAATAACTCATGCGTACCATCGGTGCTGCCATTGTCCACTATGAGTATATTGACATCCGGTTCACTTTTACGTAAGGACTGAATTGTTTCAGTAAGCAAATCTTTTCTATTAATCGTAAATACCACAATCCATATAATATTGTTATTTGCTTTTTCGAATTGCTTAAAGGGTTGCACCATCCGTAGTTCTATCCGCGAATAATACATTTGTATTTCTTTCAACAATTCTTTTCTCTCTAAAGAAAAGTTATGGACTATTTTGTCAGTGTTTTTTTTTGTTCTGTAATTGTAGAATAAAAAAAACAATGTTTGAATAATAATTAAAATTATACTGAAGATAATCAGAAATTCCGCAGTAATCATTTACTCCTCACGCCTTCGATTTTTTTTGCGGAAAATAAAGGAGACAGGTACGCCTTCCAATGGAACATGTTTGCGCAGACAGCGTTCCAAAAATCGTTTATAAGAATCAGGAATTTCTTCGGGGTGATTACTGAAAAATGCAAAAACCGGCGGTGCCGTATTTGTTTGTGTAATATAATTGATGCGTAAACTATTGCCTCGTATTGCGGGTGGCGGTGTTCTGTCTATATCTTCCAAGAGAGCATCATTCAAAAATGCGGTAGAACTGCGATGTAAGCGACGCTGCTGAATTTCTTTTGCCATTTCAACGATTTTTGTCAATCGCTGTTTGGTATGCGCTGAAATATAAAGTACGGGAATATAATCATATGTACGTAATTCTTCATGCACCATTTTTGTGAAATTCGATGCAGTATTCGTTTCTTTTTCGATAAGATCCCATTTGTTTACTGCTATAATAACTCCTTTTCTTGCTGTGACGGCATCACCGATAATTCTTTTGTCTTGAAGTTCCAGCCCGCGGGTGGCATCAAGCACCACAACGACAATATCGCTTCGTTCAATGGCTCTGCCTGTGCGCATAGTACTGTACATTTCTAAATTTTCATCAATTTTGCTTTTTTTACGAAGCCCCGCCGTGTCAATAAGTACAATTTCTTCGCCATAATATTTGAGTACACTGTCAATGGCATCGCGTGTTGTGCCTGCTATGTCGGTAACAATAGAGCGTTCTTTACCGAGAAGAGCATTGGTGATGGAAGATTTTCCGACATTAGGGCGACCCACAAGAGCAATTTTTAATCGTATATCTTCTGGTTCATTAACATTTGGTGCGAAATCTTTAATTACTTCATCAAGGAAATCGCCGGTACTTCTGCCATTAAGTCCTGAAATAGAAAATGGCTCGCCAAGACCTAATTGATAAAATTCATGGGCGGATAAATCTAAAGAGGGATTATCACATTTATTGACAGCTAAAGTGATACGTTTTTTTGATCGTCGTAAAATAGAAGCAATATCGCGATCTGTGGCAGTAACGCCGTCTTTGGCATCACAGACAAAAACAATAGAGTCGGCTTCTTCGATAGCCATTTGGGCTTGTTCGCGTATGGCTTTTTCTATCACATCATCGGAACGCGGAACAATACCGCCTGTATCAATAATGGTGAAGCGTCGTCCATTCCATTCAGCTTCGGAATAAATGCGGTCTCTGGTCACGCCGGGAGTGTCTTCCACAATGGCTTCACGACGTTGGATAATTCGATTAAATAATGTTGATTTTCCTACATTAGGACGACCGACTACTGCAACTAAATACATAAGATTTTATTTTGGTAAGTATAATTTTTTATTTTTTCATGCGGCGATACCGCTCGCGATATTTTTCTGCAAGACGTGTGTGACGATTTTCGAGAGATATTTTTTTGCCTTGTATGAAAGCAAGTTCGATATTATTTGTTAATCCGTCTATGGCATTACCTGTAGAAACAAAGAGGGAAGCGTCTTTGCCAACTTCCAATGAGCCAAGTGAATTTTGTACGCCGAATATAGTAGCCGGATGAATAGTCAACCCTTTTAAAGCATTTTCCTCCGATAAACCAAAAGCCACTGCTGTGCCTGCTTGGAATGCGACATTTCTTTGTTGCCATGACCCACCGTCGGAAAAAGCAAAAATTACATTTTTCTCTGCAAGTTTTTTGGGCAGTAAAAATTGTTCATCATAACCGTCTTCATCACGAGCAGGTAAACTATGAGTGCGGGGAATAATGACTGCAATGCCGGCATCGCGTAATTCGTCAGCGCAACGCCATGCATCGAAAGCTCCGACAACCACAGTTTTAAGAGAGAACTTTTTTGTGAAAGCGATGACTTCCAATAATTGACGATATTCACCTGCTTCAATAAAAACATTCATCCCATTTTCAAAAACAGGTCGCATTGCTTCCATACGTATATCTTTTTCGGTAATTAATCCATTTTGTGCCATCTGTGAGTACATTTTTGCTTCATCGAAGAGAGCATAAAGCTTATCAATATTTTCTTGACTTTCTTTTCTTTGCACATCGGCGGGTTTGTTCATCCACCATGCATTGATTACGCCGACATTGGGGAAATTCACACAGATGCCTGAGCGTGGCACGATAGCCATATCTTCTTTGTTCCAGCCGTCCAATGCCATAAGAGAAGCTGTACCACTTACAATGCCACCCTGTGGGGCAATATTGGCAAATAATATACCATTCGATCGAATAGTTGGTATTATCTCACTTTCGGGATTGAATGCCGTATATGCTTTTGCATTTGGATTGAGGTTGCCGGATTCTGAGTGATCACGAGTAGCTCTGACAAGTTCAATTTCTACGAGTCCTGTTGTTGCGAACGGTGCAAAAAATCCGGGGTAAATGCTTTTGCCACTACAATCAATGGTCTCTGCTTGAGAGGGAATACTCACTTGTTTACCGATTGCCGTAATTTTTCCTTTGTCGAAAATAATGGTTCCACCCTCTATAATGCCA
Source organism: Ignavibacteria bacterium UBA2373 (assembly GCA_002344005.1). Classification (GTDB taxonomy): domain Bacteria; phylum Bacteroidota; class Ignavibacteria; order Kapaibacteriales; family UBA961; genus UBA2353. Next base: position 34,892 of record DDTD01000096.1, on the reverse strand, counting down.
TTTGTGATGGTATAGATTTTTGCATTGGTTAAAGCAATAGTCTTGGTTTGCGGTGCACCCGGCATTTCATTATGTGCTTGTCCGATGTATGTAATGCCATAGAACATGAACACAATTATAGAGAGTATAAGTCGCTGCGCCATGTATATGTTCTCCAAAAAAAATGTGTAAATCGTTATTTAACAAGGTAATATGTATAAAGTGAGATGCCCCTTGACGTCACCACTCGTCAAGGGGCACTCCCCTTCTCACCTTTTCACCACCACAACGAAATATGTTATTGAAAGTAGTTTTATGTCTTGATATGATAAAGTTTCATTTCAAAAATAAAACAAGTAGCTGTTCTTTGCAACTGTTTTATGAAAAAATTTTAAAAAATGTCTTCTTGCTTTTGCCGATCTAAAGAAAAACATAGATTCTGATCTTCCAATATTTACTCATCTTTAGAGCGAAGACGGGCATCTTTTGTGGTAGTAGGAGTCTTTAACCGTGATATTGAATACAGTGTATATTTATGCCGATGATTGAAGAGAAATGTGAGAAAATTCTTTCAAAACTTAGGTGTATGCAAGAAATTTTTGCACAGAAAAAGAAAAGTCCGTATATTGCAGACAAAGTACTCCGAAATCCAAAAAACAATATCGTTATGGTACTATCAAAAGCATGCATATATGGAATACAAGCAGCCATTTACGTGGCATCTGTCAAGGATGTGGGGTATGTTTCTATCCAAGAAATCTCAGAGAAACTCAACATATCGTTCCACTTTTTGACAAAAGTATTACAGCAGTTAACACAAGCCGGTATATTGAATTCTTATCGTGGTCCTAAGGGTGGTGTGGCTCTTGCAAAACAAAGTGAGCACATCTCACTCTATAATGTGATAGCAGCAATTGATGGCACGGATATTTTTACAGAATGTATGCTTGGTTTACCGGGATGTGGCATTGCGACTCCTTGTCCGGCACATGACTCTTGGGCTGAAATGCGTTCCAAGTTGTTTACAATATGCCATAGAACAACATTGCGTGATTTAGCCGAAAAAGCAAATCAATATAATGTGCGTCTTGCAAATCTTCCATTAACAGTATGATACACGGTTAATTTTTGTATAATTTAAGACAAAGTAGGGTTAAATCTTAATTGCAATATGAAACAGACATCTTCCATCGAACAACTTCATTGCGCTCATTGCGGTGAGCATTGTGATAATGAAATCATGCTTGATGACAAAGCATTTTGCTGTGACGGATGTAAAACTGTATATTCCATACTTCATGATAATGGCTTGTGTGATTATTATCGTTATGATGACCACTCACTCACATCACTCAAAAATATGTCGTATCGGAAAGAGCGATTTGCTTACCTTGATGAACAAGAGATACAAGACAGATTGCTCGATTTCCAATCCCCTTCACTGTACCGAACCCGTTTTATTTTACCCCAAATTCATTGTGCTTCTTGTTTGTGGCTCTTAGAAAAACTCAATCGTATTAATAATGGTATCATTCGTTCAACCGTTGATTTTACTCGTAAAGAACTTTCTGTAGAATTTGATCCCTCCATCACTTCATTGCGTTCCATTGTTGAATTATTAACAGCTATCGGATATGAACCTACTATTACTGTCAATACAAATGTAAAACCTGTAAATAATGCGAAAAAATCATTATACTTAAAAATAGGACTTGCCGGTTTTGCAACTGGTAATATCATGCTATTCAGTATGCCCGATTATCTTGATACGACAGATGTTCTTACAACAGAATATGGAATAATTTTCAGTGTACTCAATATTGCTCTTGCCACACCTGTATTACTTTATTCAGCGAGTGATTATTTTAAAAATGCTTATAGAGCATTTACCACTCGTTCAATGAGTTTGGATGTCCCTCTTGCCCTCGGTATTCTAACATTGTATGTGCGGAGTATCTTTGATATACTCATGAATCACAGTCCGGGATTTATGGATTCATTTTCCGGACTGGTTTTTTTACTTCTTATTGGTAAATTAGTGCAACAACGCACTATTGACGCATTCTCTTTTGAGAGAAATTATGCATCATATTTACCATTATCGGTCCAAGTTGTAGATGACGGCAGCGAAAAATCTCAATCAGTCACATCTTTGCGTGTAGGGGATATAATTAGAATACGAAATAAAGAAATTGTTCCAACAGATAGCGTATTATTAAGTCGTTTAGGACATGTAGATTACAGCTTTGTAACAGGAGAAGCTGCTCCGGTGGAACTGGTGCAAGGTGCAAAAGTATATGCCGGTGGTCGCATTGTCGGTAATTCGGTGGAATTAACGGTGCAAAAAGAAGTATCGCGCAGTTATTTAACACAATTATGGAATAATGATATTTTCAAAAAAGAAAAAAATCATGCTTTCCAAAATATTTCTGCACGCTTCGGTTTGTGGTTTACTGCTTTTGTGATTGTTTTTTCGATTGGTGCAGCACTTCTCTATCTGCCGGACTATCGTATAGCTGCCGATGTATTTACTGCTATTTTAATTATTGCTTGTCCATGTGCTTTATCGTTGGCGGCTCCCTTTGCCTTAAATACTGCTATGCGTATGATGGCTCGAAGAAAATTATTTCTAAAAAATACAGATATTGTGCTTGATATGGCTGCTGCTGATACTATTGTGTTTGATAAAACCGGTACATTAACCAATGCAGAAGCCGATGATGTACAATTTCATGGACAAAATTTGAATGATATTCATAGAATATATATATGTGCATTAGCAAAACATTCATCCCATCCGCTTGCTCATGCTATTTATCGTTCATTGCAGTATAATGCCGCTGATATTATTCCCGATGATTTTTCAGAAACCATTGGTGAAGGTATTGAGGCACGTTATGATGATGTATGTATTCGTTTCGGTTCATACAATTTTGTACAAAAAGCAAATGCAGACCAAGACAATATTCACCATATAGAACAAAGCACAGTTCACATATCTATTAATGACATTTATTATGGATATTTTGCCATTCATAATTCGTTCCGTACAGGGATAGAACAAATTCTCATGGTAATGAATAATGATTATGGTGTACATATCTTGTCGGGCGATTCCCCCAAGGATGCCGGACATCTTAAAAAATTCATTCCTAATGTTCCTATGAGTTTCCGTCAAAAACCGGAAGATAAAATGCAATATGTTCGGGACTTATCAAAAAATCATACAGTAATGATGGTTGGTGATGGTCTTAATGATGCAGCAGCATTGCAGGCAAGCGCCGTAGGAATTGCTATTACCGAAAACACAGCGGCATTTACTCCGGCATGTGATGCAATATTATCGGCAGATACTTTAGCGGAACTCCCCGTATTTCTTGAGTATGCACGTTATACCAAACGAACGATTATTCGAGCATTTATCATATCTGTTTTTTACAATATTTTAGGGCTTTGGCTTGCTTCAACAGCACAGCTGACACCATTAATAACAGCAATACTTATGCCTATAAGTTCATTATCCATAGTTGCGTATGTGGTGTGGAGTTTGCAATTAGAGGCAAAAAAAAGGAGAATAGTATGAGCATAATTTTCATGTTAATATTTTTCAGCATACTCGTTGCCGGAGGATTTCTTTTTGCTTTTTTCAAAGCAGTACGAACAGGGCAATTCGATGACATGGAAACCCCTGCAATGCGCATCTATCTTGATGAAGAACCAACAATTGTCAATAAAAGAAACACTTAATTACTCAACAGTGTATTTGTATAATTTTTTTGGAGGATTTCCATGCAAAACAGTCATCTCGAACGATTTGAATACGATAATGCAATCGTTCGGAATTTCTCGGTGGCAACAGTAATCTGGGGCATAGTCGGCTTTCTTGTCGGTATTATTATTGCCTTAAAATTAGTCTATCCGGAATTTCTGAATTTTCTACCGGAATTATCGTACGGACGCTTACGTCCTTTGCATACCAATGCTGTAATCTTTGCTTTTGCGGGTAATGTCATGTTCGCAGGGATTTATTATTCATTACAAAGATTATGTAAGAGCAGAATGTACAGCGACATGTTAAGTAAAATCCATTTTTGGGGCTGGCAAACGATTATTGTGTCGGCTGCTCTTACTCTACCTTTTGGCATTACGACAAGTAAAGAATATGCTGAATTAGAATGGCCTATTGATATAGCAATTGCGCTTATATGGGTTGCTTTCGGTGTAAATATGATGGGTACTATATGGAAACGTCGTGAAAAACACATGTATGTTGCAATTTGGTTTTATATAGCAACATTTTTAACAGTAGCTTTATTGCATATTGTTAATTCATTTGAATTACCCGTTTCATTCTTGAAAAGTTATTCTTTTTATGCCGGTGTTCAAGACGCACTTGTGCAATGGTGGTATGGTCACAATGCTGTGGCATTTTTCCTTACAACGCCATTTTTAGGTTTAATGTATTACTTTATTCCTAAAATTGCCGAGCGTCCGGTTTATTCATATAAATTATCCATTGTACACTTTTGGGCATTAATATTCTTGTATATCTGGGCTGGTCCTCACCATTTATTATATACAGCATTACCTGATTGGGCACAATCGCTCGGTACGGTATTTTCTGTGATGCTTATTGCTCCATCGTGGGGCGGTATGATTAATGGATTACTGACATTACGCGGCGCATGGGATAAAGTGCGTGAAGAACCTGCATTAAAATTCTTGGTAGTAGCAGTGACCGGTTACGGTATGTCCACATTTGAGGGACCGATGATGTCCTTGAAAAATATTAATGCGCTTACTCATTACACCGATTATATCATAGGTCACGTTCATCTTGGTGCGCTTGCATGGAATGGCGGTGTGGGATTTGCGATATTATATTATATGTTCCCCAAAATGTATCGTACACAATTATTTTCCAAAAAACTTGCGAATATTCATTTTTGGATTGCCACACTTGGTATTATGTTTTATGCGATTCCGATGTATTGGGGTGGTATTACACAAAGTTTAATGTGGAAAGAATTTACTGCTGACGGCGTATTGCGCTATGCCAATTTCCTTGAAACAGTTTCTCAATTGATGCCTATGTATGCTATTCGTGCAGTAGGCGGCACTTTATATTTGATAGGCGGTTTAGTCGGCGGATATAACTTGTATAAAACGGCAAAAAGTGGCATACTTGTTCGTAATGAAGAAGCGTATGCAGCACCATTAGCAAAAGCTGCCCCATCACATGCAGAAGGATGGCATCGTATATTGGAAAGAATGCCTATGCGTTTTTCTGTGTGGGTTGTTGTAGCAGTGGTCATAGGTGGTGTGATTGAATTTGTGCCAACATGGTTAGTCAAAGAAAATATTCCTACGATAACAAGCGTAAAACCATATACGCCTCTTGAAATTGAAGGACGTGATTTATATATTCGTGAAGGATGTGTGGGATGCCATTCACAAATGATTCGCCCATTCCGTTCCGAAACAGAACGTTACGGCGAATATTCAAAAGCGGGCGAATATGTTTATGATCATCCATTTTTATGGGGATCGAAACGTACCGGACCGGACTTACATCGTATTGGCGGTAAATATCCTGACTCATGGCATTATATGCACATGAAAGATCCGCAATCTACTTCGCCAAAGTCAATTATGCCTGCTTATGCATGGATGTATGAAAAAGCAATAGACTATTCACATCTTGAAGGAAAAATTATTACACTCAGAAAATTGGGTGTTCCTTATCCTGAAGGATTTGAAAAAGAAGCCGAAGCAGATGCTAAAGCACAAGCAGAGAAAATTGCGCAGAATTTACAATCAAGCAAATTTGATATAACTGCCGATAAAGAAATTATAGCAATGATTGCATATTTACAACGTTTGGGCACGGATATTAAAGTAAAAAACACAGCCGGAAACTAATATTTATCACGAAAGAATACAATTATGAAAAGTAATGTGTTACAAGCAATAGTAGGTATAGAGGTTTTTCCTTTGATTTCCTTGATTATCTTTGTTGGTGTATTTACCGCAATGTTTATCTGGGTTTTCAAAATGGATAAAAGTAGTGCTAATTCAATGGCGGAAATTCCATTACAAGATGGAAACCGTGATGAAATTTTTAATCGAAATTTGTAATATAATAATAGGAGAATTACAATGGCACAAGGTCGAAAAGACGAGTTGCTTGACCACGATGCGGACGGGATACAAGAGTACGATAACAGCTTGCCGCGCTGGTGGTTATACGGTTTTTATTTTACCATTATTTTTTCTGTTGTCTATATGGTTCATTATCATGTTTCCGGCACCGGAAAATTAATGACAGCAGAATATGAAGAAGAAATGCAAGCGGCTGAGTCAATTAAAAAAATAGCAGCAGCAAATGCACCTAAAAAAGAATTGCCGACATCGCCGCTTACTGATGCTGCAAGTCTAAAAAAAGGTCAAGAAATTTTTGAAAGTACCAATAGTCTTTGTGCTACATGCCATCGTACGGACTTAGGAGGACAAGTAGGTCCAAATTTGACCGACGAATATTGGATTCACGGTTGTGATTTACCAACAATTATGAAAAATATCACAACAGGATTTCCTGAAAAAGGTATGTTACCTTACGGTTCAACAAATAAATTAACCGATGAGGAATTGGTACAAGTAGCAAGTTATATCTTGTCAAAACAGGGCAGTAATCCTCCGGATCCTAAGCCAATAGAGCCGGAACGCGATGTCAAATGTGGTGCCAATGCCGGCACAGAACAAAATACGGTTGCAACAACTGATACGGCAGTAAAGCAACACTAAAAGATTTATACATTTCACCACACTCCGAGAAACGCATCTAAAGCCGGAGGATTTCAAAAAAATCCTCCGGCACGGTGCGCAAAATTAATGCGGAGATTATGAATTCATTGCCCATATATTCCACAACAATTGATTTATTATTATGGCAATTATTGAAATCTCGGAAATTGAAGACCACGAAACATTTAGGAATGAACTTGCAAGTATTGCGCATGATGGGCGCAGAAAATGGATTTATGCACGTAAACCTTCAGGAAAGTTTACACAGTACAGAACATATCTAAGTTATGTACTTTTAGCGTTTCTCTTTTTTGCTCCTTATCTGAAAATCAATAATCATCAATTTATGCTGTTCAATATTATTGAACGTAAATTTGTGATATTCGGTATTCCTTTCTGGACACAGGATTTTTATCTGGCTTTACTACTGATTCTTTTTTTATTGGTCACACTCGTTGTTTACACTTCGATATTTGGTAGAATTTGGTGTGGTTGGCTCTGCCCGCAAACAGTATTTATGGAAATGATATTTCGTAAAATAGAGTTTGCCATAGAGGGTAGTCCGAAACAACAAATTACATTGGATAATGGGGCGTGGACAAAGGAAAAAGTATGGAAGAAAGGATTGAAGCATAGTATTTTCTTTGCTATTTCTTTTATTATAGCCAATACTTTTCTTTCATATATTATCGGTTCTGATCAATTATGGAAAATAATTCTTGACCCTCCGCAACAACATCTTGTAGGTCTTACTGCCATTACAGTGTTCAGTATAGTTTTCTATGCGGTGTTTGCGCGTTTTCGTGAGCAGGCATGTATTATTGTTTGTCCTTATGGACGCTATCAATCAGCATTGGTTGATGAAGATACTATTGCCGTGACTTATGATTTTAAACGTGGCGAACCGCGTGGGAAATTTACGAAAGAGGACAAAGCAGCACAACTGCGAGGCGAAAAACTACATGATAAAGGCGATTGTATAGATTGTCATCAATGTGTGACGGTGTGTCCAACGGGCATAGATATTCGTAATGGTATCCAATTAGAATGTGTTAATTGCACAGCATGTATTGATGCTTGTGATGATGTGATGACAAAAATACAAAAGCCGAAAGGACTTATTCGTTATGCTTCGAATTCATCAATAAAAGATGGAAAAAAAATACATCTTTCTGCGCGTTCTAAAGCGTATGGTGTTGTGTGGTTATTGGTAATGACTGTGTTGGTAACATTATTTATGAATCGAAAAATGCTGCATGTGCTTGTCTTGCGCCAACCCGGAACAACATTCGCCGTGATGTCGCATGATAAATATGCCAATTTTTTCCATGTTCAACTTCTTAATAAAAAAAATAATCCCAAAGAAGTATCAATGAAAATAATTTCTCCTCAGAATGGGGAATTAAAACCATTATCAGATTTGGTTCACATTAATGGTCAGCAAGAAAAAGAAGGAAGAATGATGATTATATTCCCGAAATCTTCTTTGTCACCGGATGGCAGCACTGATGTTGTTATTGAGGTGAGTGAAAATGGTACAATAGCAGATTATGTCAAAACAAAGTTTATTTCTCCCAACAAATAATAATTTTATAACTTTTCTCGGAAGACTATTATGAAAATTCAGTGGAATTGGGGTAAAGGCATCGCGGTTGTCTATATACTTTTTGTTATTGGTACATTAAGCTTTGTCACATTTGCTTTTACGCAAAAAGTCGAATTAGTAAGTAATGATTATTATGCGCAAGAGATAGATTATCAAAATCGGATAGAACAAACCGAACGCGCAAATGCCTTGGAAGAACATGTTGATATCAGCTATGATACAAACAATAATTCTGTCATCATTATATTTCCTTCAATGGCTTTACCAGAAGATGGCAGTGTACATTTTTATCATCCTTCTACATCTTCTTTCGATCGTATTATCCCAATAAAAAAATCTATGAATAACCGTTTCGATTTTAATACCGACGGTTATCAGAAGGGGCGTTGGAAAGTTGCAATCACTTGGAGTTCCGGCGGTAAAAAATATTATTATCAACACATGATAAATTTATGATAACGGCATCATTTTTATTGTCTTCGGCATTTATTCTTGGTTTTGCCGGAAGTATGCACTGTGTGGGGATGTGTGGTCCGATAGCTTTGGCTTTGCCGTCTGTTTCATCAACGCGTTTTGGGTTTATTATAAGTCGCGTGATGTACAATATTGGACGTATCGTAACGTATGCTGCATTAGGATTAGCTATCGGGGCGATGGGTGGTATGATTCGTATTGCAGGATTGCAAGAATGGCTGTCAATTATCAGTGGAATAATGGTTATAGCTATTGCTGTGTTTCCTCGTTTAATTTCGCACTTTTTACCGAAATTTTCATCATTTTCACCTGTCAACACAGTAAAAAAAGGACTGTCGGGATTATTCCGTCAACGTTCGTATTCGTCACTTTTTTTCTTAGGTTTACTTAATGGATTATTGCCTTGCGGATTTGTTTATGTTGCCTTTGCGGGTGCATTAAATACTGAGACAATAGCAGAGAGTGCAGTATTTATGGGATTATTTGGATTGGGGACTATGCCTGCTATGTTAGCTGTATCATTATTGCCTCATTTTGCACGACCTTCTTTTCGGGGTTTGATAAAAAAAATAACGCCGGTACTTGCTGTAGCGATTGGCACAGTTTTTATTATGCGTGGTATGGGTTTGGATATTCCGTATATCAGTCCTAAATTACAAGTAGAAAAACCTGCTGAGTCAGATTGCTGCCGTCATCATAGACATTAAATGTGAAAACAATAAAAAAAGGAATCCCATTAAAGTATGATGGGATTCCTTTGCTATTTATACAGATAATAAATATCTTATTTGACAAAGAGCATTTCTCTATATGTTGGCATTGACCACAATTTATCGGGGATAATGCGTTCCAATTCATCCGCTGCTGCTCGTACTTTATTCATCGCAGGCACAACAGTATCACGCATGTGATATGCTTTTGAATGGATGGTGTCGCCACCTAAATCACGATTAGCTTTTTTGAGTATCTCTAAATTCTCCGATAAATCGTCAGTTTTTGTGACAATATCTTGTAATGATCGTAAAAGTGCTTTTGATTGAATACCTGTTTCTGCTAAGTTCTCTGCAATTGCAGCTAATTCACCAATATACTGATGTGCAGCCGGAAGAATAATGGTACAGGCAATCCATTCTGTTGTTTCAGCTTCAATATTTATTGTTTTAAAATATTGATCAAGAGCAATTTCGTGGCGTGCTTCTACTTCGCGCTCGGAAAGAACTGCATGGTCAGCAAAAACTTTAATATGCTGTTTTTGAATTAATTGTTCAATTGCTTCAAGTGATGTCCTACGATTGGGTAAACCGCGTTTTTGTGCTTCTTTTTTCCATTTATCCTCATAGCCGTCACCATTAAAAACAACACGTTTATGTTTTTTAATTGTATCGGTTAAAATTATTTTTAATGCAGTTTCCAATGATTCTTTCTTTTTCAGTCGTGCTTGTAAAGCATTGGTCATTTCATTGATGGATTGAGCCACAATAGTATTTAATACTGTTATGGGGAAGGAAACCGATTGACTGGAACCAACGGCACGAAATTCAAATTTATTACCTGTAAATGCAAATGGAGATGTACGATTTCTGTCACCTGCATGGCGCGGTAAATGTGGCAATACATTTGTGCCGAGACCAAGTAAACCGCCTGATTTGGATTTCCGTAAAGCACCTTTTTCTAATTGTTCAAACACATCCGCTAATTGATCGCCAAGGAAAATAGACATAATTGCCGGCGGTGCTTCATTCGCGCCTAAACGGTGGTCATTAGCTGCCGATGCCACTGACATACGTAATAAGTCCGCATAGGTGTCCACAGCTTTAATGACGGCTGTACAGAAAAAGAGAAATTGCATATTTGCATGAGGTGTATCGCCCGGTTCAAGTAAATTTAGTCCTGTATCAGTACTCATAGACCAATTGACATGTTTACCACTGCCATTCACACCTGCAAATGGTTTTTCATGAAGCAAACAGACTAAGCCAAAGCGACGAGCAGTATTTTTTAATACTTGCATTACCACTTGTTGATGATCTGCTGCAATATTCGAATTTTCAAAAATGGGGGCTAATTCATATTGTGCCGGAGCAACTTCATTATGACGTGTTTTGATGGGAACGCCCAGGCGATATAATTCTGTTTCAACGGCAGTCATAAACGATAAGACACGATCGGGAATCGAACCAAAATAATGGTCTTCTAATTCTTGACCACGTGGCGGACGTGCGCCGAATAATGTTCTGCCGCTCATTACTAAATCGGGGCGACGGAAAAAGAATTCTTCATCAATAAGAAAATATTCCTGTTCTGCACCAACAGTACTTCCTACTTTATTTGTCTGCACGCCAAATAATTGCAAAGCACGCATTGCTTGTTTATTTAATGCTTCGATCGAACGTAATAAAGGGGTTTTATAATCGAGTGCATCACCCGTCCATGAGGCGAATGCAGTGGGAATAAAAAGCGTAGCACCATTGGAATGTTTGACGATAAAAGCCGGCGATGTGGGATCCCATGCCGTGTAACCGCGTGCTTCAAATGTGGCGCGAAGTCCACCACTGGGAAAAGAAGAAGCATCGGGCTCGCCTTGAATAAGGTCTTTGCCGGAAAATTCTGCGATTGCTCCGCCGCCGGCATTGGGCGTGACGAAACTTTCATGTTTTTCGGCTGTTGTTCCTGTTAATGGTTGAAACCAGTGTGTGTAATGGGTTGCGCCTTTGGATAATGCCCATTCTTTCATGGCAAGTGCTGCTATGTCGGCAACATTCGGATCAAGAGCCAGTCCACGCTCTATGGTTGCTTGTAATGATTTCCAGACGGGTTTGGAGAGTTTTTCTCTCATCTGGTCAAGAGAGAAAGTATCCACGCCAAAAATCTGTTGTATGTCTGTGATTTTTTCGAGTTCCGGCATCATTGTGCGCCAATTTTTTGCTGCTGCCAAAACATCGTAATCTGAATGATGTGTCATAGGAAAACAATCCTTTAGTAAGTAATTTATTGATGAGTAGTTAGATGCAAAGCCATTGATTCGATATGCGAAGAAAGAACAATATTGGTGGTCGTATTTTTAACGCCTTCGATGCGTTGTACCATTGCCAGTAATCGTTCTAACTCGGAAGTGTTTATTGTGCGAATTTTCAGTATATGTGAGCCATTGCCTGTAATAGCATGACATTCCATAATTTCAGGAATCATGCGGCATTGTGCTATAAATCCTTCATAATAGGTACTTGACTCAACGGCAACAAAGACAAAAGCCGTAATATCAAAACCCAGAGCTTTGTGGTCAAGTTTCGTATAATACCCTTGAATGATATGCTGTTCTTCTAATTTTTTGACATGTTCGCTTACTGAGGCAACCGATAAACCGGTTTTCTCCGCTAGGGAAGTGAGAGGTGTGCGAGCATTGAGCTGGAGAGTAGCACAGATGATTTTATCAGTATTTTTCAAATTTATCTCTAAAAATCTAAATTTTTTTAAGTATTTGACTGCAAAACTATAAAAATTTCGGAAAACACAAGCTGTTTGATTGTGAAATTTGTTCTGTTGCACTGCTGTTGTAGCATAATATAAGTGAAGAAAATTTTACGGAGAAGGAAAATAGGGCTATTTTTGCAGTTCGCAAAAACAGTAGGGATCCTTAGCTCAGTTGGTTCAGAGCGTTACCTTGACACGGTAGAGGTCACTGGTTCGAATCCAGTAGGGTCCACCAAGCACAAGACCCGAATGTCGGTTTCGAGATTCGGGATTTTTGTTTCTTATGACAAACAAAGGGTATAATTCTTTCGCACATAGGCTACAAAATCATAAATTTGCGCTTTGGACAATAGATATTGTTTCACAAAAACGGACACTGAATGGAAGCGGAGAGTTACCGATCTCATTCTGAAGAAGAAACCTTTAGATTAGGCACTGCATTTGCCGAACGATTACGCACGCAAGATGTCGTAATGTTTTTTGGTGATTTGGGTGCCGGAAAAACTGAGTTTATCAAAGGGATTAGCCATTACTTTAATGTTGAGGAAATAGTTTCAAGCCCTACATTTACGGTAATGAATCAATATACGGGTGAAACCCCCGAAAATGATGAAATCACGATTTATCATGTTGATCTCTATCGTATCAAATCCGAAGAGGAATTGGATGAAATAGGGTTCAGGGATTGTATGTATTCTGAGGATACTATTAAGTTAGTGGAATGGTCAGAAAATGCCGGTAATCTTATTCCCGATATTAGGTGGACTGTTCATATATCTTTTGATGCAGACAATGAAAATGAACGTCTAATCGTTATTAATCACATAGGCGAAGAAACGCCTCAATATCCATCATTGGAAGCAACAGTCTAAGATGATGCTGGTTCTCGGAGTGTGGTGATACTTATTTTTTTATCACTATTGAAGATGAAAGGAGCCGTTCATGTACGGTAATTTATCAGTGACAGATTCCAAGCCGAAACGGAATATTCTCGAGGGTGAAGACCCCGAACGGCTTGCGGAATTCGAAGCAAAAATCCTGCGTGGCGAAAAAATTGAGCCGCATGACTGGATGCCCAAAGAATATCGTCGCCAATTAATTCGCATGATAGAACAACATGCACATTCTGAAATTATTGGTGCATTGCCGGAGGGAACGTGGATTACACGCGCCCCAAGTTTTAAACGTAAAATGGCTTTGATGGCTAAAGTTCAAGATGAATCAGGTCATTGCCAACTTCTCTATAATGCTGCTGAAACTCTCGGAAAATCTCGCGAGGCAATGATTAATGATTTGCTTATCGGGAAATCTAAATACTCCAATGTCTTTAATTATCCTGCCAAAACATGGGCTGACACTGCCGTCATTGCTTGGCTTATAGATGCTTCGGCAATTGTTAATCAAGTGGCTAATTCCAAAGGGTCCTATGGTCCTTATTGCCGTGCGCTTGAGCGTATTTGCCAAGAAGAATCATTCCATTTGCGTTATGGCTATCACAATGTGGTGACACTTGCCACAGGCACACCTTTGCAAAGAGAGATGGTGCAAGAAGCTCTTAATCGTTGGTGGAGACCAATTATGCACTTCTTCGGACCGCCGGATACTGTTTCCGAGCATGGTGCCATATTGATGAAATGGAAAGTAAAAATGGCTTCTAATGATGATATGCGTCAGAGTTTCCTCAAACAATATTTGCCGAAAATATTTGAATTGGGTCTTACTGTTCCTGACATTGATTTGCATCAAGATGCGGAAACGAAACAATGGATAATTGGTGATCCTGATTGGGATGAATTTTTCCGTGTCATTAATGGCGATGGTCCTTGCAATGCAGAACGCTTGGCAGTACGTCGCACAGCAGAAGAAAACGGCGCATGGGTACGCAGAGCTTTAAAGAAAAATACTCATGCTTATACAGTGCCATTATCATAAAAAAATATTGATACTATTTACTGAAAATCCCTTTACATGTCGTGAAGGGATTTTTTTTATGTCTATACGATTTGTTTAGGTAGCGTGTTCTTTTGTAAGGAGATAGAATAATAATAACACTGCATTCAAGAATAGTGAATAAAAATTAATGTTTTGTTAATGTCCCTTTCTACCCATTTTTTACGATTTACATAGTAGAAACCATGTGATATATTTGTGCTGCGCTCATTGCTGCCTCTTCGCAAACAGTAAAGCATTAAAGATATCGAAGAGGACATGGGCAAGTTTTTTTTTATTACTTATTTTGAGGTAAACTATGAAAAGTACTTTTATATTAGTATTGATGGTGGCAATGATCAGTTGTAGTGATAATGGAGCTATTGAACCGGGCACTAGATCTGAAAGTAGAATTAATACTGAAGAGTTGAAGGGTAAAGGTAAATCAATCACAGCAATATCTAATGGGAATTTTACCAACTATAATTCATCCCAAATAACAAACTTGACTTTTTCTTTAACGGGAGGTAGTATATCTACATTTCCTATCCCCACTGTAAATAATAACTCTTCAACAAGTTACTCTTTTTCTACAAATACAAGTGGTTCACAATTAACAATTAGTTATACTTTATCGGGTGTTAGCTACAACGGATCAGTTGGTGCAGATATTCCTATTGGACTTATGTATGTTGATGAGGCTGGTCATCTATGGAGTCAGGAAACTGTTCATGATACACCTTACAAAATATTCTAATTTTTTTGCGTTAATTATAATTTTTAAGGAGACAGATTCATGAGTAATGTTCAATTAACCGCATCGTCATATTCAGATGATTTTAAAGCAATCATGCAACAGAGTTTTGCTTTGGCATCACATTTGAAAAGCAAATGCATTACATCAGCACATTTATTAGTAAATGTATTTGAAAACTCTTCTACGGTAGAGTCTTTGCGAGATGTAATACCCAACTATAAAGAATGTGCAGCAAAAGCGATGGAAAAAGCAACTGAATATGGTACATCTACAGAACTAAGTGTAGAGGATAATAAAGTACCGGCACAATCCATTGTGTTAAGTAATGAGGCAGAAAAAGTTGTTCTTAAAACTCAAGAATCCGGGTCTATACTTGGGAGAGTAGATTTGCATCAACTCATGATAGGAATTCTCTTATCTCCTGATTCACATGCCTATGCAGTCCTTAAAGAAAATGTAGATATACTTGCATTACGTAAATTTTATTCAGTATAAGTTGTGAAACCGGGTAAGTGGCGTTGGTGTTTTATGAACTTTCTAATTCAGGTATCCTTAGGATGCCTGAATTTTATTTTGTGATGCAAATAGAATGTAAATCAGCTACATATTTAGATATAAGAAAACTTGCAGAGTTTCATAAAACTTGTTTTTTAAACACTTACGAACATTTACTTCCGTCTGAATATCTTGATAAACTCAACAAAGAACAGTTTGTAAATTATTGGAAAAAGCAGTTAAACAATGTGTGCTATACATGTGTTGTCTGGGGTGATAATCGTATAGTAGGTTTTATTTGTGCGGGGAAAAGCCGTCTTGAAAAATACCCTGAGTCAGGTGAAGTCTTTTCCTTATATATAGAGCCGAAAATACATTCACAAGGATTAGGAAAATATTTGTTGAAAAGTTCATTTGAATGGCTTTATGAACAAGGATATGCTAAAACAATGGTGGTGGTGCTTGAGAGCAATCCGGCAAAGTTTTTTTATTATCACATGGGTGGAGTTGTTGTTGATAGTCTTTCGCGTTATTACGGCAATGAAATCAGTGTAGAGTTGGTAATTGAGTTTGTAAACTCTTAATGGTACTATTCTTCGATAAAGGATAAACGTTGAAATATAGAACAGAACCATATTGTTAGAAATGTTGAAGTTGTATCAAGCAATATATTGTGGAATCTATTTCAAGACACAAATATTCAATCTATTGAGGAGCATAGTAAAGAACTGTGCTTTCCAAAGTGTTGAGCATTAATGTTTGCAATAAGCTGTTATTGAATATATTTGTACAATATTGTAGAAAACATTATGAAGTATATCATTGTTATTGGTGTTTTTGCTTTGATCATCGTGCAAATCCTTTCTTCGCATGAAACCGATCAGTATTACACAAATCTAAAGGAAAATGATACTATTGTTGTGTATGGATACAGGCAACATGATGTTCATTCATACTTTTTTATTGATGAAATATCTTGCTTTACATGTGTCCAATCTGTAAAAAATGTGCTCGCTCTCATAAAGAAGAATACAAAATATAATGTTGTGTTTTTTATACGAGCATCATCTAAACAAAGTTATGAAAACATAGTCAAGCTTTACAATATTGATAAAGAGATGGCAGTGCATGATATTGTAGGTGCATACCAAAAATTATATGGCATCAAACAATTTCCGGTGATGATGATGACTAATCGAGATGGTATTATTCAGTATATAGGTATTCCGGGTAAAACAAGCTTTGATAGTGAAAAAATTAATGTAGTATTACAAAAATCAACAATTCCATCATTAAAGTCTTCAATACAACCGAGTATAAAACAGAAAATTGTTGTCTCTTCTAACAATTATCCTTTGAAAAAAGATCATATTGTGACATGTACATATTCAATAAAAGACGATAAACTCTATCTTTGGAAATTTAATTCACATAATTTATATGTTATACAAATGAATGGAAAGGTCGAACAGTCTTTTTCAATGGATGATGATTATTCTTCACTTTTTTCCGGTACGAATGTACCCGTAATGGGTAATGGTAATATTCATGGTAAAAATATACCGTTTAGCATACTTAATATGAGTGGACACTCCACACTTATGAGCTTTAACACCGAAACAAAAAAATTTAGTGAGATAACTGTTCTGCACCAAGATGATTATACATATCCATTCTTTCCCATTACCGTGATTAATGATAGCATATATGTATCTGCTCTGCGATATAAAGAAAAGGGTTTCCCACAAACCTGGAATGTGACACCTTCCTTTCGAGTTATCGAAAATGGCATTGCAAAGAAGTATGGAACATTGGACGAAATAGTTATACAATATCCGATTTCAAGATTTTATCATCAAGCAACAGCTACCGATACTGCGGGTAATATTATTGAACTAGAAAATTTTTCTGAGAAAGTAAGAATATATAATACTCGTGGTGAATTGCTCTATAGTATAAAGTGCTCATTTAGTCCAAAGTATTGGAATTATAAATGGAAAGATTATTTCTCACAGTTAAACGTTGATTCTCCTGTGCAGTCTTTTATGAATCTTCAAGATAGTGTGACGAAAATCGCGGAATCCGATGGAATATTAGTTGATCAATCAACCGGAAAATTAGCTGTTGTCTATCAAAAAAACGCAATAAATTCGTCCAATAATCGGTATGTACGTTATTTTGTACATTTCCCTGCAAGTACTCTGAATGATATAGCTTTACCGAATGATGCCAAGCCTTTTCGGTACCACAAAGGTATTATTTATTGTATAGAATCAGAGAATGAAGACCTTTATATAACTTCGTACCAAACTAATCAAAATAAAGATTAGTCGTATTTTACACAAAACTTCGTATATTGCATCTGTTACACAAGGGATATATATTGCCTGCCGTAATATATGCCCGCAAATTCATCAGTACCATATATACGATGATGACACCATATACACTACGTAAAAAAATCGCCGAGAGTCTTCGACATAGACATCCTCAATTATCCAATGAGGATTTGGAGACAATCATTATTGAGTTATTTATCGAATGGCACCATTGTATGGGGCGTTCGGATAGTAAGAATAACTTTGGTGAAGCATGGATAATGACTTCCGCAAAACATCGTGCCATAGATTTTCTCCGTCGCCGACAGTCTTCTCCGGTTTTAGAGCATTATGACCCAATGGAAGAAGAGTACAATGCAGGTCAGCATATTGCATCTCATGATTTGCTCCCACATATCGAAGAAGCATTGAACTTGCTGCCTTTTCAACAAGCTTCTTTATTGTACAGATATTATATTGAGGGTTATAGCTATGAAGAACTGAGTTTGCTGGAAGGCAAGAGCGAGGCAAGTATCAAAAAGCAAGTACAAAGAATACTGATACGGTTGCGTAGATTGTTGGACATCCCCCCCCATAAAAAAATATGCCAAAAATAGATAAACTTCAATTTTTCAATATGATAGAGGAATTTTCATTGTGGAACAAATAACAGTGAGTAAAAATCAATGTTTTATTAATGTCCCTTTTTGTCCATTTTTTACGCTTTACATAGTAGAAACCGTGTGATATGTTTATTACGTACTTGCTTTTAATCTTCGGATACAACAATCCACGGAACTGTTAAATGATTAGCCTAATATTCATGGTGATTTATGACGCGTACAAAAATACCCGATCTCTTAGAAATCATGCAAAAGAATGCCCATAGTCAGCAGTTTGACGTTAATGCATTACTCAGAATGTCAGATATATCCGATTCATATCTTAGAGAACTTATGTACAAAAAGTATGGAATGGCACCAGCAAAAGTAATTGAAACGGTACGTCTAAAAAGTGTTTTGCACTTATGCATTACAACTAGTAATGTAGAATTGCTTGCTCATTCATGTGGCTTCGGATGCGGCAAGACTCTAAAAAGAGCATTCAGTAGACGTATCAGAATTTCTGTATGCAAAGCGAAAAAGCTACTATTATCTTCTCCTAATCCAGAACATTACATGAACGAATGGATGAATAATCTTTGGACTACGATAGATACCTATGACCGTTTACACTACATGTAGTGTTGAAAATGTCTTCTAAAAATGACCTCTGATTTTGGGTCTTGCGTATGTACCTAAGTTCATGTAATTTTGCAATGTACATAATTCGTTGGCTAAATAATATCATAATCAGTCGTCATGAACCCACACTGTTTGTTGTATTATGAAGTCGGGTTCAAACGAATTGGTTACAGAATCAGGTATTTGTACATATAGCTATATGTTTCAATATTTAATTTTTGATTCATATAGCAGACAAACGTAAATAAAATTTCTAATTAAAAACTAAGGAAAAAACAATGAAACCTTCTATCAATAGTGTAATCTTTATGCTATGCGCTATTATTCTTTTTTCGAATACTTCAGTATTTGCAAAAAAATCTTCAAAAAAAGTTGTTTACAAGAAAGTAAAGCTCACAACGGAAACAAAATGGGAAATCAGCTGCCCCGGTCCCGCTGCTACCTGCTACACAATTGGCTGTGGTGATAATATTGAGTTAACTGAGCCTAATGGACCGGCAAAACGAAAACAGGTAGGATCATTTCAAATTGGTCAAAACCCTGTAACTTCAACTCATATTTTCTTACATACTGATGCGAGCAACCCCAATGTGGGACTGGGCTATTATCCTGCCAATGTTACATCATTTTCCGGTTCACATGCAAACGTAGAAGTTAATCAAAACACACAAGAATTTACAGATTACAATACCTGGAAATCTTCTGTTTGTCAGTGAATAAATAAGCTCCAAGTGTAATTACACTTGGAGCTTTCTTTACCTTCATACTAAAATACATCTTTCAAATGTTAATACTCATAAAAACTATAATACTCGCGGTAGCTGTAACAACTATTTTTGTTTCGCATGCAATAGCATCAGACACTAAGACAGTGAAAAAATTACTTAATGAGTGGTCGAAGTTTAGTACTAAAATCAATAAGAATCAGGTCTCCGCGATTTTTATTACAAGAGTTACCTCTTGTTCTTTTTGTAGTTTAGGTGGTTTTAACACACTAATGTCCGCTCTCATTAAAGAAATGCCTCAGGTGAATCGAATTTCAGTTATTACCAATGCTGATAAAAAAGAACTCATAGCATATCACGACATATTCCCAAAAGCAACAGAAATAGTTCGCGCTATAGAACGTGACATTGACAGAGGGTTTTCATTGACAGTGTATCCAACGTTTTATTTAGTTTCACCTGATGGAACTATACTTTTTGAACAACAAGATATTACTCATAATTTACCACCGATTGATACGCTAAAATATTATCTCAAAAAAGTAAAAATACTTCAAAAATCTCCTTCACTTGAGAAAACTGTACTTCCAAAAGTCGCTTCAGTAAAAAACATCGAAGAGATACATCCTTTGATACAAATGACTTCAATAAGTAAAACAAATGAGAGCGACAATACTGCCTTTATTCTTGATGGTATCCAAAACTCTGTATTTAAAATTGACCTGAATCAAGGAGTTATTTCTCGATATTACAAACTAGAAAATACTCTTGAATACTGGTTTGATAGTGATCAACTCAATCGCCACACATGGCCTGATGGTAGCGTAGATACAACAAATTATTTTAAGATGTTTCAAGAAACGTCACCACTTACAATTATTAATAGCATCCATACTCTTAATGAGAAACTAAGTATGTTCTGTCGTCTTCATACCGGATACAATAGGGTATTTAAAGAAAATAGAAAACGAATAATGTTTCTTGTTGATTACGGACTAGTCTCTTTTTCAGAAAATAGAATTCCTCAGACAGTCACACTTCTAAGAAATGAATCTTATAAAATATTTCCCCCAATAAAAGTTTTATCAAATGGAAAATTCATTACTCGAGTATTCGCAAACACAGAATCTGACAAAGCAAATATCACCATTGACAACAAACCAATATTTGCGACATATAATATTAGTGATTCAAGTTTGAAAGTATCTACAAATTCAAAAGTTTTATTTAACGATGATATAAACGAAGAGGATATCAACCTATACCCTGATGAAAATCAAGGATTTATATGCGTAAACCGAAGATTGCGCTGGTTTTTTCACGCCAATCCATTGCAATCTGGAGATTATGATTATAAAGCCATACCTCCTTATGGTATATGGAAAAAACATGAAGATAAGATAACCTCATTTGATGGCTATATACACAATAATATTTTTCATGCGATTTTACTACTTGAGAATGGTGAACTATGGTTGCAAAAATATTCATTATCAAAAGACGAAGTCTATGAATACAAAATTACTACTTCTCGGCTATCGAAATACACTCAGTTAAAGTTGATTCATAATCATGAAAAATCACTTACATTACTTGCTAAGCATCCAACAAAGCGTTGGCAATTAGTACGTGTTTCTTTATAAAAATACTCTTCCCATTTCAAGTTAATACAATAAATCCATATAAAATTGTGGAATTAAGGTTGCTTATACTACTGTTTGTATTTCTGAAAGCAGATATTTCTTTGTCTCAAACTGAGGACAAGTCCATTATTCAAAATCTAAATACGAACCTGACGTTTGCTCAATCTTCAGTATATGATCTTAAAGAAGGAGAAAAGAATTCTTTTGATTTTAAAATTGGGACTACACTTCGATTATTATATGAGTTACCCAAAACAATAAAGTTTACTTCTCACATACGTATCAATATTGGGGCGCAACAGGAACGCTCAGAATTGTTTCCTGAAGGATATATTAAATCAACAGATAATGACTTTTTAGGCGAGTCAGCAATAACTTTTTTACTTGGATGGAAAGTTGATCCTTTTATATCTGCTACATTACGTACTCAACCGACGGAGTCATATCGGTTAACACAAACACAACGATTAAGAACTATGAAACTATGGGATCCTGTAGTATCACAACAAACAATAGGGTTAGCTCAAGATATTCGATTTTCTCAATCATTCATTACATTACGTGGCGGCATAAATTTACAACAAATCCGCGCAGATGCGCATCGTGAACAAACAGACAATCCTTCAACACGATTTATCAAAGAAGGTTTTAAACAAACAGCTGGTTTTGACTTTCTTTTCGATAGCCAATTATACTTAGATAGCACTATTACCTTTCTATCTCGTTCGTCCATTCGTCGTTCAATGACAATACCAGTTCATTGGAATGTGATGATTGAGCATGAACTCCGTAGTAAGGTTTGGAAAATGTTCGGAATAATACTTCAATATTCGGCGATATATAACCCGCTTCAAACAGAAAGAGTTCAGCAACGTTTTTCAATGAGTATTGGTATAGTACAAGACTGGTAGTACATTGATTTCATTAGAGTAAAATTAGTCGTATTTTACACAGAACTTCGTATATTGCATCTGTTAAACAAGGATATGTATTACCTGTTCGGGAAGCGTCATTTGATAGAAGTACCTATTAAAGAGGTGGTATGTGCTATCAGGACTTAGGTGGATTTGTTTGGTTTAATGATCAAGTATCTGGTGGAAATCTTCCTCCCGAACCTTCAAGTAATGGTGATTTTGCTCCGGCTGAATAAATTATAACTAATTTTCTGATTGAGGAGTTAGATTTACAATCCCTAACTCCTCAAACTATAAACCTATATGTATAATTATGTATATCATACTATTTTTCTTCGTATCATCTATCGCTTTTGCACAGACGAATCGCATCACTTTGCAAGAAGATTCCTCAGATTTGATTAGTTCAGTAAGGAAATGTGTAGCATCGCCCTCAAGAAAATTTATTGCATTAACGCATGATGAACATCATTGTATAGTTTTTAATGCTTATGGGAAAAGTATTGCAAAATTTCGATATGATGATGATTTATTAGACTCTTTTGAAGTACATTATAATAAAAATTTAGATAGGTATAACTCATATCTGCATTATTTTTCTAATCAACTGCCATACAATTTGCCTAAAGAGTATATTGAGAAATTTAGAGAAAAACGCCCATCTTTTGTTAAACCATTTATCTTGGGCAAAAAAAATGTTATTTTCGGTAATGATACCATACTACCTGTTTCAAAAGAAGATCGCGCAAAATCATTTAAACAGAAATATACAAATATCCTGTTTGAAAATGATTCCATACTTCATATTGGTGTAATGATTTCCATTGCCGTAGCAGACAAAAAACGTTTGGATAATATTAATAATCTCATAACAAAAAATTTCAATGGAATACTGCGCTACAATATATATAATCAAAGAAAGACAGTAACATGGATTTTACCAACTAAATTTGATACACTATTCACGATAGTGGTAAATCAGCCATTATGGACATTTTGCTTTTCTGATAGAAAGAAGAATGAATACTGGTATAATTATCAACTTGTAACATACAAGCTCTATGAAGATGTAAATATAATTAATGAAATCCCCGTGTTTTGCAAGATAGATCAATCGGGTGAATTAGTCGAAACAAAAAAAACGAAGCTGCATGATTATAAAAGCAAGTATTATAGCGAAAATGGAGAAAGTTATCTGTGTGTTGCCGGAGAGAATGAGTATGTAGTTCATCCTTATATTGACAGTATTTTTGTGTTTACTGATAATAATGCCATTCGTAGTTTCCCCCTTGTCAATGTTCGCAGAGTGGCAGAAGTCCAAAAAGCGCTCATACCTCCTAAAAATAGAAATAGCATTATCTCTGAAAAAGGTGGCTATATTACTATGACAAATGTATTACCTTCAAAAAACAGTGGCAATATTATTGTCCTTATGTTTGAAGTTATCAATCGTGACACATACCAATATGTTGCACAGGAATATAATTCACTTGGTCAATTGATTTCCTCATATCGCCTTGAGAATAATCCTCAAAAACGAGAAACTCTAGTGGGGTATGACCCACATTCTCATTCTGCAATAAGTACTGTCGCCACCGATGAAGAAGGGTGGGTTATGAGCTTTTATCCACTACAATAAGCATAATCATGAAAAATAGACACATCAAAATTATTGCCTCATTAGTACTAATGACCGTCTTTGTACTCACGGTGTCAGCCGGTGAAAAAAATGAAGACTTATTATTGCAATTCAAAGGGAAAAAACGATTTGCCATAGTTGAGTTGAATTCATTGGGTGAATGTGTAAAGTGCAAGCTCATATTCAATTCCCTTAAAGCAAAGGCAAAAAAAAGTAATATAGACAGCACTTTATTATATGTGTCTTTTGTCAATTGTTCTCGTAAAGTGGAATTTGAAAAATTCAAGAAAGATAATCCCGACTATGATTATTACATAAATGGAGCAAAACAATCGTGGAATGAGTATCAAGCATCATATTTCGGGTGTAAATATATAGTTCTTGATAATAAAGGAGAAGTGTTAGGATGTGTGAATATCGATGATTATAGTGCAGGAAAGTCCGTAGATATCATAATGGATATTCTTAAACCTTATTATTCTCGGTAAATTGATAAAAGTCAAACTTAGCAGAATAACAATAAAAGGAATACCATCTCTATCTCGGAGCAAAGAAGATGCGATGATGGAGGGAAGAATATTGAGAGTGGAAGACGATACGTGTTTCGTTAAAAATTTCAGATTATATTGTTACTCAGTGGTTTTGTTGTAATTTTGTTAAAATCATGTTCGGAAGTTGTTTTGTAAGTGTAAGTTGTTGTCAATATAGAAACACTCAACTTCTTTGGTTTGGAAGGGTTCAATATGATAAGGGAATATACTATGAAACACATCTTTTTGATATTTGCTATTATCTTTTTACTTGGTTGCGGCAGCGATGATGCCCCGACCAATACGAATACTGCTTCACGTTCTATAGCGAATTATATGCTTGATGGACCTGTCGGTACGCAATATTGGATGAGTCAAGAGCGTACGCTCACCGATGCTGAGGGTAAAACTCAACTGTTGCATCGCGATACAATAGTTCTTACGATTCTTCATCGTGCATATAATCATCCTATTCTTGGAAAATGTCTCCTAACCGGGTATCAATTTTCCCCATCTGTTGCCGGTTTTATTGATACTGTTTATTTTGGAATGAGCAATAATACTATTGTAGCTATCAGCAATACTGAGACTATTCAAAAACTATTTAATGGACCAATCGAACAAGGAAGCTTGCAGGATATAGGGGAATTAGGTGAAGGTGGCGTAGGTATGTCAAAAATTTATGCTCTTGATGTACCCATTACAACTCCTGTGGGTAATTTTTCAACAGTTCATGTGCGAACTGAGATATCGTATGCTAAAACAAAAGTAATAGAAAATAAATATTTTTCACCGGGTGTATTTATGCCCAAAATGGAGGAATTATATGATAGAATCAATTGGAAAGGCGCAAAAGAATTAGAAAAAGTGACTTCGGAACTTGTAAAAGTACAAACTCCTTAAATTTCCCATATTTTTTTTATTGATACGAACAAATTAAAGTATTATTGATAAATCTCACAAAGGATAAAATACTATGAAACACATCTTTTTGATATTTGCTATTATCTTTTTACTTGGTTGCGGCAGCGATGATGCCCCGACCAATACGAATACTGCTTCACGTTCTATAGCGGATTATATGCTTGATGGACCTGTCGGTACGGAATATTGGTATAGTCAAGTTGGAATTAGAACCGATACCAATGGCAGGACGGGAATACTAGGTCGTGACACCATAGTGTGGACTATTCTCAATCGTGCATATAATCACCCGATACTTGGCAATTGTATGCAAGTGACTGTATATAGAAAATTTCATGACTATCTTGATACTGCATATTATTCACTAAGTAATAATGAGATTGTCTATATGGATCGCAGTCCTGGTATGGATAGAATACTTATAGGACCCATAGAAAAAGGAACTATACAAAATGTAGATGATAACAATAATGCAAAAATTCATGCACTTGATGTACCCATGACGACTCCTGCGGGTAATTTTTCAACAGTTCATGTACTTGCAGAAGAATATAGAGAAAATAATAATGAAAAATATACAGCAAATTTCTATTTTACTCCGAAAGTCTTGGTGTGTAAGATTCAACGTTTTATTGAACAAAGTACATTAACAGGAAAAAAGCAATTGGAAGAGTATAGTATAGAACTATTTCGTATAAAAAAACCATAAGTAGAATCCTATGAAACACATCTTTTTAACTCTAACCATTATTTTATTTCTTGGTTGCAGCAATGATGATGCCCCGACCAATACGAATACTGCTTCACGTTCTGTTGCGGATTATTTATATGACGGACCTGTCGGTACGCAATATTTCTATAAGGAAAGGACAATCCTCACAGATACAAATGACAAAACTGTGAAGATATTTGAAGATACTACTGTTACAACAATTCTTAATCGTGCTTATCCTCATCCTAATCTTGGCTCTTGTTTGCAAGTGGAAGAACGCAATATATCTTCGACGTCGGCGGATACATTATACTATGTCTTTAATGAAAATGCCATAGCATATACCAAATATAAAAGCGGAGTCAATTCTACACGCAGACTTCTTATCGCACCCTTAACAAAAGGATCTCCTCAAGATAGAGGAGAATCAGATACATCTATGATTCAAGAAATAGAGTATCCGATTTCAACGTCAGCCGGTAATTTTTCAACGGTGCATGTTCGGGCAATACAGTATTACAGCAATAAGGTGAGTACAACAATCCGAAATTTTTACTTTGCACCAAATGTCCTTTTTTGTAAAGTAGAAATAATGAGAAAAAGGCGAGTATCATCGGGTGAGGAAATACTTCACAATCACAATATTGTTGAACTTTTTCGCATAAAAAAGCCGTAGAATACTATGAGCAAGCCACTTCGTACTTTTTTTACCCTCATAGAAAATAAGAAGCAATAAATAATTTATATTTAGCTCGTGTTGGTTATTTTACTTAGGAAAAGAGCGTCAAATATAGACTTGTTTTTTTATCTTCTTATTTTTATGAAGTTACAAAGGTTTGTAAAGCAATATATAGGAAGTTCTTTTCCTGTTCTTATCGAAACGGAGAACTTTGAAAACTATGTTCTTAAAATGAGGGGTGCCGGGAATGGTCCTCTCAGTCTTATTGCAGAGTTCATTGCGAATCGGGTGGCATCACGCATCGGTTGGCAAGTTCCTGATGTGCATTGGATTGAAATACCCCAAAATTTCCCTTGGACATTCGGAACGGATGAATTTGATGATATTGTGCAAAAAAGCTATGGATGGAATTTAGGAATTATTCCGATTGAGGAAGCGGTACAAATTCATGCCCAAGAATTTGCCACTATCAGTTATGAACTCTTAGAACAATTATTCACTATTGACCTTTTCTTTATCAATGTTGATAGAACAATAAGTGCCTGTAATATCGTAAAAGATAAGCACTCTACATTCTGGATTATTGATCATGGTGCCTTGGGGTTATTCCAAAATATTTCGACAGGAACGAATACAATTTTTCGCAATCATATTCTTGTATCATCACCTCTATTGACGGAACTCGTGTACAGACCTGTGTTCCATTCTTTGGCATTATTTGAGGAAACTATAGAGGAAATCCCCAACGATATTCTTCTTGACGCTCGTATAACACGTCCTATACTTTTAGAAATAATTAATTCACGAATACATTTTTTACAAAAAATATTATAAAAGCTGTAATATTTGGTTACTCTATTGTTTTTACTGTACCGAAAACAATAATGATTGCTGTTGTGTCGGTGTTGTAATTGTCATAAAATATATTCCAGTTGTGAGTGTATCTAAAGGTAAAGGAAGTGAATATTCACCCGCATGAATATATTCCTGTAATATTGTTGCCACATGTTCACCAATTAACGATGTAATTGTAATATGCGTAATCCCTGTTTCATTTGTAGAAAAATGAATAATACTTCGTTCATTCGGCGGATTCGGTGAAATGCCGGTTATAAGTTTTCCATCGGGGTTAAATAAACGTTTCCCGCCTGCATAACAAATTTCTACAGGAACAGTTCCTTGAATTATTGCCGGAGCATTAGTGCAATATTCGCCCCAATCAAAGGAAGAAACCCTGACAGAGGCAGTATCACTTTTTCCGAGCATGACAAGAAAACGCATATATTGGACGGTATCGCTTGATTGCAATCGTGTATCGAATTGATCTGCATCCGGCGTAATGCGTCGTAACACTGTTGTATCATAATCTATGGTCATACGATAGGGGCGTGTAGCACTTTGTATTGCATTCGGCGGATAATGCAAACGTAGCGCAACAGTGAGAGTATCGCCCGGAGCAACCGATTGTGCATTGGATGTGACAATTAATGAATCGGCTCCATTACTGCATATTCCTTCCCCAAATACGGGTATTCGTATGGGGCTGCCTGTTTTATCAAAACCATATTCCAATAATGCAGTAAATTGCCCTAATTTGGTAGGAGAAAATCGTATTTTTACTTCAATGGAATCTTGGTTTTTGAGGGTAAATTTTTCCGGTGATTGAATGAAAGAAAAAGGTATATTATTAGGATTAAGTGCTAAGAAACGCGGTGCAGCAAAATTTACGGCAATAGTACCAATATTACGAATGACAGCGGTAATAATGGTGTCTTTAGTATCCCCAAGAAAACGTTTACCGAAATCAATAGGAGGATGATTTTCTAATAAAAGCGAAATACCTTCGCCGCTGATTATTCCCTGTGCCGTATAATTATCTTGTGTTTCTACGGTAATAATCGCTTCACGCTTACCAATAGCCGTGGGTGAAAAATTACATTCTAATGCCAGCGACTCATTCGGCTGTAAAAGTAAAGAGGGTGATATAATTGTTCTACTGAATTCTTGATTATTTGTACCCGTAATTGTCACCGAAGATATGCGTACTGCCACCTCGCCTGTATTTGTGATGGCATTTTCTACGAGTGAGTCTCGACTTCCAATATTGATAATAACAGAATCCATGAATATTGAATTGACCGTAAGTTGAGGAGCAACAATTTCCCAAAGATTATCCGAAATATCTGATTGAGGCATTTGTATTTTCCATAAATAGACAATACTGTCTTTTCCGCCTGTTGCTATTGTTCCATCTTTACTGACAATAACCGATGAAATTGTATGCGTGTGGGTATCTAATATACCAATAATACCTCCTGTTGGGGAATATAATACGGCTTCGGCATAATTTTGTGATTGTCCATTCACTATGCGTTGCTGTTGTAATCCGCCAGTAATCATAAATGTTCCTTGTGGATCATATCCCGTAGAAAACATATTTTTTTGTGACAGTATTATTGTTTGTCTATTTGTCAAAGAGGTAAAATATGCGTTTCCTATATTATCGGTCACAAGCACACTTGAAGCATCTTTGGCAATTGCGCCGCGTACGGGAGTATTTTGCTGCATAATTCGGATACTGTCAGCAAATACATTATTCCTACGCATATTATAGATGGTAACCACTTTTTGTGAGGGATTGACAGCTAAATACCGTGCTTTTGTTTCTGCTACATCATTCCATTCAATAATTCCCGGTTCATTAATAGTACGTATAAATCCCGTGCTGCCTGTGGTAAAATTGACAATGCCCGATAAAGAACCATTGGCACCGAAAATAATGGTATCTCTGCCGATAAAGACGGGACGCTGTGCATTTGTAGATTGTAAACCAAGATTGGCTATGTAAATACCCATATTGGAATATAGTTTTATGTTATTATCCGGCGAGGTCGTATAAGCAAGATGAGAACCGTCACCGTTTAGTCCTATAAAAAGCGCATTAGCATTATTGATGGCATAATTATTCGAACCATTATTGGTATTATGCTGACGAACGACGCTATCTTCCGTGAGAATATAAAGTTTTGTATTATCCGGTGAAAACAGAATATCTTTAATACCTGAAGTTAATCGAATTGAAGCATAAGGAATATATTCGTTTCTTACTTGCTGTGTGACACGCATAATACATTGTTTACTTGGCGTTGCAGGTACAGTCCACGGATGCTCTAATCCCGTAGCTTTATCGGAAATAAGAGTCCATGTTGTTCCATTGTCTATGCTATATTCTAAGGTGACAGTATCTTGCGGTAAAACGCCGCGCCAACGGATGACCGTATCTGTTTTCCACAGAAATTTTTCAAATCCATTGGGATGAATAACTTGCAATGTAGGTGGCGTGGGTGGTTGTGCTGCGGAACCTCCGGAAAAATATCCTATTGCTTGATTACATCCCGTTCCTTCAGGAATTAATTCTGCATACGCATATTTGGTGTCGGTAGGAATAAATCGTATAATAATGGGAATACTGTCATTTGCGGGAATTGTGATTGGAAATACTGTGGGACTGATAATCGAAAATGGATTATTTATCGTGAGTTTTTCGAGAGTAATGGCATTATTTTGTGCTTTAAGATAAACGGTTGTATCTTTCGTTGCGGGATTATTAATTATGCCGAAATGTGTTCCTAACGGTGAAATATTCCATTGTGCTAATTGCGAGGGGTTAATTGTATAGCGAACTGTATCTTTGAGACCTGTGGGAATATGTTCAATAATTGCGGTTTTTTGTTGTTCGCACCCTGATGTTTCCCATATAAGTTCACATGGTGCATATCCTTGTATTTTTTGAACAATTCGACGATAAATGGCTTCGGCTTGTGCTGTTGTGGTTACATTAGAAAACCCTTCACCGCCTGTTTGCTCTGTAATAAAACGTAATTCTGTACTAAGAGGAAGCCGTAAACCGATACAAAAAATCTTTATTCCCGCATTATTTGCTGCATTAATAACATTTTGCGGATCAAAAAAATCAAAGTTAATTCCATCAGTAAGAAAAATAATTGCTTTTTGGTTATGCTGCCCTCGCACTGCAATCGGTATAGCACCCGATCGGGCATCTAAAAATGCCGGAGTATAACGGGTTTGATTATCTAACACAAGTGCATCAATAGTTTGGGAAAGCCGGGCTTTATCAGTGCTATAATCAGTATTAAGGTATGCACGAGAATTAAATGAGGTAATGGCACATTCTGATGGCGGCATTTGAAATGCTTGGACAAATGCTTTACCTGCTTTTTGCGCAATTGTTAAATTATTATCCCCTGTACCAAAACGGCTGCCTCCATAAAATTCCATTGAGAGCGAAGCATCGAAGGTAAGCACAACAGATACAGGTAAAGGTGTATTGGTGGGCGGACAAGTAAGGGACACAATAGTGCGTTGCGTCCCGCCTTCGGTTATTCTCAAATCATCTTTGGAGACAGGATTTAATGGTAAACCATCTTTATCAAGTAAAAAGAAATCCGCAGAAAGCTGCGGATACGATGCTGTACTTTTCAGCGTTACGGAAAGTGTTTGTGCATTCAGAGTAAGTGCTTGCGCTGCAATAACCGTGCTGATGAGAAGAATACGTATATATGTCATCATAGAAAACCTCGTTCATAGTAAGAGTATGCGGTAATACAAAAAATAACACACTTTATGGAAAAGTGTTGCACACCGAAGATATGAACGAGTTATGGCGGCTCATAATTTTTTTATACAATGTTTCACCACAGCAATAAACTCAATATCGGTGTGGGGAGTAATATCAATATTGGCGAAAAGAGGATTTTCGGCTTGCAATACTTTCTTTTTGCCTTGGATGAGAAGTCGTTTCACCGTCAATTCACCATAGACCTTGGCAATGACGATATGCCCATGTTTTGGCTCGGCTTGGGTGTCCACAATCAGCATATCACCATCGCAAATACCGGCATCTTTCATCGAATCACCAACAACGGTAAGTACACACATACTACCCTTATGTTCTACAAGCTTTTCCATAAGATCTACTTGCTCAAAGGCATCTTCCACACCCACGGGCACACCGGCACTCACGCGCGAAGAGAGCATTGGCAGATAATAGACATTATTGGGTTGATTTTCCGTTTGTGGCTCTTGTTCTTGGTCTAAACGGTTGAGCAATGCCTGCATGGCGTCAAGGTGAAAACGCAATTCACCGACAGTATCCAATTTGTTTTTGACTTTGGGCTGAGTTCTGTCAGACAAAACGTCGCCCTGACCTGTGAGCATCCAAGTTGCTGAAATACCGTGGGTTGTAGCCAATGATTCAATAACGGAATGGGGCACGGAGCGTCTGCCGGCTTCCCAAGCATATACTGCTGCTGCTGTGGTGGACTGCGAGTCCGCATAATCTGCAACGGTCATGGAAAGAACTGTTTCGCGCACAAATTTATGTCTTCTGCCTACTTCATTTTTCATAGTTGTACAAGAAAAAATTTTACAATTTGGTTGCAATTTTACGAATTGTTAAGTTTGTGGCAAAATTTTTGTACAATTCATTGAAAACTTTGTGATGAATGTCGTGTCGTGGATTTCACTTTCTTTACTTCTTTGGGGGATAACAACAATGAGTACAATGGGGCAGCAATTTCTTACGGAACACACCATAATAGGCGATACGGTACCTTCTTCCATTTCTCTTGAAGAGTTTACCTTTCTTGCGGGATTATGGCAGGGCAATGGTTTGGGCGGAACAATCGAAGAGCAATGGTCGCCCCCGCAAGCCGGAGCAATGATAGGCACATTCCGTTTAATGAAAAAAGGGAAAAATATTTTTTATGAAATTATGGAACTATCGGAAAAAGAAGGGCAAATTTATCTCAAAGTAAAACATTTTACGTCCGAATTTATCGGCTGGGAGGAAAAAGACAAGTGTATTACATTCCCATTTCTTGTCCGTCAAAACAATATCTTTTATTTTAATGGATTAACAATGGAAATTCATGATAAACAATTAATATTGTATGTACGTATGAAGAAAAAAGACGGCACGTTCCATGAAGAAAAATTCGTCTATGAAAAAAGGTGATAAAGGAATAAATAAAAATTTTGAGAATCCAGATAAAGTTCATATATTGCAAAACTTACATGATAAACGATTTCCTGTGATTAGAGGTAGCGTAGAGTAAGTTGCTTGTAGTAAATAATGTAAATCTAATTAAATCAATCATTTTTTGTAGTGAGGCAATGTATGTCTAAGAAATTAATTCAGTATGTTTATCCAAAATATGTATGTATGTATGTATGTATTGGTGTTGTCAGGTACCAGAAATAATCTACAAGCTCAGTTCCCATTTCGAGCAGTTCTGAAGGCTAATTCAGGACAAACCATATTATCTCCTAAAACGGATACGTCAAAGAAATACCGAATTACTGTACAGGGTACTTATAGCCAATGGACTGGTTTTAGTGATTGTCACGGAGTTGATGCTGTTTGGGTATATGATGTTCCACAAGAAGAAATAGATAACTTTCGATTCCCACCAAAAACAATATTGGGACAGCCTTTCGTTGAAATACCTCATTGGGTAGGAGATCAGACATCTTATGAGTTCCCACCAAAGCAGTTAGGATTAGAACCCTTGTTATCCTTAAGCTTTAGAAAATACCTCGGATTTAGAGTAGATGATGAACCACTATCAGCTTTTCCTTTAGATATGAAAACTCATCGTTATCAAATTGAAAGAGCTGGGACAGGGGAAGAATTTAGGTTGAAAATCTTGGATTCAACATATAACTTAGTTTTAAAACGGGCAACTCCCCGTTATGAAGATAATTGTGGTGAACTGACGGTAGTAATTGAAGAAATTATAGATGATGATATTAATATCTGTAGTGTATCACCTATAGTAAATAATGGAAAGGTTGTCGGTATAAAATTAGATGCTTCTATTTTAAAACAGGATACTCAATACGTTAATGGATACAGAAATATTTTTAGGGATCGGGAACAACTTGGAATTGTGGTTAACAATAAGTTTATATGTCCTGACTCAATAGTCTGTTTAAATACTATAAGGTCTGAACCTATAAGTGTAGGTATTGTAATTGACCGCTCTGGAAGTATGGCTGATACAATAAACGGTGAATCAAAAATGATAATAACAAAACGAGCCGTACAAAGATTTTTATCAAAGTTAGGTTCAAAAGATGAATCATTCTTAATGTCTTTCGACAGTGATGTGGAATTAAATCAAGATTGGACTAATGATACTAATCTAGTAGTTCAAGCGTTAAATAAAATCGAACCACGCTCAATTACGGCATTCCATCAAGCACTCATTCAATCTGTAGAGAAGACCAAACTTAATCCTAACAGTCAAAAAGCCGTTATTGTTTTGACGGATGGAATTAATAATATTCCACCGTATGAAAATAGACCTGTAATAGAGACATTAAAGAACTCAGATGTTCGCGTGTATTTAATAGCTCTTAATCTGGGAAATGATGATGAAGAAATAATCGCAAAAGAAAATATGCATACATTTGCCCGAGTTGCATATCGTGGTCAAATGTTTGAGATTAATGATTCTCAAGAACTAGATTCTATTTATAGTGAGTTAGGAAAAGAGATTTTAGCTGAAGAATGTTGTACGATATATTTTAGTATTCCACCATGTGATCCTAAGAAAGGCGAAAAACAAATAGTAAACATTGTTTACCTTTCTAATGATACTGTAAAAACAAGAAAAGTGGAGTATAATTGTTCAACAGGCACCATAACATCACTGCCTGATACGCATAAATCAATAGTTTCTAATAATCCATTTGGGATAACAATAGAGCCTAATCCTGTGCAGGATATGGCATATATTCGTTATACATTACCTTACCCAGGTCAAGCAAGTATAATTTTATATGATAATACAGGTAAGTCATCTACCCTGGTTTATGAGGGTTACAATGATATAGGAGAACATAGTTATAAGATAGATACTAAAAGGATTATACCTGGATACTATAATGTAATTGTAAAAGTCAATGGATTGTCATCATCACAATCTTTTATTTTTATAAAGTAATTGCTCATCAACATATTAG
>DDTD01000090.1 GCA_002344005.1 Ignavibacteria bacterium UBA2373 | reverse complement strand
GTATTATGTATTCTACTTTGTTTAACAAATTGAGGAGTGTTTTCATAAAAGAAGCACGGATCAATTAAATAAAATGGTAAATTTTGAGTTAATTTAAAATTGTTTATACTATCCGAATACAGCTTCTTTATAGGATAAATATCATAATATACATGCATATTTTCTGTTCTTAATAAAATTCTCGTTTCTTCATCAATATGGTCTTTGCAACAACACTCATCACTACTAGAAGAAGCTGTAAACACAAACAATAAAAGACAAAAAACCACGAAAAAACATCTCTCTAAATTATTCATATTAAAACCTATATCATATTATTTTTTGTTTTTTTGCAAATCTGAAGGCTCTCTTTCAGATTTAATCGCACCCTCAAGTGATCTTGGTATTTTTTCCATATCTAAGTATGGTGTTTTATTGTTTAACTCTCTACGAGCGTAATTATCTGCTTCACCTTCCAAGTCTATATATGTTTTTCCATATGATTCCGGATTTTCATAACGTTCTAAAATTTGACACTGTAAATCTGCCCAACAACTATTAACAAGTGAAGAAATATTTTTACTTACTTCACTTGCATCTGTTTTCTTTCCATTTTTTGTTTCAAATGAAATTACTTCTATTGCCGCTTGTCTTAAAATTGATAAAGGATCGCCAACTAGAGTTTTCTTTAAGCCATCAATTGTTATATCAACTTTATAGTCTAAGCTATTAAAAAGACTTTTAAACTGTTCAACATGCCCATATTCGTGATTCATGACTTCAAGAAGTAAACCTTGATTATTTGTTTCTAAGCTCCCAAAGTTTGGGTGGGACTCTGTAGGTTCAAATCTTTCCGATAACATGATGTGGAACACAACCGTAACATCATACTCATTGGTAAGTTTATTAAATTTCGGCGGAGATACAGCAAATATCGAAGATTGCGCCATATCACTCATTCTTAGTAAGGGACCCCTCATGTTAAAGTGAGCTCTTATTATAAATGTGTACTCATTACCATCTATTTCTTTAAATATTATTGGATTATTACCTGTGAACACATACGGCGATATTCCCACATATTTAGCTTCATATTTATCCACCGCGTCCCAGCGTGCTTTGCGCGGGTCATACCAGCGTGCGCCATAGTCAAGACTTTTGCCATTGTCTCCACTATTTGTTTTTATCTCATTATCTTCTTCTTTGCCATTATACCCATAGCGATAATTGCCACTGCCATCCCAATTTCTACCCGTTTGTGCCATGCCAAAGGGGTAATAGTTGCTCACACTCAAGACATTTGCCCTAAATTCACCTGCGAAACTGCTATTCCATAATTTTCGGTCTCCCACCACGGCTCGCACATTGCCCAAATGATCTGTCAATTCATACATACGCCGATCAAAATAGCGCGGGAAGATATGAAGATTGGCACTCTCATCTTCTCGACTCAGAGAACTTGTTACTTTATATAATCCCAAACGACTTATGCCATAGAGTGGATATTCCATTGACAATAATAAACCCTCATTCGATTGTTCGGTCATTTGCAATAATTTACCATCCGGCGCATAGGTATAAAAAATATTTCTCTCCACATTTCCTAGTGATGAATAGACCGTCTTACGCACACGATTACCCATTGCATCATAGAGAAATTCTGCTTTGGTATTCTCAGTCACAGTATTGATCACTTTTTTCACTTTACCCGCCATTGTCCACTCAAGTTGAATGTGTTCTTGATTATCCCGCCGCAAATTACCATTTTTTTCATATTGATAGACAAATCCATTGGGTTGATGGTCAATATCATCGGCATTGTCAATGCCATTATCGAGACCGATATCATAGCTTGAGTGCTCATGGGAGAGGCATAATGAATGGCATATAGCAGGATTATGGATATACAATCTCTTGTGTGGTATAATATCAGGATATGTACAGTAATCAAAAAAAAAAGCCGACACTGTAAGAAGTATCGGCTTTCAATGAATTGAAATTGTAATCTTAGCTACGCAAGCGTGAACGTTCTTCTTCAGAAAGCAAATCCATGAGATTAATGGACTGTTGTCCTTGCAATTCAGGAGCAATTTTCACAGAATCTCTATCACGCGATTCACGAGGCGCTCTGTCATTACGGTCATCACGGCGTTGAGAATTTCTTGGTTCACGAGCTGCGGGTGGTGCTTCTCCTTCGGGATATGATGTATCTTTGGGAGCAAGAATAAATGTTTCATCCGCGCCATCAACATCAATAACAACAGCTTCGATAGTATCACCGGGAACAAGTGACGATAGTTTTGATGCAAATCCGCCCATTCTGCCGCGAGGCATAAATCCTTCCAAATCATCACTTACACGAACAACAAGACCTTTCGGCGTATTCTGCGATAATGAGACTTGCAGTTCCGTTCCTACGGGGTATGTGCTTGCAATTGTTGTCCAAGGATTAGGCAATGTTTGCTTATAGCCGAGAGTAACACGTTTTTTTGCTTCATCCGTAGCAAGTATTTGTAACATGATTTCTTGACCTGCGCTAATCACTTCAGATGGATGGGCTATGCGACGCGCCCAAGTAATGTCCGCATTGCGAAGTAACCCTTCAACACCCGGTGCAATTTCAATATAAGCTCCGAAATCTGTGAGTCGTTTTACTTTACCATTGACACGGAGACCTACCGGGAATTTCTCAGCCACACCCTCCCATGGTGATGGTTCAAATTCACGGCGACTGAGCGAAATACGATTTTTTTCTTTATCAACGGAAATTACTTTTGCTTCTAAGGTGTCGCCACGTTTATAGAGGGTTGTAGGATCTGCTACTCTTTGTTGAGATAAACGGGAAACATGAATAAGTCCTTCCATGCCATTAAATTCCAAGAATACGCCGAAAGCAGAAACAGCGGAAACTGTACCTGTGACGGTATCTCCGGGCTTAACGAGTGCATAAAATTCTTCTTCGATAATTTTTTTGCGGGAAACGACAACAGCAGTGCGTCCTTGCTCATCTAATTTGGCATCAATGACATGGACTGTAATATCTGTGCCTATAAGCCCTGCTAAATCGGCATCATCAGAAATCCTTTTTAAAGTAGTGTGCGACGTAGGCAAGAAAAGACGCAATCCTTTATAATCTACACGAAGTCCGCCTTTGACTTTTTCAAGAACTTTTACAATAAGGGTTGCATTATTTGCTTTAATCTGTTCTATTTCCGCAAATATTGCAGCACGTTCTTCTTGTTCTTTTTGACGTGCGGCAGCACGTTCTTCTTGTTCTTTTTGGCGACGAGCTTGTTCTTCTGCTCTTTTTCTCTCGCGTTCTTCTTTTGCTGCAATACGTGCAGCTTCGGCAGCAGCGGCTTCTTCCGGTGTTGGTATTGCAATGACAACCGGTGTTGTGCTTTCTGATGCTGTTTCTTGAACTGCTGCTGCTTGTTCGGCAACAGGCACTTCCACTACTACTTGCTCTTCAACGACAGGAACTGTTTCCGTTGTTGTTTCTGCCTGTACGGGTTGTTCCGTCGGCATTCCATCGGTGATCGTGATTTCTTCTGACATAACGATTAGTAACTAATGCGTGAACTAAAAAATGATTAAACTCTATAATTGCGTCGCACAAAGGAGCGACATCCGTCTTGATTAATGCCGAGATGATACCCGTCAGAGTCAAGGGTTGCAAAAATACACATTTTCTTCTTTCCATAATGCGAAAGACAATGAAAATATGAAGCCAACCTTACTATGACTATCAGTCAATAACTCAATGCGTTATCATAAATCAACTTGTTAAGCCACTTTCCTGTCTCTATAACTCTTCTATAAATTTTCATGGTCGGTATGTTTTTTTTTCGTAATTTCGCTGCATAATACTATCGCGGGGTGGAGCAATTGGTAGCTCGTCGGGCTCATAACCCGAAGGTTCTAGGTTCAAGTCCTAGCCCCGCTACGAAACTAAAAAGCGGAAGATTCATTCAGAAACTTCCGCTTTTTTTTATGCTGTTACCGCTTTATTACGCAAATCAACAACATAGTCCACATACTCTTTTTTCTTATGAGTTGATTCCTTACAAGTATCCGAACAACAATGCTCATGTTCAAGCAGACATTTCTCACATGTTAAATGTTGCCTGTTACAATACATATTCGCACAATTTATGTATGTATCTGTTTCTGTACCGCAATGATAACATCTGCCGACAACAATATTGCCCTCATCGGTGTGATTTATCGGGACAGTGATGCGCTCGTCAAAAACATAACACAAACCTTCCCATAAAGCACCACGCACTTTTTCATCTTTGCCATACTTAACAATTCCTCCTTCAAGCTGATACACATCCGTAAATCCTTCTTTGACCATAAAAGCAGTTAATTTTTCGCAACGTATCCCGCCGGTACAATATGTTAGTATCTTTTTATGCTTTTTATCACCAAATTCCGACCGTATCCATTCGGGAAATTCACGGAAAGAGCTTACAGGCGGACAGATTGCATTATGAAAATGCCCTACCTCATACTCATAATCCGTGCGACCGTCTATGACAATAACCTCTTCTTCTTTCAATGCTTTATAGAACTCTTCGGCATTAAGGTACTTTCCGGTCATCTCATAGGGCTTCACATCATCTTCTAAACGAAATGTTACCAATTCAGCTTTAGCTCTGACAAAAATTTTGTGAAATGGCTGCACATCCACTGTGTCTATCTTAAACTCCGTATCGGCAAAACGCGAATCGGAACGCAGGTAATTCATATATGCTTCCGTTTGCTCAAATGTACCCGAAAGAGTCCCATTGATTCCTTCAGGTGCAATTAAAATTCTGCCGAGTACACCTAAATTTTTACAGTACTCTAAGTGCTCGGCTGCAAGTTGTTCATGATTATCCACCGGAACAAACTTATAATACAGTAAGACGCGATATTGTGTTTCCATTGAATGAACGATTACGATAGTGTAACATACATACGTTGTGCAAAATTACGAACTGATTTTGACCGACTCCATGATAATTGTTCTTTTCCACACCAACTATCTTGTTTGTGCGATTATCACAGCACGGCTATACTATGATGTACTCTGCCATAATTATGAGTACAGATTCGCTAAAAAACACATATCATGATGATTTTCACTACTTTCTACCGAAGGAATGACTTCATCATCGGCACTGCACTATTTCCTATTTTTTTTCAAGTATATACACGGTTTCTCCGGGCTTAATGAAGCCATAATGTTCTCGTGCTATTCTCTCTATTTCAGCAGTGTCACGCAGCAATGTATTAATGACCGAGCGCAAGGAGTCATTATGTTTACGCAAGGTCATAACTTTCTGTTCCAATTCTGCACTCTCGGAACGCAAAGTAATATGTGTCATCACTCCATAGCGGCTAAATAGTACAAATATCATAACAACAGCACCAATCATCAATCCAATCCAGAGACGCTTTCTGGTGATGGTTTGCTTTTGCGCTTCCACGGATCTTGCAGTGCTATCTTTTGCAGATATTCGCACGGAATGAAGTCTTCTTTGCGGCATAATAAATTTTTATAGTAATTTTACCGCAAAAATACCGTGTATTATGTTCTTTATCACTTTTCGATTGTCTTATGAACAAATATCTTTCCTTTTTTCTGCTCACTGTGCTATGTACTTATGTCTGGTCTTGTGTTCCGAACTCTAACTCATCTTACAAGGAAAATTCAGACCCGAATGACAAACCGGCACCTGTCGGATACAAGCCCTCTTTTATTCGTTCGACGCAAAGTTATGGCGCAAACACCACTGTCTCAGGCAATCCTGTCACGCGTGTGGACGTGTCCGACCCAAGTAAAGTAAGAGTGTATGCCCATATAGTTGATTCTATAGGCACATATTATACAGGAGCCGCAGACAAAAAGTTTTCCTCTATCTGGTGTGAAGTTACCGATGAGTTTGAAGGCAATAAACGTCCGATGAAATTTAAGATTAGTGAAAAAACTCTCAAAGACACAGAACCTCATGCTTTGGCTATTGTTATGGACCATAGCGGCTCTATGGGCGATGAACGTGCTCGTAAAATTCAGGAAGCTGCCGAAATAATCATCAATAAGAAAAAAGATGAAGATGCTGTTTGCTTGGTAAAATATGATGATAAAACAGTGACAGAAGCACCTTTAACAACATCAAAAGCCGACTTATTGGGAAGATTACAAAAAAATGGACTTATGGGTTTTGGAGGATATACGGCGATTGCAGACGGTATTGCCTCCGGTGTAAAAGAGTTAATGACCACCAAAGGATATGTAAAAAAAGCAGTTATAGTCTTTACCGATGGCTCGGACAATTCATCGAAAATCTCAAAAGATTCTGCACTTGCTTTTGCCAAACGCAATGGTATTGCCGTATGCGCCGTTGACTTTGGTTATGGTGTGAACGAATCCTATTTGCGCGATATTGCTGCTGCCACAGGCGGTTCTTATACCCGTATTTACGGCACCGAAGAGTTTGACGATGCTTTTGATGATATATACCGCCGCTTGCGTAATTATTATGTGCTTGAATTTACGCCACCCGATTATGGAATGCACAAAGTTACTATGCGTTTGTGTCCGCCCAACAGCAAACCCATTACAAGCGAGTTTACCTATGATAACACTCCCGACATTGGCTCCATAGCTTTGTTAAATGTCTATTTCGACACCGATAAAGCCACCGTAAAACCTGAATCAAAACCCGCTTTAGATAATATCACCACATTGATGAAAGTGTTACCCAATATGAAAATTGAAGTGCGCGGTCATACTGATAATACCAATAAAACCAAGGACACAGAGTATAACAAAAAACTTTCCCAAAAGCGCGCCGATGCCGTGAAACAAGAACTGATAAAACGTGGCATTACTGCTGAAAAAATAACGGCAATCGGTTATGGTGAAACGGTTCCAATTGCAGATAATTCTACCGAAGAAGGCAAGTCCTTAAACAGAAGAACTGAATTCGTTATTCTCTCGAAATAATAACACAGAATAAAAAAATTGAACAAAAAGTATTGCCAAGCATAGAAACCATGTTAATTTTGCAGATGTATTTGCGTACATAATGATGCGCCCGTAGCTCAGTCGGATAGAGCAACAGCCTTCTAAGCTGTGGGCCAGTGGTTCGAATCCACTCGGGCGTACTTCAACTGTTCACAATTATCAAAGTATGTATAACCTCGTTTACGATATGCGTTTACGGGGCTTTTTTTTGTCTGAAGATGTTCATGTCACTCTCAATGGAAGAAGTCATAAGTTCCGTATTGGCATTGGTCGGTGTTTGGCTTACCATACGTCGCTCAATGTGGTGCTGGGCTGCTCTGGGCATAAGCACAATACTCTTTGGCATTGTAACATTGCGAGGCAAATTATATGCAGATACCGCGCTGCAAGTGATATATCTTGCGACATGTATATATGGGGCATGGCAATGGTGGCGGCAATCACACACAGCAGCATCCCCGGAATCGGAGATTACGGCACTTACCCCATACCATCGGTTCATAGCAATAGTATTCACACTATGCGCAGGTGCGCTCGTAGGATTGTTTTTAGACATATACAGCGATGCCGATATCCCCTATTATGATTCGCTTTGCTTTGCGATGAGCGTCACAGCACAAATACTTCAAGCAAAAAAGAAAATTGACAATTGGTTGTGGTGGATAATGGCAGACTCCGCATATTGCCTTATTTACTGGTACAAAGGTTATTACAGCTTTGTCATACTGTTTATCATTCTCACCGCCATGGCATATCTTGGCTATCGTGAATGGAAACAACAACTCTCCGTTATATAGCCGATGGTTTATTTTCGCTCACAACCGCAGGTAATTCCACAATAAACTTCGCTCCTTTTCCCGGTTCCGATTCGCACCATACACGTCCATTCATTGCTTCCACTAATTTTTTGACAATCGAAAGCCCCAAACCTGTGGAATGTTCTCCGCCCGTTGGCTGCGCCGATAATCTGGCAAATTTCCCGAAGAGCTTTTTCATATCTGCTTCGCTAATGCCAGGTCCTTGATCTTCAATTTCTATTCGAATATACTTCTTGGTTGAAGTAGATGGCTCTTGCACTGAATCCATAAAGTAATCCCCAAAGAATAACGTTTCTGCAAAACTACAAAATACTTCTGTGCATTATGTCATGTCAAAATAAAAAAAGGTCTCCCGAGAATCGGAAAACCTTTGACTGATTTTATGTGTATCATAGACGTTTTACCAACGTAGCAACCAAGCAAAAATCAATGGAGCCACAATAGTAGCATCAGATTCCACAATGAAGCGAGGCGTTTCGATACCTAATTTACCCCATGTAATTTTTTCATTGGGAACAGCACCGGAATAAGAACCATAGCTTGTGGTAGAATCGCTTATTTGGCAGAAATATGACCAAAACGGCACATTATCCATCTCTAAATCTTGATGAAGCATCGGCACAACACAAATAGGGAAATCACCGGCAATACCACCGCCAATTTGGAAAAACCCTATGCCTTTTTGCGTTTTTTTCGCATTATCAATATACCATTGAGCCAACCATGTCATATACTCAATACCGGATTTCATAATAGAGGGTTGTAATTCACCGGTAAAACAATACG
The DNA here is from genome assembly GCA_002344005.1 of Ignavibacteria bacterium UBA2373. Taxonomy (GTDB): domain Bacteria; phylum Bacteroidota; class Ignavibacteria; order Kapaibacteriales; family UBA961; genus UBA2353. The sequence goes on along the minus strand of DDTD01000090.1, from coordinate 10,581 downwards.
AAGCAAAAATATTACCCATTGTTGAATCTTCCCAACCCGGGACAATAATAGGCAGATTTTTTTCTGCGGCGGCAATCATCCATGAATCTTTTGGGTCAATTTCATAATATTGTTCCATTTCTCCGCTCAATAACATTTTATACATGTATTCATGAGGAAAAAATCGCTCGCCATTTTGTTGAGCATTATTCCATTGCTTAAATATATGTTTTTGAATACGGCGAAATGCTTCTTCTTCGGGAATACAAGTATCGGTCACGCGATTAAAACCGTTTTCCAATAAATCCCATTCATCTTGCGGTGATAAATCACGATAATGAGGCACACGTTTGTAATGCGAATGAGCCACAAGGTTCATAATATCTTCTTCAAGGTTTGCGCCGGTGCATGATATAATTTGCACTTTATCTTGGCGAATCATTTCTGCGAGCGATTTACCAAGCTCGGCAGTACTCATTGCTCCTGCAAGAGTTATCATCATTGCACCGCCTTCGGCTAAATGCTGTTCATACCCTTTTGCTGCATCCATCAATGCAGCCGCATTAAAATGCAAATAATGATGTTCAATAAATTGCGATACGGGTCCGCGTTGTTGTGACATATTCAATTCCTTATTATGAATCAATGAGAATTTATATCATACTACAATCTGATTAAGCGCATAATGACAGTATGATGCACATAAATCGTATAATGATTATTGTAATACACTTGCTTCTGTCGGTGCATCGGCAAATCGTGCAGAAACCACACGGGAAACACCTTCTTCTTCTTGTGTCACACCGAATAATACATCCGCTGCTTCCATTGTTTTTTTATTGTGCGTGACAACCAAAAATTGTGTGTTTTCGGAAAATTTGCGAATTAATTGCAAATAACGCTCAATATTCGCATCATCAAGCGGGGCATCTACCTCGTCGAGAATACAGAATGGACTTGGTTTTACCAAATAAATAGCAAAGAGCAATGCAATTGCCGTTAATGTTTTTTCACCGGCTGAAAGCAATTCTATATGCTGCGGTCTTTTGCCCGGGGGCTTCGCAGTAATGGTTAATGGTGCCTCGAGCGGATCGCCTTCTTCAAGCACAATATCTGCTTCGCCTTGTTCATTAAACAATAAAGCAAACAGTGTTTTAAAATGCCCCCTCACTTGATCAAAAGTCGCATTAAATTGTTCTTTTGCCGTAGTATTTATTTCATCAATTGTTTCTTTTAATGTATTTTCGGATGCAATTAAATCATTATACTGTGTTTGTAAAAATTCAAGACGAGCATTTTCTTTTTCATATTCTTCGAGTGCAAGAAAATTGACATTACCATAGGATTTGAGGCGTGAACGATATTTATCGGCATCCGATTTTGCTTGTTCCACATTAAACTCTTCATCCAGCGGTTGCTGTAACTCTTCTACGGAAATTTTAAAATCTTCATCCGCTCTTTTAATTACTCCTTCTACTCTCACAGTCAAATCATGCAATTGCAATTCTTTTTTATGCATATTTTCTGTTGTGCGTTCATAATTATTGCGCAGCGAACGTGTTTCATCGCCATAAGAGTGGAATGAAGTTCGCAGCTCGGCAACTTTTTGAGCAATGATTTCCCGCTGTTGTTGAATTGCATTTTTTTGTGTGGTGATTGCATCAAGTTCGGTTTGCAGTGTTCGTATTTCTCTTTCTAAATCGGAGAGCGCAACCGTTGTTTGTCCTGATTCTTCATCACGCGATCCCGTTCTGCGCTCTGCAGCACGTATCTGTGCATCCAAACGCTGTAAATCGGCAAGCAAGGATTTTTCTTCAGCTCTTAATTGCACAGCCCGCAATTCTGCTTCGCGCACTTTTTGTTCGGCAACGGCAAGTTCCGCTTCATGACCACGCAATGTGTCGGAAAGTGTATTCTTGATTTGAGAAGTTTGTTCAATTTCAACAAGTGCCTGCTCACAATGTTTTTCTGCTGTCTGAATTTCAATCTGTTGTTGCTCAATTTCTTTTTCTAAACCTTCCGCAACGCTATATTGTTTTTGGCGGGCACTTTCCAACCCTTCTTTGCGCATACGCAATGACACTAAGGATTGTTCAAAACTATTTTTTTCATTTGAAGCTTTTCTGACAGCATCGTCATAGACTCGTATATCAATACGTTGCAATTCAGCACGAATATCGGTAAGTTCTTTTTGTAATGCGGCACTTTCATTATTGAGTTCTTCAATCGCCGCCGACAAATTATGGATTTGTTCTTTTTTACCGACCGCCATACCTTCGGTTTTTGCAACAGACCCACCGCGCACCGTTCCCGCAGCATGATATACTTCGCCGCGCACGGTAATAGCAACATCCGCAGTACCGGATTGCACAAGAGAGTAAGCAATGTCGGCAGTACGCACTATAGCTGTTTTACCGAATAAAGCCCGTAAACCTTTGCGTAATTCATCATCGGTACGAACAATTTCGCTTGCCCATCCTACTATATCGTCATTATTGTGCAAAGCCGCCGGAGCCGGTGTATCACGAATTAAATCGCGACAAAGAAATTGCGCTTTCCCTTTTTCTTTTGCTCCCAATAGCTGAATTGCTTGTTCGGCTTCTTGGCGCGTATTGACAACAAAACAACGTCCGTACTCACCTAAAGCAGCTTCAAGGGCAATGCGCACATCATCATCAGCACCGATAAGTTCAGCAAGTACGGCTTTTTCGGCAGTGGGCTTCCAATCGCCGGTACTCATCAAAAAACGTGAACTTTCCGAAGTATCCACAAGTCCTGTCAAAAAGTCGAGAGTGGCTTTTTTATGCGTGAGTGCATTGCGTTTATCAGCCAGAAGTGTATTTTTTTCTTCAATACGATGACGCAACTCTTGCTGCGTATGCTGTGCTTGCGTGCGCGATTGTTCGGCTTCTTTTACCGCTGCCTCATATCCCGACAAACGCTCTTCTTGGGAGTGGAGTTGTTGGCTGATTTGCTCTAAGGATTGCTCGGTTTGGCGCGATTCGTGAGAGAGTTCGGTGATGCGTCTTTGTAAACCCGCAATACGTTCGGCTGTACGTTCTTGTCTCACCTTTTGGTCAGAATAGCGACGAGTTGCCTGCTCACGTTCATGGTCGGCGGCACGCACATCATTGCGTAATTGCTGTACGGCAGTAAAATGGGTATCGCGTTCACTGCGCTTTACGGTAAAGGACTCTTCCGCTTCTGACAAAGATTGCTTTACTATTTCAAAACGCTCGGAAGTTCTTGACAAAGCATCCACAAGTGTTGAATGAGAACGCTGGGATTCTTCTTGCTCTCGGCTTAAACGCTCTTGGGAACGTATAAGTGATGATTGTCGCTCTTGGGCAACGGCAAGATTCTGTTGCAATTGTGCTTGGGTGCGTGCATAACCGCTTTCTTGTTCAGTGATTTGCAATAATTCATAATTGGCTGTTTCTTGCTCGCCTTCCAATTCAGCCAAAGTTTGCTCGGCTTGCTCCAATTGTTTATGCAATTCATCGCGCTGCGCAGAATACTCACTAAATTCTTTACGAATACTTTCTATGCCGGAAGATGCTTGCGCATAATCATAGCGCAAAAGCCCCAAATCCACAATCTGCAATTTTTGAGAAACTTCATTGTACAATCGAGCTTTGTCGGCTTGTCTGCCAAGCGATGCCACCACTTTTTGCACTTCAACAACAATATCATTCACACGTGACAAATCTTGCTGCACGGCATCAAGTTTACGCAAGGCTTCTTTACGGCGTGATTTATACTTGGTTATCCCCGCAGCTTCTTCAAACAAAGTGCGCCTATCATTGGCGCGATCGCTCAGGATTTGCTCCACCATTTTTAACTCAATCACGGAATAAGCATTGGCGCCCATGCCCGTATCCATAAACAAATCAACAATATCCCTCAAACGACATTGCGTTTTATTCAATAAATACTGACTTTCACCATTGCGAAACAATCGCCGAGTTATGGTGACTTCATTGTATTCCAAAGGCAAAATATGTTTATTGTTTTGGATGGTGAGCGATACTTCTGCCATGCCGAGGGGTTTACGCATCTTCGAGCCATTAAAAATGACATTTTCCATGCTGTCAGAACGTAAAACGGAGGTTTTCTGCTCTCCTAAAGCCCAACGAACGGCATCAACAATATTCGTTTTTCCGCAACCATTCGGACCAACGACCGCTATCAGCCCTTCGGTAAGGTTAAGAGATGTTTTGAGGGCAAAAGATTTGAAGCCCGCGATTTCTATTTTCGAGAGATACACGTATTTGTTTTATCTATGAATAATGGGATTGTTCTGTTTTGTCGTCGCTGTGACCACTATTTGTGTGCCATAGTGTGTATGGCGCGATTATCTGCTCTTGCATCGTTACCCTTTCCACGTATTGTGGAAAGAAGCAATCGAATGATGACTCTTTGCATAAGTCCAAGCATACAACCCAAAAGACATCCGATGAAGTACAACACAATAAATCGCTTATACTTAATCGTTCAATGCCCTTTCTAATCACCGACTGTCTCGGCACATTGCAGTTTTCATGCCGAATTATACTCTGATTAAAGTGATGGTGAGGTTATACATCATTGACAAATGTGATGTTCAACGATGCAGTGTGCCAATCAATACCACTTTTTTGAGCTTATCAATGTGCAAAAATACGACCATCACGTGACAATCAGTTTGAAATATACGCAACACTTTCTCATCGTCATTGTTTATGGGCATACACAATCGCATCAATACCGCTTTGCGCCGCTCCTTCCAATGTTGCCGGCAACCCCGTTTTGGTCCAATCTCCCGCAAGAAAAAAATTCTTCGCATGAGTTTTCTGTTCGGGGCGACGTGCCTCAATTGGTGGTATGGCTAAAAAAGTTGCCTGTTTTTCTTTAATCACTTTCCATGAGAGTAATGTTGCATCAGATGCCCCCGGAAAACAACGTCGTAATTCCTCCAGACATAAAGCAACCACACTTTCTGCCTGCTCGCCGACAATCTGAGTGCCCGCACTGATAGTCAGCGCAATATGCCCCGGATATTGTTCCCGTAATTCATCCGAACATTCACACAATAGACGACGGTTAAATACCCATTGTGTCACGGTTTGCAATAATGCACAAAAGCGTATATCTCCCATAAAATCACGATCGAACCACAAATACAATGACACAATAGGCGAAAAAACCATGTCTCCGAGCAGAGAATATGTATGTTCTCCAAGCAATGACGGCGACGCTATCCTTTGAAGAGCAAATGAAGGAATACAACTGATAATGGTATCTGCATGATATTCTTTGCCTTCCGCAATAACAGAAACTGTGGATGTCTCCGCATGATACTTCAAGGACTCAACCGAAGTGGAAAGCATCACCTGACCACCATGAGATTGGACATAGGGCACAAAGGGTGCTAACAATTCTGACAAACCATTGCGTGGTATAAGCATTTGCGATGCTTCCCGACCGCCAAAAAAAGCACGTTGCAAAACCTCAATCAATAATGTGGCATCCGCAGTAGAAGGATGCGCATTTAAGGTGGCAAGAATAAGCGGCTCCCATAAACGCCGGATGCTCTCTTCGGTTTGATTCATACGGCGCAAAAATTCCAGAGATGTTTCTCCCACCGACTGTTTTTTCATCAAACGTAAACGCACAGCAAACATTAATGCTTGCATACGTGATTGCCATGATAACTTTTTCAGCCCCAGAATCCCCGCAGCAATACCCAATTTCCCCGGTAAATGTCCGGCATCCAGAATATCTGCCTCGCCGTTTTGGTCAAAGAAAGTAACCGATAATGCCTTTTGTCTATACAATAATTGCTCCGTTCCAAGGCGGCGGAGAATATGGAGCACAGCACCATAGCAACCCATCATAACATGCTGCCCATTATCAATAATCTCTCCCGTGTCTTTATCAATAAAGGAGCGGGCACGCCCACCGATATAGGGACGACCTTCAATAACAAGAACATCACATCCTTGTTCAATAGCTTGTATCGTTGCGCCAATACCTGCAAAACCGGCACCTATAATGAGTACTTTCTTTTTCATTCTTTTACACCATTGTATTCATAGTAAAGCAAAGTTAGAAAATTTATGGAAGATTGGACGAGTTGCTCCTCACTACACCTATAACAATGATGGCGCGGGTGATGTGCCTTTTCTCTCACTCTTACCCAATGGCGACAAACGCTATCGCATCCAAGACAATGTGGGAAGTACAAGAGTCGTCCTCACCGCCGATGGTTCGCTCTACGATTGGAATGAATATGAGCCATTCGGAACTATTCTTCGCTCGGGCGGCGGGCAGCTATCTTCTGACCGACTTTCGTATATTGGCAAAGAGAAAGACAGCGAAAGTAATCTCGGTGACTTCGGTGTTCGCAAATATGAAACAGAGACAGGCAGATTTCTAAGCACCGACCCTTTGTGGGAAGAGCAAAGACCGTGGAATGTCTATCATTACTCAGCAAATAATCCCATAGTCGCAAAAGATCCTGATGGGAAATTGCCGTAAAACCCGAAACACCAAAGAACGATGATCGTCCAATTCCTTATATTTATAACAGTCAAAAATTGAGGCTAAACGATGAAAAAAATCATTAGTGCATTTCTTATTGTTTTTCTTTATACATCATTAGACATCAACCTCTATGCAGTCAGACCGTCTTCGACGGATATTGTGCCTGATAGTGCAACAGCCCAACAAATTGGTCAAATTTTGTTACTTCGGTATTTTGGTATGCATGAAACACGGTATTTTCCTCTCATCATAACAGAAAGTAAAGATAAAAAAGTCTGGGAGCTTGAAGGGAAAATACCCGTAAAAAAGGGCTATGGTTATATGGGGGGTGTACCGTATATTCATATTCGCAAAAGTGATTGTTGTGTACTGAAAATTATGCATGGCAAATAATCATACCTGTCAGATCTTCAGCTAACTCTGATGCAATAAGAGGGCGTGAGCAACAAAATATTGATAAAAATGGAGGTGCTAAATCGCAGAGTGAGTGGCTGGCAACAAGGAGGAAAACGAAATCAGGGAGGCTCGGGTAGAGGAAACATAACACATGATGGACAGCAACACCCATCAAGGTCTGACAAGAAACAATGTTAATTTAATTATATAACGTATGTACGATTTACAATCTGAAATAGAACAGTGTAGAATTAAATTATGTAGTGGTAATTTTCATTTTACATGTAAAAAGATTGACAATGACGAAGCTAAAGCAATAATACAAACTGCTGAAACAACGTTTATTATTGGAAATCCAAGAGTTTGGTGGCTTGGTCTCAATGAGAATTTATTTTATATAGAGTCCCACGACGCTATTAATGAATATGAGATAGTATCTTCACTATTGCAAGAAAAGTTTTTTTATTTTGTTCCGGAACTTGATGAAGAAGCTACGGGAGCGTTACCAATATATCTCACAAACTACTATTCGCTGAGATTATTATTGGACAATTTACCTTATTTCGAATATTATATATTTGACAATACATTCACATGGATTATGATTGAGAATGATCATGATGAACTAATTATTGGGAAAATGATAGGTTCTTGATTATTAACAAAAGTTTTGTTCGAAAGCAACGATTGCCTTCATGAATTTCGATTCTATAGTATTGACTATTAGCAATCTAATTTTACTCAAGTTATTCTATAATATAAAGAAAAAAAATGTTTAAAAGAAACTACTATATTTACAACACAAAAGCTACGATAGCAAAGGCAGCTAAAGATTATATTGACACTATAAGTGATTTTCTTGGTACACTGCGGTACATATTAGAAAATATTCTTACCATAGAAGAGAGAAATGAGGATATACAGTTAATGTTACTTATAGAATCAGAGACTGAGCATTTACCATCCATAAATCAGTACAAAAAGTTGTCATCTGATAGATTACCAGAAATAATTTTGAAAGTAAAACACGTTGAGGACTTTTACATTGAAGATATTATCAACATTTACAATCGAATCATTACAAATTACAACATTGACATTGAAGAGCTAAAAGAAAAACTAAACGTCTAACAATGAAAGATTAAGGATTGTAGAAATAAGCTATGAAAAAATCACAAAGCATAAACCGCAAGTTAAAACATCACCAAGTTTCACCATTTCCCAATTCATACAAATATCTTTTTTCATTATTTCTATTTCCATGCTTGTAATTCTTTTTGAATAAATGCCGCCAATTCTTCTTTTTTAGGAAGCTGCAATAAATATTTCGACACAAATAAATTATTGTCCATTCCTGCCGTGGCGTATTCTACCAATTGTTTTCCTTTTTCTGTACAGAGTAAAATGCCAATGGCACGATTATCATCCTCTCGCTTTACATTGGCATTGTAATAGGCAACATAGGTATTGAGTTGAGAAAGGTATTCGTGCTTAAAGGCATCTACTTTTAGCTCAATAATTACGTGGCATTTTAAAATGCGGTGGTAAAAAACCAGATCTGCAAAAAAGTATTCATCATCAAACAATAAACGCTTTTGGCGATATTCAAAACAGAAACCATATCCCAACTCCCGAATAAATTCTTGCAAATGATCGAGCAATAAGCTTTCTAACTCTTTTTCTTCTAACAATTTATCTGATTTCAAACCCAAGAAATCAAAAGTGTAAATTGATTTAATCGCATCATTTGTGTTCGCCGGTTCAATTTTACTTTGTAAATGTTCTAAAGCAAGTTCAGTATTGGAAGACATGCCAACACGCTCGTATGCTAGGGTATTAATTTGTCGTTTGAGTTCTTTTACAGAGAGTGTAGTTTTTAATGTTTGCAACTCATAAAACGTCCTTTTGGTGTTGTCTTCAATTTTCATGAGTTCAACAAAATGCGAAAACGAGATTCGCTCCAAAATTTGCTTGTAATAGTTATCCGTTTTTGCAGGATTTTGATCTATTCTCAATGAGTCAGACGCCGTCTGACTTATTTCAATTGATTTGTTTTCAATACTTTGCAACAAGTCAGATGATGACTGACTTATTGAAACAGGTAAGAAATCAAGAAAATTAGATTTCAATAAGCCACCTATCTGTGGATAGGTTTGGTAAAACTGCCTCGCCAACTTTAAATTGGTTTCACTTAATCCTTTCGTTGAAAGTTTATCGCTAATACTTCTCAATAATTTTTCGCCATAAGCCGCCCTGTCTTCGCCCTTTTGCTCAAATTCTACCAAGTAAAATCCAATCAAATAATTGCGAATCGTTAGTGATACATTCACGGCTTTCACCGCTTGCTGCTGAAAGTGCAGATGGGTTTGCTCTACAAGCGAGACTAGCGAATTGAAATTCAAAACTTCTTTGCTCATGACAACATCTTTTTAAGTATGTATGCGACGTTTTTTTTTCAAAACTACGGAAGATTCACTCGATAAAGTACAATCATGGACTATGTGGAGAAACTATAGAGCAAGTGGCTCAATACAAAAAAGGTGTGTTGCGTATTAACTCAACGTTTTCAACACATACATCGGTAACGCATTTATCCAATTGTACGGCATAGAATGAAAAGTGATTTTGAAGCATTGTGATAATGTTAGTTTTAGTACTCTTCCGACCGACTTTCGTATATTGGCAAGGAGAAAGACAGCGAAAGTGATCTCGGTGACTTCGGTGTTCGCAAATATGAAGCAGAGACAGGCAGATTTCTAAGCGTTGATCCGCTGAGGGAAGAGCAAAGACCGTGGAATGTCTATCATTACTCGGCGAATAATCCCATAGTCGCAAAAGATCCCGATGGGAAAAATCCTCTGTCTGGTATTGGTGTTTTAAGAGGTGCTTATAGGTTATTAATAGACATACAAAGGAGCGTTGAACAATTTGGTGGAATGTTACAAAGCGGAGCAATAAGACCTGCGATTATTCAAGCTCTGGGTACAACAATGACAACCGGACAGGTTGAAGTTGGTGCTGTAGGTGAAGTACCTGATTTAGATGGCTTGTCAGACAAAGAAGCAAAGCAAGCTTTAGAAGATGCTGGGTTTCAAGAAAAGAGTAAGGAAGGAGCTAAATACAAAGAGTACGTACACGAGGACAAATCAACTGTTTGGATAAAACCGGAAGGTGAAGTTGTTCGAGTTACAAAACCCAGATATGACCCAATTACAGGTCAAAGAACTAATAATGGAGAAAAACTTATAAAAACAGAAGAGGGTGAAATGAGGGCAACGCGTGACCAAGAGTTGATTCATAATTCAAGAAAAAATGAAGTCATAAAGAGAGAAGAACCTCCCCCAAGTGATAAAAAATAATTGACAATAACAAACGAATAAGTGATGAATACAAAAACCTCATACTATATAAAGAATCAAGACAAATTTTATATAGCAGTTAACATATCATTGTTTACTTATCCGTACCGATATGACTGAAAAACTCACAATCGAGAAAATATTTATTGAAGCAATATCTATAGAAAATATTTCTCTTAGTAATTTAGTGTTTAGGATCGCATTTTCATGTATTGAAAAAGGTAGTTTAGAATATAGATGCGAAATCCTTTTAAAAGATTTACTGAGTTTACGTATTGATCTTTGTCAAGATTTCATAAAAGATTCTGAAGGTAATTTACAC
>DDTD01000008.1 GCA_002344005.1 Ignavibacteria bacterium UBA2373 | reverse complement strand
TTATAAATCTTTATACTTAACGGAAGAAATCGGAGAAACATATTCCTCTTTAATAACAAAGACAAATATAGGTAATATATATACGAAGATGCAAGATTATACACAGGCATTGAAAACTCATAAAGAAGTCTATGAATATTGTGTTGAAAATACGATAAAAAAAGGCATAGCAAAGTCTTTGAATAATATCGGAAATACATATTATTTTCAGGGATTGGTTACGGAAGCATTGAGCTATTATGAACAAGCTCTTATCTTGTTTAAGGAATTATCTGATATACATGAGATTGTCGCTGTACAAGGAAACATTGCTTCCATTCATGGGTCAGAGTCAAATGAAAATTCCAATCCGCATTATGCTATTGAATTGCGTAAAGAAACGCTTAATTATGTAATAAAATTACATAATCCATATAAAGAGAGTATAGAACATTTTGCATTGTCTCAATTGTATGAACAAATCCAAAATTGGGAATTGGCGAATATTCATTTGAAGGAGTATTATAGATTGCAACAAATTACTTTTGATGAGGATGTGAAATCACGTTTTCACTCTTTCACCCTTGAACGTCAAATAGCCGAAAAAGAACAGCAACGTGTGTTGGCAGAAAAGGAAACAGAAATAGCACAATTACATTATGAAAAACAAAAACAAGAAAATGAGCTGTTAAAGCAAGATCTCATGCACAAAGAACGTGAGTTGTCTTCTATGATAGAACGTTTAGTGCAGAAGAGTCAATTTATTGGGACAATATCCAAAAAATTGGAAGAAATAGCAGAATTAAATCGTAACGAGAGTAAAAGAGAAATTTATCATTTGATGGAGATATTGGAAAGCCGCTCGATAGATGAAAGTGAACGTTCTGTGATGTTTCTGCAATTACAAAGTGTCTATGGTGATTTTATGAAAATTTTAGGTGAACGTTATAGCAGTTTACAGGAGAAAGAAATAATGACTTGTGCCTTGTTAAAGATGAAATTACAGAGTTCAAAAATTGCTTTAATGCTGGGAGTATCAGATCGCAGTGTTGAGAAATATCGTGGCAATATCCGCAAGAAATTAGGGCTGCCCGCAGGAGCAAGTATTGAAAATTTTTTAGAAAATATCTAATGTGGTAATTATTCTGTTATAATTTTTTCTGATTTTATCGGAAAAGATTTATGGTGAATACTTATTATTAATGGTGTTTGGTTCCAAAGCTATGAAAGTGCTATATTCTTGTCGTGTATGTGTCCCTTTTTTTTGAGTATGTCCATGATGCTATATACTTTCTGTATGAGATAGATATTACTCGCAATTCATAAAAAAAGCGATAAAGGAAAAAATCCTTCATCGCTTTAGTCAATCACTTAGGTATGTATTATTTCTGTATTTGCATAGACAAAGGTATAATGCCCGTCATTGTATGAACAAGTACAGTATATTGACCGGAACTTACATGAGTAAGGTCACATTGTACTTTCATCGTCGGCTCGGAATATATACCGCTGTCCCATAACATAACGCCAAGCATATCGGTTAGTTGAATACGTAATAAAGGAGTTGTAGTACTTACAATCGTAAATGTGCCATCAAGTGAAGGATTCGGCATCATCGTAATACCCGCAACTTGAGCTAATTCACTTATGCTGCTTATTTGTTTCCCTTCGCCGCTTAAAGCAGCCGTATAAATTCCTTTGTCGGTCAGAATTTCCATAAGTGCACTTCTTATACCTTCTGCCGATGGTGCAAAGCGCACAGGAATAGCCATTATTTCTGTTTTTGCGAGCGTGTCGGGTAAAATTGGTGCTGTAATGGAATAATCATTGGCGGCATTGCCTTTTACCGAGATAGAATTCACAATAATATCATAATCACCGGTATTAGAGAATTGTATAACCGTATCTTGTGATGTGCCGAGAGTGAGGGGTATATCAAAAGCTAAAGCCGCTGATGAAAGCTGTGCAATACATCCTTTGGCATTTATGGTTATTGTTCCTGCTTGTTCAATAGAATTACTTGTAAACACTATCTGTGTCGTATAATCTTTGCGTTCCGTTGCATTGAATGTGATGGTAATATCCGTGCTTTGTGCCGGCATGAGAGTGATGGATTTGGGCGATACGGTAAAACTTTTCTCATCGTTTTGCGAAGGAGCGATGGATGAAATTACTAAGGGTTGCCCGCCTGTATTTGTCACAGCTTTTGTGATGACTTTTTGGAGTGGGGCAGCGCCGACGGTCATACATCCATAATCAAGAGCCGAAGTGTTTAATGATAATAATGGTCCGGCAGGTGCTTCTGTTACTTTCAAATTGACAATGGTGGATTGAACTGAACCACATGAACTGCTGACCACACAAGAGTATTTACCGGCATCAGTTTTTTTGACATTATTCAAAGTAAGAGTGTTTGTTGTTGCGCCCGGAATTTTTGTTGTGACTTTATACCATTCATACGTGGGGGAGTCGCCCGTTGCTCTGACAGAGAGAGTAAGATTACCATTTTCACGTACTGTTGTGTCTTTAGGTTGCTTGGTAATGGCTATCGGCATTTTAATGGCAACGACCATTGGCTTTGCCGATGTGACCGCCCCACAAGCAGTGATAACATCCACGGTATATGTACCCGCCGACGGCAAGCCAACATTAAGGATGGTATATGTTGCACTTGCATTTTCGGCAATCAACACATTATTGTGTTTCCACCGATAGGTAAGATTGCGTCCCGTTGCTTGCACACCCAGCACAAGCTCGCGGTCAAGGCAAATAAGAGTATCTTTTGTTTGAGAGTTTATCACCGAAGGTTTGGTGAAAGAAATGCGAGCGGGCAGACTGGTGCCGGGCGGTGCACAACCTCCTGTCGCTACCACATCATACATCCCCGTGTCGGCAGGGCTGAGTGATGGAATTGTCAATATGGAATCTGTTTTGCCCGGTATTGGTACGCCGCGGAAACGCCATTGAAGTTGTGGTGATTCCCCACGCACACTGACCGAAAGTTGGGTCGGTTGCCCAAGACATCCATCGGTGTTTTCCGGATGTTTGATAAAATACGGTGCATCCAAAAGAAGCAAAAGGGCATTATTACTCGGCACGGGTCTGCATCCGGTAACAACAACATCGTAATTACCTGCATTTTGATCATTTACAGAAGGTATTGTGTAACTTGTTGAGGTCGCTCCATTGATGGGATTGAAGTTGTGTCGCCACTGAAATGTGTAATTAGACGGAAAATCTGTGGTCACTGAAAATGTGACGGATCTTCCGCGACATGTGCGCACTTCTACCGGTTGCGATACAAACACCGGTGACGGAACAACAGCAAATTGATATGAAGTTGTGTTATATTGTGTGCCTTTCGTGGCATGACTTATTCTCATGCGATATGTTGTAGAGATAGGAAAATCGGCAGGTACAAGCCATTGATAAAAATTCGGCGAACCGGGTGTTGTTGCTATGGTTGTCCAATTAACGCCATTGGTGGAAACCTCCAAGCGAACATTTCCATCAAACATAGGTTGTGACCAACGGACAATTGCGATTTCGCCACGGCAAAGTTTAGCACCCGATGTCGGTTCCTGCAAAATTGGATTGGAAACCGTGATATCCATCGGTGTCATGGTTGACCAAAAATCACCGGTTTGATTGCTATTATTATTGACGGCATTACCGGATGCTCGGAGGGTGTATGTACCCGGGCTGTTCGGTGCTGTCCACGTAAAAGTGAAGGTGCATTGTCCATTAACAATATCTTGCTTGCCATTGTGGGTAATTTCTCCGCTTGTAACTTTAGTCCCCGTGCCTCCCGCCATAGTGCCGGTTAATGCACCCGAGGCATTACGTATATCCACATTAATCCCTGCTTTGGATTGGGTTGGGTGAGCAACCACAGCCGTAAATTGCCGTGCTTCTCCGGGTGCGAATACATTGGTGACATATTGTGGGGTGACTGTCACAGAGGTGTTGCCGGTTGAGTTACCGTGGCAAAACCATCCACCATTATTGCAACCCGCCGAGGCACTGCCCGTGCGACCATTGCCATTTGCCAACAGCGTATATTGCCCCCCTAAGGCAATACATAGGATACAACATAATTTGAGTACTTGTGATTTCATGAACGATTACTATATGATTAAAAAAAATCTTCGCAAAACTAAGAATTATCAGCAATTAAAACGCCCTAAAGAGCTTCGAAAAGGCTATTTGTTTCATACAAAGCCTTTTGATGCCACTCTATCGTTTTATTACTTTTTTTAGCTCATCTCGTTCTGCTGATGTCCATGCGACGGCTTCGTACTCGCGGATAATGGCAGATTGAAAAGCTGTCTGTTGATAAAAATAGTCCAAAATGTCCTTGGCAGCGCCTGCTAATCGAGTATTTGGGTTAATCATCGCATCAAATAATGCTTGAATCACCTTTTTGTCGCAATAATTATTACGTTTGAGGGCATTGAAGGCATATTGACGTGTGCGGAATTCATATTGAGGACCGGCGAAGTCTGTGAGGTGTTCTATTGCTTTCTTATTACCATTGCGTGCTCCTATCTCGTGGCGTTTAATGGCAATTTCTGCAAACATGCCCGGAGCACCGTCTGTTATTTTCAGATATGTGTCACTTTGCTCGGGGTAAGCACTACAGAGTTTATCTAAAGCCATTGACACAATCGAATATGATGAATCGCGCAGCATTTGTTCCATGTCTGACTTCCATTCTGCAAAGGGTTGTTTGCTATATGTCAATGCTGCTTTTCGTACATTGGCATCAGCATCCTTATATGCTAAATGAATAAGTGCAGTGCATATAGGAGGGCGCTCTTTTATTTCCGCACATTGGCGGATAATTTCTGCACGAATCGCATAAAATGTGTTTTTTTCATAAATCTGTTTGAAAAGTTGAAGTTTTTTTTCTTTGTCGGAAGAATCTTTTTCCAATGCAACAACAGCGTCATAACGATCAATCATGTGGGGAGCATACAGTGCTTGTGCCGCTAATTCTGCAAATTGTTTTTTATAGGTCACTTTTTTCAAAATAATACTGCCCGGATCAAATAATACAAAAGCGACACTATTACCATTATTATGTGGTATGGAAATAGTCTGTTGCTGTTTATCAATCAGCACAGTTTTTGTGTCATGTTTTCCATTATCATACCACACTTCTATTGTTATAGGCATAGAAAATAATTGTGTTAATTCGTCGGTGACATGAATTTGTGATACAGTGATATGTGTTTCGTTATTCATAGTGCGGCGCATAATTTCATAATGGGGCTCGCCGCCACGATACAGCCATTGATCAAAAAAACGTTCTAAGGTTAAACCGAGAGTATCTTGAAAGGCATGATAAAAATCACTTGTCACAACATTTGCATAAGCATGCTTTTTCAGATAATGTGCAATTGCAGATTTAAATTGTTGTTCACCGACAGTGTGCATCAGCATATCTAATACTGCTGAACCTTTAGGATAAATACGTGAGGTTCCTGATTTGGGGTGGACTATGGGCAAACGATCTTTTTCCGAAGCACTTAATGCCGCATTATGTTCTCCTCGTCTATTCCATTCATAGTAATCTTCACCCATATATTTTCTATCAAATAATTTAGGATAAAATGTTGCAAAACTTTCATGTAACCATATATTTTTCGGGTCACGTTGCGTTATTAGATCTCCAAACCATTGATGGGTTAATTCATGCACATTAACACCAATATATTTTCTATCAATAAATGCACGTGCATCGGTATGGAAAAAATCGCCGAATGTGGTTGCTGTGGTATTTTCCATTGCACCAAAAATAAAATCCTGCACGGGAATTTGTGAGTATTTTTCCCATGGATAAGGAGTGCCTGTTTCGGCTTCGAGAAAATCCATTGCTTCTTCGCTATACTTATACATGTGTGGGACATCTTGTTTATATTCGGGATAATACCATAACTCGAGAGGTACGCCTGACAGACTTTTCCTTTTTTCTATTGCATATTTACCGATACCGATTGTTAATAAATATCCGGCATGGGGTTTATTCATCCGATAATGCCATGTTATTGTGCCATCATTATTTTTCTTTTCTTTAAGCAATGTCCCATTCGACAAAACTTGATACTCGGAGTCAAATGTAATAATTGTTTCGGTAATAAATTTATCATTCGTTGCATCATACATCGGTATCCAATAGCGGTGATCGGCTTCTTGACCTTGTGTCCAAATTTGTTTGCGAATGGTAAAAATTCCGGGTGTTTGCGGCTGACCATTCTGTTTCCACCCGATGAAATATATGCCTTTTCTTGGTGTTGCTTCATAGACAAACGTGATGCTGTCGCGCATATTCCTTTTAAGAGCCGGGGATGGATACACAATCACTGTGCTGTCAGTTCTCACAAAACGAACGGGTTTATTGCCGAGCAATGCTTTTTTTATGGTGAGTTTGTGGGTATCGAAAAGAACAGAATCTACGGTCTCTCGCAAGGTTTTGAAATGATGACTTACCGTGCCGAACACTATGCCTTTTTCTGGTTCGAAGCGTACTTGCAATGACATACGTTCAATATCAAGTACATGTTCTCGAGGTTCCGAATTAGGTTCTTTATAGTGCGTTTCCGTATGATAAAACGGTGTTTGAGCCATCGCATTGCAATGGAGTATCGCATACGCAATCAAGATAAGAGTAGCGTAGCATTTCATGGAACATCTCCTTACTTACTAAAGTTGTTATGATTGTACAATATGCAAATTTCGTGATTTAGACTGACTTTAACAGAACAAAAGTGGTTTTTGACCCGATGTCTGGAACATAAATTGCGGCTGGTTGCCCTCTATAGCCGACAATTCTTGTAACAACACTCTCCATTAATGATGAGAGAGTTTTGTGTATAGTTACGTAGAATTATTAGTTATGGAATTTTTTTTTTGGTTATTTTAGTATCAGTATGCTCTACGTTGTGTGACATATCTATAGTTGTTATTGATACATAATTCTTTGTGTATTGACATGTGGGAGTCACATTTCGCAGTAAATAATGCTTATTCATTATACTATTTTTTACTTCATTTTTGGAGGGTCTATGTCCCTTACTTCCCGTTTATCCGCATTGGTTTTAGGATGCGGCTTAATGTTCTGTTCGATAAGTGAAAGCGTTGCCCAGCAAGTGCTCACTCCTCGTCAGATTAGTTTTCAAGGTGTGATCAGCGAGGGCGATAAAGTTCCCGCCGATGGTGCACAGTTGATGACATTCAGTTTATATCCATCGCAATTTTCTACTCAAGCACTCTGGACAGAAGAGCAGCGCGTGACCATACGCGGCGGTTTGTTCAATGTGTATTTGGGTGAGAAAAACCCATTACCGGAGAATTTTTCTCGTGAGTATTGGGTTGGTATCTCCATCAAAGGCGGCGCAGAGTTTTCACGTGTGAAGATGACGAGCGTTCCTTATGCTTTCCAAGCAGAGAAAGCCCAAAAAGCCGATGAATTGAGCGGTGGTTTGGTCACACGTGTTAATGGGATGCAAGGCGATATTGAATTACGCGGTGGCGATGGCCTTGAAGTACGCACAAGCGAAGCAGGCGGCTTGGTTGTAGGTTTAAGCGAAGAAGCCAAAAATGAAGGTTTGCTCAATCAGGGCACAGAATGGTTATTGGCAGGTAATCCAAATGCTACTGCAGCAAGTTGGTTGGGTACAGCGAATAATAATCCTTTGGTGATGCGGACGAATAATACCGAGCGTATGCGCATATTATCCACGGGTAATATCGGTATCGGTGAAACGAATCCGGCAGTACGCTTGACGGTAGCTCGTCAGATGATGATTACGAACACGGGTGGTACACCTGAGTTACGCATAGCTGCATCGTCGGGAGCTAATTATACGGCATTCCGCACAACAAACCAAAGTGCAACAATAACTTATACCCTTCCTGCTGCGGGTGGTGCCGCGGGAAGTGCTCTTGTGACAGATGCGAACAATAATTTAAGTTGGACAGATTTAAGAGAATGGAAGACCATAGGCAATAGCAATTTGACGAGTACATCGTTTATTGGTAGCACGAATAGTCAGCCATTTATAATCAAAACCAATAATACAGAGCGATTAAGAATTACGCCCACAGGTGCATTAGGTATCAATGAAGATACGCCCGTAGAGAAACTTGAAGTAGCGGGTAATCTTGTTGTTAAGCCAACAAGTTCAACAACAGGTGAATTGCGCATAGTGGAAGAATTTGGCGGCAGCGGTGGTAATTATACTGCATTGCGTGCCCGCTCACAATCTAATAATATTACTTGGAAACTTCCTCAAACACAAGGTGCTGCGGGTCAAGTTTTGACCAATAATGGCACGGGTGAACTTTATTGGGCACCTGCGGGTTTGAGTGCTTTGAGTGGCTGGAGTCTTGATGGTAATGCCGCAGCGGGTGGTGACTTTTTGGGCACAACCAATACATCACCGCTTGATGTTCGTGTCAATAATACTACTCGTTTATATCTTCTTGCTTCCGGCTCATTACAGCGCAGTTCTGCAGGAAATTTGCGTGGTACTGAAGCCATTGACTTACAAACAAGTCGCTCCGCTCCGGGGCAAGTAGCAAGCGGTAATTATAGTGTCATCAGTGGTGGTCGTTTTAATCAAGCCTCGGGTTTATCGAGCGTTGTCAGTGGCGGTGAAAGCAATCTTGCCTCAGGGACAGGTTCTGTAGTAAGCGGTGGTACAAGTAACGTTGCTTCTAATACAGGCGCAACTATCGGCGGCGGTAATCAAAATACAGCAAGCGGTATTCGCAGTGTTGTTTCTGGTGGTAATTCTAATACCGCATCAGGACAAACCTCATTAGTTGTGGGCGGTAGCAGCAATGTTGCCAATAACACAGGCGCAGTGGTCACAGGCGGTGATAATAATACAGCAAGCGGCTCACAAAGCTTTGTCGGTTCTGGTAGCAATAATACGGCAAGCGGCACCAGAGCACTTGTTGTTGGTGGTAATACCAATACAGCATCAGGTCAAACTTCCGTTGTGGTTGGAGGTCTCAATAACCTTGCAAGCGGCGTAAGTTCCGCTATTGTTGGCGGTGAGAACAATGTGGCAAGTCTTAATAGAGCATTTATCGGTACAGGAACTTCCAATACTGCATCAGGTGTGAACTCCGCAGTGGTGGCAGGTAACGGCAATTCTGCTTCCGGTCAAAATGCTTTGGTAGGTACAGGAGCAAGTAATCAAGCAATGGGCGAAAATTCTATGATTGGCTCCGGTCGTGAAAACCAAATCAACAATGCAGGTCTTAATAGCGGTATTATATCGGGCTTCTCTAATTTAATTACAAGCAATCATGTTATCATCGGCGGTGGTTTTGATAATACTGCCGGTGCAGAAAAATCTTTCATTGGTGGCGGTCAATTCAATGTTGTTGATCAAGGCGGTACAGGCGGTCGTGTTTCTTTCATCGGTGGCGGTCATCGCAATCAGATGTTCGGTGATACCAGCTTTATCGGTGGCGGCTCACGCAATGTGGTGAACTTAACCTCATTATATGGCTTCATCGGTGGCGGTATGCTCAATAGCATCTTAACCAATGACAGTTCAACCATCGGCGGCGGTGCAAGCAATACAATTTCTGTAGAATCCGATGGTTCTTTCATCGGCGGTGGTATCAATAATACGATTACCGACAATTCCCGCATAGGAACAATCACAGGTGGTCGAGCCAATACTATCACGACAACAAGTATCTATGGTTTTATTGGTGCAGGTCATCTCAATACACAGAATGATGTGGACAGCTCGGTTATCGGTGGCGGTGCAAGCAATCTTATCAATGATAATTCAGATGCTTCGATAATTGGCGGCGGTATGAATAATACCATCCAAACGACCTCATTAGTTGGTGTTATCGGCGGTGGTCGCGGTAATACAATCACAAATGCCGACAGCGCAACTATCGGTGGCGGTGCGATGAACCTTATTACTACTGATGCCGATGCTTCAACCATTGGCGGCGGTAATAATAATACAATCAACAGCAATTCTATCTCATCCACTATCGGTGGTGGTCATACCAATACTATTGGTAATGCATCATTTTCTGTAACTATCGGCGGTGGTAATAGCAATGATATTGGTAATACTGCCAACTATACAACTATCGGTGGCGGTAATAATAATAATATCGGTTCATTCTCTAACGGAGCAACCATTAGCGGTGGTATAACCAATAATATTTCAACAACTGCGCTGAATTCAACAATCAGTGGTGGTATCAATAATAATATAGGTACAACAACCGATGCAACAATTGGTGGTGGTAATGATAATAATATCGCCGATGCCGGAAATTATGCAACTATCAGTGGCGGTCGCTCCAATGATATCGGTACTGCAACAGACGCTATTATCGGTGGCGGTAATGATAATAATATTGCCAATGGAGGCACAAATTCTGCAATCCTTGGCGGTACATTAAATGATATTGGTACAACAACTAATGCAGTTATCGGTGGCGGTAGTGATAATAATATTGCTACCGGTGCGAATTTCGGTGCCATACTCGGTGGTGTGACCAATAATATCAATGGCGGTACCCACAACCTTATCGGCGGTGGTTTAAGCAATACCATCACAACAGGTAATTATAATGCCATACTTGGCGGTCAAAATAACCTTGTTGTTTCCGGCAATCACAGTGCAGTGCTCGGCGGTATCAATAATAGCGTCACAGGTGATCTTGCTTTTGCACTCGGCACAGGCAATACTGCAGCAAATAATGGTTTTGCGCTTGGTAATGGTTCAACAGCCGATGCCAATGAATACTATGCAAAATACTCTGCCGGCTTTGTTATGGAAGGTGCTGGAACAGCAAATCAGAACTTCACCGCTACCTTTATCAATCCCACAGACGGCAATGGTATTGCCATCCAACTTGGAAATGCGACTCCGGGTGTAACAAATCACTTCGTTGAGTTCCGTAATTCAGGCGGAACAGTCGTGGGTCGTATCGAAGGACAGCAAACTAATGATATTGACCAGCTTAATGACGGAGCGCCAAATGGTGACAGTGAAAATATCAATACCCTTGCGCTTCATGATTTTATTATACAAGGTGCTGAAGGCGACCGTGATGATGCTATTATCGGTTTGACACAAGCAATCACAGGTGCCGTTGTTCTCGGGCTTGATATTGCACAAACAGTGGTCGAAGCTGCGGGCGAAGCATCATGCGCCGCAGGTACGCTCGGTCTTTGTTCCGGTAGTGCCGCCGCTTCCGCTCTTACTGTTGTGGTAAAAGTGGGCGAAGCCGTTCTTGCCATTGCAGACATCGTTATTTCTGCTGTCCAATTAGCAAATGCAATCCAAGGTGTGGAAGATGCAAAAACACTCAAATGCGATTATATTACCTACATGAAAGCCAACGTTGGTGTTTCTTATGAATCAGGGGCTGCCGATTATGCCGAATGGTTGCCGAAATTAAATCCGGCTGAAAAATTCGTCCCAACCGATATCGTTGCTCTCAAAGCAGGTAAAATCACAAAAAATACTGCCGATGCCGATCAATTTATGGTTATTTCCAGCAAACCTATCGTGCTTGGTAATACTCCGGCTCCCGGCGAAAACAAAAAAGACTTTGAAAAAGTGGCTTTCATGGGTCAAGTGCCCGTGCGTGTACTCGGCAAAGTCAATCAAGGCGATTATATTCTTCCTTCAGGCGGTAATAATGGTTTTGGTATTGCTGTTTCTCCAAATAATATGAAAACCGAAGATTTCAAAAAAATCGTCGGTGTGGCATGGTCAGCAAGCAAAGAAAATCAGAATATCAATATTATCAATGTGGCTGTCGGACTTAATACCAATAGTTTGGCTGCTGTTATCGAAAAACAAGCAAAACAAATTCTTCAACTTCAACAAGCAGTGTCTTATACTCAAGACCATATCAAAAAAACCAATGATCAAATGAGTGCTATCTCATCTGCATTATCGCAAATGTTGCCCGGTTTTGATGCGGCTCTTAAATCAAAAGGCGTGGACTTGAAAAATCCTATCCCCGATTTAAAACTTGATATTCCTGCTATTGATTTACCGAAAAATGTTACCTCACCGGTTATCAATTCACAAAGCATGACCAATATTCCGCAAAGCCCTTCTGCTTCTGCTCAATCTATTCTCAATGCATCAGTAGCAGAAAAAGAAGCTTTTGTGCGCGCAACGGTTGCTAAATTCACCGAAGCAAAATCAGTGAATATTACTGAATATGAAGTACCGAAAACATTCTTCGATGATGATGCTATCAAAAATGGTTTCCTTATGGCTGAACAAAAATTAAAAGATCGCGGTATTGATTTGAAATCCAACCCGATCTTTGCTAAAATGTTCAATGATCCGGCATATAAAAATACGGTCATGAAAAATGTGCAAGATGAACTCAATAAAGCTGCCATTGACATGAAAATGAAAGAATATGCTGAACAAAAACAATAAACAGTACTTTCATCTAACCATTACAAACATTTTTTTGATAATTAAATCTTGAAGAATATTATGAAAACATTTTATGGGATTGCCCTATTTCTTCTTTGCTTTATAGCATCCTATAGCGATATATTTGCTGTGGATGTGACTATAAAAACAAACTTAATGCGCACTCGGACAGAAACAGTTTCTGCGGGTGCAACGTCAGCAAGTTGCGGTGGGGGGGCGCCTGCCGCACCACAAGTATTTACTTTCGATGTTACAGTTGTGGACAGTGTGACCACACAATTTACCGTCCGTGTGGTAGAAAAAGAAAACACAAGCGTTGAGATATTGGGACCAAGTACACATGCTATTGTCAATGGTGGAAATTATAATCTTGCCACGGGTGAATTAACCCATACCATCACAGGTGTTCAATCATCAAAAAAGATATTGCTTGTGCAATTGTACAAAGGTAATTCAGTCAGCGGCACTCCTTACTTTGAGCAAGAAATCAGCACCGCACGTGGCACCAAAGTTCAATCCGGTGTGCT
Source organism: Ignavibacteria bacterium UBA2373 (assembly GCA_002344005.1). Classification (GTDB taxonomy): domain Bacteria; phylum Bacteroidota; class Ignavibacteria; order Kapaibacteriales; family UBA961; genus UBA2353. The sequence goes on along the minus strand of DDTD01000008.1, from coordinate 61,995 downwards.
TGATATTGGTGATATTGGTAATAATTCCACGGGTACTTCGGGTGCAGGTGGTGTGGTTACGGGTGGTTCAAAGTCCAGCGATGCAAGTTCATCTACAATCACAGTCAATATCGAAACTCAAGAAGATGCCAATTATGTGGTGTTGCTCACTATGCAATCACAGGGCAGTGCACTTTTGGATAATGATATTCAGCATCCTGTGATAATAAGTAAAGGTATGACATCATTCCAAGTCTATATTGAGCAAACAGCTGATGTTACGCAAAATTTACGATTAAATGTTATGATTCAGGGCTATCAATAAACCGCAAGGGAATTGATACAGGCATGAAAGCCGGCAGTGCAAAGCGCGTTGTCGGCTTTTTTTATGGGCGAAAGTCCGGAAAAATATATCCACCCCGTCCTCATTTTTCGCCCCATCCCATCCTTCCCCGCGGGTAAGGAGTAATAATACCTGCACTGCTATTACTGTCCTCACACGATTATGAAGATTATATGATAGACAAGATAGTGCTTGATGCAGCGAGTGTTTCTGCGTATAAAGAGAGAAGTATATCCTGTTAATCCTTTAATCTCTTCAAACCTGTTCTGATGACGAAGCCGATTGTAGCGATGACGAAGCCGATTGTAGCGACGACGAAGCCAATTGTAGCGATGACGAAGCCGATTGTAGCGATGACGAAGCCGATTGTGGCGACGACGAAGCCAATTGTAGCGATGACGAAGCCAATTGTAGCGACGACGACCCCGATTGATGAGCATCGAGAGCCCTCGTAGTCGCATCGAGAGCCCTCGTAGTCGCATCAAGACCCCTCGTAGTCGCGTCGAGACCCCTCGTAGTCGCATCGAGAGCCCTCGTAATCGGCTCAATTGGCTAAAAAATGGCGTTTTTTGGCAAAAAAGGGGGAAAGTTGAGGTAAAAAGCCGACTTTCTAGTACAACCGATCCGCTTTCTAGTACAACCGATCCGCTTTTTGCCGCAACCGATTGGCTTTTCGTTACAACCGATTGGCTTTTCGCTGCAACCGACCGCGTTTTCAGTGCAACCGATTGGCTTTTTACTGCAACCGCTGTTAGCGGTTCGGGCATTTAGTTCTCGTTCATCTTATCAATTGCTTCCCTTCTATTTTTTACTTCCAAAATTTTGTAAATGTTATTGATATGTGTCTTTACAGTGGATAATGATATAAATAGTTTTTCGGCAATTTCTTTATTACTTAATCCTTTCGTTATCAATTCCAACACTTCAACTTCCCGCACAGAAAGTAAGTTTTTAAGATCTTCCCTTTCTTTTGGTTCAATATTTTGGCTGTATTCAGAATAAATTTGTTGTCTTTGTCTTTCAATTTCAAGTTTCAGCCAAAAACGAAGTGCAAAAAACACAAACAAGAGCAATAGTATTGGAATGATAGGATATCTTTGCCAAAACCACAAAAATACTTTTCCATCAAATGAAAATCCGATGGAGGATAATGCAAATAAAATGCTCAATGCTATCAGTATCTCTTGTTTGCGTTTCGCTGTCATAATCTGTTAATGACCGGGCTTAAAGTTAGTGTTAATAAGCATTTTACTGAGCAACGCACTTGCAATTGCCCACGATAGAATTGAACTTGTGTATTTGTTTAAAATTAAAAAGGTCAGTCCATTGCCGTTGAAAGTAAATGCAAATGGAATAAGTGCAAAAAGCATAGATAAACCAACAAGTTGATTTTTGCTAAGTTTGGGTTTTGTCAAGAGTAATACAAGAAGAATAATTAATTGTCCACACCAAACTACATATTTGAGCGAAGTATTAAGTAGAAGTTGTGTCCCGTTTTGAGAGAATGTAAATGTCAATGGCATAAGGCCGATAAAAATTGTCAAGCCGAACAAAAGTTTTGTAGATGATATTTGGTTGTCCATATCAGTTTGATTTTATGTGAAACGATATGCAAAATTACTTTCATTATCTTTTTCTATCTTCATTTTGTGAGGTGGATTAAGGGTCGAGTGTTGGGTTGAAAGTTCACTCCACCCTGTTTTGTTGGTGTATTGCCTGACAGCTAAGGATTGGCTTTATAGTACAACCGATCCGCTTTTTTCGCCCCATCCCGTCCTTCCCCGTGGGGAAGGAGATGGAATGATAATCCCTTCGGGATGAAACGTTTAGAGGAATTGATGCTGTGTGGAAATAATGTGGAAACAATGAGTAAAACCAATAATGCAAAAGATATGGGAGTCTTTATTTGTATCATTAACAAAGGGAATTGACAATGGGAAAGTATTATGGCATTTTTTTGATACTATGTGTGGTGTGTTCAGCGGAGCTTTCGGCGCAAGGTTGCAGCGATGCGGGTGCATGCAGTATCTATGGCGATCATACGGGAGCGGATACAAGCAGCTATCATCAGATTGCGGTGGGTATGTCTTCGGGTAAAGCAGATAATGACATTATTGTGTGGGGACAGTATCTTGAATATCAATGGCGTGCAAGTGATGTTTTGGGGTTAAGTGCGAAAATGACTTCATTGGCACAAAGTGGTAATGGATTATCGGTATTTGGTTTGGGAGATATATATCTGACATCGGCAATCGCTGTTGCGGATGATATTACCGTGACCATAGGAGGTAAATTCCCCTTGACCGATGGGAATCGTTTGGATAATGGCAATGCTTTACCTATGGATTATCAATCAAGTTTGGGCACAATAGATATTCTTGCGGGTATGACATATCGTTGGGATAATATGCGCTTTGCTCTTGCTTTGCAGCAACCACTCACGCAGAATAATAATCAGTTTTTGGCTGCAAACAGTATGCAATTACAGAATTTTCCTTCCACTCGGAACTTCATACGCAGCGGTGATATTGTCGGCAGAGTTTCTTATGGTATTTCTTTGGCTGATTCATGGAGATTGATTCCGAGTATTGTACCGATTTATCATTTGGCAAATGACAGATTTACCGATGTTGCGGGCAAAGAATTTGAGATTGAGGGTTCGCAAGGGCTGACACTTAATGGGAATATATTTTTGGATTATACTATCCGGCAAGGTCACTCATTGCAGCTCAATATAGCGATGCCATTTGTTGTGAGGAAAGCCCGTCCCGATGGATTAACGCGGAGTTTTCTTGCGGGTATTGAATATAAGGTTGCATTGTGATGCACCACAAAGAGCAAAGAATTAGAGAGAGGTTGGGGGAGATTTTTTAGTCAGAATATTAACCATGCCATCTACCGATATTACTGCCACAATCGTTTTATTCTCTGTTGTGTTGATGTATCTGATTGCTGAGTTATATCGTGACCCTCTTGCCGGGTCTTCATTATTATCTGTGTTATTATTCGAGAGACCATCAAGTATTACTCCAATAGCATAGCATTGAGCGTCTAAATCAACGAGAATGGCACCATCTATTGAAGATATGCTTGTTATGGTACTTACTTCCAGTTCTCTTGGCACTGTCGCTATACAGGATGATCCCAATCTATCGGCTTCAAGCTGAGCTTGATCAGTGATAACAAGGGTTGCGCCATGCTTGGTATTAACTAAGTTACTCAACAATTTCCCCAACTTCTGTTCCTGCTGTTCATCTATATTCTGGAATATATTGTTTAGTGCCACATTTAAATCATTAGTGTTTGTGTTAGGTTTTGGTAAAGACGGTATGCCATGTTCAACAATCATAATTTTTTGATTAATTCTGTCATAAAGTTCCCATTGTGATTGTTTGGAAAACTTTACCCTATATATACTACGCAGTTGATGGAAATTCACGCTGTCATCAAGTGAAACTAAACCAAATAAAAATTCAGAGTCTGATACTATTTTAATTTCTTGCCCTGATGCTTCTAATAACTTTCTAAGTTGTCTTAAATTTGAAATTTTGATTGGTTTTTCGAATACCAAATAAACTCGAAAACCTGCGAGTTTATGATTAGGTTTAAGCAACACATTAATGTCTTTTCTATTTAGAAATAGAATCTCTCCATCGCAAGATTTTCCTTCATAGTTTAAAGATACAACAGCATTACAGGTGTAAAATAATTTACTAAGTGCTAATAAATCAGGGTTGCCTTCATATCTTGAAAAGAGCTCTACTGACTGCATCATACTTATTGCAGATTTTCTTGTTATCTCGTTGACGCTATTACGGTGTATTAAGTATTCGTAATTTTCCCCTGAATTTTTAGGTTTAATGGGTTTAAATATAGAATTATCGAAAGATAAATCTCTTTCATTAAGCGTTTCATACGATAGTTCTAAAAATTTATTAACGACACATTCTACGTAGTTATAACCTATACTTGGATAATCGAAAAAAAATACTGTATTAAGGCTATCAAAAATAAGGTTTTTATTCACTCCCAAGATTATATAGATATCGAATTCCTGTTGACCCTCATTAAAATTACCGCTTTTAGTGTGAGGGAAAGAGGAATTATAGTGATATGGTACTTCGTTTCTTCTCTCGTTTATTATTTCATTCACAAAGTCTCTTTTGAACCGCAATATTGTTCTTTTATCTAATTCTTTTTCCGCTTCCTGACTTTCTGAAGTATTCTCCTGAAAATATGATTGCAAGGTTCCTGAATCAAGTCCATTAGGATGATTATAGTGCTCTACAGTGTGTATTTTGATATATTCCTCTTTGTAAGACTCTCTGTTCTTTCTACGGGTTTCGGAATTGAATTGCTCCCAAAAGTTAAGTGACAATCCCTGTGGTGGTGTATTTTTTATGATGTCAAATTTTCTTGAAATATAACGTTCATCATGGGGTATAACTAAAAAACACAACTTGTAATCGCTGATTCCTAAATGTTGACATATAAGTAAATCAGCTATTTGTTGTATAATAAAGGTACATGCGGGTTGAGTTTCCCACAAATAATACGATTCTGTAGTGTTATTAACTGAATTTCCCATATTGTTTAAGATTATACTTCTTGAATAAACCCTTCAAATATCAAATCTGTAATAAACTGTTCGACATTATATGTGGATATAATTGCACCTGTTTGTATCTTACAGTTTGTAGCCGTTCTGTCCATGAACTCCTCTAATGTATGTGTAGGTATATGGCTGCTTTCCCAAAGCAACTCAGCGAGTTCTTGGTAATTGGATGCAGAAACTATGCCACCACCTAAAAGCTTATATTTCATAATGTTCTGAAAATTTATGACTCAATACCGTATTGTATGAAAAGGTAACTATGATAGTGTAATAATGTGAGTACAGACATTATTTGATTTTTTTATGAAAGATTGTATTTATTCCATTTTTTTCGCTTCATTCCACCATTCGTCCATTTCGCCGAGAGTCATGTCGCGTAAATTTTTGCCATATTCGGCGGCTTTTTGTTCAATATAGGCAAAGCGTCGGGTGAATTTGCTATTGGTTAATTGTACGCTTTCTTCGGCAACGATTCCTTCAAATCGAGCAGCATTGACAAGGGCAAAAAACACATCGCCGAATTCTTGTTTGGTTTTTTGGGGATTGTCTTGGCTCATTGCTTCATGCAGTTCTGCTAATTCTTCATCTACTTTTTTCCACATTTCTTTTTTATCCGACCAATCGAAGCCGACTCCTGCTGCTTTTTCTTGAATACGTTGGGCACGCAGGAGGGCGGGCATTGCTGCGGGCACGCCTTCCAACACGGAGGAGCGTCCCTCTTTCATTTTCATTTCTTCCCATCGTTGTTTGACTTCTTGTTCATTGTCGGCTTTGCTTTCGCCAAAGACATGGGGGTGGCGATGGACTAATTTTTCAAATACTCTTTGTATGACATCTTGCATGGTAAATGCTCCTCTTTGTTCTGCTATGACTCCGTGCATAACCACGTGGAGCAATAAGTCCCCCAATTCTTTGGAAAATTCTTTATCGTCGCCTTGTGCGATGGCGTCTAAGGTTTCGTATGCTTCTTCGACCAAAAGATGGGAGATGGATTCATGGGTTTGTTTTCTGTCCCAAGGGCATTCTTTGCGCAGAATAATGACTAATTCATAAAAAGCATTGAACCATTCTTGTAAGCCGGCGGGCATGGAGGGCATTGGTACGGCAATGGCGGCGGAGTTCTGTTCGCTCATGAGTTTATTCCTTGAAAAGTTTCCGTGAAGAAAAGTTTTCACAAAACTACTGACAATCCGAGAGAGAAAAGAGAAAAATTGGCGAGTTAAGAGGAAGAAGGTATGGTGCTGTTCATAAATTTCCGATTTTTGCCGCTGTAAATTGTCATACAAAATTTCAATATGTGTAAAGTGAAAGGGTAGAATGTTATGGAAAGAAGAATTACGAAGTGGTGGAGTCCTCGCCTCAATAAAGAAATGGAGATAGTGAAGTATGGCTATTATGGCTTTGCTTTATTGATGTTCCCGACGGCTGCTGCTGATTATTTGGAGTATGAGCGTTTTTATCTTATAGACGCAATACGTCCTTATATCAATAGTGGTAAAGTAAAGGTTTATTCGATAAACAGCATCAACAGCGAAAGCTGGCTGAATTCACGCATGAAGACTCGAGATAAAGCCATACGTCATCAGCAATATAATGGCTATGTTGCCGAAGAAGTTGCACCTTTTATCTATAATGATTGCGGCGGTCAGCGTGTGCCGATTATTACGACGGGCGCATCGCTTGGGGCATTCCATGCGGTGAATACTGTATTGCGCCGTCCTGATTTGTTCGATGGTTTTATCGGTATGAGCGGCACATATGATATTAAGCTCTATACGGGTAAGTATTATGATGAGAACTGCTATTTTAATTCTCCGGTTGATTATATGCCTAATATGAACGATCATCATACTTTAGAGTTATTGCGCAGTAAAAAGCATTTGCATTTTGTGACGGGTCAGGGTAATTATGAATATCCGCCTGCATCGAAGGAGATGAGCCAAATATTGTGGAATAAGGGCATCCCGAATGAACTGGATTTGTGGGGTAAGGATATGCCGCATGATTGGCCCACATGGCGCGAGATGTTGCCGCATTATCTTGCGACACGTTTTTGAGTGTAATTGAGAGAGGTCAATATTTCCCTTCGCTGCTTTTGGGTTGCGAAGGGATTGTTTTTAGTAATTGTGTCGTTTTGTGCGTCTTGGAGCAGAGGGCTTGTGTGGTAATCGGCTCATCAATAAATTTCTAATGGTATGAATGAAGAATTAAAACAACGCTATCATCATCGCGATAGAATCATTCGTGTTTTATCGAAAAGTGGTAATATCCGTGCAGTAGCAGTAAAAAGTACGCAAACAGTGCTTGCGGCACAGGAAAAACACGAACTTGATCTTTTATCATCGTACTTTTTGGGTAAAGTGTTGTCGGGTGCAGCATTGCTTGCCTCATTTCTTAAGGGTGAGGAGCGTATAATTTTGCAAACGGAAGGCAGCGGTGTTATTCAAAATATGTATGCTGAGGCATTGCAAGTGGGGGAGGTTCGCGGTTATGTACGTATGCAACATGGCGTGGAGAATCCTCTTGAGCATATAAGTCATTTTCATGAGGCATTGGGTGCGGGGTTTTTGAAGGTAACCAAATTCCGATACAATAGCTATGAACCGACCACAGGTATTGTGGAGTTATTGCGAGGTGATGTGACATCGGATCTTGCTTTGTATCTTGCTCAATCGGAGCAAATACCATCAGGAGTTCGTTTGGATGTGGCATATAATGAACAGGGTATAATCATCGGCAGCGGTGGTGTTATTGCCCAAGCGATGCCCGGAGCAAGTGAGGCGGAGATAGAGCGCGTGGAATCGCTTATGCGTGAATTGCCGAATTTGGGAACATTGTTCGCATATCATGAAACCCCTGATGATATATTGCATCGCATATTGCCGGATGGTTTTGATGTGATTAGCACCACTCCTTTGGATTTTTATTGTCGTTGTTCTTTGGCTCGTTTCAAAGCTGTTATCCAAACACTTGGTATCAATGAAGTCAAGGAAATGCGTGACGAAAAGCAGAATGAATTGTCTTGCCAGTATTGCAGTACGAAATATCATCTGACGGATGAGGATTTTGACGAGATGATTATGGCACTTGAGGCAGAAAGAAATTAATCATAGTTTTGTGTTTCAAAAAAATTGCATAATTTGGTCTAAGACATTGTTAGATTGTGCAATGTTGAAGTTGTTTTTCCCATTTTTACAGAGTATTTACCATGATACACCGTAGAATATTGCAGAGCATAATGTGCCTGCCCTTATTTTTCATCATGCTTGGTTGCAATGAATCCGTATCAGTACCAGAGGATATTGCACGCCAATTAACAGTAGAGCAAGCGGTCATAGAGCCGGGTTTTACATGGCTTCAGCCGACAATGGACACTTATACGCCGAATGCCGAATCGGTGAAGCAAATAGCGGATTCATACAGTGCCGATCCCAATCGCTCCGTTATTGTGTATGTTAATCCGGGATGTTCATGCGTTGGTTCACGTAAATATGTACCCCATGCATTAAAAACATTGCAAGCAGCGGGTATCCCGAGCAGTAAAATTACTATCTTCACTATGCGTACCGCAAGCGGTCGTCATCCTCATAGTGATAAGTATATATTGGAGGGTTTGCCGAGTGTGTATATACTCAAAGGCACGACGACGACGTTTTACTTCGAAACCAAAAATGAAGTATCAACATGGCGTTCGGCGACAAGCAGCAGAAATACTGTCACAGAAAAAGATGCAATTGAAACAGTGTTGGCGCAGGGCTTTGCTCTCTAAGCATACTGTATGTTTATGTGGAGCGGTTTTCTTGAAACTATTTCAGGGAAGCCGCTTTTTATTTTAAGGTAAGGTATGATAATTCAAAAATTTGGCGGAACTTCCGTTGCCAATGCCATTGCGATGCGTGCAGTGCTTTCTATAGTGCGTCGCGAGATTCCGCGGCAACCGATTGTGGTGCTCAGTGCTTGTTCCGGTGCGACCAATGACTTGATAACTCTTGTTGAGTATGCTGCGAAAGGAGACCGTGCGGCAGTGCAGCAATCCATTCATGCACTTCGCGAACGCCATGTGGCATTATGTACCGAGTTGATACCCAATCCGGAGCGTTTGTCAAAAGTTGTTGAGAGTATAGGTGTGATGTGCACTGAACTTGCGGTGTACTGCGAAGGTGTTGCATTATTGGGAGAGTGTACGCCTCGTTCAATAGCATATTCGTCTGCAATGGGAGAACTATTGTCTTCGACGATATTTGCGGCTTATGCGCAAAGTGAAGGTGTTTCCGCTGTTTTTGCGGATGCTCGTAAATTTATGCGAACCGATGATACATTCTTAGGAGGTATCGTTGACACCTTTGAGTTACGAGTTCTTGCCGAAGAATATGTTGTGAAGCCATTGCGTGAGGGTGGAGTTATTATTACCCAAGGCTTTATTGGAGCTGATTCGCTTGGCAGAACAACAACACTTGGTCGTGGTGGCTCAGATTATTCTGCCGCATTGATTGGTGCAGCCGTGCAAGCAGATGAAATACAAATTTGGACAGATGTAAGCGGTATAGCCAGCACCGACCCACGTCGCATAGCAAGCGCATTTACGATACCGTTTATGAGTTTTGCCGAAGCACGAGAACTTGCATACTATGGTGCGAAAGTATTGCATCCCGAAACAATTTTACCTGCTGTTGAGCAGGGCATTACGGTGAAAGTGCTTAATACATTTGCACCTGATGATAAAGGGACGACTATCTTGCCGCACAATGATGATACGGGTACGGGTTTCCGTGGCATTACCATGAAAGAACAATGCTTGCGCCTTACGCTTGCGGTTGGTCCGAATGAATCGGCATCGGTTATCACACAATCTTTACGGATTATAGAGCAGCATGGTTATCCATTATACGCTATGCTTTCTTCGGAAGGTAATTGCATAATGGTGACGAATGGTAATGATGAGCATTTGCGTGATTTGCTTGAAGTATCGGGAGTACATGTTCAGATACAGCCTTGCGATATGGTATGTGTGGTTGGTCCGAATGTTCGCTCGCTTTCTGCTGCGCAGTTGCAATCGAATACGGCATTGTGTCAAGCAGCTCTTTCACGTGGTGCTTTAAGTATTATGTTCGGGCATTCACCAGTGGGTATTATTATCATAGCCGCCATGGGTGAAGGCAAAGAAATGCTGGCTGCACTCCATGATGTACTGCATAAACTCACTCTCTCATTATAATTTTCTCTTTTTTTACGATTGTTTTGGAATTGGATCATGACAAAAGAATTTTCACGCCCATCAACAGCAAATCCCCATCTTACTCACGATGAAGAAGGAGATGCAGCATTGCGCCCCTCATCCTTTCATGATTTTACGGGACAGCAAAAAATAGTCGAGAATCTGAAAATATTTATTGCAGCTGCTAAAAAAAGAGGTGAGGCACTTGATCATGTACTTCTGACCGGTCCTCCGGGCTTGGGCAAAACAACACTTTCATACATCATTGCGCAAGAAATGGGTAGTGAAATCAAAACTACATCGGGACCTGTCTTGGAAAAGCCGGGTGATCTTGCCGGACTTTTAACCAATTTGGAGCAAGGCGATATTTTATTTATAGATGAGATACACCGACTTTCTGCCATCGTGGAGGAATATTTATACTCTGCGATGGAGGATTACCGCTTAGATATTATGATAGATAGCGGTCCATCAGCGCGCTCGATACAGTTAACATTGCCAAAATTTACATTGGTAGGGGCAACCACAAGAGCCGGATTACTCACAGCACCTCTTCGTTCGCGTTTTGGGGTGATTAACCGTTTAGATTACTATTCTCCCGAGGATTTATTTAAAGTAGTGCAGCGCTCCGCAGGTTTAATGAATGTTCCTATAGATGATGATGGCGCTATGGAAATAGCTCGTCGTTCACGTGGTACCCCACGCATTGCGAATCGTATATTGCGTCGTACACGCGATTTTGCAGAAATCAAAGGCACAGGTACTATCACTAAAGCAATTGCGGAGATGGCATTAAATGCTCTGGAGGTTGATGAGTTTGGTTTGGATGAAATGGACAAGCGCATCTTGATGGCAATTATGGAGAAGTTCAATGGTGGTCCCGTGGGGCTTAATACTCTTGCCGTAGCTGTCGGAGAAGAATCCGGTACACTTGAAGAAGTGTATGAACCCTTTCTTATACAGCAAGGTTTTTTACAACGTACCCCACGTGGACGTGAAGCTACAGATTTGTGTTACAGGCATTTCGGATTCATGAAACAAAATTCTCGAACATTGTTCTCCGAAGAATAGTGGATTGTCTATGTAAATCTATTGAAATAATAATATTAGGTTTAGTGTGACTTTGTAAAATTTATGGCTGACTTGCTCGGGCTATGATAATGAGTATTTTGAAAAACTATTGGACAAATTTTACTATACTCTCTCATGACATACTGCATATATGAGATAGAAAGTGAGTTTATTTCAGATGATGTTAGTGTGTTAAATTTTCATAAGTTATTGCTATACAATAACAGTTGCGTAATTTTGTAGTCTTTGATTTATTAACATACGTAGAGCCATAACAAAAGGCATACACGTTTATTCTTTCATCAGTAAAGGGTTATCGCATTATGGCGGACATGTCAAAAATCCGAAACATCGGAATTTCCGCACACATTGACTCCGGTAAAACAACACTTAGTGAGCGCATTCTGTTTTACACCGGAAAAATTCATGCTATTCACGAGGTACGTGGAAAAGATGGCGCAGGTGCCAAAATGGATTCTATGGATCTGGAACGCGAAAAAGGTATCACAATCCAGTCAGCAGCAACGTTCTGCGAATGGGGTGAAAATCATATTAATCTCATTGACACACCGGGTCACGTTGACTTTACCGTGGAAGTAGAGAGAGCGTTACGCGTTCTCGACGGTGCTGTGTTGGTACTTTGCGGTGTCGCAGGTGTACAGAGTCAGTCTATTACAGTAGATCGTCAAATGCGTCGCTATAATGTGCCGCGTCTGGCTTTTATTAATAAACTTGACCGTTCAGGAGCTAATCCTTTTCGTGTCGCACAGCAGTTGAAAGAAAAATTAAGTCACAGACCTGTTATGATGAATATGCCTATTGGTGTAGAAGACAGACTTTCGGGCGTTGTGGATTTAATTGAAATGAAAGCCGTCTATTTTGATGGTGATAATGGCGAAAATCTACGTTATGAAGCTATACCCGCTGACTTACTTGAAGAAGCCAAGAAATTACGTCATGACTTGGTAGAAGCCATAGCCGATTATGATGATGCAATCGCAGAAAAATTCTTAATGGAAGAAGAAGTAACGGCTGCAGAGTTGAAACCAGTTATCCGTCGTGAAACAATCAAATTGGCAATTACTCCGGTCTTCTGTGGATCGGCAAAGAAAAACACCGGTGTGCAGCTATTGCTGAATGGTGTGATTGACTATTTGCCATGTCCGACAGATGTAACAAATGAAGGTTTAGATCAGCAAAATAATGAGGCAAAGGTTACATTGTCTTCTAACCCTGATGCACCGCTTGTTGCGCTTGCATTTAAACTTGAAGACGGTCGTTTCGGTCAGCTAACGTACATGCGTATTTATCAAGGTACACTTCGCAAAAGTGATACTATTTATAATATGGCAAACGGTAAAAAAGTAAAAGTACCGAGAGTTGTACGTATGCACTCAAATGAAATGCATGATATTGAAGAAGTTGGAGCTGGTGAAATTGTAGCGCTCTTTGGTGTAGAGTGTGCTTCAGGTGACACATTTACCGATGGTAGTGTACAGATAACTATGACTTCTATGTTCGTACCTGAGCCGGTAATCGAATTAGCTGTAACACCAAAAGAAAAATCAGGTCAAGTAAATTTCTCAAAGGCACTTAATCGCTTTACAAAAGAAGATCCGACGTTCAGAGTATATCGTGATGAAGAAAGCGGAGAAACGATCATTAAAGGTATGGGTGAGTTACACTTGGAAATTTATATCGAACGTATTCGCCGCGAGTATAATACCGAAATTATTGTCGGTCGTCCTAAAGTAGCGTTTCGTGAAGCAATTACACAAAAAGCTGAATTTAATTATACTCACAAAAAACAAACGGGTGGTTCGGGACAGTATGGTCGTGTTGCCGGATATATCGAACCATTACCGTCTGATGCTGTCGAGACATATGAATTTGTGGATGATATCGTAGGGGGTGTGATTCCTCGTGAATATATTCCTGCTTGTGATAAAGGATTTAAGGAACAGCTTGGTGATGGTCAATTAATTGGTCAAAAAGTTGTTGGTGTGCGTGTTGTTCTCAATGATGGACAATACCACCCTGTGGATTCATCAGAAATGGCATTTAAGACAGCCGCGATGACAGCAATTCGTGAGTGCTATTCAAGTGCCAAACCTGTAATTCTAGAACCGATTATGAAACTTGAGGTGAGTGCACCAGAAGAATTCCAAGGCGTTGTTATTGGTCAAATAAATCAACGTCGCGGAGTGATTATGGGTACTGAAACAGATGCTGGATATGTTACCATTGAATCAGAAGTACCTCTCTCCGAGATGTTTGGCTATTCAACGGATATACGCTCGGTAACGCAAGGAAAAGGCGAGTTTAGCATGGAATTTGCAAAATACGCTACTGTACCGAAGCAAGTTCAAGATGATATGGTTAAAGAATTCCAAGCAAAACGCGCTCGCGGAGAACGCTAAGAATTGAGTTGTAATTTGGAATAAGGAGAAAAAAAAATCTCCTTATTCCAAATATTTGCAAAGAAAATTTGCACAGTATAAAATAGTTTCTTAATTTTGCAGGCTCTTAACACAACGAAAGTGTTAATGAAATACAAATCAGGAGAATAAGGTGCCAACAATAGCACAATTAGTCCGCAAAGGACGTCAAGCAGTTAAATACAAAAGTAAATCGCCGGCATTGATGGCTTGTCCTCAAAGACGCGGTGTTTGTACTCGTGTATATACAACAACACCAAAAAAGCCAAATTCAGCTTTAAGAAAAGTAGCTCGTGTTCGTTTGACAAATGGTATTGAAGTTACGGCTTATATTCCGGGTGAGGGTCATAATTTGCAGGAACACTCAATTGTAATGATTCGTGGTGGTCGTGTGAAAGATCTTCCGGGTGTTCGTTATCACATTGTTCGTGGTGCAGCGGATACTCAAGGTGTGAAAGATCGTAAACAAGGTCGTTCAAAGTACGGTGCTAAGCGTCCTAAGGCAGATGCTAAAGGTGCTCCGGCTCCGGGTGGAAAGAAAAAATAATTTTTGACGCTATATAAAGATAAGTGAAGAACAACAATGCGTAAGAAAAAAGCAGAAAAAAGACCGGTAATTCCTGATCCTCGTTTTGGAGATGTTTTGATTGCAAGATTCATCAATAAATTGATGACACATGGCAGAAAAGCAACAGCCCAGGTTATCGTTTATTCGGCTCTTGATACAGTTGCTGAAAAAACTAAATTGGATCAAGTTGAAATTCTTCGCAAGGCAATAGGAAATGTCGCTCCGGCTCTTGAAGTGCGTTCAAGACGTGTTGGTGGTGCGACATATCAGGTGCCTGTCGAGGTTCGTGAAGATAGACGTGTTGCATTAGCTATACGATGGTTAAATCAGTATGCTTCTGAAAGACGAGATAAAACGATGGCAAGTCGCCTGGCTAATGAATTGTTAGCAGCTGTTAATGGTGAAGGCGGTGCCGTAAAAAAACGTGATGATGTACATAGAATGGCAGAAGCAAATCGTGCTTTCTCCCATTTCAAATGGTAAGATAGTTTTTGACGTACTTTGAAAAATTAACTCTAAAGACCGAATTATGTCGCGCTCGGTAGAAATAAGAGATATTCGTAATGTTGGTATTATGGCACATATTGATGCCGGTAAGACAACTACAACGGAGCGAATGCTTTTTTACTCGGGCTTTGTTCATAAAATGGGCAATGTAGATGAAGGTAATACTGTTACTGATTACATGCAACAAGAACGAGAACGCGGTATAACAATAGTTTCGGCGGCAATTACTTTTTTTTGGGATAATCACCAAATAAATCTTATTGATACGCCCGGGCATGTTGATTTTACTGCTGAAGTTCAGAGGTCGCTCCGTGTACTTGATGGGGCTGTTGCTGTATTTTGTGGTGTTGCCGGTGTTCAGCCGCAGTCTGAAACCGTATGGCGACAAGCCGATATGTATAAAGTTCCTCGCATTGCTTATGTGAATAAGATGGACAGAGTAGGTGCTGATTTCGACAAAGCAGTTCAATCAATTGTTGATAAACTGAAAGCAAAAGCAGTTCCTATTCAGATTCCAATTGGTGCATCTGATTCATTTGAAGGAATAATAGATGTTATTGAAAAAAAAGCATACTATTTTGATGATGAAGAATCAAAAAGTGGTGTTATAACTTCTGAAATACCTCAAGAATATAGAAATGAAGTTGAAATGCGTTATTCATCGCTTTTAGAAACACTTGCTGATTTTGATGATGAAATCATGGTGAAGTATCTCAATGGTGAATATATAAGCGTAGAAACGATTCAGAAAACTATTCGGGCAGCGACAATACAGAATTCATTCATTCCGGTCCTGTGCGGCTCCTCGTTTAAAAACAAAGGCGTGCAACCACTTCTTGATGCTGTGGTGCATTATCTCCCTTCGCCCTTGGATAGAGGCGAGACGCAAGGATTCATATCCCAAGCAAGCCAAGAAATTGAATATAGAAAACCCAATGAAGATGAACCATTTTCAGGTTTGGTATTCAAAGTCATAACAGATCCATTTGTTGGTCAGTTATCTTTCTTGCGCGTCTATTCCGGCAAAGTAAATGTTGGAGAGAGGGTGCATAATAGCACGGTCGGCAAGAATGAGCGTATCGGTAAGTTATTAAGGATAGCTGCAAATAAAAGAGAGGAAGTTACTCAAGTATTTGCAGGAGATATAATAGCTGTACCCGCAATGAAATTTTCCAGAACCGGTGATACATTATGTGCTGTCGAGCATCCTATTCTTTATGAAAAAATTGACTTTGCCGAACCAGTAATCAATCAATCAATCGAAGTAAAAACCTCAAGTGATCAAGATAAATTAGTCGAAGCTCTTACAAAACTTTCAGAAGAAGATCCCACTTTCCGATTCTTTAATGATGCAGAAAGCGGACAGACTATAATTAGTGGTGTAGGTGAGTTACATCTTGAAATTATAGTTGATAGAATTAAACGAGAATTTAATGTACAAACAAAAGTCGGAAGACCTCAAGTTTCGTATAGAGAATCAATAAGCAGTGAAGTTATACAAGAAGGTATATTTGAACGTCAGTCTGCTAATGGCAAGGGACAATATGCAAAAGTTGTTTTACAACTAAGTCCTAACGAGCGCGGTACAGGAAATACAGCTGAAATCAGTTCTGAAATGTCCCAAATTCCCAAACAGTACTTTGATGTAATAATTCAAAGTTGTCTTGAGTCTCTTAGTGTTGGACCTGTGGCTGGTTATCCAATGACAGATGTTCATGTTAATGTCATCGGTGGCGACTTTATTGAAGAATCTGCTAATGAAATTGCATACAAAATTGCAGCGTCAATAGCAACACGAGACGGTTGTCGCAAAGCACATCCAATGATGTTAGAACCGGTATTCAGTGTGGAAGTTGTTTCACCTGAGGAGCACATTGGTGATGTTATTGCTGACTTAAGTTCGAGAAGAGGTAGAATTGAAGGAATTCAGCAGCATCAAAGTACTCAAGCTGTCGAAGCAATAGTTCCTTTAGCTCAAATGTTTGGCTATGTAACAACGTTACGTTCCATCACTCAAGGAAGAGGCAGTTATTCTATGAAATTTTATGGTTATGACATAAAAGTATAATTTGGTTAAAAATAGAGTTAGTTTACATATTAATATTTATAAATCCACTATTCGTTCAACCATTACTCTCAAAAGGTGAGGATATGGCAAAAGAGAAATTTGAAAGAAATAAGCCACACGTGAATATCGGTACAATCGGTCACGTTGATCATGGCAAAACAACTTTAACAGCGGCTATCACAATGGTGCTAGCTAAAGCAGGTCTATCACAGGCTCGCTCATTTGACTCCATTGATAATGCACCTGAAGAGCGTGCACGTGGGATTACCATTGCAACTGCTCACGTAGAATACGAAACAGCGAACCGTCACTACGCTCACGTAGATTGTCCCGGTCACGCTGACTACGTAAAGAACATGATTACTGGTGCTGCTCAAATGGACGGCGCAATTCTTGTTGTTGCCGGTACAGATGGTCCAATGCCTCAAACGCGTGAACATATCTTGCTTGCACGTCAAGTAGGTGTTCCACGTATTGTAGTCTTCTTGAATAAAGTAGATATTGCTGACCCTGAGTTGCTTGAACTTGTAGAGCTTGAAGTACGTGAGTTGTTGTCAAAATATGAGTTCCCCGGAGATGATATTCCTATTGTCAAAGGTTCTGCTCTTAAAGCACTTGATGCTGGATCTGATCCATCTGCTGCAAAAGATGACGAGCGTACAAAATGTATCTTTGAACTTATGGATGCTGTGGACAGTTATGTGCCAACACCGATTCGCGATGTTGATAAGCCATTCTTGATGCCTATCGAAGATGTGTTTTCAATCACAGGTCGCGGTACAGTAGGTACAGGCAGAATTGAGCGCGGTATCGTAAAACTCAATGAAGAAGTTGAAATTGTAGGTTTCGGCGTTCGTAAAAAAACAACAGTAACAGGAATCGAAATGTTCCGCAAACTTCTTGATGAAGGTCAAGCAGGTGATAATGTTGGTTTATTATTGCGTGGCGTTGATAAAGAAGAATTGGAACGCGGTATGGTACTTGCTAAAACAGGTTCTATTAATCCTCACCATAAATTCAATGCGCAAGTATATGTACTTACACGTGAAGAAGGTGGTCGTCATACTCCATTCTTTAATGGTTACCGTCCTCAGTTCTACTTCAGAACCACGGATGTAACAGGTATCGCTGAATTGCCAAGCGGTGTAGAGATGGTTATGCCGGGTGATAATGTTGATAACTTAGTCGTTGAATTGATTACAACAGTAGCTATGGAAGAAGGTCTCCGCTTCGCTATTCGTGAAGGTGGCCGTACAGTAGGTGCAGGTGTTGTAACAAAAATTATAGAATAAAATAATAAATAAATTAACACGGAATGAGAAAGTGGGAAGGACTGAATGTCCATCCCACACTCTTCTCTCTCCGAATTCTCCTTTGTCATTTATCTCCATAAAGAGGAAACGACGTGGCTGCACAGCGAATACGAATTAAACTGAAGTCGTACGACCACAATCTCATAGACAAATCCGCCGAACGTATCGTTCGTACGGTAAAACAAACGGGAGCAGTAGTATCCGGTCCAATTCCACTTCCTACACGGAAGCAGATTTATACCGTGCTTCGCTCACCGCATGTTGATAAAAAATCACGTGAGCAATTTGAATCACGTCTTCATAAACGTCTCGTTGATATCTTTAGTTCAACGCAAAAGACTATTGATGCATTGATGCGATTGGAATTGCCTGCGGGAGTAGATGTGGAAGTTAAAGTCTAAATCATTGGAAGCGTCGAGGATAGAATCATGAGTGTAATATTGGGAAAAAAGCTGGGAATGACAAGCGTCTTTAATGAAAAAGGCGATTTAGTTCCATGCACCGTAGTCGAGGCTGGTCCTTGCCCAATTGTTAAAGTGAAAACAAAAGATTCGGATGGTTACGATGCCCTTCAAATAGGGTATGGTGATTCCAGAACCGATAAAATATCAAAACCGGTAGCTGGTCAATTTACCAAAGCTGGTGTTACTCCTAAGCGATTGCTCAAAGAGTTTCGCAATATACAAGGAGCCTACGCTGTTGGTGATGCAATAACCGTAAGCGCTTTTACTAAAGGTGATACTGTCAAGGCGGTAGGAACGAGTAAAGGTAAAGGTTTTCAGGGCGTTGTGCGCCGTCATCATTTCAGTGGTGTTGGTATGCAAACGCACGGACAAGCCGACCGCCAGCGTGCCCCTGGTTCAATTGGTGCATCTTCTTATCCATCGCGCGTATTCAAAGGTCAGCGTATGGCAGGAAGAATGGGTGGCAAGAAAACAACAGTTCGTAATTTAAAAATTGTTGATATAATGCCTGACTCAAACCTAATACTTGTCAGTGGCAGTATTCCGGGTGCAATTAACAGCGTTGTCGAATTAATTAAAATGTGATAGCGAGCCATGCAGATAGACGTATATACAATAGATGGACAAAAGTCCGGGACAATGGAATTACCGGATGACATATTTAATGTCGAGCCGCATGAACATGCGATGCACTTGGCTGTAAAAGTATATCTTGCGAATCAGCGACAAGGTACACATAAAACAAAAACTCGTACGGAAGTATCAGGCGGCGGTAAAAAACCTTGGAAACAAAAAGGTCGTGGAACTGCCCGTTCAGGTTCATCTCGCTCACCTATATGGGTTGGTGGTGGAACTATACATGGTCCGAAACCACATAAATATACATTGGGATTGCCAAAGAAAGTAAAGCGTTTAGCACGTAAATCAGCTCTCTCGCTTAGAGTCAAAGAAAACAATCTCATGGTAGTGGATGATTTTTCATTTGATACGATTAAGACTAAGCGCATGGCTGAGGTAATTAAAAAACTTCGTATAGAGAATGAAAAAACCTTGCTCTTATTACCTGTAATGGATGAAAATGTTATCCTATCCGCTCGTAATATTGCAAAGTTCCAAACTATGCAGGCTGAAAATGCTTCTGCATACGATATTTTGAATCATAAGAAAATTGTATTGTGCAAAAGTTCTGTACAAAAAGTAATCGAAACGTTTTGATGAAGGGAAGGCAATAAACTATGACAACTACAGTAATCAAACGTCCGATTCTGACTGAAAAAGCTAATAAAGTACAAGAATCAAGAAAATATACCTTTGAAGTTACTCCTGATGCGAATAAAATTCAAATCAAACATGCAATTAAAGCATTGTTTGGAGTAGAAGTGGATAATGTTAGAACAGTAGTAATACGTGGAAAAAATAAAACCCGTATGACAAAACGTGGTCTGATGAGAGGACATACACCACTTCGTAAGAAAGCAATAATTACACTCAAATCCGGCTTCACGATTGACATCGTTGGCGGTGAAGGAAACGTTGAAGAATAAGAACTAAGTTTACCATTGAAAGATGGTAAGAGCCAAATAGGGAAATAAAACAATGGCATTAAGAATACTAAAACCGATTACACCGGGTACAAGATTTTACTCAGTAAGTAGCTTCAATGAAGTTACAACAGATACTCCTGAGAAATCATTGCTTGAACCCATTAAGAAAAGCGGTGGACGCAATAATACCGGTCGTATTACCTCTAGACATCGTGGAGGTGGACATAAACGTAAGTATCGTATTATTGATTTTAAGCGCAATAAAATTGGCATCAAAGCTATAGTAAAAACCATTGAGTATGATCCGAACCGTACATGTCGTATTGCTTTGGTAGAATATGAAGATGGCGAAAAGCGTTATATTATCGCTCCTGATAAACTTAAAGTAGGTCAAGAAATTATTTCCGGACCAAAAGCAGACTTTCAGGATGGTAATACGCTTCCGCTAAACAAAATACCTGTCGGTATGATGATTCATAACATTGAGTTGAAGCCTGGAAAAGGTGGACAAATTGCACGGAGTGCAGGTGCATCAGCTCAGTTAGTCGGATGTGACCTAAAATATGCTCAGGTAAAGTTGCCATCAGGTGAAATTAGGAATATTCCATCGGAGTGTGTTGCGACATTAGGGTCTGTTGGAAACTCCGATAATGAAAATGTCTTATGGGGTAAAGCGGGACGTTCACGTTGGAAAGGTATTCGTCCACAAACTCGTGGTATGGCGATGAATCCGATAGATCACCCAATGGGTGGTGGTGAAGGTAAATCAAAATCAGGTGGCGGTAGAAAACACCCTCGTTCGCCATGGGGACAATTAGCTAAAGGATTGAAAACTCGTAAAAAAGGTAAAAAATCCGATGCATTGATTATCAGAAAACGGACTAAATAATAGAGGAAATAATGGCTCGTTCTCTTAAAAAAGGACCATTCATCAGTGTCAAATTAATGAAAAAAATTGATGAATTAAATAAAGCAGGTCAGAAAAAAGTCGTTAAAACATGGTCTCGGGCATCAATGATATCTCCGGACTTTGTAGGGCATACATTTGCTGTACATAACGGTAATAAATTTATACCTGTGTATGTTTCAGAAAATATGGTAGGCCATAAACTCGGTGAGTTTTCGCCGACACGTACATACAGAGGACACTCAGGTAATCGTAAAGATTTGAAAACAGGTAAGAAATAATCGTGAGAGAATCAAACACTATGGAAGCTCGAGCAATACGTCGGTTTTTACGCTCATCACCGAGAAAGATGCGCCTATTGGTTGATTTGGTGCGCGGAAAGTCAGTTGGTGAAGCACTAAATATCCTTCGATTTCATTCGAAAGGTGCATCAAAAGATGCCGAAATGGTACTTCGTTCAGCAGTAGCTAACTTAGAAAATAAATCGCTTGAATCTTATGACCTTTTTAAATTGGTTGTAAAACAAGCATATGTGGATGCGGGACCTATGATGAAACGTATATCACCTGCACCGCAGGGACGTGCGTACAGAATTCGTAAACGCTCCCATCATTTAACAATCGTCGTTTCAGAACTTGCTAATTAAAAGTAGCGTCAAGGAGTATAACGTTGGGTCAGAAAACTAATCCGATAGGGTTGCGCTTAGGCATCATTAAGCAATGGGATGCTAATTGGTTTGACGAAAGAAATCTATCTGAAAAACTCTCAGAAGATTTAATGGTGCGCCAATATATCAAGAGCCGTTTGAAAAAAGCAGGTGTTGCTCGCTTAGTAATTGAGCGAACTGCAAAGCAAATGCGTATAACCATCCACACATCACGTCCCGGTGTAATTATTGGGCGTTCCGGTAAAGACATTACTTTGTTGGAAGAGGAATTGAAAAGGCTTACTAAGAAAGATGCCAAAATTCTTATTAGTGAAATTAAACGTCCTGAATTAGACGCACAATTAGTAGCTGATAATATTGCATCTCAGCTTGAAGGCAGAGTATCTTTCCGTAAGGCAATGAAACAAGCAGTGAGCGCTGCCATGAGAACCGGAGCTGATGGTGTTCGTGTTATGTGTTCCGGACGCTTGGGCGGAGCAGATATGAGTAGAACAGAGCAGTACAAAGAAGGCAGAGTTCCTTTGCATACATTGCGCGCTGATATAGATTACGGCGTTTCTACAGGCTCGACAATTTACGGTCAAATCGGTGTTAAAGTCTGGGTTTGTCGTGGTGAAATTATCGGAAAACAACAATCAGGCGATTAAGAGAAATATTAGTGTATAATAACACAATCAAAGAGAATAATTAGAAGAATACGTCATGCTAATACCAAAAAGAGTAAAACATCGTAAAACACAGCGCGGTAGGCGAGCTGGTAAATCGTTTCGTGGGGCTTCTGTTGATTTTGGAACCTTTGGTTTGAAAGCATTAGAGCCAGCATGGATTACGAATCGCCAAATTGAGGCTGCTCGTATTGCCATCAATCGCTATCTTAAACGTGACGGAAAAGTGTGGATTAGGATTTTTCCTGATAAACCAGTAACTAAAAAACCGGCAGAAACACGTATGGGTAGTGGTAAAGGTAATCCTGAGTTCTGGGTTGCTGTCGTAAAGCCTGGTCGCATATTATTTGAGATAGACGGTGTATCTAAGGAAGCAGCTGAAGAGGCTGTAAGGTTAGCATCTCATAAACTGCCAATCAAAACAAAGTTTGTTACACGTTATGATGCGGTGATGGAATGAAAGGAAGAACAGCCAAAGATTTACGTGACTTGAGCAATGATGAGCTCATGATAGCAATCCGCGAAAATGAAGATACTTTGACAAAACTTCGTTTTCAGCGTGTACTCGGACAATTGCAAAATACTTCTCAACTTAATACATTACGCAAAGATATTGCCCGTATTAAAACCGTTCTTCACGAACGGGCACAGGGTTAATATCGGGAGATATAATTAATGCAAGAAACAGTAAACGAACAGCAAACCGAGCAAAAACAACCGCATCGTAAGTATCGTGTTGGCAAGGTAGTGAGTAATAAAATGAATAAATCTGCGGTAGTTGCTTTGGAACGCCAAGTTGCACACCCGATTTACAAAAAGTATTTCAAGCAAACAAAGCGTGTTATGATACACGATGAAAACAATGAGTGCGGAATCGGTGATACGGTACGTATAGTTGAAAGTCGTCCATTAAGTGCTAAGAAACGTTGGTCTCTTG
The DNA here is from genome assembly GCA_002344005.1 of Ignavibacteria bacterium UBA2373. Lineage (GTDB taxonomy): Bacteria > Bacteroidota > Ignavibacteria > Kapaibacteriales > UBA961 > UBA2353. The sequence goes on along the minus strand of DDTD01000008.1, from coordinate 38,694 downwards.
ACACAATCATCGAACGTGCAATTTAATAGAGGGAGAGCAGATAAATGATACAGGAAGAATCAAACCTTATTGTAGCTGATAATTCCGGAGCCAGACGCGTACGGTGTATCCGCATCCTAGGTGGTCATGCTCGTCGCTATGCCGGTGTAGGTGATGTCATCGTGGTCTCAGTAAAGGCGGCATTGCCTAATGGTAATGTGAAAAAAGGTGATGTTTGCAAAGCGGTAGTAGTGCGGACAAAAAAAGAAATTAGTCGCAAAGATGGTTCATATATACGTTTTGATGAGAATGCTGCGGTAATACTCAATAATCAAGGTGAGCCTCGTGGCACTCGTATATTTGGACCGGTAGCGCGTGAATTGCGCGAAAGAAACTTTATGAAAATTATCTCACTCGCTCCTGAAGTTCTTTAAGAAGAGGAATGTGAAAATGAAACTCAAGATTAAAAAAGGCGACATGGTCATGGTTATTGCCGGTCGTAGTGAAAAAACTGAAGGAACTCAATCTGAACATTGGGAACGTGGTAAAACAGGACGTGTTCTTCGTGTTTATCCGAAAACTATGCGTATTTTGGTAGAAGGTATAAATGTGAGAAAAAAGCATGAGAAACCTTCAGCCGCAAATCAGCAAGGTGGTATCATAGAGCGCGAGATGCCAATACATTATTCTAATGTACAGCTTGTTGACTCTGATGGTATTCCTGTAAGAGTGGGTATAGAAGAACGCAACGGTGAAAAAGTCCGTGTTGTTCGTACAAAGCGCTCAAAATATTATACAAAAGAACTAAAAAATTGATAGCAGCGTATCATGGCAAAGAAACAAACAACGTCAAAAAAGTTCGATATTAAGCCTGAAGGTGCGAGGATAGAGCAGTATCAAGGAGATATCCCAACTCCACGCCTTAAGCAGTTTTATCGTGAACAAATTATTCCGAACCTTATGAAACAGTTCGGATACAAATCCATCATGCAAGTACCAAAACTTGAGAAAATCTGTTTGAATATGGGTGTTGGTGTTGCAGTGAGTGATCCGAAAAATCTTCAAGCCGCTGTTAATGAGTTAGAACTTATTGCAGGCCAAAGACCGGCGGTAACTCGTTCTAAAAAGTCAATTGCGAACTTTAAATTACGTGAAGGTATGCCTATCGGGTGTCACGTAACGTTGCGACAAGCGCGTATGTTTGAATTTTTGGATCGTTTTGTGAATATTACCTCACCTCGAGTACGCGATTTTCGTGGCTTTTCCGATAAAGGATTTGACGGACGTGGTAATTTGACCATCGGAATCAAAGAGCAGATTATATTTCCTGAAATAGATGTTGACAAGGTAAATCGCATAACAGGTATGGATATTACGTTTGTTACCTCTGCTTCAACTGACGAAGAGGCATACGCACTCCTCAAAGAATTTGGATTTCCTTTCCGTAAAGCTTAACAAGGTATAATATATGGCAAAGAAAAGTGTAACAGCACGCAATGAAAAACGTCGTCGCCTTATTGATAAGTATGCTGCAATACGAGCAGAATTGAAAGAAAAAGGCGACTATGAAGGCTTACAAAAATTGCCTCGCAATAGTGCACCTACTCGCCTTCGCAGTAGATGTTCGCAGACCGGACGTGGGCGTGCAGTATATAAAAAATATGGTTTATGTCGTAATAAGTTCAGAGAACTTGCCTTAGAGGGTAAAATACCCGGCGTTCGTAAATCAAGTTGGTAAACGATAAATACATTCAGACATATAGATAAAGTTGAACGTAATTCAAACAAATTTATGCCAGTAACAGATACAATTGCAGATTTCCTTACACGGATTAGGAATGCGGCTCAGGCGCGACACAAAACGGTTGATGCACCTGCTTCAAAAGAAAAAACTGCTATAGCAGAGATTCTCAAAGATCAGGGATATATTGCAAATTGGGAAAGAGTAGAGGGCAATGGTCCGCAAGGAGCAATCCGTGTTACTCTACGTTATCACAATGGTGCTCCCGCCATTAACCAGATTGTTCGAGTTAGCAAACCGGGCAGGCGCATTTATGCACCGGCGGATGAAATTCCGCGTGTAAAAAATGGCTTAGGTGTAGCAATTATTTCAACTTCAAAAGGAATTGTTACCGATAAGCAAGCACGAGCATTTAATGCGGGTGGTGAAGTTATTTGTACAGTTTGGTAAGACCAGATTATATCCAAGGAGAATAACACAGTGTCAAGGGTCGGAAAAAAGATTATAACAATACCAGCCGGTGTTCAAATTTCTATAAACAACGGCGAGGTAAATGCTAAAGGACCAAAGGGAGAACTTCAAGTAAGTATTTCCTCCGAAATTAGTTGTCAATTAGAAAATAATGTTTTGTCATTCTCTCGTAGTAGCGATGAAAAAAGTGTTCGTGCCTTGCATGGTATGACACGAGCATTGGTAGCAAATGCTATAGAGGGCGTTACCAATGGTTTCCAGAAACAACTTCAAATTGAAGGTGTTGGTTATCGTGCTGAAATGAGAAAAACAAATTTATTATTGACCATTGGATATTCTCATCCCGTATTATTTATACCTCCACCGGGGATAGTTTTTGAAGTTCCGGCACCTACTCAAATTATTGTCAAAGGTATTGACAGACATTTAGTTGGTGAAGTTGCTTCAAGAGTAAGACGTTTTCGCAAACCCGAGCCATATAAAGGAAAAGGTATTCGTTATGCAGGTGAATATATACGTCGTAAAGCCGGAAAGTCGGCAGGTAAGTAAGAATTGCAAAACTCTTACACATTAATTTAATACGAAAAAGAAGTTCTCAACCTCTTTATAGAGCAAACAATGAGCGTACAGAAATTAAAAGTCAAACAACGTGCTAGAAGAAAGCAACGTGTTCGTAAAAAAGTGTTCGGAACACAAGAGCGTCTTCGTCTTACAGTATATCGCAGTCTTGGGCATATTTATGCTCAGGTCATTGATGACACTAAAGGACACACGGTTGCTGCTGCTTCATCAACTGATAAAGAAGTAGTTACATCAGTGGAAGGCAAAACAAAATCCGAGAGAAGTCATTTGGTAGGTAAAATTTTAGCTCAGCGAGCATTGTCTGCCAATGTGACATCTGTTGTTTTCGACAGAAACGGATTTATGTATCATGGTCGCGTAAAAGCACTGGCAGATGGTGCACGCGAAGGCGGATTGCAATTTTAATTAGCACTAACATCTTCAAACGGAGTACATCTACGTGGCAAAAACGAAAGTATCAGAGTTGGATCTTAAGGATAAACTCGTCCATGTCGGCAGAACGGCGAAAGTAGTAAAAGGTGGTCGCCGCTTTAATTTTTCAGCAATTGTTGTTGTCGGCGACGGCAACGGGCATGTGGGCTACGGTCTCGGCAAAGCCGGTGAGGTTGTAGATGCTGTCCAAAAAGCTACAGAGGCGGCAAAGAAAAATGTCACCAAGGTACGCTTACAGGATAATACTATCCCACATGATGTAGTCGGAAAATTTGGAGCTGCAAAAATTCTTATAAAACCTGCTACCGCCGGTACAGGTGTCATCGCCGCCGGAGGAGTTCGTGCGGTACTTGAACTTGCAGGTGTCCAAGATGTTTTAACGAAAAGTATGGGATCTTCAAATCCTCATAACACAGTTAAGGCAACTATTAAAGCATTAACAATGCTTGAAGACATTAATACTGTGGCAGATCGTCGTGGTGTGAGTGTTGCAAAAGTAATGCACGGTTAAGACATTATCAAAAAAACATTTAGTACATACATTACATTAACAGAACGAAATCGTATCATGGCACAGACACTTACAATAACACAAACTCGTAGTATCATTAAGTGTAAAGAAAACCAAAAACGCACAATAAAAGCTATGGGGCTTGGTCGTCCGAATCATTCGGTTGTGATGCCTGATAATGCGCAGACACGCGGTATGATTGCGGTTGTTACACATCTTGTTAACGTAGTAGAAAATTAAGATTATAAGAGACGGTTATGAAGCATATCGGAAATCTTACGGCAGCTGCCGGTTCGGTTAAAAAATCAAAGCGTATCGGCCGTGGACCCGGCTCGGGACATGGTGGAACCTCTACTCGTGGACATAAGGGACACCAATCACGTTCGGGGCATAAAAATAAAAGCGGTTTCGAGGGCGGTCAAATGCCTCTCGTGCGTCGCCTTCCTAAGTTTGGATTTACTAATCCATTCAGAGTGGAGTACCAAGTTGTTAACCTATCAACAATACAAACGCTTGTTGATTCCGGGAGGATTCCAGCTCAAGCGGTAACTGTCGAAAATTTGCGTACCAGTGGTGCTATTGGTTCATCTATCCAACCGGTAAAAATTCTTGGCAATGGTGATATTACTTCTGTTTTGCACGTGCAAGCAGATAGTTATTCAGCTTCGGCAAAAGCAAAGATTGAATCACTTGGAGGCACTGCATTGACAAATGGCTAACCTTGTTCAAACCTTCCAGCATATCTTCAAAATTGAAGAATTACGTACTCGAATTATCTTTACGATTCTGGTACTTATTGGTGTAAGAATCGGTGCATATATTACTTTGCCCGGAGTAAATGTTGCTGCTATGCAATCGGGCAGCACTGATGCAAATACGCTTTTTGGTTTATATGATATGTTTGTAGGAGGGGCATTCTCCAATGCAGCAATTTTTGCATTGGGAATCATGCCGTATATTTCCGCAAGCATTATCTTTCAGCTTGCTGGAATTGTAATGCCTCAAATACAAAAGATGCAGCGTGAAGGTGAAGAAGGCAGACGTAAACTTAACCAATGGACACGCTTAGCTACTGTACCTATTGCTGCATTGCAGGCTTGGGGTATGGCTATAAGTATGGCAAATCGTTCTCAAGGTGCAATTGCAGAAGGCGGAATAGGTTTTTATATATCTGCTGTTATTCTCTTAACCTCAGGTACGATTTTTCTTATGTGGTTAGGAGAACAGATTACTGAGCGCGGAATAGGAAATGGTATTTCATTGATTATTTTTATTGGTATTATTGCACGTTTGCCTGCAGCTGTAAGTCAAGAGTTCAATCTTGTTATTGCAAATGGTGGTAATCGCTGGTTAATAGATATCTTTATGTTTGGTGCATTACTCGCTGTGATTAGTGCTGTTGTGCTTATTACACAAGGGGCACGCAGAATACCTGTTCAATATGCAAAAAGGGTTGTTGGTAACAAACAATATGGCGGCCAAACACAGTATATACCTCTAAGAGTTAATACAGCAGGTGTAATGCCTATTATCTTTGCTCAATCTTTGATGTTTATTCCGAATACACTTTTATCATTTGCACCTGAGAGCACGGCAGTCATCTACCTCTCTCAGATGTTTAGCGAAACTTCATTCGTGTATGCTATAGTGTATGCCGCAATAATAATCTTTTTTACATATTTCTATACTGCTATTATTTTTAATCCTAAAGACACAGCAGAAAATATGAAAAAGAATGGGGGCTTTATTCCGGGTGTTCGTCCCGGCAAAGCAACTGCTGATTACATAGAAAATATATTGACAAAAATTACTTTACCCGGCTCAATATTTTTAGCATTAATTGCAATATTACCGACTTTCGTTTCAAATGCACTTCAAGTTCCACCCATGTTTGCATCATTTTTTGGTGGTACAAGTCTTTTGATTGTTGTTGGAGTTGCATTAGATTCATTACAACAAATTGAATCGTACTTGCTCATGCGTCATTATGATGGTTTCATGAAAAGTGGAAAAATTCGCGGACGTGCCACACTTGGTGTTGGCGGGGTATAATAATAGTATATTTGTTCAACATTAGGATCCTTTTATATGCCAAAGCAAGACCTTATACGCGTTGATGGTGTTATTGATGAAACATTACCAAATACGCAATTCATTGTTAAATTGGACAATGATCATAAAGTTCTTGCCCATATTTCCGGCAAAATGAGGATGAATTTCATCAAGATTCTTCAAGGCGATAAAGTAACAGTAGAACTTTCGCCTTATGATTTATCAAAAGGTAGAATAGTCTATCGTTACAAATAATCTATTCATAGATCGTTCCAAAAAATCAAGATTTCGATAGAGAAAGAGATATTCTTATGAAAGTACAAGCATCAGTAAAAAAGCGCAATCCGGATGATAAAATTGTCCGTCGTAAAGGGCGCGTTTACATCATCAACAAAAAAAATCCACGTTTTAAACAACGTCAGGGATAAGAGGAGAGCTGAATGGCACGTATTGCAGGTGTAGATTTACCGAAAAATAAACGTGGGGTAATTGGTCTTACTTACATTTTTGGTATTGGACGTACAACTTCGGAAGCAATTCTGGTAAAAGCCGGTATTGATGAGAGTAAGCGTGTTGCAACTTGGACAGATGAAGAGATTGCACGTTTGCGTCAGATAATACAAGAATATAAAACAGAAGGTCAACTTCGTTCCGAAATTCAATTAAACATCAAACGCTTGATGGATGTCGGTGCATATAGAGGTTTACGTCATCGTCGTGGTTTGCCTGTTCGTGGTCAGCGTACACGAACGAATTCACGTACTCGTAAAGGTCGTCGTAAGACAGTAGCCGGAAAAAAGAAAGCGGTAAAGAAATAATCTTTGAATCTTCTGTGGCTTACTATTTTTACCAAAGTCACAAAGTTGCCGCATGATATAGCAAAAATTATCATGCCTTCACAAAGTAGAATTTATAATTAAGAAATTACAGTTTAACTCAATTACACGAATGAGCCGATGGCTGCTATAAAAAAACGGGTTAAGAAAAAAGTTGTTGCCGATGTTCATGGTCGCGCTTTTATCAAAGCAACATTTAATAATGTGTTGGTAACTATTACTGACACCTATGGTAACGCTTTGTGCTGGTCAAGTGCCGGACGAAATGGTTTCCGTGGTTCTAAGAAAAATACTCCCTATGCTTCTCAAGTATCTGCCGAGCGTTGTGCAAAAGAAGCTTACGATATGGGGCTTCGCAAATTAGAAGTTGTAGTAAAAGGTCCCGGAAGCGGTAGAGAAGCTGCGGTGCGTGCATTATCCAGTGCAGGTCTAGAGGTTTTAAGTATTATTGATCGTACACCTCTTCCTCACAATGGTTGCCGTCCGCCAAAAAGACGTCGTGTCTAAGAATAGTTTTGCTACGACCCGCTAATATCTCTCAAATGTTTGTTAATAATAATACTTTGTAAGTATTATTTCTAACTATTTTAGTAACGAAAAAAAGAAAGAACAGTATGATTGCAGCATTGCAAATGCCGGAAGGTGTGACAATCGAAAATTCCTCCGAACAAAGTAGTGCAAAATTTATCATGCAACCGCTTGAAGAGGGTTATGGGGTTACAATAGGCAATGCCTTAAGGCGTGTGCTTTTGTCATCTACGCCCGGTGCGGCGATTATAGGGTTGAGTATTTCAGGCGTTTTTCATGAGTTTCAAACAATTCCCGGTGTTATCGAAGATATGACCGAAATAATTTTGAATCTCAAAGAAGTGCGTTTCAAAATCTTGAGTACAAATGCTCCGACCGTTTCCTTTAAAATTAAAGGCAGTGGTGCTTGGACTGCTCAAGATATACAAGATGCTTCCCCCGAAATAGAAGTTCTCAACCTCAATCATCATATTGCTTCACTTGCAGATGATGCTGAATTTGATGTCGAATTACGACTCGGTAAAGGTCGTGGTTATGTACCCGCAGAAGAACAGAATACAGCTGATTTTCCTGTTGGTATGATGGCAATTGATGCTATCCACACACCAATTAAAAACGTTGTTTATACAATCCAACCTTTTCGTGTGGGGCAAAAAACAGATTATGAACAATTAACGCTTGATGTTCATACAGACGGAACAATCACACCGCAAGAGGCAGTAGAAAATGCTGCCATAATCCTTCAAGAACATCTCGCAATGTTTGGTCACTTCAAGCCGAGTAAAGTTGTTATTGATGAAAAAAGAGAATTAACCCCCGAAGAAGAAGCTCGTATTCAAGAAAGAAATCGCATCAGACGTATCCTTTTCCAACCGGTTGAGGAATTAGAACTTTCGGTACGCGCTCACAACTGTCTAAAGGCGGCGAACATAGGTACTTTAGCAGAGTTGGTACAGCTTACTGAACAAGATTTATTGAAATTTAGAAATTTCGGACGTAAATCTTTGAATGAAATGGCTGATATCGTAAAAGAAAACGGACTTCAATTCGGAATGAATATTGAAGACTATAGACAAGAGTTAACTGAAGAATCCACCGCAGGCTAAGCGGATTGAATATATAACGTTTGAATTGTAATTATGAGACATCTTAAATCCGGTCGAAAGCTAAAACGTACTGCCAGTCACAGAAAAGCATTGCTTAACAATATGGCAATGTCTTTATTTGAGCATAAACGTATCAAGACAACTGAAGCGAAAGCTAAAGAATTGCGTCCTTTTGCAGAACAACTCATTACTCGAGCAAAAAATGCACTTTTAAATGAACAGCAGGGTAATCTTCCTACGGGTCAGACGGTTGATATACATAATCGTCGCCAAGTTGCTCGTTTTATTACTCAGAAAAAAACACTTGAGCATTTATTCACTGAAATTGCTCCGGTCATTGTTAATCGCAATGGTGGATATTTGCGAATAACCAAACTTGGACAGCGTCGTGGCGATGGCGGTAATGTTGCTATTATCGAATTTGTTGATTATTCAAAACCACAAGATGGTGTAGCATCACGCGCTCGTCGTAAAAAATCTACTTCAACTGTAGTTGCTAAACCCGTTCAAGTTGTTTCTCCGCCATTAGAGCAAGCTGCTCCGGTCGTGGAAGAAGTTGTAGCTGTCACAGAAGAAGTGAATGAGCAAGTAGTTGCCGAATCTTCAGATGTTGAAGTATCTTCAGAAGTCGCAGAACAGCAAGATAATGCTGATGCCGGTGAATCAGCCCAATCATCAAATGATGAGGCATCACAGAATAACGAAGAAGAAAATAAAGCATAATCCCATAGTAGATTTATAAATCTGCTTAATTATTATTTTAGTTTCATAGTACACAAAACACGTAATTTTGCGTGTGTAACGATGTTGAAAAACAACTGTTATAACTATTATGATTCAAAAGAATTAATAATTAAGCAGATTTTTTTTTGTTATGAGGTGATGTATGAAAGCTATGTTCTATTCGGTTATTCTTGCTGCATTTCTTTTTTCTCTTTCGTCATGCAGCGATTCGACTACCCCGAACACTCCTAATCCCAATGATTTTGGAGGTAACCCTAATGTTGATTTTACGGATGTTGGTGATAAGACATCGTGTTATCTTTACTTTAATGAGACATATATCGAAAATGTCAAAGACTCCGTCATTGTGACCAAAAATGATAACGGTATTGTTACGACATTTGCCAAGTTTACCTTTGATAGTACATCCGCGAAATCACTTGATACACTTATTGGTACTCACACTTTAAACAGAGACCAAAAATTTACCATCCTCAATACCTATCTCAAGAAATTCGGTGTAAGTCTTGATACTGCCGACCGAAAATTTATGAATCTAACGGTCAATGTAAAATCAAGAGTCACATCTGAGGGAATACAGGATTTTATGTATAGTGGCGGAGATTTGTCCAAACCCTTTACATTGGTGAAATATTCTGCTATTGTGGGGGATAAATATGAATTTACGGATAATGATAATGTAAAGATCACTCGCCAAGTTGTCTATAAATCCACAACAGATGATTATGATATTGTCTTTTGGAAAATTAAAGTGCTTAAAGTGGAAGAAACCAAGGATGATCCGATTGTTGAAAAAATAGTCTATGTTGCTAATCATAAGTTTGGACTTGTAGGTGTGACGTTACATTTTAAAAATGGTGCAATTGCTAAATTAGGGCTTGTTCCTTCAAATTTATAATCTAACTTGATGATAATACGTATCTTTGTGTCCATATTGTTGTAAATTTTTCTCGGTTTATGTATGATGAAACGATTATTGCTATTGTCAATGATCAGTGCCGGTATATTCTCACATTCACTACGTGCAGAAACTCCGGGTGACGGTCTTATGATGTCAAAAAACAGCTTCTGTCAAGTGCTGAGCTACTCACAGAACTCATGGTCCCAATATTGGGAATCCGATGTGAAACGTTCTAACTCAAATCTGGGTACATTTCGCTCGCATATCCTTACCCTTATGGGTGCATACGGACTAACTGATGATTTGAATGTGATTTATTCTTTGCCCTATGTCACTACAGGGTTCTCCGATAGCTACTTAAGCGGTTATCAAGGATTTCAAGATGTTTCTTTGTGGTTGAAATATAATGCATATACAACCGAAACAAGTTTAGGAACACTTGCTTTCTTTGGTACAGTAGGCGGTTCAATCCCCACTCATAATTATGTGGTGAACCAATTGCCCGCCAGTATTGGTATGGGAACATGGTCGGGTTCCTTACGTGCGGTGGCAGACTTTACCACTAACGATGGTTGGTATGGAACTTTCCAAGCCGGATACACTGTGCGCGGTGAAAGTGACATTGATGAAGAGTCCTATTTTTATAATGGTCGCTTATATAACACAAACTCTATCCCTATCCCGAATGCAGCGGATTTTACGTTGCGCTTAGGGCATATTACTTCCGATTATCAGGTAGATGCGTATTTCGACAGATTTACATGCGTAAGCGGTGATGATATTCGTTATAATTCCATGCCTACTCCTACGGTAATGATGCAATCATCCACCATTGGTCTCTATGGTCGTTATAATATCGGTATGGTTTCCATTATGGCGAATGCTTCTCAAGTGGTTGCAGGTCGCAATTTCGGACAATCAACAATGTTGAATATTGGTTTCGGATATATTTTCCAATTTGGCGGCGGCGATGAAGAAATGACCCATGATAATGAACCTAAATTACGCTAATACTGTTGACTAAGGAAGGAAAAAACTATGAAAATACAATATACACTTTGTGCTGTAATACTTGTATGCTTATTCGCATTTATCGGATGTGAAGAAAAAACCATTGAAGTTGTGGAACTCCAGCCATATGCTCCGGTGCAATTAGATACAAATGCCGGAAACTGGCAACCATTCGTTGTTCCGTTTTCAGATGTTACGGTGGTTGCACCTGCTGATATTTCTTCCAATGAGTATCAACAAGAACTTGCTGCTGTTAAAGCATTAAATCCTAATGAAGCACAACAACAGGCAATAAAATTTTGGGGTGCAGGCGGTGTAATACGTTGGAATGAAATAGCTCGCGAGTTGGCGGCAGCGTATAATATACCGCCAAACTATGATGAAAATGGGAAGTATCCCAATCCTGATCCGGCAAATCCGCTCAAAAACCCGCGCTTCCCATTCGCTACTCCTCCCTATGCATCGCGTGCTTTTGCTTTACTTTCTATTGCTCAGTACGATGCTCTCGTGGCAACATCTCACTTTAGACAACTCTATGGAAGAACAGCGCCTTATGCTCTGCCAAATGGCTCAACAGCTCGTTTGCCGCAAATAGACGCACCTTCATATCCTTCCGAAGACGCTGTCGTAGCTGCGGCATCTCGAGAAATACTGAAATTTTTATTTCCGGGTGAAGTTCCTCTCTTAACCCAAAAATCCGATGAACATAAAAACAGCAGATTATGGGCGGGAATGAATGTACAAAGCGATATTGATGCCGGAGAAGCTTTAGGGAAAGCTGTTGCCGACAAAATTATTGCCTATGCAAAAACCGACGGTATGGGCGCAGCAAATAATCAACCCGGTTATCAAAATCAAATTGCTGATGCAAAAGCACGTGGTATCGGACGTATTTGGACAAGTCGTGAAGTGCCACCACGCCCACCTATGTTACCTGCTTATGGTAATGTAAAAACATGGAATTTTACCGCTGAAGAAAAAATTGCCATGCGCACTGCTATCGGTCCGCCTCCTACATTCGAGAGTGCTGAATTTAAGCAAAACCTTGATGAACTTATTGCCATAGCAAAAGATCGCTCACGTGAGCAAGTTCGCATTGCATCATATTGGGCAGATGGAGCAGGCACATATACTCCTCCCGGACATTGGAACAGAAAAGCCGCGGCATTAACCTATGCCAATAAATTCAGCGAAGTACGCACTGCAAGAGCATTGGCATTATTGAATAGTGCAATGCAAGATGCCGGTATATGCTGCTGGGATGTCAAATACTATTACTTAGTGCCGCGCCCTTCAGAAGTAAATGCCGAAATAAAAACTTCTACAGGTATTCCTAATTTCCCTGCTTATACTTCCGGACACTCCACATTCTCCGGTGCGGCTGCGGAAGTGTTATCATACCTTTTCCCGAATAATAAATCCGAATTTGATGCTATGGCAACGGAGGCTTCGGTATCACGGATTTACGGTGGTATTCACTATCGTTTCGATTGCGAAAAAGGGTTAGAACATGGTAAAATGATTGGCGCACATGCCGTCAAACGAGGACAAGCCGATAAATCTGGATTGTAGAAAAATAGTAATATACCTATAAAATAGAAAAGTCTGTACTTTGATTGTACGGACTTTTTTTTTATAAAATTGTGATAACAAAATCCATGTATAAAAGAAAATCATTACTTCTGTGTAACCAATGACGGGTGATGAAGCACTTACTGTTCAGAAAAGGTTGATATACTCTTTACCGATATGACTGACAACGCAAAACAACAACGATTTATGGCATTACTAAAGCCGGTCTATCCGCGCTTGGAGCGTTTTGCATTGACGGTGACGCGTAACCGTGACGATGCTAAGGACATTGTCGGTGAAACTGTATTAAAAGCTTTTGAGGGATTTGAGATGTTACGCGATGACAAAGCTTTCTTGAGCTATATATTCACTATATGTTCAAGAGTAGCCCAATCAGCCAGATATGCGAAAAGAACTATTGCAAGTGCTGAACAGGTTGAAGAGCTATTTCGGAATTACACTTCGCCCGAAACTGCAACAGATATTGCATTGTTATATCAAGCAATAGACAAATTGTCGCCCGAATCGAAGGAGGCAATTATGCTCAGCGAGATTAGCGGATTATCACACAAAGAGGTGCAGGAAATTCAAGGCGGTTCGCTGTCTTCCATTAAGGTAAGAATATTCAGAGCCAAAAAAACGCTTGCAGAACTTTTAGGTGTGGGTTTACAACAACAATCTCTTATTTCAGAATCTTGATTTACTCCTTACGCAGGAGAGAAATACATGAAAAAAACACTCGAAGAAGAATTACGAAAAGCTGCAGATTTTACCAATCAAGAGCCATTACTCTCTGAGAAAGAGCTTATGGACTTAGTGCGCTTTTCCGATTCGCAATCAACACGTACAAACACAACGTTATTTTGGAGGTTTGTTATGATAATGAATATTATTCTGTCGGGGCTGACTATTGCAACACTTATTCCATTAGAGTATGATAATAATCCATTGCAAGCTTTGCCGCACCCGAAAAAAAGTACAACATCAATAAAAGCAGACGGTGATTATTTACGCAGTACGGAAAATCCGGAGCCATTTGTATTGCCTGTTAAAATAGACGGACAGAAAATGTATAATGCCCAACAGAAAGACAGTGAAAAATTAGGATTGATATTTTTCGATGGAAGCACGGAATTTACTGTGAGCATACTTCTTGAAAAAAATAATCCTTCCACACTTTTGGATATTCTCAAAAAACGTGAAGGCACGTCTTCTGCAACAGCAATACAACCCGATAAGTTAGTCTCGCTTTTATATGCGTATGGCTATGACACAACCGGCACTTCAATTCCTGTGCGATTAAAAATAATCGCGGAAGAATTTGCAATAAAAGCTGAAATTTTACAACAAGATAAAACCGCCATAGAAGCAAATAAAGATATTCCCCAGCCACAAATGATAACTCATGATGTGCGGTATCATGGAAAAAATTATGCATCGGTAGTATTATGTAATACCACAAATGAGGATATACATCATCGCACAAAAGCCGTATTAGAGAAATTATTTACAGGAAAAATGAATGCTGAAGAAAATTCGATGCTTCTTTCATTTGTTCCGATAAAAATACCTATCAAAGGAACAAAAACATCATTAGTATTGTGGTATTATCCGACAAATAATGTGCAGGATATTGTACCCGACACAATGATACAAAAGCCCGGTGAAGATAACCCAAAAGAAAAACAATCCATTGAACAATCCAATGAACAACAGTATTCTCATGAATTTGATATAGCAATTCAGTATCTTGCACCCAATCCGGCGCAAAATATGACACAGGTTGTGCTTAAATCAAGAAAAGATCAGGAAATAATTATTGGAGTTTATTCATTGGATGGTCAGCTTTTGATGAATATACCGGCGATGATGGTGCAGGCAGAGAGTACGGTAAAAATTCCTCTTGAATTTCAATTGCCTAATGGCATTTATCATGTTATTGCTGCCAATCAACAAGGTATGCAATCGGTTACAAGACTTATTATTACTAAGTAAGGAGAGTGGAAAATGAAACATTGTAAAGAATTGAGATTGATATTGGCTTTTTTTGTGATTATTGCCTTCATACCATCTTTCCTTCATGCACAATCATGGAAATCTAATAATCCGGTGCAAAACGAAAATACGATGTCGCCGCGATTTTTTATTACAAAAGGAAATGTCAATAATTTCCCTTTGGCATTAACGGATATTCATGTGAGTATTGTCGGAATGATAGCAGATGTGACAATTCGCCAGATTTATGTGAATAATGATAAAGATCCGATTGAGGCAATATATGTGTTCCCTGCATCAACAAAAGCGGCTGTCTATGCTATGAAAATGCAAGTGGAAGACAGAGTGATTACTGCTATTGTCAAAGAAAAACAACAAGCAAGAATTGATTATACAAAAGCCAAAGAAGAAGGTAAATCGGCTTCATTACTTGAGGAAATCACCCCGAATGTCTTTAAAATGAATGTGGCAAATATTCTGAAGGGTGATAGTATAACCGTAACCATATCTTATACGGAAATGCTTGTCCCAGAAAATAATATCTATCAATTTTCTTATCCGGCTGTAGTGGGTCCTCGATATATTGCCGCAGGCACCAATAATGATTTGGTACAAGTACTCAATGAGCAAACAAATTCAAGGATAATGCCGGGTAAATTAAAATTTACTTCAATACTTTCCACCGGTGTGCCGCTTCGCACATTACGCAGTCCTTCCCATGCGATGGATATAATAACTAAAGATGTAAAGACCGGAAAAATTGTCCCATTGGGAAAAAATAATTCTCTGACAACAGTGAAATTATCGGATAAAGATGAACAATCGGGCGCAAGGGATATTGTCATAGAATATTCATTAACGGGACCTTCAATAGAGTCAGGATTATTGCTTTATGAAGGTAAAGAAGAGAATTACTTTATGTTGATGGTACAGCCACCGTCGGATATTATTGTGAAAAATCTTATGCCAAGAGAATATGTGTTTATTGTGGATGTCTCGGGTTCAATGCAAGGATTTCCGCTGGAGACAACAAAATCTATGATTGAGGATTTATTGGAAACAATGCGCCCGATTGATAAAATTAATGTTATGATGTTTTCGGGTGGGCAAAGTGTATTATCACCAACATCGTTACCGGCAACGGATGATAATAAAAAGAAAGCGATTAATTTTCTTAATACCGGATTTGGCGGTGGCGGCACGGAGTTGTTACCTGCATTGCGTTCAGCATTTTCTATGGAAGTAGATGAAAAATTATCCCGAACATTTATTGTTCTTACGGATGGGTATGTTGCTGTTGAACGTGAGGCATTTCAATTAATTGCTACGCAGTTGAATAAAGCAAATGTGTATTCATTTGGTATAGGGAGCAGCGTGAATCGTTGGCTTATTGAGGGGATGGCACGCGCCGGCAAAGGCAGTCCATTTATTGTGATGAATAAGTCCGAAACAGATGATGCGGCAGAAAAATTCATTTCATATATTCAAGCTCCTGTGCTGAGTCATATTACGGTTGATTATGGTGATTTTAATGTCTATGATTTAGATTTACCAAGTATTCCCGATGTGACAGGAAAAAGACCTATTATTGTCTATGGTAAATGGAAGGGTAAAAAGAATGGAACAATCACTGTGAAAGGAGATGCAGCCGGCGGAGCTTTAACATTTACTCATTCCATAGAAGCTGCTCCATCTTTACCTGAGCATAGTGCATTACGATATCTGTGGGCAAAAAATAAAATTACACTTTTGGAAGATGAAAAAAATGCGCCGGCAATAACAGGAGCGACAATTGATTATAAAAAAGAAATTACCGATTTGGGCTTGCGTTATAATATGCTTACAAAATACACTTCCTTTATTGCCATTGATGAAAATATACGTGTCAAAAACAGCCGTACAGATACGATACTACATCGGGAAATATTAGGAAATAATCAAAATGATAAGTCACTAGAAGGTGATAGAGCTTTGTCAAGTGTCATTGGAACTATTCGGGAAAAAATCGGCAGTAATAATGAAAAAATTCAGACCAGCTCACAGAGTTCATCATGGTTGAGAAGTAGTGGAGATACAGAAGGTGTGTCCCAAAATGCTGATGCACTGTATCCGGGTAAAAGAGCACCAAGTATATATTGGGG
This sequence comes from Ignavibacteria bacterium UBA2373, assembly GCA_002344005.1. Lineage (GTDB taxonomy): Bacteria > Bacteroidota > Ignavibacteria > Kapaibacteriales > UBA961 > UBA2353. The sequence goes on along the minus strand of DDTD01000008.1, from coordinate 22,092 downwards.
ATTGACATTCTTATTAAATAGTGCTTGGATGACACAGGAAACATTTCTTCATAATTCCTCAATTATTTCACTTCCTAACAGTGCATTTGAAACCGGATTTTCAGCAGGTATTGAAATGGAATATCGCCTTGGTGATCCAACATTCGGAAAAGGAGGATTAAATTTCTCTCTATTATACAATAAAGAAAATATGATGAATTCCGGCAATGATTCACTGCTATTAATTAATGGCATCGGGTATGGAACATTTACCTCACGTACTACTTTACAATCATTGCAATTAGCCATGTATTATCGTTATGATGTTTATAAACGCATAAATATCTTTGGTGGTTTGACATCCGGTTTTATACTTGGTTCATCGCGGGATATATCCGTGACTGCACCCGATTCACTTCTTTATTTGCGTGATAATACGATGTTGATGGCTGCTTCGGGTGCAACAATATCTTCCGGCACTGTACCTGATTTAAAGTCATGGCAAGCCGGTGTGATGATGGGTTTAGGGTATGAGATGTTTATCTTACGTTTTTCGCTCACACCGCAGATACAATTTCATTATAATCTGACCCAGATTCGTAATAATGAAAGGGCATTATCCGTGCGATTCGGTGTAGCTTTACGATTTGTTTTATAATAATTCAGGAATAATATTCTATGGAGATAGTGCCGTATCATTCTTCAATGCGCGATCAGATTATACAAATCTGGGAACAATCCGTAAGAGCAACGCATCATTTTGTGACAGAAGAAGACATAGTATTTTTTTCATCTATCGTTAAAAATATTGATTTTGAGAATATTCCGATATTTTGTGCAATAGAAGGTACTGCTCTTCTTGGTTTTATAGGTATTGTTGAACAAAAAATAGAAATGCTTTTTGTTGCTCCGTTGGCGATGGGGCGGGGAATAGGAACAGCGTTATTGTTATATGCTTTTACCTATTGTGATGCGTGGTTTGTTGATGTCAATGAACAGAATATTAATGCTGTGGAATTTTATATAAAGCATGGATTTAGTATCTCTGACCGATCCGACACCGATGGCACAGGAAAACCGTATCCATTGCTTCACATGAAGCGTTCACTTTCTGAGTAATTGTAATATTGTTACTCTTCTCTTTCGGAAAAAGCGGAGGAGAAGAGTAGCTGATAGTGTATGGAGAATATGCCCCAATCTCTGCATTTGTTGTTGTACCATCCATGAGTGGAAAACCCAGATGATTCAGTTCATAATCACTCTTATTGAAGGCATCTAATCTGCAATAGTTGTAACAATTGATGCAATAGCGCATTATGTGGGTAAAGTTTTACATTTTTGTATTAAAGTTTATCAAAGAGTGAGGTTATTATGCGTCAAAGTTTCTTTTGTCTTGCAATGATTGTTATGTGTTGTGTGCAATGTCTGTACCGAGCCGAGGGTCAGTCCATGAACCCTTTGCGTTATGATATAGGTAATCCGACAGTGCGCGATATATGGGTTGATCCTGTGAATGGTAATGATGATAATCCGGGATCGAGTGCACGTCCGTATAAGACGGTCTATGCAGCATGGGAGAGTATTCCTGCCAATGAAGATTTGACAGGCAATGGATGGCGTATTAACCTCAAGCCGGGAGTTTATACTTCCGATGATATGCCATTGTATTGGGATGAACGTTATGGCAGTGCCCGCTACCCGATTATTATTCGCCCTGCGGAAAGTAAAAATTCCGTTAAAATTACTGCGGGTATCAATATGGCATTGTGCAGCTATGTTTATTTTATGGATTTAATATTGGAAGATACAATGTTCGCGACGGCGGATATTGTTCATTTACAATTCAGTGATCATATCTTATTGCGTAATTGCACATTAATTGCCAATCGAGATATAACACAAGAATGTTTAAAAGTAAATCAATGTCAATATGTGTATGTTGAAGATAATGATATTTCAGGGGCATGGGATAATGCTGTTGATTTTGTTGCGGTTCAGTATGGGCATATCGTTGCGAATAAAATTCATAATTGTGGTGATTGGGGCTTATATCTTAAGGGTGGTTCTGCTTATTTTCGGGTGGAAAATAATGAAATATATAATACGGGGACGGGTGGATTTACTGCGGGACAAGGAACGGGATTTCAATTTATGACACCACCATTTTTACATTATGAAACATACGATTGTAAATTTATCAATAATAGTGTGCATGATGTGGAAGGCGCGGGTTTTGGTGTTAATGGCGGTTATAATATTTTGATAGCGCATAATACATGTTACAGAGTCGGCGAGCGAAGTCATGTGGTTGAGGTAACATTTGGCGGACGTTCTTGCGATGGTCAGCCGGGTGGTGATTTTGATTCATGCGATGTCTATAGAAAAATGGGTGGATGGGGAAATTCCTTAGTATCAGACGGCATTAACTATGTGCGTATCCCCAATAAAAATGTGTATATTTTTAATAATATTGTTTATAATCCGACGGGTTATCAAAGTTTGTGGCAACATTTTTTTATTCCTGCGCCATATAGCGGTGAATGGAATATAAATGTGAATGCTCCCAACCCTGCTAATGCAGATGAAAATCTTCGTATTCGCGGTAATATTATTTGGAATGGCGGTGCTAATCATGCTTTAGGAGTTGGCGAAGGTGAAAGCGGTTGTTCATCGAATAATCCTACCTGCAATACAGCACAATTACTTGCTGACAATGCGATTAATAGTCGTGAACCGCAATTACAGAACCCTGTTGCGGGTAACTTTGCACCGATAAAAAATAGTTCTGTGTATCAGGTGACAACATTTCCGATACCTGATTTTGCAGGCAATGATCGCCCATCAATGCCACCATCACCCGCCGGTAATTATGCTAATAGCGTCACACGTGATGCACAGGGTAATGCGCGAACGGGTAATGCTGTTGCCGGAGCATATATTGGTGAAGGGGGAATTTCTTCAGTTTTTACCTCCGAAGACATCATGACACCGTATAGCGTTGAATATAAAGATGATATCGCATTCTTACATATTTCAGCACCGAGTACGAAAAATCTTACTATTCGTTTATTTACCTTGACAGGCACAGAGATAATGCATAATTTCCCTTCTGAAATATCCTATGGCGATACATGGATTCCTTTACCGACAAATCTTTCTTCGGGTGTGTATTATCTGATAATTCAATCGGGAGATGAGAGTGCAGGTTTACCTGTGATGATTGCGGAGTAAAAATGGGATTTATATTGTTCTTCTTATGATAAATTTGAGTTTGGAGAGAGTGTTACAAAATTATGAATCCAACTAATTAAAATGAAAAAATAGTGTAAAATGAGAATAGGATATACTAATATTTTAACGGCATTGTCATTTATTATAATCCTTTTTTCTGGAAGTCAAGCAATTTTAAGACTTTGTGGTAGGGTGCTTGTGCTGTTTGTTCTGCCACTTTTAGATGTATTTATGACAGGTAAGGTTGATTCTGAGCATATATTGTCATTAGATTCTTTTAATCTTGTAGGCACGCTGTTCGCTGTTGCGTATAGTGTGGTGATATTGAAAGTTCTTTATGTTCTAATTTTCAAATTCAAAATAATTTTCGTAACCAATAATAAATTAACTGCGGTATATGTATTTAGATTCTATAAGGAAACAATAATAATAGATGAGATAAAGTCAGTCGAATGGAAATCATGGAGTGTGAAGCCATATTCTTTTATCTCGGTAACAATATCCGACAACAGTAATATAATCACAATTTCAGATTTTGAATTTGAAAATTTCCATACAATAGTTGCTCAGATTTTAGGAAAAAATTATACTGATAATTCACTCCACTACTTTAAGTCTCAAGCAAAACAGAACTCTTTTCTTAGTTACTTTATTGTATTCGCTTCTTTAATATTGCTTTTTTATACATTGCCGAATATCTATATGAATAATGCTTCGAAATATAGCTATTTGATTCTAGTCATTAGTGCCTTAACAATGGTCGTAAGTATAAAACGAATTTATGAATATAGAAAAGCAGCAAATTTATCATGACTGTAGAGCCGGATGTAAATTATTAAAAGTCATGACGATATATTCTTTTGGGGGTGGATAAGCCAAAAAAACACAATAGTTTTTAGCTATTTATTGCTCAAGTTGATATATAACGTTTATTAAAAAATCACAATACATTACTACTATGAAAAATGACTATCTTGAAAGTGTTACAAAACAATTTGAATATTACAAAAATCTGGGAGAAAAAACTTTTCATCAATTATCGGATGAACAACTTTTTTGGATGTTTAATAATGAAAGCAACAGTATAGCCACGATTGTCAAACATTTGTCTGGTAATATGCTTTCTCGTTGGACTGACTTTTTGACAACAGATGGAGAAAAAGAGTGGCGACAAAGAGACGCTGAATTTGAAAATGACATCAAAAGTAGAGAACAACTTTTCGATATATGGAATGAAGGGTGGAATTGCTTGTTCACAGCACTCAATTCTTTGACAAATGATGACCTTGACACAATAATTTATATACGTAATCAAGGGCATACTGTCACGGAAGCAATCAATAGACAGCTTGCGCATTATCCGTATCATATTGGGCAAATTGTTTTTATAGGAAAAATGTTGCGTAATGATAACTGGACTTCGCTCTCAATTCCAAAAGGAAATTCGCAAGAATTTAATCACAAAAAATTTTCTGAGCCAAAACAAATACAACACTTTACCGATGAATATTTACAAAAAAATATAGATAACAACCAAGAATAAATATAATGATGTAACTGTTTGTTGAATGTCCGCTCTCTATTGCTGTTCTTATAGTATTGTTTTTCAATAATAAGGTTACTTTATTCGCTATATTATGATTTTTCGAAAAGTATGCACAGAATAACATTCGCAGACATTCTACCACGCTGGCTTACTATCCCACGAATGCGTATGCTTCTTTTCTGTTCTGCTGTTGTTATCCTTGCAAGGGCGATATATATGTGGGTGAATGTTGATGAATGGCTTTTTCGTCGAGATTCCATACTTTACAATATTCCGATAGAACTATACTGTGTTCTTTGGTTCAATGAAATATCGCATCGTCGGAACGCTATTCCATTGATATGTTTTTTGATTGATATGTCTGTGATTTTATTATCTATATTACGTGGCTATGATTCATTCGGTGTGTTGCTTTTCAGTGGTCATACATTATTTCTTGCCTACACCTGCTATGGATGGTGGTATAATCCTTGGCTGCGATACAGTTCTTTATTGATACTTGTTCAAGTAGTGTATTGGAAATATATTCTTTGGGGGGATTGGCATTCATTTATGTTTGGGCTCTGCTTGGCTTTTATTGCACATATTCTACGACAAAAGTTGTTTCATAGATATACAGTGGAGTGAGGTCTTTTTTACAAATGTAATCTATGTCAATCTTTTTTTACTAATCTAAAATATATGATAAGTTTATTTGTAGATTAATCAAGATTCTTGCATCAATTCTCTAAGAAACTTACAAATAGCTATATGATTAATCTCGAAATTATCTTGTCTATCGCCATACCTTTTGGATGTTCTGTATAAAATTTGTAGTTTTGAGGAAAGAAATGATATACATTGGCGTGATTACTTAACATAGTTGAGAAAATATATTATTTATTACATTTATGATATTCTTGATATGAAGTGGCTAAGTTTTGAGAGATAAATATCATTATGAGAAAAATGAAATACACATACATTTTTATACCATTCAATATTTCCTATGAGTGAAAATACAATAACTATTCGAGCAACTGTTAATGCAGACAAAATAAAGGTATGGAACTATTATACCCAGCCGGAAAATATAATCCATTGGAATTTTGCCTCCGATGATTGGCATTGTCCAAGTGCATCCAATAATATGATAGTTGGTGGACTCTATTCTGCACGTATGGAAGCAAAAGATGGCAGCTTCGGTTTTGATTTTGAAGCTGTTTACAATGAGATTGTTGACGGTGAAAAGTTTATCTACACGATGCCTAATCATAGAACTGTTCATGTATTATTTCATCAGGTTGGGGAGGATGCAACGGAAGTAGAAATTACCTTCGATATTGATCAGGAGAATCCAATAGAATTGCAACGTGCAGGGTGGCAAGCAATATTAGATAATTTTAAGCATTATGTAGAAACACATTGAATTATTATCTCTACGAAAAATTTTATGGAGCTACTATATACTATGAGAGCGCGAAGATAATTCTATGGTTTATTTATAATTATATGTATCGTAAAGTATTATGATAGGATTTATCATTACAACACCTGAAAATGAGGAAATTACCTTTGAGTGTTATACAGAGCCCGCACCGATAACATCGCAGGCATTCCTTTCTCTTTTACCCTTTACCCGGGCATTTTATCATGCTCGCGTCTCAGGACAAGAAATCTGGATAAACGATGTGCCGACGCTGGATATTATTCAAGAAAATGCATCAGTATTTACAGAGCCCGGAGAGGTGGTCTTTGGACCTTCTTCACCTACACGTTCTAAAACAGCAAATTGTTTTGGCATATATTATGGCGAAGGCAAAGGTCTTGATGCTTGTAATATCTTTGCTAAAGTTATTGATGCCGACAAACAGAAATTAGTAGATCTTGGAACCATATATGGAAAAATGGTGCCTTAGAATTAACAGTTTCTGCCATAATAAAAGTTGTATAATATATTCTATCACTCTATTCATAATTGCATGTATAATTTTTCATATTTCAAGGAACGTGATAAACAAAAATTGTTAGATTTTATGGAAGAATATCCATTTGCTTTTGTGACCGGCAGTTTCCTCAATGGCGTACAGGTTGCAACTCAAATACCTTTGCTCTTTGAAGAACGCAATGGAGAATTAATTGTTCAAGGTCATATAATGCGCAATACAGATCATCATAAGGCATTTGTCGAAAATTCTCATGCTTTGGCTGTGTTTACCGGACCTCATTGTTATGTGAGTGCTACGTGGTATGATTATCCTCATATAGGATCAACATGGAATTATATGAGTGTGCATATTTCAGGTCAAGTTACATTTATGTCTGATGATGAATTAGTAGCATTTATGCGGAAATTGACCTTAAAATTTGAAAAAGGAAATACAGAGTCTGTCACAATTTTTGATAATCTTCCCGAAACTTTTTTAGCTAAAATGATGCCTGCAATTGTTGGGTTTGAAATAAAAGCTGACAACATTGATAATGTTTTTAAGTTAAGCCAGAATAGAGATAAAAAGAGTTATATGAATATTATTGCACATCTGAATCAGCAAGGAGAGCAAAGTAGAATAATTGCTGAGGAAATGGAAAAAAGAATAACAGAGCTTTTTCCGGAAGGTCTTGAATGGGACAGCGCAAAATTTGATTCATAATAGTATGTTGATAGGAAATAGCGAAAATGATACAGATAATAAAACTTGAAAGTAATGAAGTTAAGGATTTTAGAAAACTTGTTGAGATTTTCACAGTAGTTTTTGAACATGATATAAAGATTCCTTCGTTAAACTATCTACAAGGACTACTTTCTAACCCTAATTTTATGGCATTTGTGGTAATCATTGATGGTGAGATTGTCGGAGGTCTGACGATGTATGTTTTACATCAATATTACAGCACAAAACCTTTGGCATATATGTATGATGTCGGCATTGCGCCCGAGTATCAGGGGCAGGGCTTAGGAAAATCACTTATTGCCGAAGTGTGTCACTTTTGTGAAGAAAATGGTTTCGATGCCGCCTATGTTGAGGCAGAAGAAGAAGATGTGGAAGCAGTATCATTTTACAGAAAAACAGCATATAGCAATGAAATGCTCGCAAGACATTTCACATATTCTTTTACATAGTTCAATATTATTTTCAACTATTTGGGTTGTAAAGAAAAGTTTTATAGTTTTAGTGAAAAGCTATAATGAGAATTATATAGTGGAGAAACTATCTTTAATTTTGAGTTATTTTAAACACTGAGAGAAGCAATATGAAATTCGGTAAAACAATAAAAATATTTCTGATTGATGGAGATCCCAATGGAAGGATGAGTTGTGAACTTTCTAATTGGTCAGGTAAAGCATATAAAATACCTCGTATTAAAATTAAAGACTGTACAGATCGAGATGATTTGACAAATACAGGTGTTTATTTGTTGTTTGGAAAAAATGATGATGACAAAGATATGGTGTATATTGGTGAGAGTGAATCAATATTAAAGAGGTTAAATCAACACTTAACCCAAAAAGATTTTTGGAATGAAGCAATTATTTTTATAAGTAAAGATGAAAATCTTAATAAAGCGCATATAAAGTATTTGGAAAACAGACTTCATGAAATAGCAAAATCTGCAAATCGTTACAAACTTGATAATTCTATTATTCCAACACAATCTTCAATTTCTGAATCAGATAGGGCAGAAATGGAAGAGTTCATTGAGTATATCAAAATGCTTGTCAATACTCTCGGACACAAAGTGTTTGATGAAAAACGACAAACCATTTCAAAAGAGAGGGGTGCTGTCCTCTATATCAAAGCAGTGAGAGGTGCCGATGCGTATGGCGAACAGACATCTGACGGATTTCTTGTCTTTAAAAATTCACGAGCTGCCGGTACAATAGTAGCATCAATGACCCCAAATTATATTTCTTTACGGCAAAATCTCATAGATGATGGGTTGCTTATTGATAAAGGCGATTTTCTCGAGTTTTCCGAAGATTGTATTTTTAGCACTCCATCATCAGCAGCGACTATTGTTTTAGGCAGAAATGCAAATGGACTTGTAGAATGGAAACACAAGGACGGAAAAACCCTAAAAGAAATCGAATTGAATGAAAGTTAATCATACTTTTATATCAATAATTTGTACTCAATATAATAATATATAGTATCTGTCAAAACTATCTTTATGCTTTTTTCACAAATTCCGATTTTAATGACATAGAGCCAAATCCTTCAATTTTACAATCAATATTATGGTCACCATCGGTAAGTCGTATGTTTTTCACTCTCGTGCCCGATTTTATAGGTTTTGGTGCACCTTTTACAGGTAAATCTTTGATGACAATAATGGTATCACCATCATGGAGTTCATTACCATTTGAATCAAGCACTTTGGCTGAATAAGTATCCTCGGTAAGTGCTTCCTGGTTCCATTCATAATAGCATTCCGGGCATATCATTAATGTATCAACGGCATAGGTAAATTCTGAATGACATTGCGGACAAGGTAAAAGTTGTGACATAATAAAATGTTGCTATAATGATTTTTTCTGTTAATTACTGAAGCGACTCAATCGTGATGCTTATTGCAAAGATACGTTTTTTTATGAATTAATGTGTTTTTTCCCTTCATAGAGTTCAAACTCAAGCAAACGACAATCAATATCGGCATTAAAGAATTCAATTCGTCGTTTTGCTTTTAACCCCACATGTTTAGCAAGTTCTAAATTGCCTGTAAATATATATCCCATATAGCCACTGCATTGTTGCTTGAAAAAATTACCGATACGTTGATATTCTGCCAATAATTTTTCATCATCGCCAAGGCGTTTACCATATTCAGGGTTAAGCATAATAATACCATTGTCATGGGGTATCTCTGTTTCGCTAAAATCACAACGCGATACTTTTATCAGATGCGCAACCCCTGCCTTTTTGGCATTTTCGCGAGTAGCTTGTACCGCTTTTGTGTCACGATCACTGGCAATAATTCTGCTCTCAAATGGAATAATAGCACTTTCGGCATTTTCACGCAATGCTATCCATTCTTGATGATTATAGTCTTGTACATGCATGAATCCGAAATTAGGTCGTAATAATCCCGGAGCACGCTGTGTTGCAATAAGTGCCGCTTCAATGGCAAGTGTGCCACTGCCACACATAGGGTTGATAAAGGATGATTGTTTATCCCATCGTGTGGCAAGCACCGTTGCTGCTGCTAAGGTTTCTCGCATCGGGGCAGAATGGGGCATCATTCTGTAGCCTCGTCGAGATAATGGTGTGCCGGAAGTGTCTAAATAAATACAACATTCGGTATCCTTCCAATAAAGAAAAATAACGGTATAGTCATTGTCTGAACCGGAATCAGGTCTTTTTCCTGTTTTTTGGCGAATACGGTCAACAATGGCATCTTTACATTTCACATTAGCAAATTGCGTATTGTCAATGGATGGCGTATCAACGGCAGAAATAACACTGACATACCCGTTTTTGTCGGGAATAATATCTTCCCATGCAATTTTTGACGTGTGATAATATAAATCCGCCGGAGAGTCGCACTCACATTCTTTTAATAATAGTAAAATCCTGCTGGCAGTGCGCATCCGAAGATTAAGTATCATGGTATCGTGTAAAGTACCTTCAGTAAACACTCCAGCCATTGATTCATACATAATGGGATACCCTAACTCCTGTAATTCTTGGCGTACATACAGTGTCATTCTTTTGGGGCACGTGACTAATATCCGCGATTTTTTCATTCCATGTTCTTTCTGTATTTGATAATACCGTACTTTGTTTACGGCTCATTCTTGCAATGAGCATTCTGCTGCTCACTGTGTATATATATTCAAAAATACAGGATAAAACGGAGCTTGGGATAATAAAAAGGAACAACTTCCATCGGTTACGACCAATGACTGCGTATTTTTGCCACTCATTTATCTACTCAATATCAATGAATAACAGATTATATTTAATAGACACGATGGGACTTGTGTTCCGTGCTTACCATGCTATGATGCGTATGGGTTTTCAAAGTCCGAGTGGTGAACCCACAGGGGCAGTATTTGGCGTGAGCAATATATTGGCAACATTGCTTGAGCGTGAGTCGCCGATGTATATTGCCGCTGTATTCGATACGAAGGAACCCACTTTTCGCCATCAACGTTATGATTTGTATAAAGCAAATCGGCAAGCATTTCCGGAAGAACTTGTGCCGCAATTAGCTCGTATTAAACAAGTTATTGATTTGGCAGGTATTAGAAGAATCGAAATGCCGGGTTTTGAAGCCGATGATATTATCGGTACTCTTGCCACGTATGCAGGTAAAGCACAAATGGATGCGATTTGTATAACCTCCGACAAGGACTATTTCCAATTGGTGAATGACTATGTGAAAGTGTATCGCCCGTCAAAGGGCAGCAGCTCCGATTATGATGTGTTCGATGCGGAAAAAGTACGCGAAGTTTTTGGTGTGTATCCGCAACAAGTCATTGATGTGCTGGCATTGCAAGGTGACAGCTCGGATAATGTGCCCGGAGTAAAGGGCATAGGTGAAAAGACGGCATTGTCCCTGATAACGGAATATGGCTCATTGGATAATGTCTATGCAAATGTGGATTCCATCACAAAAAAGGCAGTAAAAGCAAATTTGACCGACCATAAAGATATGGCATACTTGTCTAAGGAATTGGTGACTATCCACACCGATGTACCGCTCGGATTATCTCTTGATGATTGTATTCGCGGGGAGCAATCTTCCGAAGGGCTTGATGGTCTTTTTGCTGAATTGGGCATGGCTTCCTTACGTGAACGTTGGCGTAAGCAAAAGAATTTTTCTGTGACAGCTATTGCTGCAAAGACTGGTGCTGAATCTCCCATTGCGATGCCTCATAGTGTTGAACAAGAAAAACCACCTGTACTGACCATCGAATCCCGTCCTCATTCCTATTATACCGTACTCCATAATGATGATATGCAGCGATTGATTGATGAGCTTTCTCACTGCACGCAACTATGTGTGGATTTGGAAACAACATCGCTGAATACTATGCAATGTGACATTGTGGGAATTGCACTTTCAACAAAAGAAAATACCGGATGGTATATTCCCGTATCCGATAGGGAAGAAATACACAATACTGATGCTCAACATTCTTTATTTGAGGTGCAAGAATCCGCCGCCGAATATTCTTCCGATTATATGTCAGTCCATACTGTGCTTCAACGTCTGCGCCCTTTTCTTGAAAATCCTAATGTACCAAAAATCGGACAAAATTTAAAATTTGATGCATTAATTTTACGACGTTATGATGTTGTTGTCTCGCCCGTCGGTTTTGATACCATGCTGGCAAGTTATTTACTTGATGCGGATAAGCCCCATAATATGGATGCACTTGCTTTGCGATGGATGAGTTATTCACCCATTTCCATCACCACATTAATCGGTGAGAAAAAAAATGGCTCCATGAAAGATGCTCCGTTAGAGAAAGTCGCAGAATATGCTGCCGAGGACGCGGATGTGACTATAACGCTGCGCAATATTCTTTATACCGAATTAGAAAAAAATAATTTACTGACCTTAGCAGAAACAATAGAATTTCCGGTGTCGGAAGTGCTGACACAAATGGAATATAATGGCATAAAAATAACTACCGAAGCATTAAGCGAAATATCGGCGATGATTAAAACGGAAGTCGAGCGTTTACGGAAAGATATATTTCTTATTTCCGAGCAAGAATTTAATATTGACTCACCCAAACAAGTCGGGGAAATTTTATTTGATAAACTAAAAATCCCCGGAGGTAAAAAAACAAAAACAGGCTATAGCACAGATGTTTCCGTATTATCTGAATTGGCAGCGGATTATCCTGTTGCAGGTATGATATTGGAACATCGTCAATTACAAAAGCTACAGTCCACATACGTAGAAGCATTACCGAAAATGGTCAATCCCCATACGGGAAAAATTCATACGACATATAATCAGACGATAGCAGGCACGGGACGATTATCTTCTGTGGAACCCAATTTGCAAAATATTCCCATTCGTACAGCATTGGGACGTTCCATCCGCCGTGCATTTATTCCATCCGACACAAAAAATGCAGTGTTATTATCATGTGATTATTCGCAAATTGAATTACGGATTATGGCATATATCAGCCGTGATGAAACATTAATACATGCTTTTCAACATGGTTTGGATATTCATTCTGCCACAGCAGCAAAATTATTTTCTGTGCCATTATCGGAAGTTTCTTCATCGCAAAGGCGCATAGCAAAAACCGTCAATTTTGGGATTATGTATGGTCAAGGCAGTTTTGGTTTAGCGCAACAATTAAGTATTTCGCGCAAAGAAGCCAAAACAATTATTGATCAATATTTTACCAATTATCCGCGTATTCGCCAATATTTTGATACCACATTGGAATCGGTACGCAGCAAAGGATATGCAGAAACATTATGCGGCAGACGACGATATTTCAGCAATATCAATAGCAACAATGCCACCATCAGGCAATCCACAGAGCGTGCCGCCATCAATATGCCGATACAAGGCACGGCTGCCGATATGATGAAAATTGCCATGATTCAAGTGCATAAGAGAATGAAACAAGAAAAAGTGCATTCGCTCATGTTATTGCAAATCCACGATGAATTGGTATTTGAAGTGCCCAATGATGAGATTGAACTCATGAAATCATTGGTAGTTGAAACAATGCAGGATGCTTTGCCTCTTGGTGATGTACCGGTGTTGGTTGAAGCCGGCATAGGAAAAAATTGGGATGAAGCACATTAAGAAATTGCTGACATCAATGCCATAAGCGAGAAGATGTGTATTTTCGCTTATTCATTCTTTTCATTAACAATTTGAGAGAGGACAGAACATTATGCTTTTACGGACATTTGCAGCAACCGCATTGCTTATAGGGCTTGTGTCTTGCGGTTCGGCACCGGAAAAAAATGACACCAAAACACCGGATGGTCATGTTAGTATTAATGTGCCGGAAAAAAATATTCCGCCTTCACCCGATCCGGCTTTACCTACCAGCGTAACATTGCCCGGCGACGGTGGTGCGCCTGCACCGGCGATGGAGAAGGCAAAATCACCAACCACCACATTAACGTTTACGAAAGTGGGGCAAAGAGAGTTTGTCAAAACGGGCGAAGCAGTGAACTTACTCTATGACGGTATTGATGCCAAATCAACGTATGTTAAATATGAATCTGCTGAAAATGGTTATTGGCTTGAAGTTGCCTTGACAAAAGAACCGACAATTGTGGAGTTCAGCTATTTATGTCAGCGATTTATTGTTGCGAATCCGGCTCTGACTTCAATTGGCTTTGGTAATGGTTTACGCTATGAACAAATTGTGTGGACTCCGCGTCAAGATGGCTCTTGGGAAGTGCGTATAGGTGCGACCGAGCGCGGATGCAAAAGCGAAGCCCTTGACGATATCAATAAATTACGCACCAAAGATTATCAGAAAGAAGTACCCAAAGCAACTACACCGAAAAGGAAAAAATAATTATTTACTTCTTTTCAAAAGTATCATAGCCCATAAATCTTCTTTTTATGGGCTATGTTTATCTTCATCTCATTTCACCATACATCTACTCACTTTTTGTAAGATTTTACTATGACAAAACAAATTATTTATTGTCTTTGTATGCTTTTTTTGAGTGCATGTGCCAAAGATATTCCTGTCTATAATACCACTGACCAAACATATAGTATATTTTTGTCTGATTCAAGCGGAAAAATTGCACGAGTAACCATGCCCGATGCTCGTATTGCCGATAATAATTATTATTTTACCGTGAATAATGAAAATATTAATGGTGCAGTTACTTGGATGAAAGAATTTCGTGATAATATCTATTTGGGCATTCCTTCGCAATACAGAGTAATTGTTATCAATAAATATTCATTCAAAAAAGTTGGTCAATTTGATTTTTCTATCTCACAACGTATTCCCTCCGATATAGCATTTGTGAATGCAACAAACGCTTACATTGCTCATGAGAATGATTCAACAATTTCTCTTGTGGATTTATATAGTTTTAATGTAGCGCGGAATGTACCTTGCGGCAAAAATCCCGTCGCTTTAGCAGCTATTGAGCAACAAGTATTTGTTGCTTGTCAGGGCGATAATACTATACGTCGTATAGATGCACGTACCAATACTATTGTGGCAACATACTCGACTGCGCCTGTTCCGACTTTACTTACTAATATACAAGACGATAACCTTGTCAGTGATAAAAGACGTTTACTCTTGGTGTGTAAAGGGAATGAATCAGAATCGGCATCGGTGTCACTCATGGACATCAATGGTGCTATGACAGGAACGTACACTATTGCATTGGCAGCCGGTAAAGAACTTCCCCGTGCCACAGCGATAACCAAAACAGATTTTGCATTTATCGCAACCCAAACAAGTGTATGGCGTTACGATATTCGTAAACCTGAAGCTCCGCGCCGTCTATCACCTTCGGCTGCCCAGGACATTTATTACAATATTCGCCGCAATGAACTGATTGTTCAACGCACGCCCAACCTGGTGCAGATAGCACAATCAAATGATATGAAAGTCATTTCGTCAATTAATGCCACATCACCGGTGCAAGCTCTGATTGAGATAAATGATTAATTGAAGGGCAAAAATCGGCTGACAAACATAGACTTTTATGTTATGAAAATGCCTATCATTTGCAGGTAGTACTCAGCGTAAACTCCGTAAAATGTACTTAGGTGAGATTAACATACATAGTTGTTAAGGGGAGACCGTCTTGTTCTCACACAAGCGGAATAATTTTAATTTTTACAATATATACCATGAATATTATAGTTATTGGCAGTGGCTTTGGTGGATTAAGTGCAGCTATTCGTTTACAAGCACAGGGACATAATGTAACTATTATCGAAAAACGCGATAAACCGGGGGGCAGAGCGTATGTATATGAACAAGAAGGATTTGTTTTTGATGGTGGTCCCACGATTATTACAGCCCCGTGGCTCATAGATGAATTATTTGCACTCGGCGGTAAAAAAACAGCCGATTATGTTTCGATTATTCCGATTGACCCTTTTTATAATGTGCGCTTCGAAGACGGTTCCGTATTCCGCTACAATGGCAATCATGATGAGATTGTTCGACAAATTCGTGCATTTAATCCTGATGATGAACAAGGATATTATCGGTTTATGGAAAAAGCAAAGCAAGTATTTAAAACAGGTTTTGAACTTATTGATAAGCCGTTTTTATCCATGACGGATATGGTCAAAGTTCTGCCCGATTTGATCCGCTTACAAGCCCAACGCTCCGTATTCGGTTTGGTACAAAAATATATTTCTGATGAACGTTTGCAGCAAGTTTTCAGCTTCCATCCTTTATTAGTTGGTGGCAATCCCTTTCAAACAACATCAATTTATGCATTAATCCATGTACTAGAAAAACAATGGGGTGTGTGGTTCGCTATGGGTGGCACGGGAGCATTAGTGCAGGGTTTAACGCAATTATTTCTTGATATGGGCGGCACTTTGCGTTTATCAACGGAAGTTGCACGTATTTCTATGGACAATGTCAGCTTAAAAACCGATGGCGTTGTGCTTAAAAACGGTGAAAAAATTGATGCTGATATTGTTGTGAGTAATGGTGATGTTGCTTCAACATATTTACATCTTATTCCACAAAAATATCGCAAAAAAAATACAGATTCTCATATTACGAATATGCGATATTCCATGTCTTTATTTGTGCTATATTTCGGTACAAAAAAGCGATATGATAACATGGCACATCATGAAATACTTATGGGTCCCCGCTATAAAGGATTGATTACCGATATTTTTTCCAATAAAGTATTGTCGGAGGATTTTTCTTTATACTTACATCGCCCGACAGCAACCGACCCGTCACTTGCTCCTGACGGTTGTGATTCGTGGTATGTGCTTTCGCCTGTGCCTCATTTGGGAGGTGATACCGATTGGAAAAAAGCAGCAAAACCCTATCGTGATGCTATTGTGTCGTACCTCGAAAAACGCTATATGCCTGATTTAGAAAAAAATATTGTCACCGAATTATATATTGATCCTCTCCATTTCCGTGATACATTAAACAGCCATTTGGGCAGTGCATTTTCTGTTGAGCCGATTTTAACGCAAAGTGCTTGGTGGCGACCGCATAATCAAAGCGAGGATATTCCTAATCTTTATTTTGTTGGAGCCGGAACGCATCCGGGAGCGGGATTGCCCGGTGTCATAAGTTCTGCAAAAATTGCTGCGGATTTAATTGCCGAACATTATTCATAGTTTCTGCAATAAAGTACCTATTTGCCTAATGGGACGACAAAAAGTCATATTGTATATGTTCGACAGTTTGTTGTTTAGAAAAGTGACTATTATGGGGTGTTTGTGATTCTCTAAGCATTGTCTATACACAAAATTGTAGTAATTTGGCTCTACAAAGCGGATATTACATTGTAAAGACTTTTGTTTTGAGGATAAAGTATGAAAACTTTTGCTATTTTTTTTCTCCTTTTTTGCACATTGCCTATAGCCAATGCGCAACCGTTTCAGCGTTCATTCCCGACTCCCATGCCTATGGATTCAGTCATTCGTCATGAGTACCTTTTCGGGAAATTTAACGCACCTATAACTGTATCAAATGCCTTAACTGTCAAAGATGGGCACTTTTTTACAACAGATGGGAAGCGTGTGCGACTTATCGGCACAAGTTTGCACAATGCTGCATGTTTTCCCGATAGTGCGATGGCGGTAGCGATTGCTCGTCGTTTGGCAGGTCTTGGCTTCAATGCAGTGCGGCTTGTCGGTATTGACAATCAATGGTGGCGAAATTATGGTTCTGTGTTTGCCGAGGCAAATGACACCAAAAATTTTGATGCTCAGCAAATGAAAAAGTTAGATCGGCTTATTGTTGAATTACAAAAAAATGGTGTCTATGTTGTACTTCAACTCTATTCTCAATGGATGCCTCGCGCCGACGATAATATTCCGGCTTATGATTCCGTACCGTGGAATGGTCGTTATGTTAATTTTTTTGTACCCCAAGTGATTGATCGTATCCGCAATTATGCAGTAAAATTATGTAATCATAGAAATTCTATAACAAATATTCCCTATAAAGATGACCCGACAATTGCTTGTATAGAGCTGACAGATGATAATTCGCTTTTTGGCGGTTGGAGTAATGGTTTATTACATCCGGGAAATGATTTTTCCTTCACGCATTCCGCTCTTCTTGATGCCGTCTGGAATAATTATTTGTTCAATAAATATAAAACAACGGCAGCATTATCAAAAGCATGGGAAATTATTCCTAATAGTTCTGCTCTTATGCCTAAAAATGGAAATTTTGAAGATAATTCAGACCCATTATTCGGTTGGGAATTAGGTGTCAATACCGATAATAATGCCGTTGCCAATGTATATCCTTCCAATGGTATTAAACATCAGGGAGCATTTTCTGCGTGGATTAAAGTCAATAAAGAAGGAAGCAATGTCTATGATGTCATTTATGTGAATCGTTCGGTTGCTGTGCAGCGTTTTTTGCAATATGAACTACGTTTTTGGGCACGTACCGATGCTGCGGCGAAATATACATCACCATTTTATGTGGCATTACAACGCGGTAGCGGGTCTTTTGAAAATTATGGTTTACTATATCAGAATGATGCACCTCTCACAGAAAATTGGCGTGAATATGTGACTCGTTTTCGTGCAAATACAAGCGACTCAATCAGTGCGATGTTGGCTTTTTATCTTGGAGCCGGTGTGGGTAATATTTATCTTGATGATATTCGTATAACGCCTGTGACCGAAGCGGGACTTTTGGCGAGCGAATCATTAGAAAAGCGCAATATTCAACGTGTGCGCCGTATTGATGAAAGTATTGCTGTGTCGCCGGTACGCTCTGCCGATCAAGCCCTGTTTTACAGTGCATTGGTAGATAATTATATGACATTAATGCAAAAATTATTGCGTGATACTATAGGCACAAAAGCATTGATTACTTCCGGCACAACGCCCACATATATTAATGAAGCATATAGTGAAAGAAATCTTGATTATTCGGGAGCAGTACAAAGCACCGATTATGTACGATATGTGAATGACCGTCCTGCCGGTATTGCACAATCCGGCATTGCCCAAGATCGCTTTTTGGGAAGTTTATCCTATATGACACGCAATGCACGAGTAGGCAAACCCCATATCATCGGTAATTATTTAATGCCCAATATTTCGGGGCGTACGGGGGAAATGCTGACTATTTTACCATTTTTTGCCACATATCAAGATTGGGACGGATTATTTGTCGCTAATTGGGGTGATGATATGCAGAAAATGCGAGCTAATCGTTTGGACAGTAATAATGTGTGGACACTTCCGCATAATTCAGCATTATGGGCTTTAGCTCCGAGCATTCGTCATGCTATGGATAATAATGTTATACAAAGTGCCCCTCGCAGTATTAATCTCAAAAATACAGCCGATAATTTTGTATATCCCGCGGAACAATTACAATATGGTTATTGGCTAAAACAATTTCCCGATACGCGCATGGCATTATTCCGCCGTGTGCGCTATGATTCATTATTGGCGAGTGAAGCCTCAGAAGCACCACATGCACAAATTCAACAATTAGCCGATGGCACACTCAATACAGCCAATATTATCAGCGAAACCGAAGAACTTACATGGAATATTGATATTGGAACAGTTACCGTCAATACACCACGTTTTATTGCGGCTTCGGGTGTCTTGTCCGGTCAATTATTTTCATTTGGCACAACACGTTTTGAGCGCACCGATGGCGGTAATTATGGCAGTATGACATGGCTTAGCACTGACACCTCATCGTTGGATCGTTCGGAGCGTTCAGTGCTTACATTAAGTTCTCGTTCCGGCAATAGCGGCATGGTGTGGCGTGGCGACACAAGCGTATGGGGAGTATCATGGGGCACTTCGCCCGTTGTAGCGGAAGCAATGACAGCACGATTATCATTTATCAGCGATGCAGATTCGATTTATGCCGTGCCCTTAGATATGCAGGGTAATCCGATGGCGATGACTATTCCGGCAACACGACTTTCGGGTAATCGCCGCTCATTTACTTTTGATCAATCGCAAACACCCGCACTATGGTTTTCTGTGCATCAATTATGGAAAACCAGCAGCATAATTGAGCATGATGACAATGCACCAAGTATGACAATATCGCCCAATCCGGTAACTGACCACGCAACACTCACTCTTGCCTTCCCCGCATTACAAACTATGGCAAATGTTTCACTTATTTCTTTAACCGGTGAAATAATACCATTATGGAATGGCATAGCCGACGGTTCTACTGTGTGGATTGATATTGCATCATCATCCGTTCCTGCGGGTTCTTATACCATAAAAGCACAAGCAGGTACATGGCATAAAACAATGAATATTATTGTGTATTAAGTTTTATCAATTCAAACATGTTCAACATTCATTATAATTTTACTAAATAATAAAAAAGTAATGTACATTCTTTTCTATACTTGAGAATAACAGGTACAAACGTGAAAGCAAAATATGTCAATCCGTTTACGGATTTTGGATTTAAGAAGATATTTGGCGAGGAAGCAAGTAAGCCGCAGCTTATGGACTTTCTGAATGCTTTATTGCCTCTGAAAGAAAAGATTGTAGATCTGAACTTTAAGAATACGGAACATCTTGGTCAAAGCGATATTGACAGGAAAGTGATTTATGATATCTATTGTGAGAATGAAAAAGGCGAGAAATTTATAGTAGAATTACAGAAAGCGAAGCAAAATTATTTCAAAGAGCGAACAATCTATTATTCGACCTTTCCAATTCGGGAACAAGCAGAAAAAGGCGAATGGAATTATAATTTACAAGCGGTGTATTGTGTTGGTATATTAGATTTTACATTTGATGATTATGAAACAGAGCCAGAAAAGAGCGAAGTAGTTCACACGATAAAGTTGAAAAATCAACATGGTAAAGTATTTTACGATAAATTAACATTTATCTATATAGAAATGCCGAATTTCCGATTAAAAGAGGAAGAACTTAGAACACGATTGGATAAATGGCTTTATTTTATTCGCCATTTGGAAGATTTTCAAACAATTCCATCAATATTTTCTGATGAAGTATTCAGTGAAGCATTTGCGAAAGCAGAATTAGCAAAACTTGGTACAGCAGAATATGCGAATTATGAGCATAGTTTGAAGATATACAGGGATTTAAAAAGCGTGATAGACACAGCGTATGATGAAGGCAAGATTGAGGGAAAGGTTGAGGGAAAGATTGAAATTGCACAATCTTTGAAAGAGTTGGGAGTTGCTATAGATACCATAATTCAAGCAACGGGACTCACACGCGAAGAAATTGAAGAGTTGTAAACGCTATGACTCCTCGTCAGGGATTTATCGGCAAAGAACTTGACAGCGAAAGTGATTTTGCTAATCATGGTGTCAGAAAATATGATTATAGTAGCGGTAAGTTTATGACGGTTTACCCCTTGTGGGAAATGTATAGAGGTCTTAACACTTAGCAATAGGGAGCAAATGGAAATATGATAGGTCTAAACCGTTACGCACGACATATGCTGGTATTCCTTGCTATATTGACCCATGAAATACTTCGATACCTAAGAAATGAGATACAAGTTGATAATATTAAATAATAAATTTACGCACCCCCAAAAAATACAGTCTATGAAATCATTTGTAAAATGCATTATTGCATTGCTGTTTTTACAAATTCAGATTGCTAGTAGCTCTGAAATAGTCAGAGTAACAGTGTATTACGCAAACAATGAGTGGTTAGGTCCAATGTCTATAGTGGGAGGAAGATCTGTAAAAGAAAAATTACAATTTATTTGCTATAATCATTCATGTCGTATGGTTATTAATAATGATTTACACGATAATAGTGCCTTGTTTACAGCAATTGATAATTCCATTCGCTCACTTGACACCAGTGATATTTATGATATACCGACATTCGCAAATAGAGCTTCAAGGTTAATTTGTTTGATTGAAAGAAAAGATAAAACAATTGATACAATAGCTATGGGGTATGATGGTGGGGTGCAAATTAATGACAAAATGACAAGTATAAATATTGCTAATGCGTTGTTATTACAAGAAATAGTTTCTTATTTGCCATCGTATGGAAATCCAATCAGAAAATCGGTTAAACTACTTATCCAAGATATAATAAAAAGTGAGGATATTATATTAGATGAATGAGCAATACAGTATCGGATGGTCAATCGTGCTGTACTCATAGAGAGAACGCTAAAGCTATTATTTATGTATATGTCATTATGTGTGAAATTG
>DDTD01000073.1 GCA_002344005.1 Ignavibacteria bacterium UBA2373 | reverse complement strand
CATCAACATATTAGTTATTAACTATGAAATATTTAATTGTATATCTACTTTTACAAAGTTTAACCATAATCACATTACGTTCACAGTGCTTGACATTGTCATCACAACGTATTGAGTCAAAAGCAATCCCTTATAATGTTGAGGTAAATAATCTTTTGCATATTGTGCCTTTGGTCTTAGAGAATAATTTTTCAGCCAATCCTCCGCGTCGCTTTTATGTGTTTATTGATGATATTCCTGTTACTATATCTGAATATAATCAATCAAAAGTTTCTTTCATTGTTCCACCAACATTTTCGAAAGGTATGCATACGGTAAAGGTGTGTGTCGAGGATGGAAGATGGACTGAGGCTACAATCAATATTATTGATTTAATAATCCATGATAGTGTACCATTATCAGATGAGCCGGATCCACAGAAACAATATGGTAGTAAAAAACCAGACTATAGTGAAATTCCTTTAGTAAGAATTCCTGGACAAAAAGTAGAAAACCCTTCAGGGGGATGGAATAATGTTCCTAATCAGGATTGTGATAAGTTGCATAAACAAGATGGTGCATTTACTGGTGATGTATATAATAAAAAAAATGAATGGAGTGACATTATTCCTTTAAAAGGTAGATTTTCGTACCTATATTTAGATTATTGCCAACAATCTGGTATACTTTACTTGCTTAATGACTGGGTTTTAGGTAATTCAAACTATGATAGTAATTCGTGTTACAACTTATTTAAATTTTCAACAGGTGATGGTCGGGAAAAATGGGAAATCAGAGTTTTTCATAGTATAGTAAAAGGTATTATAGTTCTGCGCAATAGTATTGATGTAACTCGAGATACAAACTATGTGCTTGGTGGTGGTTATGGATTTTCACCTTCACCAAATGATACTACTCCGCATACTATCTATGAATTTGCGATTAAAGCAGAAACCGGTGTATTCTATATGCCCGTACAAGATGATCCCTATCGTCCAGCTGAAGGTCCATCAACTTTCACTATTTGTGATGATAATGGAAGAAAAGGTTGGGGTTTGGTACGAGAACCAAATTTTTATACGGCGGTTCTTGATAACAAAGGAACAAGCATATTTCAGTACAAAAGATATATTACTCCACAGGGTATTGAAGGATTGGAAGTTGAACCAAACATTATAAGGGGCAACTCTTATGGTGACAGTATCGAATATGATATAGATGGTCGTATAGGTAAAACTCAAAAATGTAATAACGTTATTGAAATAGATGGTAACTTTTCAAGTGGTGAGTGGGATGGTTGGATTCCAGCCAGTGGTCAATACTCTGATCTTTATGCAAAATTTTGTGATGGTAAACTGCACATACTTAATGACTGGGTCTTAGCAACTGAAGAACCAAGTAAATCAACATGTTACAATTTGTTTGAATTGTACACAGGTAATGGTACCGAACAATGGGGAATTTATGTATATCATGATAAGAATAAGGGAATTAAAGTTTTCCGAAATGGGATAGATGTTTCATCAGATTCATTATTTGTTCAAGATGGTGTATATGGCTGGAACAAATCGCCGAGGCTTAATTCAGAACATACTATTTATGAGTTTGTAATTAATGCGAAAGAAGGCGGATGGTTATTGTTCTTAGCGGATCCCGGTCCTAGAAGTTCCTGCTCAGGAAATATTACGATTGTAGATGAAAACAAAACAGATGTTGAAAATTTAGATATTATTTACAAGTCTAATATACCAACAAATGAAGTGGTGTTTGAGATAACAAATAGTAATACTATTTACTCACTAAATGTAGAAGTTTATAATCAGCAAGGCGTTGTTATTGATGTATTCCAAAATAGTTTTCTTGCTCCACAAAAAAACATTGTATTACCAATTACTACTGAAAAATATTCATCAGGTGTATATTTGTTAAAATTAACTCTACCAAATAAAATTATATGTAAAACATTTTTTGTAATTAAATAATTTTATTGTAACTTACAAATTGATTTAGTTATTGTTTTCATCATTTTGATGAATAAATATAGTTTACTTGCACAATATATCTTTCTATTAAACTGATATTATTTGCGATTATAATGAAGGGAATATCTTAGCTGATATTCCCTTCATTATAAAAAAGCTATTGTCACCACTCTCTATTTCATGATAATTGTTTTTTGATGTTCTCGCACAGTGCCGCAGCGTAATTACAGCCTCCGTCATAAGGAATATCTTCTATTTCATATATTAACAAATACTTAGAGAAAGAGTAAATGCATTTATACTATGCTTTATCTTCATTTTGATAGTTTTAATATTTTAAAAGCTCCTTGTGCAACAATAAAAAACACAATTGTTCCTACGATAAGATCGGGATATTTTGAGTTTGTCCAATAAACAAGACCTCCTGCTATCATTACCCCCAAGTTTACAATGACATCATTTGAGGTAAAGATCATACTTGCTTGCATATGAGCTTCTTTGCTTTTACTTTTTTGCAGTAAATATAAACACATTCCATTACCAATAAGAGCAAGCATTGAAATCATAATCATTACTTGGAATTCCGGAATTTCTTCAAGACCGATAAAGCGTCTGATAACTTCTATAAATCCCAAAATTGCAAGTGTGAACTGGAAATAACCTGCTGATTTTGCAATATTCTTTTTTCGTGTTATTGTTCCACCAACTGCAAAAAGTGCAAGACCGTACACTATACTATCTGCAAGCATATCTAAACTGTCTGCAACAAGCCCCATTGAATTTGAAATAAATCCCATGCTAAGCTCAAGTACAAAGAAGAAAAAATTTATAGCCAAAACTTGATACAGCAGCTTTTTTTCGTTGTCTGTATTGTTTGCTGCTATTTCATTGCTTTCAACTGAAATACTTTCAATAATTGATGTGTCAAAATTTAAATTGTCAAGTCGCCGGAATATTGGGTCATAATGGTCTGTATGAAACACTGTCAGTTGTCGGTTTGGAATATCAAAGTCTAATGATGTGATATTTGTCAATTCGGCAAGATTCATCCGTATCATTTGTTCTTCGGATGGACAATCCATTTTTGATATTTTAAATGTCGTTTTTTGCATAATCTATTAGTGTTGTTTATTATTTCCAAATCTATAAAATTCGACTATATACACAAATGTATTATGTGTAAATTTTATAGTAAGTAGATACCTACTATCTAATATTTGTTGTCTTTCCCAAAAGACCGATGATTTATACTTAGAGGAAGCATATCAGATGTTCTATGAGTGCAGCTACTCTGCTATCCGTATTTCTCACTGTGTATATGTTGAAGAATGTCTCGGTTTTCTAAAATTTGTTTGTCTGCACCATATAGTCCGACATTAAACATTGCATTTGCTAATTGTGTTGATGTGATGCTATATTTGTCGCCTAATAATCTAACAACAGGATACAGCTTTTTGATAATTGTATATCCTATATTTGGTTCTTGTCTTGACTCAACGGGATAAATATAAGCAGGTCTGAAAGTGTAAAATTGTAATTGCAGTTTTGCAATTTGATTTTCTGCCATTCCTTTATAGAGTGCAAATGAAGTTTTACTTTTTTCTTTCCTGTCTGCCCCCGCACCGCTAAGAAGACAAATAGTAGCATTAGGACTATATTGTTCTAATATCGTGGCAAACTCAACTGCATAAGTTACTGTAACTTTTTTTAATACGTCATCAGAAACCTTCCCCGTATAAACTCCTAAGCAGAAAAAAGCAATATTTATGTCATTGAATACATTTTTTTGTGCTGAATAGTCTTCAAAGTTTGTCATAACAATTTCGGTCAGTTTATGATGCTTTTGTCCTGTCGGATTACGAACCAAACTTATCACTTCTGTTATTTCGGTTGAGTTAAGGCATTTAATTAAGACTAATTTTCCAATCATTCCTGAACTCCCAGTCATTATTACTTTCACGTATTACCTTTTTTATCTGTTCGTAAATTTAATTCCTGTCATTTTGCAACTTTGTTTTATTGCAATGCATCTTGTTATTACTCCCAAATCTACAAAACTTCCGCTACATACACAAATGTATTATGTGAAAATATATACTTCAAGACAATACCAAATAAAACAGTAGAGCAAGTGTTGCTATATTGTAAAATTACTTGACAATGCGACGTATTCATACATTGTGTCATAAAAAAGGGAATATCTTTTCTGATATTCCCTTTACTGTAAGAAAGCTATTATTAGCGTTTTCTATTTCATGATAATTGTTTTTTGATGTTCTTGCACAGTGCCACAGCGTAATTGAACGGTGTACATACCCGATGGCATATTCTGTGTATTAAGCGCAAGATGCTCAACGGCACCATTTCCTATGCCGCGCCAAAGTATATGCTCCGTACCATTTTGGTCAATAAGAACAATCATCGCTTCCGCATTATTATTGGGTAAAGAAATGACGCAATGAATCATATCTTTGGCAGGGTTAGGAGCGGTAATGAGAAGAGACGAAGATGTATTGTCGGAATCAATTCCCGAAACTTTTCCTTTTTGCTCAACATGATACCACATTGTTTTTGTTTTTTGTTGATCAATTTCAAAACTGAATTTTCCATTGCTTAATTTTGTAGCCACGATGCGTTGTTTATTGATACGATTTCCGGCAGAATCTAAAGGAAAAATATAGACGGAATCACCCGTGCCCGCAAAACTGATTCTGATAGTCATTGCTTCTATTTCCGTGCGTCCTGTTCCCCATGCTGTTGCAGTGCTTGTATCGCCTGACCACACCGCACCGCCATTAGCCGAACGAGTGCTGACGGTAAGTAAAGAAAGCGGCGATGTGGTTAATGATTGTGATTTATCGGCAGCCATCCATGTAATTGCGCCATATTTCCCATTATCCATACGTTCCATACGCACATCATCAATAGAAATTATTTTTCCCGATAATAAACCGCAAGCAGATTTATAGCTGTCGGTATTGACGGTAAATAATCGCTCATCCACATTCCATAATAATTCTTCGGTATCAGAAATTAAATTGCGTGTGTCCACCGTACTTGCTAATTCCGCTATAGCAGTATGGGGACGTGAACTTTGTATTTTTGCTTCCAAGGAGTCCACATATACCTGCCGGAAAAGTGGCATACGTGCATCGGCAGAATTTTCAATCCAAAATGAACCTCTTTGGAAAAATTGTGGATAAAGCAATGCTTCTTTTGTTTGATTGAGAGTAATTGTTTTTCCGGCGGGACTAATTCTTTGCGAGCGGAATGCTGTTGCTGCCGTCGGCATCATGGCAGTAATTGTCGGCACACTTTTTTGTTCATAAAATGAACGGTCATCCACATATTCTCGTTCTAAATTTGCAATGGTTCTATTGCCGGAATAATATGTCATAAAGACGGCATCCATATCTTGATATGATGCATAATTGGGAATAAGAGTCATCATCTCATTAAGATGGGCAGACGGAAATGGCATAGTGTATGAACCAAGTATATTGGGCTTATCCTTCATTGCGGGTCGAACAAAATTGGGAATTGTGCCACCCCCCGTATTCGATAATTGTGGTGTATTGGCAATATACCACGATGTTCCGCTATTGCGATTAAAGTCCCATCCTTCCATTTCCATGGTAAAATCCATACCCTGCATAGAATGAATATCATTAAAACGAACAAATAATGTGCCGCCTGTGAGCAAAAATTTACAGTTCAAATCTTTTCTCAAATACGAATACATCTCATCATAATAAGTACGTTGCATAGTTTGATAAAATTCCACATTATCTTCCATACGCTTACGAGTGACAACATCATCCCATTTAGAGCGAATTATTGTACCATTCTCTATTTTTTCATTTGCTGCTAAACCGATTTCCGGTGCTGATTTCAGCGACACATCATCAATAAAGACATTACCGTCATCGGCACCTGCATTAAAATAAATTCTTCCATTACCGACGAAATTGTCAGAGGAACGGTAGGTGAAAACAAATTCTTTCCACTCGGTGGTTAGCTGTGCCGTAAATGTTCCCGAACCCGGGGCAGAGCTTGTTATTATACGATTTTTTTGTGACTTAGCCCAAAAACGTAATTCATAGAGACGTAATTTTTCAATTGTTCCCGTAGAATTGTAAATTCTTGCATCGGTTTGACTTGTTCCTTTAACTCCCACTTTCATGACCGCACAGGTTGTGCCGCTTCTTTTTTCACAATCGGAATGTTCAAATAGAAAACGTACCGGAGAATTGCCATTCACGGATGTATTCCAAATAAATGAATACATATCCTCAAATCCCGGGTCCATAGCAAGATTGGTCGTATTATCTGATGTGACTTCCCATGCTTTTTTCAGTTGAGCCGTATTCCCATATTTTTTTTGTAAAAATTTATTAAATAAGGAATCCAGTACTTGACGATGATGATACGATAAGATGCCACCTTGTCGAGGATGGAAATAATTATTTATCCAATAATTAAACAGTGAATTTTCTGTTGTGATAGTTGCCAAAGCAATCGTTGGTTCATCGGCTAAGGTTTTTTTTGTATAAGGATTGAGGTGAGAGAAAAATTTCCACCATATATCTTTTAATTTTTTTTGAAAATTTTTATCAAAATAATTCACTATTCTTCCGGCACTCGGCATCGAGTCACTGCGGGTAATACCATCGCCGGAGCGCGGTTGCCACACACCGTGTAAATGCAAAAGGGCATATATTCCTTGTTGTTTTAATTGGAAAATAAACCAGTCGAAGCGTTTCATTTGAGCTTCGTCCAATTCATTGGAATTTGTCCCGGGTTTCAAAAAGCTGGCTTCATTCCAATTATGAAAATCCATTCCATAGAAGCGCACTGCATTGCAACCGAGTTCACGCAGTTGACGCGCCAAACGTATTGCCGTGGCACTATCAGGGAAGCAAGCCGTATAATAGAGCGTGGTGCCCCATAGACGCAAACGTTCGCCGGAAGGAAGTGCAAAATGTCCGTCTTTTACCGTCACAAAGCCCGCAATGGGAGCATTCTCGGGCACAAAAAGATTTTTTGTTTGTAATGGTTTGAGCGGCGGAATGGAAAAAGGTACCGCTCTTTGTAAGGTTTGTGCATTCATAAGCATTGCTGAGAGCAGCATGCACAAAGTCATGGAAATGCGTATCATAAGTTCTCCATATAGAATTGAGTGCTTCAAAAATACAAGGTTGGCTGCTTATGACGAACAATCAAAGTACAACAAGGGCGTGTGCAGTCCGTTTGTGAAGCATTATCAGCATTCATTATATTGTGAAAAATTATGGGATTTTCATTTAAGTCTATGGGAAATAATGATGTATCGCAGACAGACAATCCGCTTTCCGGTGTGCCGGTGAAAAAAAGAGGATGGTTGCTCATTTTTGGCTTATATGCAGGGTTGGCTATAACAGCGGTGGTTTTGGGGTCGCTTTACCGAGTATTGCCCAAACGTTCCGAAGTGCTTGCCAAGCGCAAAGCCAAGCCGGAGTTCAGCTCTTATGCACTAATTCTTTCGCCTTTGAAAACCGATGAGGCACGAAAAGTGGCTCAGAGCATTATGAGTGATATTGGTGAAGATTCGACGAAAACAAAAATGGTAATCAGCGGCACTGCTTTTCATAAACAATGTACTTCTTTGGCAGAATATGGACATTTGATTGCGCAATCGGCTATTCAAGCACAACAGCCGCAAACGACGGTACAAGCTCAGCTTACTGATAAAATGTTGAATATTATGATAAGCGATAAAATCCTTGCACAATTTTATATTATCGGTAATTTTGGCAATGCTTCATTGGATGAAATACAAAAAACGGTTTTGCCGGTATTTACGGGTATAGATTTGCGTTCAAAAACTATCGGTAAAGTTCATATTTTTACCTATTACAACGGTGGAGATTCTTTGAGTAATGTCGGATTTACGAATTATTTGAAAGATGCCGGATTTGTGGTCACAACACGCTAAAAATACTGTTGAATTATATCTTAATGATAAAAAATAGTATTGTTTTACATATTACTTTTCTCCCCCAATAGATGTTTTTATTGAGGGAGATTTTTTTTACTTCATCATCACACATTCATCATGCCAAACGCCATTACTTGCTTGCATAATATACATGCCGCTTGATAATGATGGTAATGATATTTCTTGTATGTCGGTGGAATTGTATAGTGAGGAATAATGCCATACTTCCATGCCTGTCAAATCGAATATTTTTACGGTAATTGCGCCGCCATAACCCGTGTATAATCGGGCTATTGTGCCGTCAGATTCAATGCCGAAACGTCCCGTTTGTTGCACACCGCGAAATTGCCATGCACAACTCGGATCATAAAGAATTTCATCATTATTGCTACGCACATTAAGACATTGTTCGCTGTGAATAATATCGGAAAGTGTGAATTTTTCGCTTTTTCTGCCATCAGGCGGTAAATATATCGTGCAAGGCAATACAATTTCTCGTGATTCTTTATTCGGTGAAATACTTGTAAATCGAAGTGCATTATTGCGAAGAAATACGATGGAAATTCCTGTGTTCGGTGTAAAAATGCTGTCACAGCGCACACAACATGGATCATAATTAAGTGTTACTGTCGTTTGAGCAAGACCTGCGGGAATAATTATTTTCACTGGAACAATAGTCCCGGGTGCATACTGTGCTGTGTCTGATAATTGCAAAGAAATTGTTTTTTCTTGATCATTGTTAATTGTTATGGAAATCGTTTTTTCTTCATCACAACCATTAGCATTTGTGCCACGAACGGTATAAGTGATATTTTCTGTCGGTTGTGCTATCGGATTAGAAATAGTCGCATTATTGAGATATGTGCTCGGTGTCCACAGATAATTATCAGCATTATTTGCACGAAGATGTACTGTATCGCCAAGACAGATTTCTCTGTTTTCTGAAACCGATATTGTCGGCTTTTCATTCACTGTAATAAGAATTTTTTTACTGTCAAAACAATTTCCTGTTTTTCCTGTAACAATATACTCTGTAGTTTTTGTACCGTTAAATATTGGATTGGCAATTGTGGGATTATTCAATCCTTCCGCAGGTGACCAAGAATATTCTGTAGCTCCTTTGGCTGATAAATGAACTGTATCGCCCGCACATAGTTCTCTATTTTCTGATACCGATACTATCGGCTTTTCATTCACTGTAATGATGACTTTTTTACTGTCGGAACAATTTCCGTTTTTCCCTGTGACAATATATTCTGTGGTTTTTGTACCGTTAAATATCGGATTGGGAATAGTCGCATTATTCAATCCTTCCGCAGGTGACCAAGAATATTCTAAAGCTCCTTTGGCTGATAAATGCACTGTATCACCAAGACAGATTTCTCTATTTTCAGAGGTAATAATTATTGGTTTTTCATTGACAGTAACAAGTATAGTATCTTTACCTTCGCAATTTCCTGATTTTCCTGTGACAATATATTGTGTGGTGGAAGTTCCTGTAAAGATTGGATTTGCGATTGTGGCATTACTTAATCCTTCCGCAGGCGACCAAGAGAAATTTTCTGCACCGCTTGCGTTTAATTGTATTTGTTCACCTTCGCAAACACTTGTGTCTGCACCTGCAAAGACAGATAATTCACCGCCCAAAGTGACATTGACGGTATCATAATTTTCACAACCATTGCTGTTCTTTATTGTGAGAATATATTGCATATTTTTTTCGGGCGTGCACAGTGGGTTTGCACTTTTTGGATTATCCAAATAATCGGCAGGCGACCAAGAATATTCTACTTGCGGATTATTATTAGTGCCGAGTCTAACAGACAATCCTGCACATAATTCTTTATCTCTGCCCGCATCTGCTTTTTCATTATCTTTTATTGTCATTGTCACAAAAGCGGAATCTGTGCAAGTGGCATTAGAAATAACAACTTTATAGCGTATTGTTGTGCTTGGCATTGCAATCGGATTGGCAATAAAATAATTATTTAATCCGTTTTTGGGAAACCATTCATACTTTGTGCCGCCGCCTGCTTGTAATTGTAATGGAATCCATGCACACAATGTAGTATCGCGAGTAATTGTCGGTTGAACCGATGGAACAACCGTGATTTTTATTGTATCATAAGCGCTGCATCCATATTTATTAATGACAGCAAAAATATATTCCGTTGTTGTGTCTGGACTTGCTGTTGGATTTGCTTTCGTATAATCGTCTAAACCCTTTGTCGGATACCATCTATATGTTGTTCCTTGCTCACCTTGTGTTCCAATTTTAATTGATGTTCCTGCGCATATAATAGTATCTTTTCCGGCTTGTGCTTGTGCATCATTGATAATGGCATACGTTAGTAAAGTATCAATGCGGGAATTTCTTTTGCAGAATAATTGAATACGATACGTTCCCGTTTTGTTTATGGAAAAAAGGCAGGAAGAATCTCTCTGTTCAATAATGTTTGCACTATCAATAGACCATTGTCGAGAAAGAATAATGCCATCAGAATAACGATGTGTAATACGTAAAGGTGTATTGATGCAACCATAGATGGTGTCAAGTGTGCCGCGTGGCTCAAAACAAGGATAACCCTTATAATCATCGGAAAAATAATGTTGCATATAATTGGGAGGAATGCCATCAATGCCCTGTTCACCAACAATAGCTCTGTATTGAATATTACAATCTGTACCAATACCATTAGGATTATGCATTATATCGGTAACACTAATGCCATACATATATATTTTTTTATTAGGTCTCATTTCAAGACCGAAACGAAAATTACTAAGATAATCAATTGGTGTAAATTTTTGTTCTGAATTGAGAATGGTGAGTTCATCATTACTACTTAAATCATATTGATACACACTTGGCCAATTTAACAAATTTGATCCTGAATACAGAACTTTACTATTGGGTGAAAAGCTAAAATTATTAAGTCTTACAGGTGTTTTATTGATTTTTTTCTTATTCGTGATCTTTCCTGTCTTACTATCAAAATCGCATAAATAAAGTACAGAATTTTTATCATAAAAAAGATTGTGTGCAACAAAAATGGCTAATTTTGTTCCATCAGGTGAAATTTTCGTATAGATATATTCAGCACCTCTATGATCAACTACATCTGCGAGTGGCTTGTTCAAAGAAGAAATTACGGGATTTGTATCCAATCCTTTATTGGTAATATGATACGAATAAAAGTCTTGTAGATTATCATCAAGCATAACAATCCAATATCCCCCATTCGCACAGTCTTGTATTCCTGTAATAGGGAAACGCAACATATCACGTACTATAATATTGTTTTTTATCATTTTCCCTTCTCTTGTTCGCATATCAAGAATAGAATAGCATAAACGTGTTACATTTTGGCCTTGTTTGAAAGGTCCATTATTAAAAATATAAAATTGCGGGCTGCCATCAGGGAATGGGACAATAAGCTGTGAATATGGCAAAGAAATATTCACATTACTAAATCTTTCCGCTTGAGAGAACTTTTCAGATTTACTATTATATACTTCATCATCTGTTGTTGTAAAGAGCAATTCTCCCGTTTCTTTATCAGAAAATGTAGATACAATTCTACCATTTTTATAATAATTCCTCTCTATTGGGGAAATAATAATAAATGTATCTCTAAATTTATCTTTAATCCATTTATTCTGCACGCCGTTGAACCAATGTGTTAATTCTTTTTGGGCAAAAACTATTTGTGGCAAACAGACTATCACAAAAAAAAGAAATATAGATTTCATAACAATCTCCGGAAATATTCTCCGACCGACTGTAATGTCGGTCGGAGTGAATAAGTACTACTTATTTAATAATTGAGAGTGGATAGGTATAGCG
>DDTD01000095.1 GCA_002344005.1 Ignavibacteria bacterium UBA2373 | reverse complement strand
CCTCAGTATTGAGGAAGTCGTTAAAATTATAAAGTTATTAATATTTGATCTGCTTGAGGATTTTTGAAATAAAATTTAGTACATATTGTAAATTATAGAATATTATAATGGGTGATTTTCAATTTCCTAAGGAACCAATAACAATAGGTATTGAATGTTGAAAATCGGAATTAGAAAGCACTAAAAGATATACACCGACACTTAATGAAGATGGTAATGTTATACGTAAATCTACATTTGTTCCGGGAAAAGAACGTGGTAGTTGATTGGTGAGATCCGTTTCATGAGCAGTTAATGATAGTAGCTTTAGCGACATATTATGCCATACATCCGATGATCTTACCCATATTTTGCATGTGATGTTTTCTGTCGTTGGTAATGGGTTGACTGAGAAAATCCACAATGGAGCAACATTTACCGATTCGTCAGGCTCGTTAATGCCAGTGATGGTAAGTTCTGGAAAATCAGAACGTTGATATATAACGGAGCGAGTATTGGGCTGTGTACCTGATGTATGCCCAACAATAAGTCCGTGATCAGTCCATGAAACAGATGTTGGGTTCCCTATGGGCGGGTTAAAACTCATTGCATTGTCTATAGCATTCCATGTCCTACCTTCATCTATTGTCAAAAATACATTCTCGTAATTAACTGCTGCTCCTTGTTTGTCATTTTTCATCGAAACATTATTTCCAAGAAATGCCTTTGGAATTTCAGGCGAATACACTGGTTCGGGGGTAATTTTTGAAAAGTATAAAGTTCTGCCTTGTAAATCTACCCTTCTCATACGCCCGACTGTGAATTGGATTACTTCGCTAAGTAGTAAAGTTTTATCAGGAAAGATATGTTGAATATAGCAATATGATGAAGTGTCCGGGTCGTAAGGAATCGGATTTACAGCTTTTATAAATGGACGTATTTCGTAAAGTGCAGAAGAGGGGTTTTGTCCATTAGAATCGTATTTGAATCCTGATACAAAAATTATGCTGTCTTCAATGCCTTTGATTGAGTTTACGATAAAATTAGGCAATTCTATATCTCCATCATTAGTAAATCCGCTTCTATGAGACCAGCTCAGAATACTCGAACGAAAGGTTTCATTGTTGATTGATATTGCTGCTAAAAATTTTTTTCCATTCGAGTAGAGTAATGGTCGTGCCCATGTTCTTAATGACGATGTTAGAAGTTTTCTACTTAAGGTATCCATAATCCATATTTTATTAATTGGATTGGTATTGATTTCTGATACTGCAAATCTTCCATTCTCTAATTCAGCAATATCGTGAGCGTATTTAACTCTTATATTACCATCTGTAGTTGTGTCTTCAATGCTTTTTACAAATGGTAGAGTCATATTGTTTGTTAAGCCGGCATACACAGATCCCTTAAGTAGTATATTATTTTTGTTAGGACTATCTTTGACACCTAATTGATCCTTTGTTTGACTTGGTAGATATGACAGTAAAAACCATGTTTTTCCACTATCGGCTGAATTTACTATAAGATTGTTGCTGCCAATGATTGTATAGCTTTCTTCTGTGGAGCGAAAAATATGGTGAATATTGCTTGAGAATGCAGGTGAATTTGCAATGTAATGATTATTAAGGTCTTTAAAATCGGCAAAATTTTCATCACCCGATTGTGTGTCGTAAATTGTAATTTTTTCTTTTTGCGAACTCAGTCCAAAATTTGCTAAGAGAAGCTTATTGTTTTCTGCAGGTGATACACAATCATAGGTTTTAGATAAAGGTATGTATTTCCAGTTATTTACCTTGTCATTGTGTAATAGTATTGATGAGGTTTGAAATGGATTATCTCCGAACTCTGTAACTACTCCATTTTCCCATTTTTTTATTCTGGCGAATAAACTATTCCCTTCTTTAGGAAAAGCAAAAAAATTACTATCAGTAGAATTGAACGTATGAAATTTATAAATACCTTTTAATGAAAGTATGTAACAGTATTGCCTGTGTATAATGAGTGATTTTGCGGTGTCATTAAGTGATATTTGCGCATAGGGAACCCAGTTTTGACCATCGTATTTTTTCAATTCTCTCCCTACAATAGACCATACTGCATTATTACTGTCTGCGGCACTCTGTAGCGAAGGTACGTCAATTGTACCCCAGTGTTTTCCGGCATCAGCTGTGTGGAAAAGAAACTTTTTTCCATCAACGGATAGGCATAGAACAGTCCATTGTTTATCAGACAAACATTGCAGTTTCTTAATTAGATGGGGAAAGCGATAAGGAGCAAAAGCCCATGTCCTACCATTATCTTGTGAAATTTTTAATGAAAACGATTCTCCGATAAGTATTGTCCTGCCACCCGCGTCAGCTATAGTGTGAACACTTGATAATGGTTGCCAGATAGTATTTTGTGCCGGCATTTCCCATACAGGAAATAATGGAAATAATATAATCGCAATAAGTAAGTTTTTCATAGAGTTGTTCAATTACGTTAAAAATAGTCCTGAGAGTTATCTCAGGACTTATCACATATCAATAACAAATTTGATTGCAAGGCTCTAAAGGAGTTGCGCCGGTGACGGGTGGTAATGGAGTAAATTCATCACAATCAATTGGAAGACCAGATCCTGTGCTGATTAATTCTAATTCTGTGGTTGTGCCATTGAAGCAGGCACGGTATTGACGCCAGCATTGTGCTTGTAAATTACATGGCACATCATACCTTCGTCCATCGGGTAATTGCCACGATCCCCAGCATTGATTAACCGATAATCTCCAGATAATTTGGCTTTGCGCCGGGCATGGCGGAATGACAATATTCCATTTATTCTCATTGATAACTGCCTTTAATGCGGCATTCCATATCATATCATAAGGACATCCACCAGTTAGTCCCAATCCACAACTTGGATTTAAATACATTATTCCGGAAACATGGAAATCAGCATATTGACCACAAGCTACTCTATAGCAATAAAAGACTCGCAATGTACATGTCGGTACACATGGGTCTTGAATATCAATAAAACCAGTTTGCCAAGGATCATTAGGGCAATCGGGAAGAGGAGGACACGGAGGTTGTTGTGCGAAAGTAGTATTTGCTGATAAAAAGAATAGAATAGCAAATATTGGTAGTAAGATGAGTTTGATTTTTTTCATAACAAATCATTAATAAAAGGTTTAAAAATAGTTGTTTTAGTAAGTTGAACAAACAAATACCTTTTATTATAGGAGGTGCTCTACTCCCGCACGTACTTTTCTGACTGTGAGTATCTCTTGTGAGTATCT
>DDTD01000010.1 GCA_002344005.1 Ignavibacteria bacterium UBA2373 | reverse complement strand
CGAATGCTATCTTCTAACATTATCCAAAACTTGTCTTCTTTGGGAATACTGTTGCCAATATTATATAACGGATTGATTATTATACTCTTTATTTCATTTTTTTTACCAGTTGTAATATAAACAGATACATATATATCTATTATATAATATTTACCATAGTAAACAAAATCTATAAGTTCGGAATGTAAGACGGGAGGCAATCCCGGATAAGCAAACTCTTCAAATAATGAATCGGGTTTCATCCGTTTATTTGAATCCTCTTTCAGATATACTTGTCCATACATATCTGATACTACAAAAAAAAACAGAACGAATACAGTATAATGTATGTATCTCATAACTTCTTATCTTTTATTTATCATCTTCTTCATCAAATTACCCGACTTGATGCTCTATAATATTTTTAGAATGTCTCACCCAAGTCGAACTTCGGCTTGTATCATCGGTTGTGGCAATGATGCTCCAATAGCCGGAACAAAAAGATGCGCCGCTTTTGCACAAAATTCTCTTTCATCTGCTTGCAAACGACTTGTCATCATACGGAAAGGATTTAATCGCTGCATAGGCACAGAAACCGCAGCCCGCGCAGCTTCTAATATTTTTGATTGCAATGCAGGTCCATAGCAAAAGCACATATCAATAAATGGGACATAACCTGAGAGTAATTTTTCTATTTCTTTTTCACATACTTCGGGAAATGATTCAGGCGATGGTATAACCAATAAATTATAATATGCTAACTCGCCATTTTTTAAGACACTCACATCACAGTAATTTTCTTGCATGCCAATCAACAAACAAATACTATTATGGGCATCGGGGTAATTATACAATAATGCTCCATTTGCTGCAAAGTGGCTTGCTTGAATATTTTTTAATGGTACGCCTGTCATGGTAAGAATAAATTCACAAGCCATCAAATATTTTTTTTCCATCATAATGGCAACCATCATTGCGGTGCCGTCTAAACGCGGACACATCGGATATACAGCCGATGTAAAATCATCAAATGAATGCTGAGGATAAGCATTTTTGATTTCAAATTCGAGCATTCGCCGTAATTGCTTGGTATCGGAAGTGTCTAATGCCGGGAATTGATGTACAAAAATATTATCAACAGGAACAGCTATAGTCGCACTGACAGCACCTTCTGCCATCTGCGGTAAAAATGACTCCAAACGTGTGAGTGCGTCCATATAATCGGTATCGCTTTTTACGGTTTCGGCAATCACACCTATATCAGTTAATTCAAGCCCTTTTTGCCCGGGTTGTATTTTAGTAATATATGTGCGGTCTGCGCCAAAATAAAGAGAAAGTGTTGTATCCATCATCATCACCGATTATAGTATATATGTTATCGTTTTTTTTCGACTGTAAGATGTTTTTTCATTTTTTCAAATTTTTTTTCACCAATTCCTTTAATATTCATAATATCTTCGGGAGATGAAAATCTTTGTGATTTTCTGTATTCTATTATTTTTTCAGCCGTTTTTTCTCCCACTCCGGGCAACATCATCAGCTCTGCTTTGGTTGCAATATTGAGATTTATGGGCTTGGTAGGTAATGAATTAGATTTTTTTTGCTCAGCTTTTCCTTCGGGCGTTGTATTGTACACTGCTGTATCGAGAGCATTGCCTTGCAGTCCCACTCCCGAATATGTACTTTGTTGTTGCGATGCCACACTATCAAGTATTGCAAAAATTTCTTTTTCAATTGTCGAATAATGCGAATGACTGCTTTCTTGGGGCAGAAACATTTTTATAGCAATGCCACAGAGTAAACCACCGACAATAATTGCGACAGCTATTAATTCTTGTTTTGTAATCCCAAATAATGTTTGCAAATTTTTCATATTCGACATTATTGACATTTTATACTCTATCCCCTCAGTATATATTGAAGGGATAGAGCATAAGAAAATTTATGATTGTAATAATCGGAAATCTCTGTCGCCGGCATATTCTGCATCAGCTCCAAGCAATTCTTCAATACGCAATAATTGATTGTATTTTGCCACACGGTCAGTTCTGCTTGGCGCACCTGTTTTTATTTGACCCGCATTAGTTGCAACCGCAATATCGGCAATAGTTGCATCTTCTGTTTCACCTGAACGATGCGACACGACAGTCGTATAGCGATTGCGCTGTGCCATTTCCATTGCCGTAAGCGTTTCGGTTAATGTGCCGATTTGATTTACTTTAATGAGAATGGAATTTGCCACACCTTGTTGGATACCACGAGCAAGAAAATCAGGATTTGTCACAAATAAATCATCGCCGACCAATTGTACTTTTTGCCCGAGTGCATTTGTGAGTTTTTTCCACCCATCCCAATCATTTTCACCCATCCCGTCTTCGATGGAAATAATTGGGTATTTTTCACAGAGGCGCACATACCATTCCACCATTTCATCGGAGGTTTTTAATTCTTGCGTTGATTTATACATGCGATATTTTCCTTCATGCACCATTTCGCTTGCTGCAACATCCACTGCTAATTGAATTTGATCTCCGGCAGAATAACCCGCAGCCGCAATTGCGTCAAGAATCACATCGAACGCTTCTTCATTTGATTGCAATGATGGAGCAAATCCGCCTTCATCACCCACCGAAGTATTATAATGTTTTTTCTTCAATACATTTTTTAAATGATGGAATATTTCAGTGCCCGCGCGCAATGCTTCGGAAAATGTGGAAAATCCGCTTGGAATCACCATAAATTCTTGAATATCCACTGTATTGTCGGCATGTTTACCACCATTTAGAATATTCATCATCGGTGTTGGCAACACACGAGCATTAACACCGCCCAGATAACGATGCAATGGAATATTATACCATGCAGCAGTGGCTTTTGCACAAGCTAATGATACACCCAGAATAGCATTGGCACCCAAATTTGATTTATTTGTCGTGCCATCCAAAGTGAGCAACAGTGTATCAATTTGTCTTTGGTCAGAGCAATCCAAACCAATAAGAGCATCAGCAATAATTTCATTGACATTCGCAACGGCTTTGGTTGTTCCTTTGCCCAGATAACGAGCAGGATCGCCATCGCGTAATTCACATGCTTCATGCTCACCTGTGCTGGCACCGGAAGGAACGGCGGCGCGCCCCATATAACCATCATCAAGAATAATATCAACTTCGACAGTGGGGTTGCCGCGCGAATCAATAATTTCACGGGCTATAACATCTTCAATAATCGGAATCATACATCACGAAATAAATATGAAAAAAAAATTATACTTGAATTGCATCAATCTCGGCTGCCAAACGAAAATCTAATTCCGTCAAGCCACCTTGGTCATGAGTAGATAAGCAAATTTGCACTTTGTTCCATCCGGTCAAATGAATATCGGGATGATGATCCATTTTTTCCGCCAGAATAGCTATTGCATTGATTAATCCTATTGCACTCACAAAATTTGAAGGTGCAAAATAACGAATAATTATCGTATCATGATGTTCCCACAATGGATGCTTGCCCATCAAATACGTAATTTCTTCCTTTTCTAAAAGTCGAGGACGTGCCATCGAAAGATTCTCCCGCCATTGATTAAAAAGTATTCACAAAAAATAAAAACCCGACATGCATATTTGAAATGTATGTCGGGTAAACGATACTCATGGTCTGTATCTTATGCGACGACTGCTTCGAGGCGTTCGGTAATATATGATTTTGACACAGCTCCGATGATAGTGTCGGCGATTTTGCCGTCTTTGAATATCAATAATGTCGGTATGGAGCGTACACCATATTCC
The DNA here is from genome assembly GCA_002344005.1 of Ignavibacteria bacterium UBA2373. GTDB lineage: Bacteria > Bacteroidota > Ignavibacteria > Kapaibacteriales > UBA961 > UBA2353. The sequence goes on along the minus strand of DDTD01000010.1, from coordinate 66,414 downwards.
ATAGCAACATTGGGATTGTTATCAACATCTAATTTTCCGATACGTGCTTTTCCTTCATAATCGGCAGCAAGTTCTTCGATAACTGGTGCTATCATACGACATGGACCACACCATGTTGCCCAAAAATCTACTAAGACAGGTGAAGATGATTCAAGAACTTCGCTTTTGAAGTTATCATCTGTGAAATGAAGCGCATTAGCCATTAATCTAACCTTTGAATAATAATAATATGTGAAGAGTTTAAGACAAAATTACAGAAGATTATCTATTCTGTAAGCGATGTGGATTGACGATGCACATCGCCCATTTGTGTATAAGTTGAAGATAACTCAACAGACATTCACCAGAACATCATTAACATTATTTACATAACTTTTTGATTTTATTGAAATTGCTTTTTTATCAACCCTAAAGATGCTTGAGAATATGCCCCATTTTATACTTTTTGGTTTTGAGATATTCCTCATTTTCGGGCACAGGTTCTATCTCTATGGGAACTCTGTCCACAACTTCCAAACCATAACTTTCCAATCCTACCCTTTTTGTCGGATTATTGGTCATAAGCATCATTTTTCTAACCCCAAGTTGATTAAGTATTTGAGCGCCTATACCATAGTCACGTGCATCGGGCTTAAATCCGAGAGCTTCATTTGCTTCGATGGTATTCATGCCTTGTTCTTGCAAAGAATATGCTTTAATCTTATTGGTAAGTCCAATGCCTCGACCTTCTTGACGCATATAGAGAATTACACCTTTTCCGGCATGTTCAATCATTTCCATTGCTCGATGAAGTTGTTTACCGCAATCACAACGCAAAGAATGGAAAATATCGCCGGTCATACATTCAGAATGTGCGCGCACCAAAATCGGTTCATCAGCAGAAATTTCGCCTTTGACCAGAGCTAAATGCTCTTTACCATCGGTTATATTTTCAAATATTTTTACTTGAAAATTACCATATTCGGTGGGTAGCTGTGCTTCGGCAACAAAGCGTACCAAAGACTCTTTTTCTAAACGATAGGCAATAAGATCTTTTACCGTAATAAGTTTGAGTGAGTGCTTTTCGGCAAAATCAAATAATTCTTCACCGCGCGCCATTGTGCCGTCATCTGCAAGAATTTCACAAAGCACTCCGGATGGTTGTAAGTCTGCTAATTTCATCAAATCAATGACGGCTTCCGTGTGGCCCGCACGACGCAATACTCCGCCGGGACAAGCAACTAATGGGAAAATATGCCCGGGTCTCCCAAAATCTTCCGGCTTTGATTGCGGATTGATAAGTGCCTGTACAGTTGCTGCACGGTCATGAGCAGAAATGCCCGATGTTGTACCATGCACATAATCAACCGACACAGTAAAGCGTGTTCCGTGCAAAGCCGTATTATCGGCAACCATTGATGTAAGTTCTAATTCCTCCGCACGTTGCTGTGTAATTGAGGTACAAATTAACCCGCGCGCATGAACTGCCATGAAATTAATCATATCGGGTGTGGTAAATTGTGATGCACAAATAACATCGCCTTCATTTTCACGATCTTCATCGTCCACAACTATGACAATTTTTCCGGCTTGTAAATCAGCGACAGCCGATTCTATTGTATCAAATTTTCTCATGAATTTTTTATTTTTTTGTTACTGTCACAATTGCTGTTTTGTCGAACCAAACACGGGTATTTTCTGCAATTTGAATCAGAACTTTACCTTCATTCATATCGCTGATAGTTCCGTGAATACCTGCGCCCGTTACCACTTTATCGCCTTTAGCCATTTCATCCAACATTTTTTTTAGTTCTTTTTGACGCTTCGATTGCGGGCGAATAATCATAAAATAAAAAATAAAAATAATGGAACCGAACATTAACAATGTCGAAATCATGCTGTTCATGCCATCGCCGCCACTTTGCGGTGAAGGAGCCATTGCCATTGCGGGTGCCGCTGCAAGAAGTAAAAATGCTAATTTCATAAATAGTGTATCCTTTCGTAAAAAATATTATAAACGTTTACTCATGTCTTGTTGTAAATTTTTGCTCCATTGACGGAAGCTGCCATCAAGTATTTTTTGTCGGGCTGTTTTGACAAGCCACAGATAAAACCCGATATTATGAATAGTTGCTAATTGAAGCGCGAGAATTTCCTGTGCAATAAACAGATGACGTAAATACCCTAAAGTAAAAGAACTTGTATAGGTAATCACTTCGGGATCCACAATATCGTTGCTGAACTTATATTTCGCATTCCGCAAATTAATTTTACCGCGAGATGTAAATAATGTCGCATTGCGCGCATTGCGTGTGGGCATCACACAATCAAACATATCAACCCCTAACTCAATGGCATTGAGTATATTTTCAGGCGTACCTACTCCCATCAAATATCGGGGTTTATTCTGCGGAATACAATCGGTGGAAATATCAGTCATTTCATACATATTTTCGGCGGATTCGCCAACAGCTAATCCACCAATGCTGTAACCGTCAAAATTCATTTCCACTAAATTATTCATACAAGCTCGACGTAAATCGGGATATGTACTTCCTTGCCCGATACCGAACAGAAATTGTGTATGACCATAGCGCGGTGATGAATTATCAAATGCCTCTTTATTCCTTTTTGCCCAACGTACTGTCATGTCAGCGGATTTTTTGGCATAGTCATATGTAGCCGGATATGGCGTACACTCATCTAAAGGCATCATAATATCCGAGCCAATTATTCTTTGTGTTTCTATGACATTTTCCGGCGTAAAAATATGTTTTGAGCCGTCTAAGTGACTTCTAAATTCAACACCTTTTTCGGTTATTTTTCGTAAATCTTTTAATGAAAACACCTGATAGCCGCCACTGTCGGTCAGTAAGGGTTTATTCCAAGAATTAAATTGATGCAATCCACCAAATGATGAAAGCACATCATTGCCGGGGCGTAAATAAAGATGATAGGTATTTCCCAATATTATTTGCACACCAAGCTCATCTAATTCTCTGTGTTCTATAGCTTTGACAGCTCCTTGAGTGCCGACGGGCATAAATATGGGCGTTTCGATACATCCGTGATCTGTTTGAAGAATTCCGGCGCGTGCCTTACAATCTGCAGCCGTAGTTATTGCGCTAAAAAATGGCATAAAATATTATTTCCTACTAAAACTTGCAAGTCGCATACACACTAAATCTTCTAAAGAACGTATGACCGAAAAAGGTACGGTAAATCCATTAAACATGATTGAAAACGATACAGGTTCGCGATCTCGTGTAAGTGCATACCCTGAAATTGTGGAGACAGATGCCATACTGCCGGTTTTCGCAAAAATATTCGTTTCCGCACGAGAATTTGTCAATCGTTTATGTAATGTACCCCGCTCTCCCGGTATAGCTAATGATGCAATAAATTCATCCCGATTAGGAGAATTATACATCGCATTTAGTACTTTAACAAAGGAAAGCGGTGAACAAAGATTAAGCCGCGAAAGCCCCGAACCATCCGCTATACTAAGTTTCTCTGTTTTGATACCATATTTTGTCAGAAATTTTTTAATCATCTCTATACCATTTTCAAAGCTACCTATACCAGTTTTTTCTTTTGCTATAGTTTTTAATAATACTTCCGCACATAAATTATGGCTGAATCTATTTGTAATAAGAACAATATCCGATAAAGCAGGTGAAAATTGTTCTGCAAGCAATACCAATGAAGGATAATTCGGGAAATAATACATTTCTTTGGATTGCAGAAGTGAGCCACGTATTCTAATCCCGCGACGTTCCAATTCAGAACGCAGTATGGATGCAAAGTATAATGCCGGTTTATGAATGGAAGATTGTATAATAACATTACTTTTTTCTTTGCGCAAAGGTATGCCACCCGAAATAATAAAAGAATTCGATTCCGGGCTGCGTAATCCTTCGGCTGTGGGAGCATAATTAGAATCTGTGGTAATTAAATCATTAATATATGTCACATATTCATTCTCGGGAACAATATCTATATGTGGTTTTTCACCGGCGGCAATACCGGGTTCACAATGAAATTCCACTGTATTATCATAATAATTTAAGCCACTCACTTCGGGTGAGAATGCAAATGGGATGTCTTCAATTGACCATCCTTTCGGATATGGCTCATCAGTAAAATAGGTATCATCGGCAATAATATTTCCCCGAATCGAGGTTATCCCCAATGAATCAAGTTTATTGAATACGGCATCGAAGATGAATGTTGCATCACGGTAAAAGAACTGCGACAATGTTGGGTCACCGCCTCCACGAATGATAATATTGCCGATAAATTCACCGCCACGATTGGCTGTGCCATCTAAGTAAAAAAGGGTTCTATAGCGAAAATCTTTACCTAAGTACTCTAAAGCTGCGGCTGTAGTGATGAGTTTCAAGTTCGATGCCGGTATAAAATTCTTCTCATCATTACGGCGATAGAGAAACTCACCTGTTTCAGTATATTGGGCTGAAACACCAATATTAGTATTTGTAATTTCAGCCCCTTCAAGAATGCCATCGAGATCGCGTTGCAACTCTTTGAGCATTTGCGCACGATATTGGGAACGTTCTTTCGACAATGTATCCGGTTTTCTTTGGGATTTTCCCGTTGCAGCAGGGCGACGTATAAGCAAAGTATCCGTACTGGCATCACTGGAATATCCACATAGTACCATGAATAGCAAGAAGATACCGGTCTGCACGAGTTTCCTGATTATCATGACACACACACCTGCAAGAGGCGGGATTGAGGATGTTTTCATCTGATTGTTTCTTGAACGTATAAAAATGTTGTACAAAATTATGATTGATTTCTCACTCAATAACCCATCTGATGCCTGAATAGAACATTCTGCCCATAATCGGACCCCATACTAAGGAGGCATCGAAGTTCTCTCCATACGGATTTTGGGGATCAATAATTGGGTGATGCTGCATTGTGTCGAGCAAATTTTCTACTCCTGCATACAGTTCAACACCCATAAATGTGTATTGCGCCTGCATGTTCACAATCGAAAAGCCATCAAAAGATGTGGCATAATCATGACTTTCATCACTACCAAGAGAATGTTTAGCTGCAACGAATGGAATTCTTCCTCCACTGCGATATGTCCATGTTGCATCAAATTGCCAATCACTCGGCGCATATGATATACTAAAAAATGATTTATGCGGACTATAAAGTGCCCTCTGTTGCAAAGTACCATTTGTCGTAAATTGCACATCATTAAAACGATATGCCACAGCAAGAGTCAGAGCAGAATAGATTTCGCCTTGTAAACGGATTTGCGCGCTATTGGAAAAACTGCCGGAAGTATTCGTGAAATATACGACATTAGGCGATATGTCAAGATCCGAGATTACCTGATTAATAAATTCCGTTCTGAAAATATCTGCATCAAGGGTAAACATTTTATCAAATACCGAAAAATAAACGACAGTTCCTATACCAATATTCCATGATTCTTCAGGTTGTAATGAGACGGGAATAGTGATAGTGCGTGAGCTTGCCAAAAATGCAACATTTTCTGCGAATATATTAGCAAATCGCAGTCCTTTACCTGCAGAAAATCGAATTGTTGATTGTTCATCAATATCATATTTAACCATCATCCTCGGTATTATCAAATCACCTGCAATATTATGTCTGTCATAGCGAATACCTGTTAATACTGTCCATTTTTTTTCCGGTTTTATTGTTGCCTCAGCGAATATTCCGGGTACGCTTTCCGTGCGACTTAGATTAGACACATCGAATATTTCTTCAATATTATCAGCAAGATAGCTTGTACCGGAAACAATCGAAAAATTATCATCGAATTTTGCAGTAAACACAGCCCGTGCAGTGACAGTATATTCTTTACCGTTATAATGACGTAACCCGAATAATGATCTCTGACTATGTGTTTGGTATGTGCCGAAAAATGCCAAATGATATTTTTCATTATCATCAAGTACATGACCGCTTTTAAAAAATGCTTCATAACGTTCTGTATTTACCGTTATGCCATAAGGATTCCAACGAGCAATTGATTGTGATGTTCTAAAATTATTTTCACCGGCAATTCTTTCTTCGGTAAGTGCTTTTATTCCCAATTGTACCATCGTATATTCATTCGCATAACGCCAACGATTAAAAATATTAATTTGGCTGCGCTGTGGAATATCAAGAAAGCCGTCGCCATTATTGTCAATTGTATTATTCATAATAGTGCCATGTGCCAATAATGTTGTCCCAAAATCCTCTGTAAAACTGTAAGAATGTACCAAATTACCCTCCCATCGCCCAATAGGATTAAAGTAAGCATTGAGATGCAATCGCTCACTCTCATGTGGCTTTTTTAATTCAATCTCCATTTGCCCCGTCATTGCTTCATAACCATTGACAACCGAAGCCACGCCTTTAGATAATGAAATACTTTCCAACCATGTGCCGGGAATATACTCCAATCCATACGATGAAGCTAAACCGCGAATTGTAGGCAAACACTCGGTAAGCACCTGCACATAACTTCCTTGCAAACCTAACATTTCTATTTGTTTAGCACCTGTTACCGCATCGGAATACGAGACATCAACTGTGGCATTGGTCTCGAAACTTTCGGCAAGTGAACAACAAGCTGCTCTTTTAAATTCTTTTTCGGTCATTTTTTCTGTCGGTAAGATGGTGGCAGTGGATATAGTCGTTGCATCCGACTCCGCTTCTACAACAACTTCTTCCGATATTTTGGGTTGTAGTGAAATTGCGAGTGTATCACCTATCCTATAATCATGAACATGAAAAGTATCTGTCACATAACCTATTGCAGAAATTACCAGCTCATGTGTTTGTGGAGACTCTTGTAAGCGGAATACACCGTTTTTTGTTGTCAGCACACCTTTGGCGGTGCCATTCCATTGTACTTTTATACCTTCAAGCAGTGTTTTATCTTGTGCCGAAGTGACTTTACCAATGATAAAGTTTTGTGCTCTTCCTGTTAGAATAGCGGAGAGAAACACGAATATTATACTACAATATAGTTTCATTTTTTGTAAATTAAAATGGATAAAAAGTAATACCGCAATGCAGTATTACAACATTTGAATTAAGAAAAAAATGAAAATCTTATAGTCGAAGAATTTGAATAGTGTGAGCTAATTCTTTATCGGGCGGAATATCTGATTCTACAAATTCAGAGGTAAGAAAAGTAGTATTTTTTTGTAAATCAAAGACATAAAATATTGACAAAACGACAATATCAACTATTGTATCCCATGATGTCATCGGTGATATAAGCCAAGAATCATTACTGTCGAAAGTCAGTATTTCATCGCCACATTGATTATCGTCATTTTCAGAATTACAACAATCTTCTTGCTCCGTATTTTCACAACATGCACTTTCATCATTGGCATGATGATTATCTTGAGATATTGTACCTTGATGTAAGCCAAAAAGAAATTCAGTATTTTCAACAGTACCGCAACAGAAATGTTTAACCACACTTATTCCACCCGAATAAATCGGAATAAAAATAATAAGTATGACTGTGAAGACTGCTTTACCGTATTTCATGATGCAAAATTAATGATAAAAAGTATTTATGCAAATGATTGTGTTCCGGTACTGCCAAAACCGCCTTCGCCGCGTTGTGTCTGCCCCAAAGTTTCTACTATTTCCCATTGGATATGCTCATAGCGAGCAATAACTATTTGTGCAATACGATCGCCATTGCGAATAGTGAAGTCTTCTTTACCGAAATTGGCAAGGATAACTTTAATCTCACCACGATAATCACTGTCAATGGTTCCCGGAGCATTAAGACAAAACACACCCTGTTTGGCAGCTAAACCGGAGCGAGAACGTACCTGACATTCAAAACCTTGGGGTAAAGCAATTGCCAACCCCGTAGGAACAAGAGCTATTGAACCGGGAGCAATTATGATTGGTTCATCGGTAAAAGCACATATATCCATTCCGGCAGAACCTTCGGTAGCGTACTGTGGTAAGGCATAGTTATTGCCACCGCCATCGGTATAAAGTTTCTTGATTTGTACATTCATATCATTCATCCATCACAAAATGTCACTATTTTTTTTCTGTTATCGTCTGAAGAGCATCTTTATTTCATTTTAGGGAAAATATCATGGCTTATGATCCACTTATAGTACAGCCGATGCGCGAAGAATTAACTCGTCATGGCTTTCAAGAATTGCGCAGCGTTGAAGATGTAGATAATGCAATGCAGAAAAAAGGTACCGCTCTCCTTGTTATAAATTCTGTATGCGGATGCGCAGCAGGCAGTGCAAGACCGGGTGTGGTGAAGTCTTTAGAACATACAGTGAAACCGGAATACTTGTTTACTGTATTTGCCGGACAAGATGTGGAAGCTACCCAAAAAGTACGCGAATATTTACAACAACCCCCTTCGTCTCCATCAGTGGCAATATTAAAAGATGGTCAATTGGTGGGATTTTTACCACGCCACAACATTGAGGGTGCAAGTGCCGACATGATTGCCAATGCTTTAATAGGTGCTTATGACCAGATTTGTGTTACCGCCGATTAAACAGGTATATAGTTTTGTTTTCAGATACATCACATAAAAAAACATATTCCTTCCTGTCTCTTTATCATAAAGCGGTATTTTTGCGATACCGCTTTATGAATATACCTCAAAATCAATGGCGAACTTCTCACAATTTTTACCTATTGTCTTTATCGTTGCAACGTTGAGCTTCGGCTATTTTCTTTGGCTGACAGGTTTAACAGCAAGTCCTCTTGCCTTATTCGGTATAACAATATTTCTCCTTATGCCATTACGTAAGGAACACCCCATCGTACGAAGGACATTACTTTTAGTCTTAATTACTTTTGTCTTATGGTTATTTCAAGATTTGGGGGTTGCGTTATTACCTTTTGGTATATCATTTCTATTGGCATACCTCACTGATCCTTCCGTCAGTTGGCTTGAAAGAAAAAAAATCCCTCGCTGGTTAGCTGCTCTGACCATTGTTCTGTTCATGGGAGGGATTGTCACAATGATTGCAATCTTTGTCTTTCCGGCGGTGTTTTCTCAGTTAGATGATATTATTTCGCAAGTATCATCTTTTGTCACCAATAGTCAGAAGTTTTTGGAAAGTCGTAAATTTTATCGTATGCTTGACGGCTTAGGATTACCTAAAGACACCTTGAAAGACATAGTTCAAAATGAATTTGCACCACGAATCGAAAGTGTTTTTACTTCTATATTACAAGCACTTGCATCGCTATTAACAAGTTTATCACTTTTGGCTTCACAGGTGATCAATGTTATTCTCATACCGATTCTGTCATTTTATTTTGTGAAAGATTTACCCAAACTAAAAACTCTTTTACGTGATATTCTGACTAAAAAAGATAAAAAAGTGTTCAATGATGTAGAAAGAATCAATGCGATAGTCCGAACATATATCGGCTGGCAAATTGTTGCCGCATTCTTTATTGGTACAATATCATCAATTTTGTTTGCTCTTTTTGGCGTACCCTACCCCATCGTATTAGGTATAATTTGTGGTTTATTGAATCCGATACCGATATTTGGAACAATCGCCAGTATGATTATTGCCATTGTTACCATTTTACTTATCAATCCGGAAAATGCTGCTACCGATGTCATCACAGTAACATGCGTAATTAATGGCTTACATTTTGTGAATACTTATGGTATAGAACCAAGGGTTTTAGGCGAAAAAATTGGCTTACACCCCATCATTCTTTTAGCATCACTTTTTATATTCAGTCACTTTTTTGGTTTCTGGGGTTTACTTATTGCGGTACCAGTTACAGCGGTTCTGGTTATGTTTTTCCGCGATTGGAAAGAACAGGGTACTTTACCGCTTCATTTGAATACATCAAGCAAAACAATGGAATATGCTCGTGAGTTTCTACAAAAGGTAAAGAAAGATGATGAGCCGCAAAATCCGAAGATCACCCCGACTGAGAATGGCTCTGCAACTCAATAAACGCAGCACTCAGTTTATGCCAGGTTTCATCCAATGATTCGGAGATCACTTTTGTTTCGGCAATAATCGGTAAAAAGTTTGTATCACCGTTCCAACGCGGTAATAGATGAAAGTGCAGATGACCCGGTACTCCTGCGCCGGCGCCTTGTCCTAAATTTGCTCCAATATTAATGCCATCCGGTGAATATACCGATTGCAGAACTTTCGAAGCAAGACGAAGTAAAGACATAAGTTCCGAAGATTCTTCCTCAGTTAACTCTACAATATCGCCACTATGCCGAAAAGGTGTAACCATAATATGACCGGTATTGTAAGGATATCGGTTTAAGATAACAAAGACTTGTTTACCCCGATAAACCACCAAATGTTTCCTGTCATCGGCACTATCTGCATGAGCTGCTTCACAGAAGAAGCACTTACTTTTCTGGGGAGCATCTTCGGAAAATGATTTCATATATTGCGATCTCCACGGAGCCCATAATTGTTGCATTATGCACCTCATTCAAAAAAAAACCCGTATGAAACCATACGGGTGTAGTAAAATCGAAATAGTGGTTTTTTATTAAAGAACAACACGCAAGTCAGCACCTATTTGCAAAGCACTTACAGACCAGTTATCTGTTGTAGTCATTTTTGTTAAACCAAAGTTGTAATAAGCTGCCGGAACCAAAATAAATCTACTCAAAAGAATTTCATATTGCACACCGGCTTTGATTGCAGCACGCATACCATTTTGATTGAGCACAGCACCATCATACACAATAATATTTGTTTGAGACTCATCAGAATAGACAGGAACAAAATTTGTCTTCAAATCTTTCGATTTTGCGAGTTCTTCCGGTGTTTGTGTAAACCTAGCAGGACTTTCCGGATTGTTCACTAAGCGAAAATCTTGGCGCATACTTGAACTGATAGGAAAACCGATTTGTGGACCTGCGCTGAAACCGAAGTATGTGCCGGGAATATTCCAACGATACATAATTTCAAAATTCAATAATGCGTATTTCACTTCGGTAATATGCTCGGTCTTTGTATCTTTAACTTGTGACTGACCATTGATTTCAAAGTTCGACGGATATTGATCTCCTGCTACGGTAAAATATGCCGGCTGATAATCATACATCAAACGCGCAATAATGGATGAATTGGAATTAACCGGATCACCCAGAAGGTATTCACCTGTCATCCCCGCATAAAAACCATTTTCAGTACCTGAATCAAATTCCGGACAAGGTGCCGGCAATGACTGTGATTGCAAACCACCCGAATGCAGAGATCTATTAAAACCGGCAACAGGTCCGACATAGATTCTTGGCGCTTTTGCCCCCGGATTCAACGGATCCGCCTCAGCTTTAATACCACTACCACCTCTTCCAATACTTTTACAGCCCCACCATCCGGTGCTCACTACTAACAAAAGTACCACCACGTAGAATTTACGCATTATATAACTCCCTTTCCTTAATATTTGGATCGTAAGAAAACAGAAACACTCTATTACTCTCAGCAAGTACACTCAAGCATACATGCACATTTACTTTTCTCAAATTTAACAGAAACATATTCTCTAAACAAACATATTTTACATTCCACAAAAAATTTTTGACTTTAATGCCTGTTTTGGGCAATTTTTTGCCTGTTTTTGGGTTGATTTCAGTATTTGATGTGAAGATGAGTTTGGACGGAATTTTTCATTATGAATGCTTGTTCATCTTCCGATTATCACTTTTTCATAGTCACGGTACCTTAGTGTTAAGTAATTTTGCTCATATTTTTGATACATTCTTTATCTTCAATGTCTGACTATATCCATCTACACAACCATACACATTACTCACTTCTTGATGCTGCTTGCACGCCTGACCAATTAATAGCCGCAGCACAAGAAGACGGGCAAAATGCTATTGCACTCACTGACCACGGTGTCATGTTTGGGTGCTATGAATTTTATAAAAAAGCCAAGAAAGCCGGCATCAAACCCATACTTGGTTGCGAGGTCTATATTGCCAATGGTTCACGATTCGACAGAACTGCTCGCAAAGGAGGCAATAAACAAAGAAACTACTATCACCTTGTGCTTTTAGCAAAAAATGACATCGGTTACAAAAATCTGATGAAATTATGTACTTTAGGTCATACAGAAGGTTTCTACTATAAACCTCGTATAGACCGAGAGTTGCTTGTTCAATACCGTGAAGGTCTTATTGCATTGTCAGCTTGTATGTCCGGCGTTATTAATGCCCCGCTCATTGAAGGAAATTACGAAGAAGCAAAACGCAATGCTATCTGGTATAAAGAAACTTTCGGCGAAGATTTCTACATAGAACTGCAAAATCATGGTTTGCCCGGTGATGATATTGTCATGGCACAAGCCCCTCGTATTGCTTCCGAAGTCGGTATATCCCTCATTTGTTCAAATGACTGCCATTATATTCGTAAAGATCAAGCTGTTGCACACAATGTATTGCTCAACATCCGTGATGTATCCGCAGCAAATTCGGGGCAGGTGGATATCTATAATTTGAGATATGGCAAACCGGAAATGTATTTCAAGACTCAACAGGAAATGAAAGAGTTGTTTAAGGAATTCCCTCAAGCCATTGAAAATACTATGGAAGTAGCCGAAAAGTGTGATGTGGATCTCAAAACAGATCTCAAGATGCCCATATTCCCTATTCCGCCGGAATCAAAAGCAAAAGACCTTGATGAATACTTAAAAGACCTCACATATCAAGGTTTAGAAAAACGCTACAAAACAATGACACAAGAAATTTTGGAACGTGTTGAGTTTGAGCTTGATGTTATCAAAAAAATGGGATTCCCGGGCTATTTTCTTATTGTACAAGACTTTATTGCCGCAGCAAGAAAAAAAGGAGTAAGCGTCGGACCGGGAAGGGGTTCAGCGGCAGGTAGTGTTGTGGCGTACGCTTTGGGTATTATCAATGTGGACCCTCTCAAATATGATTTGCTCTTTGAACGCTTTTTAAATCCCGATCGTATCTCTATGCCTGATATTGATATTGACTTCAATGATGAAAAAAGGGATGTGGTCATTGAATATGTGAAAGAAAAATATGGTGCGGAATCGGTTGCACAAATTATAACCTTCGGTACACTCTCCACAAGAGCTGTGCTGAAAGATGTGGGTAGAGTCCTTGGTATTGATCACCGCGTTATCAACGACATAACTTCAAAAATTCCGGTAATTCAGGGAAAAGTTACGCCATTGAAAGAAGCTCTCGAATTACCTGAACTGCGTTGGGTACAAGACAGCAATGATCCGAAAATTCGCGAAACCATCAATTATGCTCTGACATTAGAAGGGCTTGCTCGCAACACTTCCTTACATGCTGCGGGTGTCATCATTGCTCCGGGCGATGTATCGAACTATGTACCTCTGTATCGCTCAGCCGACGGGCACAATGCAACACAATTTACCATGAAAGACATCGAAGATGCCGGATTACTCAAAATGGACTTCCTTGGCTTGCGCACCTTATCTATTCTTGACAATATTATTGAACAAGTTCAGACAAATCATAACATTACCATTGACGTGGATGCTCTTGATTTGGAGGATGTCCAAACGTATGAACTTCTTGGTAAAGGTAAAACTTTAGCCGTGTTTCAATTTGAATCGGATAAAATGGCTGAATATCTTGCCAAGCTCAAACCGACAAATTTGGAAGATTTGATTGCAATGAATGCTTTATACAGACCGGGACCGATGGATAATATTCCCGACTTCATTGACAGAAAACAAGGGCGCAAGGCAATTACCTATCTTCATCCGATTATGGAGAAATCGCTATCGAAAACCTATGGAATCATTGTATATCAAGAACAAGTAATGCAATTGGCGCGTGACCTTGCAGGATTTACTTTAGCGCAAGCCGATACCATGCGGCGAGCTATGGGGAAAAAAGATGCGAACACGATGTTGAAATTGAAAGAAGATTTTATACGCGGAGCAATGCAAAATGATATTTCCGAAGAACTTTCATCCGAAATCTTTGACTTAATCTTAAAATTTGCTCAATATGGCTTTAACAAGTCTCATTCAACGGCGTATGCATATCTGGCATATCAGACAGCATGGCTCAAAGCACATTATACAGCTGAGTTTCTTGCTGCCAATATGACTGCCGAATTAAACGATATGGCAAAACTTGTTCGATTGATAAACGAAGCGGAAGATTTTGGTATTACGGTAGAGCCACCCGATGTGAACCGTTCATACCCGCAATTTAAAGCCATCAATTCAAAGACCATTTCCTTTGGACTTGCCGGGATAAAAGGAGTAGGAACTGCGGCAGTGGATGCAATGGTTGCAGCAAGAATGAATGATAACCCGCACAATCTGCCACACGGAAAACCATTCACTTCAATCTTTGATTTTGCAAAAAGGGTTGATTACAAACATATTAATCGCCGTGTGCTGGAGGCTTTGATTCATGCAGGTGCTTTCGACCCCTTAAAAAACGGACATCGTGCTCAACTGTATGTCGCAATAGATGATGTGCTTGATTATGCAAAAGCATTAGCGTCTTCCGGCAATAACACAATGGAGTCTCTGTTCGGCGGTGACGATGCGGTCTCAATCGTTGAACCTCGTTTGCCTAATATATCGCCATATAGCGAAAGTGAACGTCTGAAAAAAGAAAAAGATGTTCTCAACTTATTCATAAGTGGTCACCCGCTCAATAAATGGTCGGCGCATATCGCGGCTTTTTCTCACATCACATTACAAGAGCGAGAACATCCGATTATTGGTAAGGGCGGTCAAGTATGCGGCATGATAAAATCTGTGCGCACTCGTTTAGATAAACGCGAAAACACCATAGCTTTCCTCGAATTTGAAGATTTCACTGCACAAGGCGAAATTGTGATATGGAGCGATACCTATAAACTTTACAGCCATCTCTTGATTGAAGACTCTGTCGTATTGGTGCGCGGAAAAATTGAGATACAAAATGATCAAATGAAAGTAACTGCCGATGAAATTATCCCCATGAGCGAGACTGTGCCCAAATATGCAAAGGGCTATACCATACAAATTGAATTGACAGAAACAAGCGAAGATATTATGAAATCACTTGCTGCATTAGCAAAGGGTAGTGCAAAACAAAGCTCGCTTTCATTTTTGTTCAAAGATAAAGGAGCGATTGTCTCACGATTTACCTCAGCATCGGCAAATTTAGAATTATCACAAACAATGTATGAAAAGTTGGTTGCTCTCTTCGGTAAAAAGAATGTAACATTCGAGGTTTTTTGAGATGTTTTGACACAGAGAAAGGGCAAATATAACAGAAGCAATAACAAATCCTATGTTTTTTCAGATTTTTTTTGTAGTTTAGCCACAGCAGCATCAAAAATTATACCATTTTGTATAGTAATCGAAGGACAGGTCGGGGGATTATGTTTCTTATTGATTCCATTCTCATAGATGAACGGATTATCACAGATCAGTTTCTGTGTGATACCCAACAATGCAAAGGAGCATGTTGCACTTTGTCCGGTGGCGGGGGTGCCCCCTTGCGTGAGTCGGAAGTCCGGCAGATAGAGTCAGCATTACCTCATGCACTCACTTATCTTACAAATGAATCCGCAGAATATATTCGCGTACATGGTTTTGTACAAACAAATGACGATGGTTCACTTGAAACCCACTGTATTGACAATACAGACTGCGTATTTGTTTATTATGATAATAATATCGCAAAATGCTCACTTGAAAAAGCATATAATAATGAACTGACAACATTCAAAAAACCCATTTCATGCCATCTGTTCCCTTTAAGAGTACGAAACTTCGGTGGTGATTTTTTGTCATACGAACCCTTTGATGAATGTCACGAAGCTATAGAAAATGGCAAAAAAAACAATGTTGCGATAGTACACTTCTTAAAAGAACCGATTATTCGCCTTTACGGAGAGCAATGGTATAACAGATTATTGACCCATGCACAGAGTTCCATGACATCATCGGGAGAAATCGTATGAAAATGTCTTTGAGTTTGACAACTTCATTGCAACAAACCCTTACGCCGCAGCAAATACAATATCTCAAATTACTGCAATTGCCTATTCTTCAATTGGAACAACATATTCGCCAAGAAATCGAGGAAAATCCAATGCTCGAAGAGGTGAACGAAATTGATAATTATGAGGAATTGCAAGAGCCGGAATTTATTCCTCAATCGGAAAAAGATGAGCAGGTATTTTCTGCTTCACCCGATTTGTATGATGATAACGATTCGTATGGATCTGATGATCAAGACTATGTTAGTACCGAATTGAATGAATCGGTAACAGATCCTTTTGAATTTTACGAAACAGCGTGGCAAGATAATACTATAAGTGATCAGCCACGTGATTTTGATGATGATGATGACAATGGTTTTGGATTTCAAATTAAAGAACATCGCAGTTTTTTTGATGAACTTACAGATCAATTTCGCCTACTCGAAATTAATCGCATCGAAAGAATAATTGGTGAATGTATTATTGGTAATTTGGATGATGACGGATATTTACGTCGAGACTTAAAAGAATTATTGGAAGAAATCAATGATGAAATCATAGATATTAACCATGAAATCATAAAACAAGAAAAACAGGCACAAACACAAGAAGAGCAGCCGACGGATGATGCGAGTAATCCGGCGCTGCAATATGCACTTGATGCAACATTTAAATCAAGCGCAACTTTATTTAAGAAAAACAGTCCGCAAATTTCATCGAAACCGACAACGAATGCCGGACTTTTACCATTGGCTTCGATGAATGACATTGAAAGAGTTCTCTCGATGATTCGCCAATTAGATCCACCCGGCGTCGGCTCACGTTCCGTGCAAGAGTGTCTTCTTGCCCAATTATATATGAGTGATAATCACGATGATGACCATAAAAATGCAATACGCGTTTTAGAACAAGCGTATGACAGCTTTACCATGAAGCATTACCATATCATTATGAGATCACTCGGTATAAATGAAGAGGAATTAAAATCAGCTTTAGATATTATCCGACATCTTAATCCCAAACCCGGTCAAGGTGATTCTCTTGGTATGTCAAGTACGGTTATTCCGGATTATTCTATTGACTATGATGAAAAAACTGACGATATAATTATTGTCATCAATGATTCACGCATACCCGAATTACGGGTCAATAAAATGTATGAGCGTTTAAAAAAAGATGCGCGTGTCAATAAATATAATAAGGACACCAAGCATTGGCTGCGAAAAAAATTCGATGATGCAAAATTTCTTTTACAGGCGATTCACCAACGTAAAATTACCATGCTGAAAGTGATGACAGGTATTGCGGGATTGCAAAAGGATTTTTTCAAAATTGGTCAAGAAGGATTACGACCTTTAATTTATAAAGATGTTGCCGATGATACAGGGCTTGATGTTTCGACAATATGTCGTATTGTCAATGGAAAATTTGCTCAAACTCCGTATGGGACTTTTGAGTTACGATACTTTTTTTCAGAATCTTTACCCTCAGACGATGGTGAAGAAATATCAACGAGAATTGTAAAACAAAGAATTAAAGAACTTATTGATAGTGAGAAAAAGGGTAAACCCATGAGCGATGAAAAACTCACAAAAGAATTAAAAAAATTGGGACTTAATATAGCTCGTCGCACCGTTGCAAAATACAGAGAACAATTACGAATTCCTGTAGCACGATTACGCAGAGAATTGTAATAAATTTATCGGCTCTCTCAAGAAAGTCATTCTATGAATGACTTTCTTGAGGTTATTAGGTTATTTAATGATTTTTAACAAATCTATTATACTGCAATACCACATTATTCACTCTATTGTGATTTTTCATTATGATGCAGGATATGCTTTTCGTATGATATGTACCGATTCACGAATAAGGTCGCGAAGAATACTTTTCTGAATATCACCCAAAGAATTTATATACAAGCACGATGCCCCGATTGTAAACTTACCTAATTTCTCAAGTAAATGTCCATGCTCTTCAAAACCCGACATACAATACACAGAAATATTCTTCTTCTTTGGCGAAAAACCGACAATAAACCATGTACCCTCTCTGCCAGTTTTATATTTATATGAATATTGCCCGAAACCGACCATTGAATTTCCCCACATAACCGGTTTATCTTTTGTAATATCCTGCATCATTGCACATAGTTCATAACAATCCTTGCGAATATTTTCTGAAGCTATTGATTGTAAAAAATCTTCTACAGACATATCTGTAGGTTGCGTTTTATTGGAAGCCATAAAAAATCCTCAAAAAAATTATATATGTGATTGTAATGCCGCTTTATAAGTTTGCAATGCTCTCTCCCGAGCAAAAGTATGTTCTACAATCGGTGCCGGATAAGCAGTACTGCCAAATTCAGGCACCCAATGTTTACAATATCGAAAATCAGAATCAAATTTTTCTTGTTGCATTGTCGGATTAAATACTCGAAAATATGGTGCTGCATCACATCCCGTGCCGGCAGCCCATTGCCAATTGCCATTATTGGCAGAGAGTTCAAAGTCTAATAATTTCACTGCAAAATAATGTTCGCCTTTGCGCCAATCAATAAGCAAATGTTTACAAAGAAAACTTGCCGTCACCATACGTACACGATTATGCATAAATCCCGTAGCATTTAATTGCCTCATACCCGCATCAACAAGAGGATAACCGGTTTTTCCCTGCGTCCAAGCAATAAAATCTTCTTCATTATTACGCCATTGTATCGCATCATATTCAGGCCGAAATGCATTATGGACAACATACGGAAAATGCCATAAAATCTGCATAAAAAATTCACGCCATTGTAATTCTTTGACAAAAGTTTCATTACTTTGTAATGCAATTGTAACTAAAGAACGAATACTAATAGTGCCAAAGCGTAAGTGAATACCCAAACGGGTTGTATCATCCACTGCCGGTAAATCTCTGGTAGTATGATAACGCATAATTTGAGCAATATCAATAGTACAAGGCGGTAATGCAATAGATGTTCGTGAAAATCCAATCATATCAAGGTTGGGAAATGGAATCTTGACTTTTAAAAATTGACTATAATACTGTTTACATAAAAATGGCTGATAATGTTCTTCGGTTATAGTATGTCGCCATTTTTTTGAGTATGGTGTATAAACAGTATAAGGTAAGCCATTATCCTTTGTAATTTCATTTTGTTCAAATATTACCTGATCTTTGTAATGCCAGACATCAATACCTTTTTTACGAAGAGCAATTTCAATCATCGTATCGCGCGATAAGGCATAAGGTTCATAGTCTCTATTAAAGAATACTGCTTTTACCGAATATTCTTTAGTAATTTCTTCCCATATTTTCGAAGGTTTACCGTAGAATATTTTCAAGGATGAACCATAATGTTGTAATTGTTTATCTAATTCTTTGAGCGTGTCATAGATAAAGGTGACTCGAGCATCGCTTTTATCACTGAGTTCATCTAATATTGTCGAATCAAAGATAAAAATTGGCATCACAGGTAATCCACAGCGTAAAGCCCTATATAATGCATGATTATCATCAAGTCGTAAATCACGTCTAAACCAATGAATTGCTATTGGTGTTTCCATAGGTGTTTTTCATACTTTAATATTGGTGTATATAATAATTTTTTATCAGACCCACACGCACACCTCCTGTACTTACAAAACAGCTGCTTTTTTCATATTTTCTCAACAATGTTTCCAAAATTAGTGTGCCCGCAGGTAAAATATCAGCCCTATTTTCAACAACTCCTTGATTTTGAAGTATTTCATCGCGCGTTGAATGCAAAAGTTGTTGCAGAATGATTGTAATGACTAATGCAGATAACTCATAGCCATTAAGTACTGTTGAATCATACGATTCCAAACCTAAAGCAATACTTGCTAAAGTAACGGGGGTTCCGGCAACACAATAAACCGGATAATCATTTTCTATAGAGATATGGGATAATTCATTATGAATACACTCTATCGCACAGGAAATATTTTCTTGCGTAGGTGGCAATTGTAGAAAAAAACGCTCGGTTAATCGCACTGCGCCGATATTGATGCTGTACATTGCTTCTATTTTTTCATGTGTTCCAATAATAATTTCGGTGCTGCCGCCGCCAATATCAATAACCATAGCTTTTTCTTTATGAGGTACAGTGCCCAGAAAACATAAGCGTGCTTCTTCTTCACCCTCAATAATTGTTACCGCTGCTCCTAAAGCATGTTCAAGTCGTGATTGTACTTCTTTACCGTTAAGGGCATCACGCATAGCACTTGTTGCAACAGCGCATATCACATCAGTATCAAAGTTTATACATATTTCTGCATATTTTTTCAGAATATTTTCCGCAGCCATAATGCGCTCTTCTTCGATATACCCTGTACAATCAACATTTTTCCCAAGCCGCGCAAACTGCACTTCATCATGAAGGATATGTACTGTATTATTATCAACAATATAGCCGATAGTCAATAATATAGTATTCGTGCCAATATCAATTCCTGCAATGACAGGTTTTTCGGCTGTGGACAATTTCATTATTACATCCTCAATGAGAATCTGATTGCACACCATTCACCTTCGATTAATTTTAAATCGAGGATAAATCCTTGTTTTTCTGCTTCAGTAATTATTTCATCTGCATCATACACCAAGATTCCTGAAACTATCAGAATTCCATTATGAAGTGATAATGCTTTAAAAAAAGACGGTAAAGCAGGCAATAATAAGTTACGATATAAATTAGCAGCTATTCCATGATAATTCTCATAAGGGAAAGCAGCCACATCATGTTGAATAATAGAAACCTTCGTTTCAACATTATTTATAGTAACATTTTCTTTTGCATTTTCTATTGACCATTCATCAATATCAAAACCAAGACATGAGGATGCACCGGCTTTCACGGCAAGGATAGCCAGCACACCTGTTCCTGTGCCCACATCCAACCATTGTGATTGCGGCGTGACGGACTCTTCTACTAAGCGACACACCATTCTTGTTGTGGGATGATAGCCTGTTCCGAACGACATTTTAGGATCAATGATTATGACATATTTGCCCTGTACCTCTTCTTTTTTCCACGAAGGTGTAATCCATATATCGTCCGTAACCTTGATAGGTTGCAATGATTCTTCCCATTGTTTCTCCCAATTTTGTTCAACAATATCGAGTATTTCTTTGATTGTGGCTTTTATACCGACATTTTCTAAGGTGGCAATCATATCAGCAGAGACATCCTCAGGTTTAATGCCATGAGTGAGAGTAACAGTAAGTTCATCTAACCCCTCTTCTATACCTGTAATCGGAAATGTAGAGAGCAGCGCAACGGCTATGTCATAATTTTCTTCGAGAATTTCAAATTGAATTTGATAGTAAATTTTAGGTATCATTCATCATGCTTTCGTAAATTGTTGTCAAAATTACGGAGAACATGAAATTTTATACGTTTTTTTATGATACAAGCCGAAGAATGTCGCATTGTAGAAAGGTCTGAACACTATATCGCCGTCTATAAACCCATTGATATGGCGGTGCATCCGAGCGATATACATAAATATGAAACTACATTAATGCATCAGGTTAAATCTCTCACCGGAGAATATTTGTATCCCGTGCATAGAATTGACCGTGCAACTTCCGGGATAGTTCTTTTTGCATTAACACCGGAAACAGCGTCATATATTCGCCAACAGTTCAATGAACAACTCATTACAAAAGAATATCTTGCTGTTGTGCGTGGACATATACTGACGGAGCTATGTATTGACCATGCCATCAACACGCCCTATAAAGCTGAGCGAAAAGAGGCGGTCACTATTGTAGAGCCGATAGCACTTTCAGAACTTGATATTCCGAGTGAACGTTATGCCTCATCTCGGTTTTCTTTGATAAAAGCACTCCCAAAAACAGGACGATGGCATCAGATTCGTCTGCACTGTTCATATAAAGGATATCCTATTGTGGGTGATGTAAAACATGGTGATGGCAAAACAAATGCACTGGCACGAGAACATTTCGGATGTCATCGTTTATTACTTCATGCACAGCGTTTGGAATTTTACTATGAAAACGACGGCGAAAAGCAGAATATTCACTGTCCGCCGGATTCGTATTTTTCTACAATACTCCACAGAATGAAGTTGACGATATGAATGAATCTTTACAACAGCGTTTATCAGCAATTCGTTTATTAGCCATGGATGTGGACGGAACTCTTACAGACGGAGCAATGTACTATTCTGCAGAAGGCGAAGCAATGAAACGCTTTGACACTCGTGACGGTATGGGCATAACATTACTTCATCTTGCGGGTATTCACACAGCCATCATTACAAGTGAAACTACTTCAATTGTGCAAAAAAGAGCAGAGAAATTACGTATTGCTCATGTCTATCTTGGCGCAAAGAAAAAAAATGAAGTGCTCGCTGAACTTTGTGAAAAACTTGGCTTGACATTTGAGGAAATTGCATATATTGGCGATGATATCAATGATTTATCGGCTATGCGAACAGGTGTTTTTGCGGTTTGTCCGGCAGATGCAGCAGAATCTGTACGACAATCGGCAACATTTATATGCAGTAAGCAAGGAGGTCATGGAGCAGTGCGCGAGCTAGCAGAAATGATTCTTATCGCACAAGGTCATCCCATAATTTTACCGGAACAGTGGTAAACATACAATCAATCGTAATATCTACATTTTTATAATTAGGAGTAATCTCATGAGCAAAGACGGAAAAGAAATTGTGAATTCGTATTCTAAAGGTTTTGTACTTGGAGCTATTGTCGGCGGGGCAGTCGGAGCAATTACCGCATTATTATTAGCTCCCAAAAGCGGTAAAGAATTACGCGAGGATATTTCTCGTAAATCCAGCGATTTGATAGATAAAGCACAAGACATCATAGGGGAAAAACAAACACAAATTCTCACAGGTGTCAATGAGGGTAAAATTCAAGCTGAAAAGATTGTTCAAAATGCAAAAGAACAAGCCGGCTCTCTTATGAATAGCGCCGATAGAATGATTCAAGAAGCACGTTTCAGAGCATCTTCGGCAAAAGAAATTATCCAAGATAATACAACCAAAATAATGGATGCAGTAAAAGTTGGCTCAGAAGCATTCAAACAAGAAATGGCATCAGTAAAAAGTCAAGACACTGAACTTCTTTAACTCACGAGAATAGTATCATGAACCCGATTCTCTCTATTGTGGCACTCCTTGCTCTTGGCAGTTTCGCCGCTATGTGCATATCCGTCATTATTTTTTTGGGACGAGCAAAAACATTTTTGGACACAACTGCCTTAACATTGCAATCAACGCAAAGAGTATTGGAAGATGCCAATAAAAAAATTGAACCAACTCTTGAGCTGGTAAACTCGACACTCAAAAAAACAACCGAAACATTGGAACATATTGACATACAGTTGGACACAATGCAAAATAGTCTTCAGAATGTGGACAATATGGTGCAAAGAGTGACGACATTGCAAAAGAAAGTGCAAAATAAAGTAGAAGAACCCCTTATGAAAACTGCATCATTTATTGCTGCTATCTCAAAAGCGATACAAGCCGTGAATGATGCTCTCAGAAGATAATACTCTTCACATATTCTAATGCAATCCCAATGATGATATATCATTGGGATTTTTTTTAATGAAAAAGTAGTGTCAAAAAATGAAGACAATGTTTGAGTAGAACATTTTGACTATTTACGAAGGCGAATTATTCATTTTTTTAATCTGTTTATTTTGGTACGATGACATAAACACAATCATAGACATTGCTCCCAGAGTGGCATATAGCATATCCGACTGTGTGTCCCAAATATAACCCTGTGTGCCCAAAAACGATTCTGCCGACTCCCCTGTCATAAGAGCAACAAACCACTCTAAAAATTCATACACAGCACTAATACTCAAACAGACACAAATAGTCAAAAAAGACAACCATGATGGCTTGACAACAGATTTTCTGATAAATATTTCTCGCGTTATTATTGCCGGAACAAAGCCTTGAGCAAAATGCCCTACTTTATCATAATTGTTTCTCGTTTGATTGAATACTTCTTTCAGCCAATCAAACAAAGGTACTTCCGCATACGTATAGTGACCACCCACAAACAACACATAACAATGCAGTAAAATACAACAATATGTCAAGTATGTAAACCTGAATTTTTTATATGTTAAGACCAAAAGTATGAAACCGATAATTGCCGGGAACACTTCAAGAAACCATGTAAAATAGTCATGCGGATTTATTGCTGACCAGAGTAAACCTATGAAATACAGAACAATCAATACACTATTTTTGCGCATAGAATATACCTTTTTGTGTTAGATTACAAATTTAACCAATAAAATAAACAAAGAATAGACAGGTGTTGAAAACGATTCTTTTGATTTGATTATTCATACAAACTATAACGATGATTAGTTAACTGAACGGAGTATATGAGCATCTGTACATTATTCTTTTTTATCATTAAGATTCAAGCTGTACCAGTCAATTTTACGAGAGAAGTACATAACAAGCCCGACGATAATAAATAGTCCGACACTTCCAATAAGCAGAGCATAGTCTTGAAGCTGAATAATGACAAAAATAAAAGTATAAAGCACTGTCAAAATCCCCGAAATGAGCATAGTGAAGCTACCGGACCTCAAAATAGCTCGCACATAAGCTGCAATCAGTAAAAGTGTGGCGATTGCTGATATTATAAATGCAAAATTATAATGCAGATGTTCGGAAATAGAGAGCAAAAGTGTATAGAATACAATCAAAGCAACACCAACAAGGATATATTGAATAGGATGAATAAACACTTTATGTAATACTTCAATGAAAAAGAAGATTAAGAATGTAAGTCCTATAAACAATATCGCATAACGAACCGAACGATATGATTTTTGATAGTTATCAACAGGCAAGAGTAAGTCTATACCAAAAGATGAATTATATATTCTATGCCGATTATTTGTCCAGCTCTGAGGAAAATTTCGATTAAGGTGTAACACATTCCACTTGGCTACAAAACCTTTTTCGTTTACCTCTCGACTGTCAGGCAAAAAAGCACCATTAAAACTTGGATTCGACCACTCTGATGTCAATGCAATATCAGTTACCTTGCCAACAGGGGTAAAATATAAAAGCTGACTTCCTTTAAGATCTAAACTTAGAGTAAAGTTATACACGGTGCTGTCACTCGGTACAATATTAAGTAAAGCGTTTATGCCAGTATTTACTACATCGCTTGATGTAATACCCGGATTAAATGATATTTTCTCATTATTCCATAAAAGATTGACTTCATCTTCTATTCCTCGTAAATCATCAATACCGACAACAAATTCCGCTTTGTCAAAAAGGATATTATGGGGATCAATATCCATAGATTTGACATCAACCATAGTAAAAGTTCCGGAAATATTGAGCTTAGAGTTATACACTACAACTTCATAAATTCCTCTATAACGTTTTTCCGGGTTTATGGTACCTGAAATATTAAGCTGTGACGGCAGGATGTGTAAATATTCTCTTATCTGAACGGTTTTTTGAACGGAATCCTTACCTGTGGATTCTTTCATATAACGATTGTATGGAATAGAAATAAAGGGACCTGTAATTGTCTGCTTTTCTGCCCATTTTGAACTGACTTCACTAATGGCTAAATTTTGGGTTGATTCTCTTTCAGTGATTAAACTTTCAATCATTGACGTAGGAACCAAAAGCAATAATACAATTATAATAATTGTTCCAATTTTGAAGTAGATATTGTTTTTTAATCTTTTTACAGGGCTTTCTTTTTTTGTTGTTTGTTCAGTCATACATTCGCTCCTCAACATTAGTATTGTATATTAAAAATTTTACATCGTTCGAAAAACATCTTGATACAATGTTTTTTCTTTTTATTCATACTATCAATAATCTTCATCACTAACTACTTTGGATATTTCTGAATATTCATATTAATTCTCTTTAACCGATTTGTATTATTTTTTGTGGTTTGTGACTTTTACTATTGTTAACGAATTAGAATTAATTGCTCTTTAGAAACCGAACTTCCATTCTCCACATAAACAGTATATGATCCAGTAGGAAGTGAAGAAACGTTCAGTTTAACAATTTTTGCAGTACTCTTTTCTGTCATCACCGTTTGCCCCATCGTATTGACTATATGAATAGTTACCGGAATATCATCATTAATTACAACTGTCAATGTATTATCTGTAGGATTTGGCAATAGCTGCATCATTGTCGCAGAATTTTGCTCTTCAACATTTGAGGGTAAGCTGTACGGAGCTGCAATAATATATTGCCCAACAATAGTAGAATCAGCAGCAATAGTTATGCTCTGACGTGAAGCATCTGCACGAGTAGGCACTATAGAAAACCACGTTTTTCTATGTTCGTTCGCAAATGAACGCTTACCGACAATAAAACTCTGGGGGGAAGAAGCGTCGGCAGCTGATATTTTTCCTATGCCGGAAAATACAAGAGAATCGGCAGCGACGGGTTTGGTATTTGACCAAGTTCTAATTATCCAGTAGCTGATTGTAAACTCACGACTCCCATCAATTGTTGGCATAGTATCGGGTTGTGCAAATAAACGATAAGCACCCATTTCAGACTTTTCCTGACCATTTTCTTTATCGGAAATAAATAATCCGACCTTTGGAAATTCCCAACCATTCATGGTTTTTTCAGCAAGTTCTCCAATACCGCGCGCAACGGGTGCTGTTGATGGGACTAATAATCCACCGCTATTCACTGCATGTATAGCCCCCATTTTATTGTAAAATCGTGTATTGGTACTTTCATTAAATTGATAATACCCAACTAATGAAGTATTATCTAACTGTTCGGTTATATGGATAGTTTTACGAATTTCATCAGTAGAAAATGTTCTATTATATATCCGTAATTCTTCAATTTGTCCACGATAATTACCACCTTGTCCGGGCAAACCGCCACCTATTTCCCATGGTGTTGAAGATAAATCAAAATTCTTAAAATTTGCATTATTATTTTTATATTCCCATGGCTCTCCGTTCATATATAATGTCACTTTATTTGTATCAATGGATAAAGCAACATGCACCCAATCACCAATCGGTACATTAAACGGAGATGTTAACTGATAAGGAACATTTTTCCAATAAAATGTCATATTGGTATTTTTACGATAGCCCTGGAAAGAAAATCCAAATGAAAATCCGACATCACTTGACCAATTAGAAAGTAACTGCGAAAATGAATATTGTATTGAATCAAGTTTAAGCCACATTGTTGTCGTAAATCCTTTGGCATTTTTAAGAGCAGGAATAGCCGGAAGTGTTGCTACATCATTTGTTTTACTCAATGAAAGTGCTTTATCGGCAAGAGTGTCTATATTGCATTCCAGTGGAAATACTTCAATAAATGCCATATTATTGTACGTGTCTGATCCATAATCATTTTTTACGGTAAGTGTCACAGGATAAACACCTTGTTTTCCATACAGTACTTTCGGATTGCGTATTTTGTTGTTACTTACATAAACAGCTCCGGGAAATGACCATTCCCATTGCGCATTGGCTCGTTCCAATACCGAATAATCATCAAAGAAAAAAGTATCTCTTTGGCAGCGAGTGGTAAATTTATCAACGCTCGGTTGTGCAATTGGTTTACTGTGCTCATACAGCGGTATTTCCCAAATTCCCATCGAAGAACCTGCTCGTATTTTATTATCACGATAAAATGGTTTTAAGGAACGTGTAAAATGTGCAATTGGTAATCCTATTCCATGCTTGACCCACTCGTTCATATCATTATTCCGATAAAACATTCTGCCGCGATCGCAAGCTATATATATACCGCCATTAGTGCCTTGCTGATGCACTATATCGCTGATAACTTCATTTTCTATTAATGAAGTGGTTAAATTAGTCCAAGATTCTCCACCATCAACACTATGAAATACTTTATTATTTTTTCCACCAGCACGGTAGGCAACCCATAATTCTTTATCATTTGTAGCACTGAGAGTAATTTTACTTACTCGGCGTTCCCACCCATTTGTTCCCGGCGTGATGCCCGTTTCTTTCCATGTTTTTCCTCCATCGGTGGTTTTCCATATTTTTCCGTCGCCAAGTGAATTACTTCTTTGGCTCACATACATCACATTGGGGTTGCTTCGCGCTATGACAATATGTTCCAGCATCGCTGCTTTATCGGGAGATACAAATACACTGTCATAAGACTGTCCATTATTGTCACTGCGCCATAAAACATTATCTTTACCAAGCCACACTATTGAATAACATCGCGGGTCCCAGACCATTGCACTATATTCCATCGCATAATAGCTTTCATTAGGAAACTTACCTACCGGATGAGAAATAATATTGCCATTAATATCCGGAGAAATAGAATAAGAACCTATATCAGAAAAAAAAGTATGACGGTTAAGAATTGGGTTCACATATCCTGTGGGAGCTTCACCGCCACCCATGCGATAATATTTAGTGCCATAGTTTTCATGCCATGCAGTATTGCCATTATGGTATCGCCCACCAACAAGCACATCTTCGTTCCAACCACTGTCAAAGCCCCAAAAGTCCGCACCATTTAATCCTACTATCCGCGCTTGAGCATTTTTTGTCTCGCCAAAAAAATCAGTAGAATATGTAAAACCGCCATCGGTGGCAATCCATGTTTCCTTACCAGTGCATTTTACATCTTGTAAATCGGGGTGAATGGGAAATGGTCCGGCATAACCGCCAACAGCAGAAAATGTCTTGCCTCCATCCATTGAGCGATATGTAGTCTGCGTTCCGACAATAACACCATCGGCATTGGTATGGGACGCTGCAATTGCCAAATCATAATACCCTTGACCATTATTCATTGGAAAATCAGTGCTTGTGCCAATAGCCGTAATTGCCCATGTGTCACCATAATTATTACTACGCAGCAAATACGGTTTTGACGAATCACTTAAAAGCACAACATAAATACGTTTTGGATCAGCCGGAGTAATGGTCATGCGTCCACCACCACTGCTGGATATTGTATTGAGCCAACCATTGCGTTGCACCGAGAAGGTAGCTCCGGCATCCGTTGATTTCCAAAACTCATATCGTTTGGTTGCAGGATCAAATTGCATTGCATAGCACGTGGAATTATTGCCAAACGCCATTTTTATATCACATACCGCATTAGGCAATATCTGCTTCCATGAAGTGCCGCCATTATCACTTCGATACAAGCCCTTATTGGTTCCCACAAGTATAACCTGATTATTGTTGTTATGCACTTTGATTTCATAGACCCATGCACCCTCCATTTTCCAGATAAATGTCCATGTTTTACCACCGTCCGTAGTGCGCAAAACACCACCATCAACACCGATATAGCATATTGAAGGATTCATTGGATGCACACATACAGCTTCCCCATTGGAGTTAACACCTGATTCAAGCTGTGTCCATTGCAATCCCTTGTTTGTGGTCTTAAACAATCCGCCCGTTTCGCCCATAGCATAGAGAATATTGGGATTGGTCACAGAAATATCGAAAGCATAAATATTTGCTTGCCAAGGACATAAATCACCCAAACCGCGATTACTTTCCGGAGAAAAATATGTTTCATTGGGTCCTATGGCTTTCCATTGTATTTCAGCAGATTGATGCAATGCTTCTTCCCCTTTTGACATTGAATTTTGTATTTTATCTAAGGTTTTAGGATACACAAATCCATCCGGGGTAAGATATTGCTGAGCAATGGAAGTCAGCCGCTTATAGTAGCGTGTATAATTATTTTTTACAAATGGATGATGAGCATAATACTCGCGGTAAGCACTGTCTAGAGCCAGCATATTCAATGGTTCAGCATACATATACTTACACCATGAAGGCATAGATGCTGAAGGGGCGGGGGTGGAAAGGGGGGACACTAACTGCGAGTATGCCGTGCTGCTGCATAGAAGTATCAATAAAATATAAAGCATATTCTCTCCATCTGAAGTGTAAAAGTTCATGCAAATTACAAAACAATACTATGATAAATGAACCAATCAAACTTCAGTGGACGACAATATAACTTTACACAGCAAATATGCCCTAAAAAAGTCTTCACCGGAGTATCAGATACATACTGTGATGTGATATTAAAGCACAATTAATCATAGTACCTAATCGAGTATAAATTTCATGAACAGACTTTACCAATGTTGTGATTATATGCACAAAAAAAAGATGTATTGAATGTTAATCTTTTCCAGTAACCACTATCGCTCAAGAACAGATTTTGGGTAGAAGTATGCACGATTCGTTCATATTTCGTAGTTTGCTTGTCATCAATATACCAAATCAAGGAGAAATAAGGGTATGCAAAAAGTATTTCTGTTTTGTATAATATTTATAGGGCTCATGACATCGGCTTTTGCTCAGACCACTGTAGCCGAGCGAGAAGCCAAAAAAACCGCCGAACGGATTAAACGTTGGATGGAATGGGCAAACCCAACGCCGATTATCGAATCATCAGAAGCATTGTCTTTGCCGATGATGCCGGCAATTGTTTTACCGGATAATGCAAATGCCGCACAGTTCATGGATGTGAATACTATTGTGAATGAACCGGCTTCGGGGCTGATAGTACAAAATGAATCTTCCATAGCGGTAAGCCCTAAAAATCCGAAAAATCTGATAGCGGCGGCTGTGGATTATCGCGATAATGGTGCGCGGTGGGTATATGTTTCTTCTGATGGCGGTCGCACATGGACAAATAAAAATTTGGGCGTTCCTGCCACAGGTTGGAGTGCAAGTAATGACCCATCCGTTATGTTTGCTGCTGACGGTACCGGCTATCTTATGTATGGCGGTTTTGGCAATCGTGCCACAGCTTCCCCCGAAAATGGCGTATTTATAGCACGCACCACAGACGAAGGAGTAACATGGCAATCACATTTTGCGGTTATTCGACATACCGGTCCGCAAACTCCCGACTCCAATTTTGAAGACAAATATTATGTACATGTGGATAATTCACCCACCTCACCATATTTCGGCAGAGTCTATACTCCGTGGAAACGAGTGATAGGTCGAGATTCTTCCACCCAAATTGTGAATACGTATTCAACGGATAAAGGAACAACATGGAGCACTCCTCTACGAGTAAGTGAAAGATTACCGGGTACTTCTGAGGATACAACATTTGGTCAAAGTTTTCCGCTGACCATTACGGGACCAATGGGTGAGGTCTATGTGGTATGGAATCATGGTATCGTGAAGGGCGTGGGTTTTGCCAAATCCACCGATGGCGCACAAACATTCAGCGCGCCACGCATCATCCAGAGATATAATCCTTTGGGCACAGCTCGCCGAATCAATGAAGGAATACGCCACACAGTAAAAGGTCGTGTTCGTGCCGAATCATATCCCTCTATTGTGTGCGATATATATACCCCCAATCGCAAGGGGTGGCTCTATCTTGTATGGGCAGCTGATTCCATACCAAATGTCTATTTTTCACGAAGTACAGATGGCGGCGATACATGGAGTGCGGCGAAGATTGTCCATAGCGACACAAAAAATGATCAGTTCTGGTCATGGATAGCACTCGATCCTTCCAATGGTGATTTGGCGGTCATGTATTTGGACAGCCGCGACGATTCGGCAAATATACTCACAAGTTGTTATGTCAGTTATTCGAGTGATGGCGGCGACACATGGTATGATAAACGCATATCGGATGCCGAAAGCGATTTACGAAGAAACCCGTTTCAAGGTAATGGCTTTGCCGGAGATTATAATGGTTGTGCTTTCCATAATGGCATTGTCTATCCTTCATGGGTGGATATGCGCAATGCTCGCCAAAACATCAATGACAATGATGTTTTTACGGCAATAGTAAATGTTAATGGGTTAATTCCCCCACCGCGCTTTATAGCCAAAACATTACCGGAAAACAGCACCGCTATTCAATTGAATTGGGCTGAAGTAACTATGCGAGGATTTAATAAACCCATTGGTGACTATGAGTATGAATTAATGCGCGATGGTAAAAGTGTACAAAAGTTTCCGCGCACTACAACGAGTTTTTTAGATACAGGTTTAGAGAAATTTAAGCGTTATGATTATTCATTGCGTATCGTTGCCGATGGTGATTCAAGTGCGTATGTGTATTCGAGAGCTTTTTCTGGAGGTTCACGTGAGCCCGGTACTCCTCGTTTACTGCAAGCCAAAGGTTCTCAAGATGTGAATGTCAATTTAAGTGTAGCACTTCCCCTTTATCGTTTAGACAGCACCACCCTTATGGTAAATGCACGTGCTGTGGCTCTATACCGTGATGGTATTTTTATCAAAGAAATAAACATTGCATCCACAGATGCCGGTAAAACGGTTATGATAAATGATACACCGCCTGTTCGTGGTTGGTATTCTTATAGTGTCACACTTCGGGACAGTGAAACGCCATCCAATGAAAGTGCGCAAAGCAATGCGATATTTCTCTATACAGGTGCGATTTCCGATAATTATGCAGATAATTTTGAAGAGGGAACATTGCGCAAATATTGGACTTCATCCGCATGGGGCTTGGCAAATGTCGGCTATGCGAGCGCAAGCTCATTAACAGAATCTCCGCAAGGAAGTTATAGACGCAGTATGCGTGACAGTATAGCATTATTTCCTGTATTGACTCAAGGTGGATCAACACGTATGTCATTCCGTCATGCAGCAATTATTCATCCTACCGATTCGGGCATCGTAGAACAAAGTACAGACATGGGACGCACATGGACACTTGTGGCAGCATTTAATAATTCACAATTCGCTCCTTGGGCTGATACCATATTAGCAGCAGATGATTGGAAACATGAAATAGTGAGTTTGTCGGGTGCAGATACTATATTGGCACGTTTCCGATTCCGTTCCAACTTATCCCAAGAACTTGACGGCTGGTATATTGATGATATAGTCATTGGCGCAACGGCATCGGTGACAATGACAAATGAACATAATGGCGTGAATGTGTATCCAAACCCCACACGCTCAGCACTGTATATTCAAGGTATGGACGATGAGGAGTTAACAATTTATTCTATTCTGGGAGAAAAAATGCCTGTACAATATTTGCAGGAAAATCCTGAAAAAATAGTGAATGTGTCCTCTTATGCTAATGGTGTATATGGAGTATATTCAAAAAAATATGGAACAATACATTATTTCAGCGTTCAACGATGACAAATAAACAAATATTACCCGTAACATGGCAATGCTCCGACGAATGGACTGTCGTGCGTGCAAAAATTGATGATGCCGATGAAATAACCGCATTATATAATGCTTGCCATTATCTCTATGATGTAGATGAAAATTTTATTCGACGTGAAATAGAATATTATCAAGAAATATTGGGCAAAATATATCATACAGAACATGATATGCACTATGCCTCCTATTGCTATTGTCTTAAAAACAATGAAACATCTCGGATTATGGGCTATTTTCAATGTATTGCTCATTATCCCGACAATGGAACTCTGTGGATAAGCGCCATGATATTGCATCCAGAATATCATGGTAAAAATATTGGTAAAACATTCATAACATCAATCGAAGAAAAGCTATCAATTGATACTGTAAATAAAATGTCGTTGCGGGTATCCTTAAAAAATTATCCTGCTTTGCGATTTTGGCTTGCGAATGGATTTACGACCATTCTTCATTTCAATGCAGAACAATATTATTCATCGGAGAGTAATGCCGCATGTTTTGTTCTCGGTAAACAATTACCTTCAAAATTTATTCATATACCGTGATTATTTTCAACTATAGATATGAAATCTGAACAAACTTGGGTACAATCTCATCATTATTATATGGTGACGCTCATCATAATTCTATGCTCTATGTGCATAAAGTTTCCTTTATATGCCCGATCAATGAATACTGATGCAGAAGGGACATTATTGCCGGTGCAAGATATTTTCGCATTACATTCACGTATGGAAGGAAATCCTTCAATAGACTTTATTTATACATTTTTTGAAACAACTCATCTTTTCGACACCTATTTTTCCAAAATAACGGACATTAATCGCAAACCCGATTATATTGTACTGTTTAATGGCGTGGGACAAACAGATGAATGGGGTATATTCGACACACATACAAAAAAAATAGTGGATACCATACTTCAAGAAGGAATTGTGTGCGTTATAATGTTCGACGATAATCCCAATGAACATTATTCTGTCGAATTACGAGCATTTCCTCCTTTTTCTTCACAATACTCTTTAGCCGATCGAGTTACTTCTTTGTTTTCGCCGAATAATAATACCACAGTTTATCTGTCGAATGAGCCATTGCCCAATATTCCACACTATTTTTTACGAGCACAATATTTTCGTTTACCTTATAATTCAACAATAGAGCCATCCATAATACCATTACCCGGTGAGGATTTCCATCGTGATTATATAGGAATGGGCTTATGCGTAGGATTATCCTCTCGCGATAAACCTCGTTTTCTTTCTTTTGATGATAAAGTATTAACTCTTGAACCATCCGAAACAGAAATATTTCCGGCAGCAGCTTTGGGATTAAATCTTTTTTTGGGGCGTGACCCTCTTTGGACATATAATGAAATGCCATGGCAATCACGTTTTTATAAACGCTTTTGGTCACGGTTAAGTATGCAAGGTGGTATAGTATTTACTCGTTCACGGGAATTTTTAGGACATTATATTGCAGGACTTGGCATTAGGGTTTTTCGACGCGGTGATTTAGTTATCGGTACTTTACTTACCACACAACCAACTGTCGGCAATGTAAGCACTATTTCATCGGAAGATTCTTGGCGAGCAGATCAATTAGTGCCATCGGAACGCATTGCTTTGCCCTATGTGGGATTGACCATGACAATGTTTGAATTTTAAATAAAGACCTACTTATACCGACACATAAAAAAGAAAACACTGACAATATTTGTATCGTAAAAGTACTATAAAATTGATTGTAGATAATTTCTTGATTTGTAAGAAATTGTAACACCAAAAATTCAAAACCAATCTGCTTCTTCACTATACATTATTCACAAAAAATATTTACCCATGATAATTGATATTCGCAGCGATACGGTTACGCAACCGACAGCACAAATGCGCAGCATTATTGCCAATGCCAATGTTGGCGATGATGTATTTTCCGAAGATCCTTCCGTAAATGAATTAGAACACTATGGCGCAGAATTACTCGGTAAAGAAGCTGCTTTATTTGTTCCTTCGGGCACAATGGGCAATCAAATATGTTTAGCATTACATTCCCATGCAGGTGATGAAGCCATCGTAGAAGGTGAATCGCATATTTTCCATTATGAAACGGGCGCGCCATCACTTATTGCTCGTGTGCAATTGCATTGTGTGCCTTCTCCCAAAGGAGAAATGCGTGCTGAAGACATAGAATATGCCATAAGACCGGGAGATTATTATTTCCCTCGCACAGCAGTTATTTGTTTGGAAAATAGCCATAATCGGCATGGCGGCACCATAATTTCTTTACAAAATATTATGGAAATTGCTGCTGTGGCACAGCGCAACAATTGTGCTTTCCATTGCGACGGCGCTCGGTTGTGGAATGTGGAAGCAGCAACTGGGATTTCCATTGCCGACTATGCAGCGCCATTCGATACATTATCCGTCTGTTTATCGAAGGGATTGGGCGCACCGGTCGGCTCACTGATTGTCGGCTCACAAGCCCATATCACTGCTGCCAGAAAATGGCGTAAAATGTTAGGCGGCGGCATGAGACAAGCGGGTATTTTGGCGGCTGCCGGACTTCATGCTCTCAAATATCATCGGGAATTATTGCCCTTAGATCATGAGAATGCTTCTCGGTTTGCTCATATACTCAATCAGTCCGAAGCTATTGATGTGACAATGCCGGAAACCAATATTGTCCTTTTTAAACTTGCCCATGATGCGCCGGATTTTACGGAACGCTGCAAACAAAAAGGCATTCTGATTTCGAGAGGTCGTCCCGGATTGTATCGCGCGGTATTTCATTTTCAAATCAGCAAAGAGCAGACTTCCAAAGCAGCAGAGATCATACGACAGGAGGCAGAGAAATTGCTATGATGGCTGAAGCGCCGCAGTTGCCGTATGTCTATAGTATTGATGGATTGGGCATAAAGCTCAATATTCGCCCTTTGGGAACAGAGGATTCTTTCGAGCAGATGACATCACTCCTCCATCGGTCATATCAACCGCTTGCCGAGATGGGACTTCGTTTTCTTGCTACACATCAAGACAGCGCAACAACAAAGGAGCGGTGTTTGTCCGGCTATACATTTGTGGCAGAACATGGCAAACAGCTTGTGGCTACCCTGACCCTTTACCCATCCTCACCGACATCACATTGCGACTATTATCGTCGTCCGGATGTCTGGCATTTTGGTCAATTTGCTGTGCATCCTTCGCTACAGAAACACGGTATCGGCAGTGTTATGATGGACTTAGCAGAAGCAATTGCAGCACATAAGGATGCAAAAGAATTGGCATTAGACACTTCCGAGCAAGCATTGCATCTCATTGATTACTATCAAAAAAGAGGGTATGAATTTCGGGAATATGTGCAATGGGACATCACAAATTATCGCAGCATTATCGTATCCAAAAGGCTTGGATGAGAACCATGCGGACACAGAACTTACAAGAAAAGTTCAGATAACTTTGGTTAAAACAAATGAATACCGTATTTTTGCAAGCTATATTTCTGACGGAGAATCTAACAATGCAAAAAGTAAAACTCGTTGAGCAGTTGACAATGGCAAAAGCTGCTGAAATCCGCGCTACCAAAAATGACGGTAAACCCGTTGAGTTGCCGAGTTTTCGTCCCGGTGACACAGTGAACATTGCTGTTCGTGTTATCGAGGGTGAAAAAGAGCGTATTCAGAATTTTCAAGGAATCGTAATTGCACGTCGTGGTTCAGGCGTGAACGAAACATTCCGCGTTCGTAAAGTATCGAACGGTGTGGGTGTTGAGCGTATTTTCCCTCTTCACTCACCAACAATCCAAAACCTTACCGTTGTGCGTAATGGTTCTGTGCGTCGTGCTAAATTATACTACTTGCGCGGTATGTCCGAAAAGAAAATTCGTGCAAAACTCAGCTAAGAATATTTCAACATTCTTTGCTTCATTGCGTATCAAAAAAAAGGCGGTTTCTACCGCCTTTTTTGTTTTTGTGGGGGGCTATTTCCATTCAACATACCCTAATGGTAATTCATTTAGTTCCATTCGAGATTCACGCCACTGAGGATAGAATTTATCTAATAACTGAATAAATTTTTCATTATGAACAGGAACGATTAAATGTGCTAACTCATGAACAATTACATATTCTACCAAATCCTTGGGCTTTTTTACAAGCTCTGTATTGAGCCGAATATTACCTAATTTACGATTACAACTCCCCCATTTTGTTTTCATTTTTTGCAAAAAATATGACTGTACTTTCACTTGCATTATAGGTTCCCATTTGGCAATCATTTCTGCTACAAATTTATGTAATTGCTTTTTCTGCCATTCATAAAAAACTTCTTCTCGTTTTTCTTGACTCGCACCTGGCCTTACAAATAAATTTATGTATTTATGATCAATGATTACTTTTTGTTTACCCTCCGTGTGGACAACATTAAGTAAATAGCGTCGTCCCCAAATATAGTGAGACTCTCTTTTTATATACTTGCGTAAAGGTTCTCGTAATTGTTTACTCATTTTTATTTGTTGTGATCTTATCCACTGTAATTTAGATATTGCATAAGCTCTAGCTACATCGGGTCTTGTATTCAATGGAGCAGATAAAGAAACACGACCATCAGGAGGATGTACCGATAAGTGAACATTTTTTATATCCTTTCTTATTAGGTAAACGCTTAAATCTCCGATTTGAATTATGTCTTTCATTCATATCCTTTCATATTCTTAAGTAATTCCAACAATGCTTGTGTCGTATCTCTATTCTTTTGCATTATGGGAAACAAAGCATTTAAAATTTGTAATTCTCGTGCATGATCACCTCGCCAACTTGCCGGAGCATTCTCACGCATTACTTTATCTATTTCTAATGCTAAATTAACATTCTCTTCTGTATAAAACGAAGGGGATTCAGCAGTAATAAAAGGTCGTGGTGTTTGTGACAAAATACCCGGCAAATTATTATAAATAACTAATGCTTCCAGATTTCCTTGAAGCCTTTCAGGAACATTAAGGAAATTCTCTCCATTTTTCATTTTTTTGATTAATTCTTCTGCTTTTTTTAAGAAATCTTCATAATCTTTTGCGCTTTGTCTTTGTTGATCAATTAGATCATTTAACAATTTTGACATTTTATCATAGAACATCGGATTTGTGAGATGTTCTCTTATAATAGTTTGCCTAATATTATTTACTATACATTCAGCTATAGCTTTTTTTGACAAATTATTTTTTTGATTAATTTTCCTAGCAATTGCGTCATTGATACCTGTTTCTACAATCATTTCGACAAGGGAATACTTATCAAGTTCGCCCAAAGGATCAACAGGATCAGCTTTAATGTAAGTATTTATCAAATGTCTCATATCTGCTTCAAAAGGTTTTATATCAAGTTCTTCAGCCGAATAGTTTTTAATTGTTTTGCGAATTTCAGCATAAAATTCAACTTCTTTTTCTATCATAACAACTTCATCGTTTGAATATCCTGCGTCAGACAAATAATTTGATATCGCAGCAAATGATCTAACAAAAGTTACAACAGATTTATAAAATGTAATACGTAGAGGCTCTGTCTCACTTAATGATTCCGGTGTGTTTGCTTTACCGCAGAAATACGCAATAAACTGTTCTATGTTTTTCGGAGAAGCAACAGGTTCACAAAGATATTTGAGTGCCTCTCTGGCAACATCTAATCTGTTTTTTCCTTCAACAAGCCATTTTTTTAATTCTACATTATTTTCTTTTGTGCTACCATCGTCAGTATCTAACTCTTCTGATGTGTAAACAGCAATAGCTTCTTGTACATCACTCAATAATTCCTTAAAATCTACAATATATCCATAATCTTTGCTTTCTCCGTCTAATCTATTAGTGCGGCATATTGCTTGAAATAAATTATGATCATGTAATTTATCATTATCTAGATAAATATACGAGCATGATGGAGCATCAAAGCCGGTAAGTAACATACTCACTACAATCAATAACTTACAATTCGCGGGTTCATCTTTGAATCGTTTTTTACATTCTTCTTCGTATTGATTGGTAGTTTGATTATTTTGCAAAACATATCTCGTATATGTATCATATTTAAATCGTTCATCGCCATTAGCTGGTTCCCGGGATATAGCATTGTGATTAGGTTCATACGATGTGATAATGCCACAGTACTTTCCAAAATCTGTTTCATAAAACAATCGGTAATAATGACAGGCATCGTAAATAGAAGCAGCCACCAAAAGAGCTGTACCTCTGTCATTATTAAGTCTTGGACTATATGTAAAATCCTCAATTATACTTGCAATGATTCTTTGCTTTCGCTCACGTGCACTCATCAATTTCTCCATATTAGCCCATGATTTACGTACGATTGCTTTTTGATAATTATTGAGGTTCTTCGTCCTAAACTCAAACCAATTATCAATAGCTTCTTGCGAAGTTAATTGTTGAGGTACATCACGAGCTTCGTATTTCAAATCAAGAATAATACCATCTTTTACGGCTTCATGAAATTTATAAGTATGAATATTACTGCCAAAAACTTCTCGTGTCGTTTGTTTATCTTTTCGTAATAATGGAGTACCCGTAAATCCAATAAATATTGCATGTTGTAACCATCGTTTCATTTGTTTGTTCATATTACCACCTTGTGTACGATGACATTCATCCACAAACACATAAAATCTACCATTTACATTTGGTAATTCACCTTGCAAATCTGTTGAGTCAAATTTATGGATAAGAGCACATAATAAACGAGGTGTTGACGCTGATATAGATTCAATAAATTTTGCTCTTGAAGTAATCCGAGGTGACGGATCCGTTTCTGGTATTACTCCCGCATTTCGCATAACACCTTCAATTTGTTTGTCGAGTTCATCGCGATCAGTGATAACTAATATTCTAGCATCAGGGTCATATTCCATAATCCACTTTGCAAGCAATACCATCAAAATACTTTTACCGCTGCCCTGCGTATGCCATATAACACCTCCTTCTCTTCGGCGAATCCTTTCCTGTGCTGCTTTCATAGCGGCATACTGGTGTGGGCGTGGTAATTTTTTTTGTCCCCCATCAAAAATGATAAAATTTCGAATTATATCAAGAATTCGCTGTTTATTGCATATCTGAGATAATGGTATATCCAATATTTCGCCTTCGACTCTACCAAGTTGACTTTTTGTCTCATCTTTCCATTCTACAAAAAATTGCTCAGTTGTTCCGACTGTGCCATAACGTAAACCTTGCGAATCACTTCCAGCAAGAACTAACTGAATTGTAGAAAAGAAGAATTTATTAAAAATATCTTCCTGATTAGTAATAATTTGCCGGATTCCATCACCTATTTCTACACAACTTCGCTTTAATTCAATAACACATATTGCTATTCCATTTATATATATAACCAAATCAGGTCTTCTCTCAAAACCATCCTTTAAGGTTACTTCCTCAGCAATCCCAAAATCATTATTTTCAATATTTTCCCAATCAATGATACTTATATTTTCATAGGGTTTACCTACTGATGTCTGTACCGAAATCGGATATCGCAATAAATTATAAGTACGAAGATTCGCCTGGTATAAGCTTGTTTGTGTTGTTTCGGCCGCAGTTTGTAATTTCAAAAGAGCAGCGGATATTTGTGCATC
Source organism: Ignavibacteria bacterium UBA2373 (assembly GCA_002344005.1). Lineage (GTDB taxonomy): Bacteria > Bacteroidota > Ignavibacteria > Kapaibacteriales > UBA961 > UBA2353. Next base: position 25,561 of record DDTD01000010.1, on the reverse strand, counting down.
GCTATATCCTCTTCTTTTAAGATTATTATTGAACAATTCCTGTTCAATATTTTTATTCTTACTATGACTCTGCCAATTACCTAAGTATTTGTATCCTAAATAATTAAGATGGGACTCATCGGTAAAAAGTCTTATAACCCTTTGCTGTGTTATTCGTTCAGGTCTCATGATTTTACTAATTTAAAACTTATTTGATATTTAAAAAATTCAATATTGTTCGTTACAGCCAAAGCTCTGCGTATGCGATTATCTTCCTCCAATGCGATGATTACACCTTTTACTTGTTGATCTTCTTCCGCCAATTCTTCTAATACATAACCCATATAGCGTTGAATTTGTCCTACCACATTGTCGCTTGCTTTGCCTTTTTTAAGTTCTACAACCAATAACTCTTTTCTGTCTTTACTAATCGCAAGTATATCTATGCAACCGGTATCGGTCATATATTGTTTGCCAATCATTTCGCCTGATTCTTCATAAATAATATACTTTGCACCAAGTTCAGTTTTATCCCAATTAGCAACTAAAAAATCTTCTAAATGCTTTTCAAGAGCAAATACTGTCGTATCTTCTATTGTTCCATCTGATGATACTATCTGCGAGGTATGTTTACCGCCAATAAGTTCTTCAAGTTCTGAAGCATAAACAGATATATCAGACGTTGTACCACTTGATCCTGTACTTCTTTTTAAATTTTCCGACATCTGCGCTTTATCGATTGTTTTCTCATACCAACGAACAGTTCTTCTATGTGGTAAAGTTTGTCCATCATGATAGCTATATTCATCTAAAACCTCAGCAACATGATATTTGCCCAAACCATCAGGTGATATTACAATGTCTCCACGCTTTAGTCCCTTAGCAACAGTCCACAAAGAACCACAAGCCAAGCCCGCCGCTACTTTACTTTTATCCGGATAATTTGCAAGCCATATTGGTATATACTTCTTATTGAAATCTTTCCAAACATCAGATAAATCTTCACTTAAATCTTGACGAATATCAAAATCTACACCTATAAAATTACCTTGCATACATTCATGTAAATGAATACTGCGTGCACCTAACATGAGACGTATATATCGTTTCATAATAATATTGTTAATCGGTTAATATATTGCATACTTTTTTTTCTTCCACATTGCTATTATTGTCCCTTTCTTCCCAATTGCCGAGATATTCATATCCCAATTCCTTTTGGAATAATTGTATTACCCTGTTTTGGGTTTCTCTTTCTAATTTGCCAATGTTATTCATCATAGTTTTTGTTTTTGAATAATGTATCTTTTTCCCATTTGACAGGATTGTTCACAATATAATTATGAATACGTTGATATTCGATGTCATTGCGAATAATATGATCATGAAAACGGGGTTGCCAACCATTTTCTATGCCCAAACGATTGGCGTGTTTGGTTACGGCAGATTTATATGCACGAATAATGGCAGAAACCGTACCGGATTGCGGCGAAATATTCGCCATTTGTTGATTTTTGATGATGGTTTCCGGATTGGGCGGTTGTGACAATGACGATTGTCGTTGTTGTCGTTGTCGTGGGGACGTTGCATGCAACGTCCCCACATTACCGTTCAATATCAAAATTCCATGAATATGATTGGGCATAACCACAAATGCCCCCAATTTCACATTTGGGGAATGATGGGGGATTTCGTGCCAAAATACATCCGCCAATACACCCAAATGCGACAAATGCATGATGCCATTGATAATTTCCCCAAAAAAACGTTCCCTGTTTTTGGTACAGATGGTAATAAAATAGGCACCCTCATTGCCATAATTCCACCATTGTGCCCGTGCCGATTCGTTACGATATTTATTCTGAAATTTTGCCATTATTATTGTGTTGATGATGACATTGCATGGAATATCTCAATGAATTAAATCAATCGTATTTTGCCCGTCAATAAATTCTGCATCATGCCCTGCTTTATCATTTTGTATTTCTCCAATTGCGATTCCATCGACTGTATTTCAATTTCCATTTCAAAAAGTATTTGAGCTATTTTATTCTGCTCTTCAATTTTGGGATAATGAAGAATAAAATCTTTCATATCGGAAGCGTGTAAATGAAATACGGTTACTCCTTTCACTAATTTCATTATTTCATTTCTATTCAACTTAATGAAGTATGAAAGAAAACTGCCATTAACAATAGAATTTGGAATTCTTATTACTAACACATCACCGCCAAGAATAACGTCATCCTCATTTAAACAACTGGCAGTTGCCAAACCATTAGGTGTAACATCTGATGTAGGCATTAAAACATCATTGACCTTCGAATAAAATGCCCCCTCAAAAGCATTTGTTTTTCCAGTTACTTCTGTTATTTGTTCCTTGTATTTAATAAACAATTCACCATAGTGTATACATTTTGTTTTGCCATCAGTGTTAATTTGACTTTTTGCAAGACCTTTTCCCTTATAGAAAAGTGCTATTTCCCCCAACATCTTCATTTCCCACCCCTTTTTCGGTTTGAGCAATTCCTGCATTGCCCCTGTTTTGATATTTCTTTTTTTGGCAATGAGTTGTTCTAATTTCTGAATGAGAGCGTCGGCATCGTTTAAGGCGGTGGCAATGGCTTTTTGCTCGGCAAGGGTGGGGGGAAGAGGGAAACTAAAACTTGTAAAATCTTTTTGATAAAGGTGAACTATTGTAGAACCTGCCGTTAGACGATTCAAAAAATCATTGAAGAACAAAGAGTTAAAAATATAAAATAAGAATTTAGGTAAATAATTGTCATTTTTCTTTGGCCTAATAACAAAAACACCACTATTCAAAGTCGAAGGTAAAGGCAATTCATCAACAAAGGCTATCTTACCTATAGTTCCATCTTTGGTGATTAATATATCGCCTTCTTTGATTTGAATATTTTTGTCTTGGTCATACCTTGATTTTTCAACGAAATGACAACTATCCCATTTTATTTTTCCATTAACAAAATCAGTTCCAGTGATTAACAAATAATCTCCTTTATCCAAATATTCAGATACAGTTAACCCTTGCCAACCTATTCGAGCTTTCATAGTTGAATTTTCAACAATATTTCTCACCTCCCAATCACTGGGAATCATTCCTATTTCTGTCTGTTTAAAAGTCGTATTATTTTTCATAGTGCAGTTCTTTTTCAATTTCTTCGATGGATGGAAGACCGGATTTGAAGTTTTGGATAAGTACTTTGCTGCCAAGTCGGGGAAAGTGATATTCTTTGTTGTGTGTTACTATTTCCATACAAATCCCATATTTTGAAGATGGGCATGTACTTTTTCTTCCAGCGCATGAACTTCGTCTATCAGTTTTGGCATGGGTGTTTCATAACGGTCAGCCAATTCTTTAATACGTTGCGTCAGTCGGTGGCTGATATTGTCCATTTCGGTTACAACAACGCTCTGAATAAAGGGCAACCATTTATCCTTAATCAGAATTAACTGTATCTCCGATTCGGATAATTCAGGATACTTTGCATAAGCATAGAAATCCAAATCTATTTCCAAAGACTTCACTTCAGATTTTAATTCGCTAAATATTTCTGATTTTTCAATATAGGAGACCACAGCATATAAATCCGAAAATTTTTCGGGTAGAGGATCAAGACTTAATTGACTGATATAATAATTTTTCACACTTACCATATTTTGTCTTTGTAACTTATTATTTTCTTTCAACAATTGATCATATTCGACAAAAGAATTCAGAATATTTTTTTCTGCATCATCATGAGATTTCTGAAGTCTTTCTTTTATAGTTTTAGTTTTCAACATTCCTTTACTATCTCGTAATTTGACAATAAATTCATTGATACGCAATTCTGTTAACTGCGACTCTAATTTTTGTATTTCTTTTAAGAGTGCATCATGTTTTGCATATTCTTTTGGATATTCTTCATTCCATAAAGAAAGCATCAATTCATTTCTTATACTTTCAGCTTCTAATTTTGTGGTGACATCTTTCAACACACCGTCCTCGCCACCATTATCGTCTAGAAGTGACTGCAATTCAGCGTCAAGTTGTTCTAACTCAGCCTGTTTTGTAAGTATAATATCACGTTGATTACTAAAAAATCTATTAACAATAAATTCTTTGGGCAACAAATCACAAACCCATCCTTTGTCTTTTATTTCTCCTTTGTTTTTTCCTGCTTTTACCTCTTCGATTACTCTTCTTGTTTCAGCTTTCCACCCATCGGCTGCAATCAAGTAAGCATCATCTTGCATAGTATTATTCCAGAAATCCATCAAATGTTGATATACATCATAAGGATCAATAAGCTTAGCTTTCTTAAATTCTACCAATAATTTTTCAGAAATCAGTTCTATCAAATCTTTAGGATGGGAATCTTTATTAAACTTGTGCAAAGCTACGATGATGTCTTTTTTCCATTTATCAAAAATTTCTGTATTTTGTTGTTGTAATTCTTGAAATTCTTTATTACTGACAATAGCGTGATTAATATCTTCCGGTTTTACTTTTGCCTCAAAATACGCGGGTCGAACTTTTTTGAAGAGTATTTTTCGCAAATTTGGCAAAACATTCCAATAATCGTCCAAAGCATCAATATCACATTGGGGAATACCGCCACATAAATGTGCTTCAATGTCTTGAATATCTTCGGTTTCAGCAGAATCAATATAGCGCGGTATATTGAGATTACAATCATTTTTCGGATGTATAATTTCATCAATAGGAATCATTCGGGAAAACTTATCAATAACTTCCATTTTCGTAAACACATCAACAATTTTATGAATGTCTTGCTCACGAAGGCGGTTTTTATTACCATCTTTCATAAAACCTTTTGAAGCATCAATCATAAAAACACCTTTTCGAGCATGGGCATTTTCCTTATCTAAGACAAGAATACATGCGGCAATACCTGTTCCATAGAACAAATTAGGCGGTAATCCTATAATGCCTTTCAGAAAGCCTGATTGTATTAATTTTCGCCGAATACCTGCTTCCGCATTTCCTCTAAACAATACGCCATGCGGTAAAATACATGCGGCTTTACCAGTACTTTTCATAGAACGAATAATATGGAGTAAATAGGCATAATCTCCCTGTTTTGCAGGGGGTGTCCCCCATTCAAATCTTTTGTATGAATCCGCAGACGGGACTATACCGGTACTCCACGTTTTATCGGAGAAAGGAGGATTTGCCACCACATAATCATACGTGCGTAAATTATTACCATCTAAGAATTTAGGATTAGAAATTGTATTTCCTGCCATAATATTCGCCGTTGGAAAATCGTGGAGAATCATGTTCATCCTTGCCAAACCTGATGTAGTAACATCCATTTCTTGTCCTTCAAGAGTAATTTTTTTACCTGCTTCGGCAGCTACCTTTAAAAGCAAAGAACCCGAGCCACATGTGGGGTCATAAGCAGTAGTTGCAGCAACAGAATTTTTAGAGCTAATACCTATCACTTTAGCTAAGATTCTACTGACTTCTGACGGAGTATAGAATTGTCCTTTACTTTTTCCGCTTTCAGTAGCAAAATGACGCATCAAGTATTCATAGGCATCCCCTAAAATATCATCATGATCAGCACGATTCTTAGAAAAGTCCAGCGCCGGACTGTTGAAAATATTGATAAGATTGGTTAATCGATCAACTTTTGCTTTGCCTTCTCCTAATTTATTAGGATCATTGAAATCAGGGAAATCACTGCGCGCTAACCGAGAATTAGCATCAATAAGAGGTTGAATAATCTGGGTATTGATTTTTTCACCAATATCATCTTTACCCCTTAAATCCAACATGTCTTTAAAGCTTGAGCCTGTAGGTATAGTCACTGCCGGAGCAAAATCATCACTCTCAGCATACTTGTCGGAAATATATTTAATAAAGAGCATAAACAATACATAGTCTTTGTATTGACTTGCATCCATGCCTCCACGTAACTCATCGCAACTTGCCCAGAGTGAGCTGTATAATTCGGATTTTTTTATCGCCATAATGTATTTATAAGTAGAATATATGAAATGTCTGCCCGGCTATTTCGTAAGGGCAGCAAAGTGTTAAGCGGCATACTTCAAATAGTCTTTCAGATATTGTTCCATATCAAAGTCCGGTTTTTCAATTTTATCAACAAAATCCATCAACCATTCCATAGGTTTATAATAGTATGTCGTAGAATGTAATGTGAACTGTCTAAATTTTTTTATATTTTCATGTTCATTCGAGATTAAATCTGTAACAATATTAAATACGGCATAGGCATTATGTCCCATATCACTAAAATATCTTGCAGCTAATCTCTTAACCACTTGTTCGAGCTCATCGAGTTGTCTTCTATCCTCATTTGGTTCTTCATAGTTTGCATCATATAAGAGGGTTTGCTCAGTTTTATCTTTGTTTTGTAGATTAAAGTCAAATTTTAATATTTTACAAACTAATGGTACTATATAGCGAGGATCAACATAAAAACGACGAAGATTTTTCATCGAAACAACAAACTCATCTTGCATTTTACGAAGTTCTTCGATTCCAACATTCATTTTCATTTCAAAGTCAGCTGTTCTAGTATGCACCGCCCTTATCTCAACCGTGTTTTTCTTAAATATTACACCATTGTTACATAATTTTCTCACAAACCCTAATTCAAATGACAGAGCATAGGTGCGATTATAGCTATTAGAAATCTGTATAAAAGGTAACCACAAGTCTTGATCAAACACCTGAAAATTTACTTTATGGTGAATCAATTGAATATGGCAAAAACTCTGCGTTGAAGGAGAATGAATCCGATATGGCTTTATCTCCTTAACGTCTATTTGGGGAAATAACTTATGAAACGCCTCTTTACCCCATTCCAGAGCTTGTTGATTGGTAATCAGATTATAGTTGTCTGTTACAACAGAAAAGACGGAATGATCATCTGTTCGCACAACTGCTTTAAAATGCTTAGCATCAATCGTAGATTCGCCGGACAATTGTACTTTAACATCACCTAACTTCACGGAAAAGAGTAGCTTTTTCAGATCAGCTGCTGCTTTTTCAAATGTTCTCTCATTTATAGGATTCGACATAGTATCTCCTTAAAAATGTGTGTAATATTCCCTTGTTCGCAAGAAAACAACAATTTTACGTAACAAAATTGTCACGAAACATAGTGGGCAGCAAAGTGTCAAGCAACACGGTGCATCATCCAAAACAGAAGACGAGACCACTTCCATCAGAACCCTTCATCACCCAATGTTCTCTCAAAACTACAAAACTTCTTCTATATACACATCAAACAAACTATCAACAATGACTACCCCATTATTCACCACCGCTATTGGTCATAATGCCAAATAAAGAATATGCGCCCTGCATGACAATACGTTTATCGCGTATATCATTGCCCGACATTGTAGCCGTGATTTCGACTTCTCCGGCATGTCTTATACCCGTTTTTACGGTGACAAAGGCAAATGTATTTGCATCATTTTCAATAAAAACACCTTCGGTATTTCCTTTCCGTACAACAGCTTTCTCGGATACGGTCACACAATTGTTTTTTGGTATTTCTATATCGGCAGAAAGAAACATTCCGGGTAATAATTCCTCATGTTTTTCCGAAAAATGACAGTGAATACGCGCACTTCTATGTTCATCCACATTATGAGAAATGAGAAAAACGGTTGCTTCATAGAATATATTCGGATTATCCGCTTTTTGTATGCGTACTTTTTGCCCAATGCTTATGGAGGCAATATCTTTTTCAAACACCGTCAACGTTGCATGAATATCAGACGGATCAACTAATGTCCCAATAATATCACCTTGGGGAATATATGCTCCAATATTTGCTTTTACGGTAGAAATATATCCTGAAATTGGTGCATATATCGAGATACTTCTCGACATAGTATTGTCTTGCAATTTATCGGGTTGTATGCCAATTAAACGTACTTTTTCTTCCAATGCTTTGACCGTTATTTTTTGTGTCTGCCATTCCGATTGAGAAAATTGCGCTGTTTTTTCACTGGCTGTTTTTGTTTTCGATAATTCTTGCTGTCTTTGCCATTCTTTTTCAAAATACTCTAATTTAGTACGTGCCGTCAAATACTGCTGTTGCAATTCGATATATGCCATATCTTCCATCGTGGCAATGACTTGTCCTTTTTTTACAAAACTGCCGGGCAACACCGTCACATTTTTGAGAAATCCGCCTAATGGAACACTAAGAGAAATTAATGATTGCGGCGGAACATCAACGGAGCCGTTCACATGTAATAATGCCGTTAATGGTTTTATCACGGGCAATGCAGATTTTATGCCTGCATTATTTTTTTGCTGTTCTGTCACCGAGATAATATCGGATGCTGAGGCGGTCTGTTCCGCAGGTATATTCTGTTGCGTATCTGTGCATGATACAACAAATAAAATAAGAGTCAAAAGTATAAGATAATATGTTTTCATAATTGTAGATAAAATTAACGTGAAAAATTCCAAAATTCAATATCAATAAGGATTGCATTATACTCAGCGAGGTTTTGAATATATTTTTTTTGATATTCCCACGCATTTTGTTGTATATATGCCATTTCAAATAATGATAATGAGCCGATATTCCATGCTTGTTGTGCGCGGAGAGCCATATCTTGGGCAGCAGGTAAAGCACTATTTTCCATTTCATCAATCAAAGAGCGCAGTGTGCGTTGTTTTTCGCTTAACTGCTTTAATGCATGTCCCCGTATGCGTGTTCTGTGCAGTAATTGTAATTCAGCCGCCGATTGCTGTATTGCCACCGATTCACGCTTTGCTTGTTGTGCCGTAAAAAATAGCGGTACAGATAGTCCAATAGTCAAGGAAGAAAATCTTTGTCGTGCATTATAAAATCGCTCTGCGCCGCCCTCACTTTGCCAACCGACAAATGATTGATTGATATATCCTACACGAATATCAGGTAATAATAATGATGTTTCGACGCTATACTGTGCGGATGCAATCTCTTGTTCTTTTTGTGCCACCGATTCAAAGGGATGTAAAAACACGGTACTGTCACTCATGGAGGCACGTACTGTCAGTGGCGGCACGGAAAATGAATCAAAAGAACCAATGAGTACTTCTAATTCACTTTTATAAAAGGCAATGGAAGCTCTATTTTCTTGTATTTGTGTATAAAGGGAATTTTTTTGCAATAAAACTGCATTTTTTTCCATCATAGAAATATCACCGACGGATAATTGTTGTTCTGCGGAAGTCAATATACGCAAAAGCATTGTATCCATAGAATATAATAATTTTTTTTCTTGTTCAAGCCGTGAAAGCATGAGCAGCGACATTTTCACTTTTTTATATATATCTGCTTTTGTTAAACGTTCTTGTTCGGCAATACTTTCTGCGTGGGCTGTAGCTAATTTATTTTGTGCACTATAGAATGTAGGAAATGCAAATCTTTGTTCTATAGATATTTTTGTATCTGTATTAAACGTATTGACATTGCCATATTCCATACTTATATCTGTTTTGGGGATAGTGAGCGATGCCGCCCCTCGCAGGGCTTGTGCCGCCGCCGTATATGCAGCGGATTGCCGTAATTCACCATTATATGTATCAGCCATACGTAAAGCCATTTCCTCTGTTAAAATAGGTTGCGTCAAGGCAGGTGTGGCACTTACTATACTCACAATAATGATTGCTGAAATAGTATGTATTTTTTTACGATGATGGCGCGAATGTATCATTTTTTCCATGCGAATATACATAATGGGCAATACAATAAGAGTCAATAATGTTGATGTGATTAATCCGCCGATAACTACTGTTGCCAAGGGTCTTTGTACTTCAGCACCCGCACCATTACTTAATGCCATCGGCAAAAATCCCAAAGAAGCAACGGCTGCCGTCATTAAAACAGGACGTAAGCGCAATCGTGTTCCGCGCATCACAATAAATGGTAAATTACGCAAACCTGTTTGTTGCAATCGAGCAAACTCTGCCATTAAGACAATACCATTTAAAACGGCAACACCAAATAATGCAATAAATCCGACACCTGCAGAAATACTAAATGGCATACCGCGTGACCACAGGGCAATAATTCCACCGATGGCGGATAATGGAATTGCGGTAAAAATAAGAAATCCATAGCGTAATGAGCGAAATGCAAAATACAGCATCACTAAAATTAATATCAGAGCAGCAGGGACAGCAATGAGTAAGCGTTGTTTTGCTTTTTCTAAATTCTCGAATTGACCGCCATAGGTAATTTTATATCCCACAGGTAAGGTCATTGATTTGTTTACTTTGGTCCGTAATTCTTCCACAAGGGATTGTACATCTCTTTCACGCACATTAAATCCAATAATAATGCGCCTTTTTGCATCTTCTCTTTGTATTTGATTTACGCCGTCTTTAATACTCACATACGCAATATGCGATAAAGGAATTTGCACACCCGAAGCCGTCATTATCGGTATATTGCCTATATCGGTAATATCGGTGCGCTTGGATGAATCAATACGCACCATTAAATCAAAGCGTCGCTCCCCTTCATAGACCATACCCGTACTTTCACCTGCCAAGCCTGCACGGACAATTTTATTTGCTTCTCGAATATTGATGCCATAACGTGCCATTGCTTCACGATTATAGGTAATCACTATTTGCGGCAATCCTGTTACTTTTTCTACATAAATATCTTTTGCACCCTGTACAGTTTGAATAATTACGCCTAATTTTTCAGCATAGTTCGCAAGAGTATCCAAATCTTCACCAAATATTTTACAGACAACATCTTGGCGTGCTCCGGTCATTAATTCATTAAATCGCATTTGCACAGGAAATTGAAATCCATACGACAAACCGGGAATTTCACTGAGTGTATTACCCATTTTATTGGCAAGTTCATCGAAATTTGTGGCACTTTTCCAATATTTTTTATCTTTTAAGATAACCATCATATCACTTGCTTCAATAGGCATCGGATCGGTAGGAATTTCGCCGGAGCCGATTTTTGTGACAACTTTTTCTACTTCTGGAAAACGTTGTTTCAGTAAACCCGCTGCTTTTTGTGTTGCCTCTATGGTCGCCGTTAAAGAACTGCCCGTCATTAATCGCGTATCAACGGCAAAATCCCCTTCTTCTAATTCCGGAATAAATTCACCACCCATTGAAAGTAAAATAATAACACTGACAATAAATGCACCCAATGAAGCAAAGGAAATAATCAAAGGATAGCGCATGGCTTTTCGTAATGTCGGAACATATAATTTATCAAATAATGTCATCATACGATCTGCTATGGTGATGGAATGTCGTATGCGGCGACTAAGTAATAATGATGACATCATAGGCACATACGTCAGCGATAAAATAAATGCTCCGATAATCGCAAAAGACACTGTCTGCGCCATTGGTGTAAACATTTTTCCTTCTATACCTTCGAGTGTCAATATTGGTAAATACACAATCAGGATAATTATTTGTCCAAATACGGCTGAACTCATCATACGGCGTGCAGAACCACGTACTTCATCATTCATTTGTCCTTGCGTTAAGAGCGTTCCATCGGAAAAATGTTTATTATGTATCAAACGATGAAGTACAGCTTCGACAATAATCACCGCACCGTCAATAATTAATCCGAAATCTAATGCACCGAGTGACATTAAATTACCCGAAACACCAAAAGCATTCATAAAAATGACTGCAATAAACATGGATAATGGTATAACCGAAGCAACAACGAGTCCGGCGCGTATATTGCCGAGAAATAATACCAGAACGAAAATAACGATTAATGCACCTTCCATCAGATTTGTTTCCACAGTAGAAATAGCATTATTCACCATTTTTGTACGGTCTAAAAACGGCTCAACAATTACTCCTTCGGGCAACATTGTTTGTATTTCTTCAATGCGTTTTTTGACGGATTGTATAACACGTGAGGAATTTTCACCTTTTAACATCATCACAACTGCGCCCGCTATCTCACCTTCATCATTGTAACACATCGCTCCATAGCGCACCGCATTTCCTATGCGTACATCGGCTACAGTACCTATGAGAATGGGCATTGCTCCCGGCAGATGTTTTATGACAATATTGGCAATATCGGCGGTATCGCGTATCAACCCTTCACTACGAATAAATAATGCCGTGGAATTTTTTTCAATATATGCTCCTCCCGTATTATGATTATTTTCTTCCAATGCGGTAAAAACATCATTAATTGTCAAGCCCATACTTTGCAATATCAGCGGATTAACCGCTACTTCATATTGTTTCAACAGACCGCCGAAACTACTCACATCGGCAACACCGGGCGTACCAAGTAATTGACGGCGCACCACCCAATCTTGAATTGTGCGCAATTCCATCGGCGAATATTGTTGTTCATAACCGGGTTTTGCTTTTACCACATATTGATATACTTCGCCTAAACCTGTTGTCACAGGACCAAGCTCAGGATTACCCGCATCGGCAGGAATTTGCGAACGTACGGCTTGCATTCGTTCACTGACTTGTTGGCGTGCCCAATATACGTCCGTTTCATCGCTAAAAACAATAGTGACCACAGAAAGTCCAAAGCGGGAAAATGAACGTATTTCTGTCATGCCGGGAATATTCGCATTGGCTTGCTCTATCGGAAATGTTACCAATCGCTCAATTTCCGGTGCTGCAAGCGATGGAGAAATTGTTATTATTTGTACCTGATTATTTGTGATGTCCGGTACGGCATCTATCGGTAAATTCATGACGCTCACGCTGCCCCAAATAATAAGAGCAATAGTCAGAATACCGATAATAATTTTATTGTTAATAGAAAAATCTATAATTGCGGATAACATACTACTTTCCTGTTGAATGAAAAAAACACAGAATACTATCAAGATATATGGCACATCATATTGCGGACATCACAGCATATATGCCATGACCCCCAATTATGGTGTCAGCTTGAAAAAAATAGGGATATAACTAAGAAAAGAAATCAGGAAAGGGTACGAGGGGGCTGCCAAATATCATGAAGAAAATTAGTCGGCAATGCCTCTTCATTAACTATTATTCGCACAAGACGCATTTCATGAATTGGGCTTTGTAATGGTAAGGGTTCATCACGTAGTTGAATTGCTACTATGGATTGTCCATGACATTCATGTGTTTTAAACGGTAATTGCATATCACGGTCGGCATCCTCATCATCAGCTATCGCTTTGGAATAATGAAGCATAAAAAATTCTACTATCCCCATATCTGTCTCTTTACCTTGATGCTCAATATAATGAACAATCAAAACAGGTATCTTCAACAATTGGTAGAGTTCCGTTGCCGAAAAGACAATACTCAATAACGATATGATGATAATAATTTTTTTCATGCACAACAAAAGTACACATTTCTCTTATGATAGAGTATGATAAATGTCATTATTTACCCAAACGCTCTATCAGACTTATTTCATATATCTGTACTCAAAAATTTAGCTCACATTATACTCTTACGATAAAGTCAATCACTGTCAGACAAAAAAAATCCTCATATCTGTCATGACTTGAGGACTTTATTTCTCTAAAATTCACTACTCTCTCATATATATTCCAAACGTGCAGTAAAATGCCGTAAAAATGGTGCTTCATATTGCAATGTCATACCGCGAAGATGATGCCTTTGTTCATAGACTTCACAAATAACCTCAATGCAATAATCAATATGACTTTGTGTATAAACACGTCGCGGAATAGCCAAACGCACTAATTCCATCGGCGGTGCTTGATGAACTCCGTGGGCATCTGTTTTTCCGAACATCAAAGAACCTATTTCGCAACTGCGAATACCGCCATGACGATAAATAGCACACACCACCGATTGCCCGGGAAATTGATGGACAGGAATATGCGGCGCAAAGCGTTTAGCATCAATATAAATGGCATGTCCTCCTGTGGGTAACATCAAAGGAACTCCCGCAGCAGTTAATTTTTCACCAAAATATTCTGTTGAACGAATACGATAATGAAGATAATTTTCATCAAGCACTTCATCAAGTCCCAAAGCCATTGCTTCCAAATCACGCCGCGCCAAGCCGCCATAGGTGGTAAATCCCTCCGTAATAATAAGAACATTGCGTGCTTTCATTGCCCATTCTTCATCATTCATCGCCAAAAAACCTCCCGTATTGACCATGCCGTCTTTTTTTGCACTCATGGTGCAACCGTCAGCATAAGAAAACATTTCGCGCGCAATATCACGTGCTGTCCTATGGGCATACTCGGGTTCACGCAATTTGATGAAATAGGCATTTTCCGCAAAACGACAAGCATCCAAAAATAATGGAATATTATAGGTATCGCACACACGACGCACAGCACGAATATTTGCCATAGAAACGGGTTGCCCGCCACCGCTATTATTCGTAACGGTAATCATGATGAGCGGAATATTTTCACGTCCCACTTCTTCAATAAAATCTATCAAGGTGGGAATATCCATATCGCCCTTAAAATCAGCAATTGTTTCCGGCGATTTACCAATATCCGTGAGAAAATCCACCGCCTTTGCACCGGAAAATTCAATATTGGCGCGTGTTGTATCAAAATGGGTATTATTGGGAATATATTTTCCCTCACCGCCGATGATGGAGAATAATATTTTTTCGGCTGCTCGCCCTTGATGCGTTGGGATGATATGAGAAAATCCCGTCAAATCACGTACAATATCCTCAAAAGCAAAATAACTGCGCGAACCCGCATACGCTTCATCGCCATCCATGACCGCCGCCCATTGCTTACTGCTCATCGCTGTTGTGCCACTATCGGTGAGCAAATCAATCAACACATCATCAGAACGCAAATAAAATGGATTATTATGGGCAATACGCAGCAAGTCCGTACGCTCGCTTTCGGTCGTAAATCGCAATGGTTCGACACTCTTAATTTTGAATGGCTCAATGATTGTTTTCATGAAAATGGAAGCAAAAAGTGAAAAGAATGTATGCAAAACTACGAAATAAAGATAAAAGAGTCTTAAAACTAAAATTTTTCTTGCATATTTGAAAAGTTTTTCTTAATTTCGGACAAAGTAATCTGAATTAAAACAATGTTATCTCAATCTTGCATATACGGCATACAGACTTGTATCTACTTATCCCTGCCCCAGCAGTTGGGTAAGAAAGTGCGAGTATCTTCTATAGCCGAATCTCTAGGTATATCGCCCACATTTCTGTCAAAGATAGTGTTTACGCTTGTTCAAGGTGGTGTGTTATGTTCTACCAGAGGGGCAAATGGAGGCGTGTGGTTAGCTAAGGAACTATCAGAAATTCAAACACTTGACATCATCAAGGTAATTGACGGACCAAAACTATTTAAGGATTGTTTACTCGGGTTTTCCGGCTGTAATGATAAAAAGCCATGCCCCTTCCACCAACAATGGGGACAGGAGCGTATCCGCTTAATGGCAATGTTTCAAGAATCAACACTTGACAAAATTGCTCAGAAAGTGAATGATTTAGATTTACGTATTCAAATGTGACTATCTATAATTTAAGATAAAATAGTCTTTTATCTACAAGGAGCAAGTTTATGACTGAAATTACTGAAATACGTGTTGCAGATGTTGCAGCATATTCCGAGAACAATCGGCTTGTTCTGGAAAAGTACAATATTGATTATTGCTGTCATGGCAATGTCACACTCGCCGAGTCATGTAAAACGAAGAATATTTCGGTCAATGAACTTATGGGCGAACTCAATGCTGAACAACAACAGCATTTTTTCAGTGCATTGCATTACAACGTATGGTCGCCCGAATTTTTAGTGGATTTTATTGTAGAAAACCATCATCATTTTTTAAAGGAGAATCTTGTTCCATTAGGCAAACTGTTAGAGCATGTTACCGATCATCATGGCAATAAATTTCCTATACTGCATGAAGTACGTACAGTCTATCAGCGTTTTGCAAGCACACTCATTGCCCATTTATTCAGAGAAGAGGAAGAATTATTCCCCTTTATCAAAAAGATGTATCGTTTAGCCGCAGAGAAGCGTACAATGGCTCCGCCCTATTTTGGCAGTATCGAACAGCTTGAATTTTCGCTCTCGAAAGAACATGCCGACACCGGCAATGAACTTGCATTATTGCGTGAACTTACCAATAATTTTACGCCCCCGGCAGGTGCTTGTAATTCATTTAAAAGAGTTTATGCTATTTTAGAAGAAATTTACCATGACACAAAAAAGCATATTCATTTGGAAAATAATCTCTTATTTCCTAAAGCACTAGAAATAGAAAAAAGAACAATCGTTAAAACATCAACTTAATAAAAAGGTACAACCATGAAAAAAATCGGAATACTCACTCTCACTATCATGATGGTGTCATTTATTGGCTGTAATTCATCCGATAACAAAGCGGAAAATAATGCTCAAACAGGAACAACCGAGGAGACCGCAGTAACAAAAACAAAACCGTCTTATGGTAAAATTCAACATGTGGATATCAAACCGGAAATAGACAAAGCAATGGCTGAACAAGGATTGCGAATATTTGACGTAACATGCACAAGCTGCCATAAATATGATGAGCGTTATGTGGGTCCGCCGCTACGGAAAGTGACTCAGACACGCACACCGGAATATGTTATGAATATGATTTTAGATACCGAGACAATGATTGATAATGATGATACCGTCAAATGTTTATTGCAAGAATACATGCTAAAAATGCCGAATATGCAAGTGGATGAAAAAGACGCAAGATCGGTGCTGGAACATTTGCGAGAAATCGCTCAACAATAATTTATTAACTATTTTTTGGAGTTTGTATGCGTCGTTTAACGACAATTTTTGTGAGTGGTGTTGTTCTTACAGCACTCGTATTTTTCATGATTGGTTGTCCATCAACAGACAAAACAGCCGTCACAGGTTCCGGTCAAGGCAATGAGGCATTTGTGCCGCCGGGAAAACATGATGATTTTTACGCTTTTATGTCAGGTGGTTTCAGTGGGCAAATTGGTGTGTATGGTTTGCCGAGCGGCAGATTATTACGCGTTATTCCCGTTTTTTCTCAAGATGCCGAAAAAGGATATGGCTACTCTGAGGAAACAAAACCATTACTCAATACATCGCATGGCTTTATTCAATGGGATGATTTGCATCATTTGCAACTGTCAGTCACAAATGGAGAACAAGACGGACGTTGGCTTTTTGCAAATGCCAATAATACACCACGCATTGCGCGGATTGATTTACGTACATTCAGAACCGCCGAAGTAATTGAGATTCCTAATACAGGCGGAAATCACGCATCTCCGTTTATTACAGAAAATACTGAATATATTGTGTCGGCTACACGTTTCAGCGTCCCTAATGAATATTCCGGTAATACCGATGTACCAATAGAAACATATAAAGAAAATTTCAAAGGGGCTTTAACATTTGTCAAATGTGATAATAAAAATTCAGGCGAAATGTCATTAGGTTTTCAAATTTTAATGCCCGGATTTAACTATGATCTTAGCCGTGCCGGCAAAGATAAGTCGCATGGATGGTTTTTCTTCAGTTGTTATAATTCCGAACAAGCCAATACAATGCTTGAAATCAATGCAAGTCAAAAAGACAAAGATTTTATTGCAGCCGTAAACTGGAAAAAAGCTGAGGAATATATTGCACAAGGTAAAGGTAAAATGATGAAAGCATCATATATCCATAATACATATGACGAATCAACTCACACAGCAAAAAGTGAAACACTTACCGATGTTATGACCATTGATCCGGCGGAGTGCCCCGGAATTGTATATTATATTCCAACGCCCAAATCACCCCACGGATGTGATGTAGATCCAACTGGTGAATATATTGTTGGCGGCGGAAAATTGGCAGCAATAATTCCTGTATATTCATTTACGAAAATGCTTGATGCAATTAATGCCAAAAAGTTTGACGGCGATTTTAATGGAATTCCTGTGTTGAATTATCAAGCAGTTTTGCACGGTGAAGTGAAAAAACCGGGCTTAGGACCTTTGCACACAGAGTTTGATGGTAAAGGCAATGCTTATACATCATTCTTTGTGTCATCGGAAATTGTAAAATGGGATATCAAAGAATGCAAAGTATTGGATCGCGCGCCAACATATTATTCGGTAGGTCACTTATTAGTACCGGGTGGAGATACTCGTAAGCCTCACGGTAAATACGTTATTGGTATGAATAAAATTACAAAAGACCGCTATTTGCCGACAGGACCTGAATTAACACAATCGGCGCAATTATATGATATTTCGGGCGATAAAATGAGAATGATTCTTGATTTTCCAACTATTGGCGAACCACACTATGCACAAGCTTGTCCTGCAGATTTGTTGAAGAAAAATTCATTGAAATCGTATAAATTAACCGAAAATAAACACCCCTACGCAACACTTGGCGAAAAAGAAGCAAAAGTCGAACGAAAAGGTAATGATGTACATATCTATATGTCGTCTATTCGTTCACACTTTTTACCGGATAATGTTGAGGGTGTAAAATTAGGCGATGTCGTCTATTTCCATGTGACAAATCTTGAGCAGGATTGGGATGTGCCCCACGGTTTTGCCGTAAAAGGCGGAGCAGACTGTTCTGAATTATTACTTATGCCGGGTGAAACACAAACAATGAAATGGATACCGAAAGCAACGGGAGTCTATCCATTCTACTGTACTGATTTCTGCTCTGCATTGCATCAAGAAATGCAAGGATATATACGAGTATCACCTGCAAATTCATCCGTAGAATTAAAAGCAAATACTCTTGCTAAAAAATAATAAAAGACATCTATAAGGCAATATCCCTCTCTTCTCAAACACGTTACTTCGCACCTTCCGTGACATAATGAAGAGAGGGTGATTTGTCAAAAACTATTGTATAATATCAGGAATAGAACAGTGAAAATCTCATCAAAACTTATAATGATAATCGGATCATTACTCTTAATTGGTGTGTACTTTTTCCCAATATGGAGTATTTCACTTGATGCACCGCAATATCCCGAAGGTATTGGGTTAAAAATTCATGTGAATACGATTGTAGGTAATGAAGAAAACGACCTCAATAATATCAATAATCTTAATCATTATATAGGGATGAAGAGGATTGAACCCGAAAGTATAAAAGAATTACAGTATATGCCCTATATAATCGGATTTATGGCTTTGTCCGGTGTTATTATAGGGATTGTCGCTTCGAGAAAACTTGTTCTTTCATGGGCTATTCTCTTTATTATTATTGGCGCAATAGGTTTAACTGATTTTTATATGTGGGAATATGATTATGGTCATAACCTTGATCCTCATGCGGCTATTAAAATTGATGGTATGTCATATCAACCCCCTTTGATAGGTACTAAGCAATTATTAAACTTTACCGCACATTCATTCCCTGATATTGGCGGTTATCTTGTCGGTATATCAATATTGTTGGCACTCTGTGCATGGTTTATCAGTAAATCTAAACCTACATTAATGCCTATGATGATTGTGACTTTATTGAGTACAACCGCACTTTCTTCTTGTTCTCTACAACCGGATACCATTGACTATGGTAAAGAAGAATGTGCGAACTGCAAAATGACTATAGCCGATAATCGTTTTGCTGCTCAATATAAAACGACAAAAGGTAAATATTTCAAATTCGATGCCATAGAATGTATGGCGGGATATTATATAGAAAATAACATAAAAAAAGAAGATATTGCCGGACACTGGGTAAATATTTACAATAAACCGGGTGAATTTTTTCCTGCGGACAAATCTATCTTCTTACAATCAGATAAAATTCCAAGTCCGATGGGTATGTATATATCCGCTTTTGCATCAAAATCGGAAGCCGATGAATTCCTTAACAAAAATGGTGGAAAAATCCTCTATTGGGATGGTGTAAAACTTCTTATAGCAAAAGAATGGAACTGATCATGCGATTATGTACAGTTGTTATTATTGCTCTTATTTCGGTATATCCTTTAGTATCAAAGACTATGTCCGTATATCCAAAATTGGGTAAACCATTGACTGATGCAATTAATAATGCACAAGCGGGAGATACAATTTTGCTCCATGCAGGCACATATATTGAAGGTTTGATTACAATTACCAAACCGATTACTATTTTGGGTCAACAAAGGCCTGTACTTGATGGAGATAATAAAAGTGAAATTCTCTTAATCAGGTCTGACTCCGTAAAAATATCGGGACTGATATTACGCAATACCGGCATAAGCTACCTCTATGAAAGAGCTGGGATTCGACTTGAGTTCTCACATTATTGCGTTATAGAACATAATATTTTTGAAAACACATGTTATGCTATTTATAGCGGCAAATCATCGCACAACATTATATCACATAATAGTATTCGTGGCAACTCAACATTGGACGAAGCATCAGCGGGCAATGGCATACATTGTTGGTATTGCAATAATTACCGCATAGAATATAATACCATAGAAAAACAAAGAGACGGTATATACCTTGAATTTACGACAGAAAGTCAAATGACAAGCAATAGAAGCGAGAAAAATTTGCGTTATGGCTTACATTTTATGTTTTCTCATCATGATAAATATGAAAAAAATATATTTAAAAATAATGGTGCTGGTGTTGCTGTAATGTACACTCACCATGTTGAAATGTATCAAAATATTTTTGAAGATAATCAAGGAAGCGCAGCTTATGGATTGTTATTGAAAGACATTACTGACGGCACAATTAAGGACAATACATTTTCACATAACACTGCCGGTATTTATGCAGAGGGCGGCGGTAGAATTATTGTCGAATACAATGACTTTATCGAAAATGGTTGGGCAATACGTTTGATGGCTGATTGCACCGACAATACATTCTCTAAAAATAACTTTTTGGGAAATACATTTGATATTGCTACCAATAGTTTTTCTAATTATAGTGTATTTACGGGAAATTATTGGGACAAATATACAGGTTATGACATCAACAAAGATTCTGTGGGTGATATTCCCTATCATCCCGTGCGATTATTTTGTTATTTAGTCGAACAAAATCCTCCAGCAATGCTTTTACTACGTAGTTTTCTCATATCATTGTTGGAAGTGGCGGAAAGTATTTTTCCTTCGGTCACACCGGACACACTCATTGATAGTTCACCATCTATGCTATATATCGCATAAAATATGATTCAATTTGAAAATATCACCAAATCGTATGGTACAAAAACTGTGCTGAACAATGTAAGCGTTGAATTTTCTCAAACAAAAACAACAGCACTCTTAGGTCCGAATGGCTCCGGAAAATCAACAATGATTAAATCTATTTTAGGACTTGTCAAACCTGAAAGCGGCACAATAACCATCAATGGGACAACAATTTCCAATTCTGATGAATATCGTCAACTCATAGGATTTATGGCACAAGTTGCTCGTTACCCGGATAATCTGACTATTGATGAATTATTTTCAATGATAGAAGATGTACGGCTCAATATCAGCTCACAAAAAGAAGATTTGATTACATTGTTCGAGTTGCAGCAACATCGCAAAAAGCCGATGAAAATACTGTCCGGCGGAACAAGACAAAAAGTAGGTGCAGTAGCGGCTTTAATGTTTGATTCTCCGATTTTAATTCTTGATGAACCATCAGTGGGACTTGATCCGCGAATGACATTACGATTAAAAGAATATTTACTGCAAGAAAAACATAAAAGTAAAACTATCATTCTTACAACACATATTTTACATGAAGTGGAAGAACTGGCTGATGAACTTATTTTTTTGCTCGAAGGCAGTATAATTTTCAAGGGCAGCCCTGAATATTTATTACAAATGACAGCTCAAAGGACATTCGAAAGAGCAATCGCCTATATGCTTAGTAATTCCCCACAACAATAACTTACTTTTCCTATGTTACTGAAGCTGTTAAAATATAATATTAAAAATATTGCTCGAAGTAAATGGCTCTTTGGCTATACCTTGCTGTTTTTCGTACTAACGGAAAGTCTGTTTCGGATTAGCGGAACTACGTCAAAAGTGCATATCAGTGTCATGAATATTATGCTGATTACTATTCCATTGGTAAGTATTATGTTTAGCGCGATGCATTCCTATTCGTCACGCGAATTTACCGAGTTATTATTAAGTCAGCCCATTAGACGTTCTTCAATTTTCCACTCATCTTTTTTTTCCATTATTCTTTGTTTAGCCGGGGCATTTGTTCTTGGCGCAGGAGTGCCATTGCTCTTTCACAGCGTTGGCGATACAACAGCTCTTATACATTCGTTAGTATTGCTGTTGAATGGCATTTTAATTACGATTATATTTACCGGTTTTGCAATGGTGATTACAACGGCGATTGAAGATAAAGCTCGAGGATTTGGCTATATTTTAATGATATGGTTCGCTACTGCATTATTGTATGATGCCTTACTTTTACTTTTATTATTTGTCTTTCGCGATTATCCTACCGATTATCCCGCACTTGTTGCAAGTTTTTTGAACCCTTTAGATTTAGCAAGAATTACTCTGACTTTATTGCTTGATCAGTCGGCTTTGATGGGATATACAGGAGCTTTATACAGGGCATTGTATGGCTCTGCAACAGGTATTGCGATGTCTATCATCGGCTTGGTGATCTGGTGTTGTATTCCGTTTATCATGGCACGTAAGATTTTTCTCAAAAAAGATTTTTAGTAATATAGATTCATTCACTGTGTGTATTAAAATTTTTTGCAAGAATAAGTGTATTCGTTTTATCCACGCGGTCAATGATCCGCACAGAAAGCCCATTGTTTTTGAAAGTGTCATAGAGAGAGTCAAGTGTGGATTTTTCGATAGAATCGCGCATTGTATTAAAAATGATAGTACCGCCTATGGTAAGAGACTGAGCAATGCGCCTCAGAAAATCTGCAGACAGGCATTCTTCCGGTATAGTTTCTTGCACAAAGACATCCACAATTATCAGATTATACAATTGCTTTGAATGTTGCATAAAGACAATAGCATCATCGTGGATAATTGTCAGCGGGGCATAACGGTCAATACCAAATTCTTGTTGTGCAATATCAATCATCAGACGGTCAATTTCAACAGCAGTGATATGTGCTTTGGAATGAAAAACTTCACGAATGGTTTGTATTACCGATCCTCCACCCAATCCCAGAATAAGAATATGTTTGACCGAATCTATAGATTCTATCTCTTCTAATCCTTTTTGTAATATTTTCTGCAAAGACCCATACGAATAATTACAACTGTGGGTATCAAGTGTTTTTGTACCATCGGTAATATTAATTTCCACTAAGCCATTAATTGCAGAGTGATAATTTTTCACACGCATCGGCATAATATAACTCAGAGAGTTCTTTATTTTTCCTGATAGTTTTTTCTTCATTGTATATCCCAAATAGAGTCCTTGTGAGAATAGACCTATTGATTAAGTGAAGTTCAATGATGTTTCATATTGTATTAACAAAAGATGGGAACCATTCTCCTTCAATTGTGACGGTGACTGATTGCCGTTTTGCCCAAAAGCAAAGTGCGGAAATGCTATGATACAATACAGTATCAATAGTATCATCGCTTTCTGTATCTGCTCTCTTTTCATGGTTGTGTGTTGGTTTCTTGTAAAATTTGTGAAGAATAATTATTCAAAACCTAAACTTTGCAATGTCTCATTTGTCGTGCGTAACTCTTGAGATAAAGAATTTTCATTGTTAAACTCTACTCTTAAGAATGTATCGTCATCGTTATAATTTTCTGATTTCTTATCATAACCTTCCACAAAAACGACATACTCATTATTTACTTTCCACTCGAAAATAAGGGTTGAAAGATTCCTTTTATCACGATATATTTTGAAATTATTACCATAATACTTTTTAAGAATATGAAAGTTCTTTCTATAAAAATCAACTTTATTTGAAGAATCTTTATTTAAAATTTGAAGGGACAAACTCTCTAAATTTCCCATTGTATCAAAATAGTACCACCCTGTCTCAGAAAAATAAGCTCCACTAAAATATTTCTTTTCACCACTTAGTTCATCAAAATACCAATTTTGCCGTAAGTTTACAACTTTCGCTACTTTTTCAAATTCATCTCCAATAGCTAAAGTATGGTTATCAAAAAACTCCGGAGGCATTTTAAGAACATACTTTTGTTTATGTTCAACAACATTATACTCCTTAAGAATCAGCAATACGGATATTGCTGCTATTAGGGCTAATGGAAGAACTACATAGCTATAATTAATGCGAAATTTGTTTTTCATATTTATTTATCTTTATACAGTTGCTAAACAAAAGATAGGAATCATTCTCCTTCAATTGTGGCGGTGACTGATTGCCGTTTTGCCCAAAGGCAAAGTGCGGAAATGCTATGATACAGTACAGTATCAATAGTATCATTGCTTTCTGTGTATGCTCTCTTTTCATGGTTGTGTGTTGGTTTCTTGTAAAATTTGTGTTATTTGATAACTGAAAATATATCATTCCGGATAGAAAATATGAGATTTTAGTGAAATAGGCTCTACTGATTTTATATCTATAACGACATATTGATTGCATGTTTTGTTAATTGAGTATGTGTCTCCTTGTAACATTCCAAAATTAGGTATATAATAGTTCTGTCGCCCTACATATACATACTTCATTTTTACTTTATATGTACGATATACATGCCCAAAAAAATGTCCATTATTATAGTAGTTAATATTAGCTGCTATCCTATTTTGTAGATTATAACTCAAATTACCTTGTTCCGGAAGTTGATCAAAGAAATTCTCTAATCTCAGTCTTTCAATCTCCATTAAATATTCTCCAAACTTTTTATCACTAACAACAAAAAGATTATTTATGCAACTTGTTGAGTCCTTTTTTGATAACATCTCTAGAAAGCACGACAAACTACCATCTTTCGCATTTCGTACAGAGTGATAAATTTTACTCATATTTTTGCTAAATATTTTTAAAGTATCACATTGAACGAATACCTGTGGATAAGCTACAGTAAACTGAGAGTTCTCATACAACTTTGATAAAACACGACAACTATCAATGACTTCAAATACAATATCCATTTTAACAGGTCTATCCCAGTTCCAATAATAATAAGTCCCATTTCTGATACTTTCTCCTAAAACTTCTTTTTGATCAACCGCAATAATCATTTCCCTTTCGTATATTCTACACATTTCGTTTTCATTATTGCTGCATCCATTCGAAACAAACCGTCCCGGTAATATCGCCGGAGGCGTTTTACATGAATCCAGACATCCCAATGCGAAGATATATAAAATATTTAGGGTAAGTCTTTTTACTTTATACATTGTAAACTTCCTATATTATTCCGGATAGAGAATGCGTGCTTTGAGCGAAATAGGCTCTACTGATTTTATATCTATAATGACATATTCATTACACAATTTATCAATAGAATGTGTATCACGTTGCAACATTCCAAAATTGGGTATATAATAGTTTCGTCGCCCTACATATACATACTTCATTTTTACTTTATATGTACGATATACATGCCCAAAAAAATGTCCATTATTATAGTAGTTAATATTAGCTGCTATCCTATTTTGTAGATTATAACTCAAAT
>DDTD01000021.1 GCA_002344005.1 Ignavibacteria bacterium UBA2373 | reverse complement strand
GGCTACCGGTTTTGCTACTACGGCCGGTGCAGCTACTGCTTTTTTAGGACGACCGCGACCAGGTTTTTGATTTGTTGATTTAGCTGCGGGTGCAGCAACAGATTTTTTTGGTCTTCCCATAGGAATTTACCTCGAAAAAAATGAATAAATAGAAAAGAACAATTAAGGGGAAATTATATATTTTGAAAATGTTTCACTAATGAATTTTCTTCCCATGGGAATATGTTTCGACCGAAGTGTCCATATGCAGCCGAAGCCCTATAAATCGGCCTACGTAACTGAAGTCTTTCAATTATTCCTTGGGGTGTCATATCAATTGTATTTTGAATATAATCAGCAATATGTGAATCGGCTATTTTGCCTGTATTGTGTGTGTTAACCAATAATGAAACAGGATTTTTTACCCCAATAGCATAAGATACCTGTATCGTACATTCTCTGGCAATTCCCGATGCAACAATATTTTTTGCCAGATGTCGAGTTGCATACGCTGCTGAGCGATCTACTTTTGTTGGATCTTTACCGGAGAAAGCCCCTCCCCCATGCGGAGCTTTACCACCATAGGTATCAACTATAATTTTTCTTCCTGTGAGACCTGTGTCACCGTGTGGTCCGCCAATCTCAAATTTTCCAGTCGGATTGATATGGAAAATAGTATCTGAATCAATAAGGTGCGCAGGAATGACGGAACCAATGACATGTTTTTTTACATCTTCGATGATAGTATCTTGTTGGACATCAGGATCATGTTGTGTAGAAATTACAATTGTATTAACTCTGCTAACCGAGGAGTCTTCATTATACTCGATTGTAACTTGTGCTTTTGCATCAGGTCTGAGGTAAGGCATTAAATCTAAATTATTCTTACGAATATCAGCTATTTTTTGCATAAGCAGATGAGAATACATCAAAGCTGCAGGCATCAATTCTGGAGTTTCATCAATTGCATACCCAAACATCATTCCTTGGTCACCTGCACCTCCTGTATCTACTCCCATAGCAATATCGGGCGATTGACGATTAATGACATTAATCACTGCACAAGATTCACTGTCAAAACGATATTCAGCTTTGGTATATCCGATTTCACGGATTACCTTTCTCACTAATTGCGGTAAATCAATGTACGTGTTTGTTGTGATTTCTCCACCAACCACAATTAATCCGGTACTTGCAAAACATTCACATGCAACTCTGCTGGTTGGGTCATCTGCCAATACAGCATCAAGTACAGCATCCGATACTTGGTCACAAATTTTGTCGGGATGTCCTTCTGAAACAGATTCAGAAGTAAATAATATTTTACTCATGTAGTAATTTATTCCTAAGATAAGTTAATAAACAGATTATCAAAATTTACTAATTTCGCTTGAATCTCCAACATTTAATATAGAAAAGGTACCGCCAACAACTGCACTATTTCCTATTATTGATTGATCAAGAACTGAAGCAGAAACAATCGCATTATCACCGACAATACTATTCTTCACCACGCTATCCACAATTTCTGCATTCTCTGCAATAGTTGCGTAAGGTCCAATGACTGAACGGCTGATTTTAGATGTAGGTGCAATAAACACGGGTGGGATGATTACCGTATCATCAATTTTTACGTCTGTTGTTGTGTGTTCTAATAAATAGCGATTAGTTGAGAGTATAGTTTCATGTTTTCCACAATCATACCAACCTTCTACTTGAAATGTTGTAAATTTCTCACCGCAGTCAATCATTAATTGTAAAGCATCAGTCAACTGATATTCATTTCGTGTGCGAATATTTTCAGATACCAATCTACTGAGACACTCTTTGAGTAAACTTGTGTTTTTTATATAATACAATCCGACCAATGCAAGATTTGAGGGTGGTACTTCAGGTTTCTCTACTAATCGAACGATGTAGTTATCATTCATCTGAACCACACCAAAACGCCGGGGATCTTCGACCTGTTTAACTCCTAAAGAATTTATATTCTGTGAAAAAGCGTCGGATAAATCAACATCAAAGATAGTATCGCCTAAAATTATAAGAATCGGATCAGTATTAAACGTATGTTGAGCAATCCAAATTGAATGTCCTAGTCCCAGACGCTCATTTTGTTCAACAAAATCAACCTTCAACTCATAGTTTGACTTTACGTACTCCTCTATTAAGTGCCCCATATAACCAACAATTATCGTAGCTTCATTGATCCCTTGTAATTGAAGCTTATCGAGGATATGACCTAAAATTGGTTTTCCAGCTACGTTGAGAAGTACTTTTGGTAATGTGTATGTATGTGGTCTAAGTCTCGACCCTACTCCCGCAACCGGTATAATTGCCCGCATGATTTATCAAAGAATTATATTACGGGGTGCAAAAATACGAAACAGTTTGATAACAATGCAAATTTTTTAAGTTTTTTTTTGATTTTTTTTTATTTCAATTGTCTATAAGTACTAAATTTGAATAAATAGAGATGTAATTTTAACAACCTTTTCCCTCATCTGCAGTCAATTGTATTTCATCATTTTGTTTCTTTTTTTGGAAAACAGTATCATTATATGCAATTAGTTATTTTTTAGTGTAGAGAGACTCTTAATCCAATACTGATATATTTTACCCACTTGGATATGTTCTTTTTTCAACGACGTAAGTTTGCCTTTCATTCAAATTGTAGTACACTCCTTGATTATCCGTAGGATATTTACTTTTATGCTATTCGATAAACTAATGGTTGCAATACTATATATGTGGATCTATCGTCATACTGGAAAACTTACATCAGGTTAGATATGGCTATTTGTTTAACTCCTAATGAAGAAAACGTTTCTTCAAATATATTTACTCCTTACTACAAATCACATCCCTTAACTGTAGAACAATTTGAGTCGGTACCTCAAGGTGCGTACTGGTTCCAACGTTTGTTAAATTATGAACACCATTCACCCAATCCAATAAAACAAAAGACGATTCCTGCAATATCTTTTGCTAAGAAGCATAATCGTAAAACAGACTTTGATATTATTTATGCCGGTGGTGGTTTAGCTGTTATTCATGCAGCTGTGATGTCATGTGTGTATGGTTATAGAGTTTGTATTTTCGACCAGTATCATGTTGGCTATACCCACAGGGACTGGAACATATCTATGGCTGAAATCAAAAAAATAGTTGATGTAGGCTTACTAAGTGATAAAGAGTTACATAAAGTGATTGCCAAATTTTACTCATTAGGCGGATTTATAAAATTCAATGACACAAATTCCTCTGTTAAAACACCTCCGCTGTGGATGCATGATGTATTGGATATTGCTATTGATGCAAATACTCTATTACATATTTGTCGAGAAAAGTTAGAAAATTCTGAAAATACCATCTTTGATAACTCAAAATTTTTACATGTAACTTCTCATATTGATTCTGTTTCTGTCACAATTGAAAGAGATGGTAATCCAATCGAAATAACGAGTAGAATATTTGTTGATTCAATGGGAGCATTTTCACCTGTTTCTAAGCAACTAAACCCTAAACGGCATCTTACTCATTGTTGTCCTACTGTCGGTACAATCGCATCAAACTATAAAATTGGTGAAAATCATGATGAAGTGAATCCTGAAGTTGGTGAAATTCTACTTACCTTAGATGATGCCGACGAAACAGGCAGACAGTTAATCTGGGAAGGATTTCCGGGTAAAGATAATTCATTCATCACATATTTATTTTTTTACGACGAGATTACCTCTAAGCAGAACAGATCTCTGCTCTCTTTGTATGAAATATTTTTTAAGCAAATTCATACCTACAAAAAAGCTGATACAAATTTTATTGTCAATAGGCCTTTATTTGGAATTATTCCATCGTACCTTCATAAATCACTTTTTCAAGAGAAAAATATCGCAACAAACAATATTCTTTGTCTTGGCGATGCGGCAGGTCTCAGCTCACCTTTAACATACTGCGGTTTTGGTAGTTTTATTAGAAATCTCGATAGGACAACATCTATTCTTGATCATTGCCTTAAATTAAATAAAACGGATACTAAGAACTTGTCCCAAGTAACTGCTTATGAAGCGAATGTATCTATTGCTGCAAATTTTGCACAGTTTTTGGTGGGAAAATCCCATTTTCCAAAGCAAGCGGTAAACGAAACCATGAATATTATTCTTGATATTTTGAATGACTTGCCGGCAAATATCAGCGCTGAATTGTTCAGAGACTCGCTTACATGGGAATCATACAATACACTAATGTCAACAGTTCCTAAAAAACATCCACAAGCATACAAGTTCTTATTAAGACATCACGGAGTTGAAGGATTATTTTGGTGGCTTACTAATTTTTTTGGGTTTTCAATTGATAAACTTCGCGGTAGAGTGCGTTAATCATATAAATTTAGCGACGATGGACAAGTTTTCCCCAATACTGATTATGTGGATGCATCTCATTGGTCAAACCTTTGGCGTTGACGACTATATTTCCTTCATTAAACCACCGAAAGATACCGCCTAAGAGATTGGCTATTTGTACGGCACCGCTTTGGACAATGACACTTTTCAGACGCTCTAATGCAATTGAACTTCTATATCCGACTGAACAATAAAAAACAACAAGTTTACCACGTATCATTGGTCCGTACTGTTTGATAAATTCTTCAAGTGATATTTCACCGTCCAAGTGTATTGACTTTCGGATATGGCTCACAGCATACTCATCTTCCTCTCTGAGATCAAAAATTATCACTTGATTACTGTCTTTTGTAGAGAGTATTTGACGTAGTCTTTCATGTGTAATATTGGGCAATGGATGAGCCGTCTGTACCATTTTCTCCACTACCGTCAACTTAAATTGACCTTTGGCATCGTGTTGAGCAAACAAGACGATAATAGTACTCGCAAAAAAACTGAATATGTAAGAGTTATGTTTCATACTTATGTTGTTCTTTTTCGATTTGACGATTAATATAGAATTTAAGCGTATTAAATAAATACCTGCTATAGAGTTTAGACATACTTACCGTAACTACATTGTATGACGTTCAATGATTACTGTTGCAATGGCATATTGATGGGTATGACTCAATGAGCAATGAATCACACTATCTTTTACTAATTCATGACCGTTTCTATTTACAATTGTAATACTTGGTTTTCCTTTGTCATCTTTTGCAATTACGATATCTTTAAAAGCAATGATTTTGCCAATACCGGTACCGAGTGCTTTTGCAAATGCTTCCTTCGCAGCAAATCTGACAGCATAATACAGATGTTGTTGATGTTGTGGCTTTTGTGTACAGTACTCAATTTCTTCTTTGGAATATATTCGCCTTAAAAATTGCTCACCATACTTAGTAATACACTCTTTAATACGTTGAACTTCAACGATATCAACACCTGTACCAACAATCATCAAGCCCATGTGCAAAGTCGCATATCCGCATTATCATACATATATTTATGTGTTGGAATCACTCTTACTGTACACCCCTGTTTACCGCCATCAAGACAGGTATATGAACCACGAAATTCGGCATAACCACTTTCGGAATTTGTATAATCTAATGCAACTGATCGCCCATCTATGATAAATCCATCAGCATTAACAGAACCATGATATGCCTCCACGACAATGTCGGAAACATCCATACTACCAAGTCTTAGAACAGCTTTAACATACATACTTCCACCGACATTTGCTGTATCTAATCCATAAACTTGCACATCTATAATCTCAATATCAGCCCAAGATGAACGAACCTTATGTTTCCAATCTCGTAACTCTTTTCCTTTTTTAGCGACATCGCTTCGTAGTTCTATCGCTCGGTTCATCGAAGGAATATAAAATTTAGTCGTATAATCTCTCAACATTCTATGTGTTGAAAAGAGTCCGGCACAGGTTGCAATTGAGTTTTTCATCCGCTGTACCCACTTAACAGGAACTTTAGTGTAATTTCTTTCATAGAACTCAGGCACAATAATCTGCTCAAGTAACTCATAAAGAGTTGCAGCTTCAATAATGTCCATATCTTTGGCTTCACCATATTCCTCACCTGTACCGATAGCAAAACCATTTTCACCATTATACGATTCTGCCCACCAACCGTCGAGAATACTTGCGTGCAAACATCCATTTAATGCTGCTTTCATTCCACTCGTTCCACTGGCTTCATGCGGTCGCCGTGGAGTATTTAGCCAAACATCACATCCTTTGACTAATCGGCGGGCAACGGCAATACTGTAATCTTCAAGAAAAACAACATGTTTATCTAATCCATAGGCACGTACATCATGGATAATTTTTTGTATCATCTCTTTGCCAGCAGTATCGTGTGGGTGAGCTTTCCCTGCTATTATAAGTTGAACAGGTCTTTCTTCATTGCATAAAATTTTGTGTAGTCTGGGCATATCGCTAAACAATAACGTTGCACGTTTATATGTAGCAAATCGCCTTGCAAACCCAATAGTTAAAGCATCGGGATTGAGATAGGAATTAACTTGACTTCTGCCAGATGCTGACAGCATAGATTTTTGTTTCTTCAACAAATAATCTCGTGTAAACAGAACTAATCTTTCGCGATAACGATTATGAACTCGCCATAATTCTTCATTTGGAATAGAATGTACCTTATTCCATACAGTATTATCATGGGTCTCGGTACGCCAACGTGGAGAAATATATCTGTCATACAATTCAGCAAGTCCCTCGGACACCCAGCTTAATGTGTGAATTCCATTGGTAACATGACGAATCGGTATATCATTATCAGGGAAACCTCTCCAAAGATTTTTCCACATAGAACGAGCCACTTTACCATGTAACTCACTTACTCCATTGCGGAAGGAAGATAAACGAAGTGCTAATATTGTCATGGAAAAGGAGTCTGGATTTTCAACTCCATCCATATTGCCCAACAACAAAAATTCTTCTCTTTGCAAACCAAGCTGTTGCCAATATCCATCAAAATATAAATCAAGCAGAGATGAAGGAAAGACTTCGTTGCCAGCGGGCACAGGCGTATGCGTTGTAAAAATTAAACCTGCGTGAGTTAATTCTACAGCTGTACGAAAATCTAAAGAAAAGTCTTTCATAATAAATCGGGCACATTCTAAAGCTGCAAACGCAGCATGTCCTTCATTAATATGAATAATTGTTGGATTAATTCCCAATTCTCTTAATGCACGGATACCACCTATCCCAAGCAATATTTCTTGTTGAATTCGTGTTTCATTATTACCCCCATAAAGCTGATTAGTAATCACTTGATACTGTGGTATCTCTGAATTTTGCGATACATTGGTATCTAACAAATAAAGAGAAACACGCCCAACTTGTACTTGCCATATATACGCATAACATTTTCCTTTGGGTAATTGTATATCAATTACGACAGGGTCACCATTTGCATCCCGTACAAGAATCATTGGCATTGAAAAAAAATCATTTTCATAATAACTTTCATTTTGCCATCCACCTTGGGTAATTTGTTGACGAAAATAACCCATTTGATATAATAATCCAACGGCAATAATCGGTACACCTAAATCGCTCGCTGATTTTAAATGATCACCGGCTAAGATACCTAATCCACCCGAATAATTGGGAAAACTTTCATTTATACCGTATTCTAAGCAGAAATATGTAATATGGTTCAAATTACCGGGATAATTTTCTGAAAACCAAGATGATGATTCCATGTATTTTCTAAATGATGAATACACAGAGTCCAAAGAACTCACGAAATCACTTTGCTCGGATAACTCTATAAATCTCTCAATTGGAGTCTTATTCAGTAACATCACAGGATTATGATTAACTTCTTCCCATAATTCTTTATCAATACGAATGAATAAATCTTGTGCATCATAATTCCAAGACCACCAATAATTGTAGGCAATTTCTTTGAGTGCAGAAATTCGTTCAGGAACAGTTGCGGAAACTATATATATTGCTTTGGGTTTCATAATAAAATATCGCTATTGTTTAATGATTTGTTGTGAATAGATAACTTGTGCATTTTTTCCAACCATTCGCAATGTATATGACCCGTTTGATATATCGGTCAAATCAATGCTATTGATTTTCGATGTAGTCTGCAATATTTTTTTTAAGACTATCCCTCCTCTAATATCTCTAATTTCCATCCTAATATTGCCCTCAATATATTCAGGTAACTCAATACGGAGAATAGTGTGTACAGGCACAGGATATACTCGTATTATTTGTTGCGTATTATCCGTTACCGGAACCAGCGTACCTGTTTTGAACCTATAACGTGAAGAAAAATCACCCCAGCCATCTCCGTTGCCTGCTCTTACCCTCCAAAAGTACTGTTTGTCTGCATCTAAAATTGATGACTGGTATTGAGTTCCTGATAATGTGGAGTCTTGAAAGTCTATCGTCACAAAGGAAAACGATGAGGAAACTTGTAAATGATATTTTGTCGCTTCTTCCACATTTTGCCATCGGAATAATGGATTTCTTTGAACATTTTGTGCATTTGTTTCCGGAGCAATAAGTGATGCGGTACCAACAACAGAAATAAATGTCCGCACGTCAGACCATATACCTTCTCCAAATTCATTCAAACCACGAACACGCCAATAATATGTCACTAAACCGTTTTCGATATTATTAAAAGTATATTGACGTTCTGATAATGCTTCAGAAGAAAAAACAGATTCAGAAAAATCAGGTTTTGTTGAAATTTGTACTTCATAATATTGGGCATATAATGCCGACTTCCATTGCAGAACGGCTGTGGAATAGAATCCTTTAGCATCATTATTGGGACTTTCTAATTCAACTTTTTCTGACAATATTGGAATTTGATTTACCTTAGCACTATAAACACCTGCTCCATGTGTTGCCACGAAAACCATAGTATCTGCTTGACGGACTTTAATCATATCAGCAGGAACATTGCCGATGTCACTATCACCTTCTTGCACCCACACAGTTTTATTGCCATTGAGAAACATCGTAGAAAACACTCCTACACTTGTTCCGACATAATACACTTTTTTTCCACGATATTGTATAATTTCTACACATTTTACTGCAGGAGCATTTGCAGTTCCTTTTGGATGACGATCTAAGTTTCCACCGACTGATGACCATGTATTTCCGCCATCAAAAGTTGCAAAAATACTTTGTACACCATAATTTGAAAAACACAATACAACATGATCCGCATTATCATTGTCCACAACAATAGAACTAATGTAAGCAGTAGGAAAACTACCTTTTAACTCTTTCGGCACAGGTTGTCCTTTTGTAGCATCATCTAAGCGATACAATTTACCCTGTGAAGTACCATAATAGAGTACTGAGGAATTTTTTCCCAAAGCCAATGCACTAATTGCATGTTGTGCATTACCTTCAATTCTGGTTGCAGGTAAAGAATCCCAATTTGTGCTGACAGAATCTTTTTGTCCGAAACCTATTTCCAATAAATTATTATTTCGCCACAAGATTTTACCACCGGCAAGATAACATTTGGCTTTATCGTTAGGGTCAAGTATATAAGGATTAATAAATAAATATCCTTTTCCACCAATAGGGTCAAATCGTCCTTTTTTTAAAACATTACCATTATTATCTAATTCGTAATGCTCCATGCGACCTAATTGACGTGACATATAGACACGATTATTTTTTCCAAAGTCACAATATGAACCATCACCCAAACCGGGTGCAGCCCATGGATTTTGCGGCTGATTGGATGATGTAAATAATGTACCATTATCTTGTAAACCACCCATTATTCGATTGTTTTGTGGATTTTCATCAACAGCCAATGTATAAAATTGTGTCGTTAAATATCCATTATTTCGTGAAATCCACTGTACTTTATCGGCTACTATATTTTCTGTATATTCAACACCACCATCCGTTGAAGAAAGAGCTTTATTCGGATTCGACTTTAGAAAAATTAATTCATGGCAATCAGGATGATGATTGGGATATACACCATATTCGGGTAAAGTAGAATTTGGTTCATAACCACCGCACCATGTGTAATTATTACTTTTACATCCATCGATTGAACGATAAATATTTGTACCGCCGATGAACACAATATCAGAATTATCAGGATGAACTTTAATATACATATTATAACTGCCTTGGGCATTATATGTTCCAAAAGCTCCTCCAAGGTCGGGTACATTTTCTGTTAAATTATCCCATTTTCCTTGTACTCCGCTGCCATCACCTGCTATATAGCGATATGTGAAAAGACTATTCCAATCTTCATCACCTCTGCGGCTGACATATCGTTTACCCGTACCGGGAGTATGCGCTAAAAAATAAACTAAATTTTCATCCGATGGTGATATACCGATTGCTATTCTTCCGTATTTTTTGGGGAAAGTGGCAGGCGTAATATTTGTCCAACGAATACCATCTGTTGAACGATAAATTCCACCATGTACAGAATTTGAATTCTGATTTGTACCATAGCTGCTTAACGTTGCATAGAAAATGCCGTCTTTTGATATAGCAATTTCCGAAAAAAGAGAAGAATTATTACCAAACCCACCTAAGACATTTGTCCATGATGCACCGCCATCCGTCGAGCGACTTATGCCTCCGAGAGCATACGCAGCCATAACTACATCTTGGTTGATGTTGGAATGATCCGTAACTATTCGCCAGATATAATCAAAACCTTTATCCCAACTGCCGGGTGTTCCGGAAGTAGTTTCTTGTAAAAAATTCCACGTTAATCCATTATCTGTACTTTTGAGAATGCCATCACCACTGATTTCTGCCGAATTACCCCATATCTCACCTGATGAAGCATACCATATTTCTTCATGTCCCTCACGAGTATCTTGGACTAATGATGTGACACTCTGTAATTGCCTTGGAGAAAAAGTTTTTTTCCATGTTAAGCCGGCATCCGTCGAACGCCACATTCCACCTGATACTCCGGCAGCCATAATAATATTCTCATTGCGAATATCATAAGCAACAGCACGTGTTCGCCCCCCTACATTCCAAGGTCCGATTGATTTCCATTGTGATGAAAGTGCTTGCTCGCTTTTGTCAAATCTATGGTGTGGTAATTCTAATGCATATTCGAGTTCAGATTTTCTAACATTGTGTGGAATCTTCCCTGTCGCCGGGTCATGATAGCGCATCCATTCCCAGAGTTCTCGTTGTGACAAGTTGTGTGCTAAATCACCTTCTTCACTTGTTACACTCTCGCTTTGTATCAATAATAAAGCAGATAATGCAGAAAGGATACTAAAGCCAATGATGAAAACACCATATTTTGCGCTCATATTTTTTTTCATAAATATTCTGTTTTGTTCTGCTTACGAAGTGTTTCAACAATTTTTTTTACATTTTGTACATGTTCAACAGGACAAACAACTGTCACATCATTTGTCGCAACGATAACAGTATTTTCTAAACCGACACATGCAATGATTTTTTCATCTTGTTGCTCATTGACAATGACACACTCCTTTGAATCAATAATCAGCACATCCCCCATAGTAACATTGCCATTACTATCCGAATCTTTCGTACGGAACAGAGCATCCCAAGACCCGACATCATCCCATGAAAACGTAGAAGGAACCACCCAAATGGATTGTGATTTTTCCATTAGCGCGTAGTCTATAGAAATTGATGGCATTACATCATAAATGGATGCTATTCCGCTCGGCGCACCTTGTTGCACTATTTTTGTTTTTCCTTTGAGCTGTTCACTTAAATCCACACACAATGAATATATTTCAGTCGCATGAAGAGCGAGTTCCCTAAAAAAACCATCTAATCTCCAGAAAAACATCCCACTATTCCAATAATAGGATTGGTCTGCTATATATGATAAAGCAGTTTCTTTATCGGGTTTTTCTTTAAAACTTAGTACTTTTTTTACTAGCTTGTTTGCTGATTGATCAGTATGAATATAACCATAGCCCGTTTCCGGTCGGGTCGGTACAATACCGATAGTAACAATATCGCCGCTATCTTCAGCAAAACTCAATGCTGTATCTACAGTTGAACGAAACGCCTCGGCGGGTCGCATAAAATGGTCAGCAGTAAGTACGGCAACGGAGATGTCTTCCTGTGAATATCCCTTAGGTGCATAATGTTCTGTAATATACTGACAAATGAGAGCCAGACAAGGTGCTGTATTTTTTTTTGCAGGTTCGGCAATAATATTTTCAGGTGGTAATTGGGGCAGAGCATCGCGAATAGGATTTTGCAACAATTCGCTCGTTATGATGAAGATATGTTCTACAGGTATGAGAGGTACAATTCGCTCAACGGCTTCTTCAATCATCGTTTTGTTATCTGCAACTAAACGCAATAGTTGTTTGGGTTTACGGAGGCGACTTGCAGGATAGAATCTCTCTCCGCTTCCTCCTGCCATTATAACAACCGAACGAATTTTTGACATATCTGCCCTGTAATGTAATAAAAATCATGACTGCAAAGATACGCTGTTCAAAAAGAAAACGTATAAAACTGACTCCATTGCTATCGAGAAAGTACTACTTTTGCATTTCTTAAACGAGGATTTCCAAGAGATACAACCTCGAAATGTTTTTCAATTTTCCCATTTACTTCATAAACTTTATAACCGACCACACCGGCGGAGAGAAGTCTTGAGAGCATTTTGAGAAATTGTTGTTTTTCCTGTTCTGTCAAATCAGACAATGATAAATCTTTTGTTGAACCCAAATTAAGAAACTGATCAAGTTTTCGCCATGCTTTTGACGTATTAGATATTGGCGATGAGTCTTTACGATTTTCATCTCGAATTATTTGACGAGCGATTTCTTTCATATCGCCATAACCGTATCTGTCTGACAATGCCTTACCTATTGATGAAGTTTTCATGAGTCCCCTTTTGAATTTGTTTTGCTCATTCTCGGACTTTGCATGCAAAACTTAAGAATGCATCAATAATCATATTGCAATCACAGTACCCAATGTATAGCCCTTTTCCGTATGAACTATCGTTCCTGCTTTTGTAAACGCATCATGTTCAAAGATAATTATCCACTCTTCTTCTGTTATCCGCGGAAGTAATTCTTTTTTTTCCGATAGTGTAGTTAATGGAAAATTATCATATCCCATTATATATGGTAAGGGAATATGCGCCGAAGTTGGCAAAACATCCGCCGGGAATGCTATTGTTTTTTGATTATCTCGAATAACAACCATTTGTAAATCAGCTGTATGTCCATTAAAACACTCAACGGAAATGCCTTTGAATAATTCCCCATTACCTTCGAGAGTTGTGAGCATTCCATTTGCAAAAATTGGTTCCCAGTTTTCAATGAAAAATGAAGCTCTGTCCTTTTCGGACGGATTGCGTGCCCAAGCAAGATGCCCTTTTTGTACATAATGCATGGCATTCTGAAATCGAGGAACTATTTCATTTCCATTGCGATATGTAGCTCCTCCTGCATGGTCAAAATGCAAATGAGTAAACACAACATCTGTAATATCATCTGTAGTCAATCCAAGTTGTGATAGTGAATTCTCTAGGGTCTTTACAGAATTATCAAGTTTATAGATTTGCTGTTGCTTTGGGTTCATCTTATAGCCACAACCTGTGTCAATAAGTATTTTTCTTGTGTCGCTGACTGCCAATAAACAACGAGCAGTCATGGGTATTCGATTTAACTCATCACCCGAATTGTATGATTTTGACCATAATGGTTTGGGTACAACACCAAACATTGCACCGCCATCCAAAGCAAAATCTCCTGTTTCTATCAATGTAACTTCATAATCACCAATTCGCATATCTACCTTCATTATTAAATAGTTAAGACATCATGTCTCGTATTGAATCACAAATTGAATTGATCTCTGCTTTTGTTGTAAATCTTCCAATACCAAATCGCAATGTTGTTGAATCTTTTCCACCCATATTTCCTATCGCGGATAATACATGCGATTGTTTTCCCGTCGCACTTGTACATGCACTGCTCGCAGAATAGGCAACATTCCATAATGCACCGGATAACAATTCTCCTTCATCGCCATAGAGAGTAACATTAAGATTATTGGGTAATCGCAAATGGGGATTTATTCGAGGGTCTGCACCATTTATGCGAATCGTAGAACAATACTTTAGCAAACACTCTAATAATTGATTGCGCAAATCCGCTGTATATTCTGCATCCTCTTGCAAGGACTCTACGGATACCTCAATGGCTTTTGCTAAACCAACAATGCCCGGTACATTAAGTGTACCGCTTCGCATTCCGCTTTCATGACCACCACCATGAATTAGTGGAGAAATTTTACAATCATTTCTCACATACAATGCTCCTATCCCCTTTGGTCCATAGATTTTGTGAGCAGTCAACGAAGCTAAATCAACGTATGATTCTTCTACATTAAATGGCAATTTACCAATACCTTGCGTAGCATCAGTATGAAAATATACACCATGTTTTTTACATAATTTACCAATATCTGAAATCGGTTGAATAGAACCTATTTCATTATTTGCATGCATAATGCTGACAAGAACCGTATTGTCTGTTATTGCTTTTTCAATACTTTCAAGAGAAACAACACCATCAGTATTAACGGGCAGTATGGTAACTTCGACCCCTTTTTTCTCCAATACCGCGCATGTATCTAGAACCGCCTTATGTTCAATTGCACAGGTAATGATATGTTTTTTTGTTTTTGTACTTGCTTCTATGGCTCCTGTGATTGCCAGATTATCCGATTCTGTTGCCCCTGATGTAAAAATTATCTCTTCCGGTTTACCGCCAATAAGTGCAGCAATAGTTTTTCTGCTATCTTCAACTGCTTTCTTTGCTGTCATACCAAACACATGCGTATTACTTGCTGCATTGCCATAGCATTCGAAAAAATAAGGCTTCATTGCATTAAAGACACGCTCATCTAAAGGTGTCGTGGCATTGTTGTCAAGATATATCGTTGATTGTTGCATGTTCTTGGGTTATTACTAAAAAACAAAAATTACAAAAAATCTCTCATGATGAACTACATCATAACCGCTATAAAAAAACACAGATGTAAAGCAACTTCTTCTATGAATTGTTCAAAATTACTCTGTTTTCGATAGTTTTGAAAAAAATCATTCAAAAAAAGTATGAATATTACAAATATACAATCAGCCATGCATGAACTTGGTGTTGAAGCATGGTTGCTGATGGACTTCAGAGGTAGTAACTCTATCGCTTGGAATATCATAAACTTACCCGCAAATACACATTGTACTCGCCGATGGGCTGTACTTATTCCTCAATCAGGAGAACCTACCATCCTGTCGCATGCAATCGAGTCCTTTACCCTCCAATACCTTGACGGGCATCATATTGAATACTCTCGATGGACTGAATGGCAATCTTACCTTCAAGAAATAACCGCTCCTTTTAACTGCATATCAATGGAATATTCACCAATGAATGATATTCCGGTGAATGCCAAAGTTGATGCCGGTTCTATTGAACTTCTCCGCAGCTTTGGGAAAACTATCGTATCGTCAGCGACATTAGTTCAACAACTCAGTGCAGTTTGGACGGCTCAGCAATTAGAAGATAATCTCACAAAGACAGCACCTTCGCTCCATAAAGTGATGGCAGAAACGGCAACATATATAGCCCAAAAAGTTCAAGATCATGGAGAATGTTCTGAATACGAAGCACAACAATATGCAGTGTCACTGTTTGCGAAATACGGTCTTTGCAGTGACAGTCACCCTATAGTCGCCATCGGAAAAAATGCTGCAAGTCCACATTATGCACCTCATGCTTCTCATTATTCAATGATAAAACACAAAGATATTGTTCTGATTGATATGTGGGCGAAACTTGACGGCGAACCTCAGAGCACATACAGCGATATTACATCAATGTTTTATATTGGCGAACAAGTTCCGGAATATGAGCAAACACTTTTTTCCATCATAGCGAAAGCACGCGATAAAGGCATTGCATTAATCAAAGATCGATTCGCAGATAATAAAGAAATCTTTGGTTATGAAGTTGATGATGCTGTGCGTTCATGCATAGACAATGCCGGCTATGGTCAATATTTTATCCACAGAACGGGACATAGCATTACAACAGAAACTCATGGCTCGGGTACTAACATGGATAATTATGAAACCAAAGACACTCGTCCGATTATTCCCGGAACTTCATTTTCAATTGAGCCGGGCATTTATATTCGTGGTGAAATTGGTATGCGTACAGAAGTTGATGTTATTATAGATTACGATGGCAAGGTGATTATACCGACAGATTACCCGCAGCAATATATTCATCCATTGTATGCCGGTGCTTAATATGAATATTCTTATCATTGCTTTATCAGGTTTGGGGGATGCACTTATGTTCACGCCGGCATTAGCTGCTTTGTCGTCGAAGTATCCCGATGCCAATATTCATATACTCACGATGTTTAAAGCAACGCAGGATATTTACAAAAACAATCCTCATATTTCAAAAATATATTTTTGGAATTTTCTTAAAGAAAACCCTTTTAAAAGCATAAATTTTTTATTATCACTCCGCAATCAGTATGATATTTCCATCAATGTTTTTCCGGCAAATCGTTTCCCTTACAATATGATATCACGAATAATAGGAGCAAATAAAAGACTCGGTCATGACTATTTGCATACTAATATTCGATCTCTTAATTTTCTTAACAATTACAGAATATTAGAAAACAACGACTTACACAATGTTGAAGAAAATATACGCTTAATCAATTTAGTAACCGACACTTCATCTTATAATGACAATTCTTTGCAG
The DNA here is from genome assembly GCA_002344005.1 of Ignavibacteria bacterium UBA2373. Lineage (GTDB taxonomy): Bacteria > Bacteroidota > Ignavibacteria > Kapaibacteriales > UBA961 > UBA2353. Next base: position 26,877 of record DDTD01000021.1, on the reverse strand, counting down.
CTATATGTGGATCAAGAATCAAAAAATTTTGCACAAGAATGGCTTGATAAAGAGAATATTTCCAAAAATTCATTACTTATCGGATTTCACGCCGGTTCTGCATTATTCAAAAATCAAATTCATAAAAGATGGGATAAAGACAAATATGCCGAATTAGCAGAAATACTCCATCAAAACTATAATGCTACGGTATTATTATTCGGAGGACCCGAAGAACAAGATGTGAATGAATATATAGCAGCGCGCTCAAAGGCAAAAATAGTCAAAACACCTTCTCTTCTCAGCGGTTTGGCTCTTATTTCTCGATGTAAACTCTTTGTTTCTAACGATTCCGGTTTAATGCACTGTGCAGCGGCATTACATATACCGACCGTAGCAATTTTTGGCTATACAAGTCATGTGCACACAAAACCTTGGTCTGATAACTCAATTGTCGTAAGGCGCAATGATTTACCATGCAGTCCTTGTTTTTATTTTTCACCCAAACCCGCACAATGCAGACAATTTAGCGGTAATGAACAATTTAAGTGTATAAAAGAAATAAGTGTCACAACAGTGTTGAATGCTTGCAAACAATTATTAGATACAAAAAAGGATATATAATATGAAACCGACACAACAATGTCCATGCTGTGGCTCTGATTCATTCCAAGAATGGACTAAAGCAACCGATAGAGAATATCGCACAACGGATGAAACATTTACATTGTATCGTTGTAACAACTGCGAATCATTGTACTTGCATCCCGTACCAATAGACCGATTATCCATTATTTATCCATCAAATTATTATTCGTTTGCAGAGCAGAACACATCAATTATTAGTTCAATAAAAACCGGTTTAGATAAACGATTCTTTCGCCAATTATCACAATCTGTGAAAAAACAATCTCTTACAGCACTTGATGTTGGCGGCGGTGTCGGATGGGAACTCAATGTGTTACAAGAAGCAGATAATCGAGTGAAAAATACCATGATTGTTGACCTTGATCCTGACGCTGCTGCCGGAGCTGCAAAAAATGGGCATGGTTATTTTTGTGGTCGTATTGAAGAATATGAAACTACAACAAAATATGATATCATCCTTATGCTCAATCTTATTGAACATGTAGAATTTCCAAGTGAAGTTCTTAAAAAATGCCGCGAGTTACTTTCTGATGAAGGGATAATAATCATAAAAACACCTAATTGTGATGCACTTGATGCTCGTATATTTCGCAATAGAAACTGGGGCGGATTTCATTGCCCTCGTCATTGGACATTGTTCACCAAAAGTAGTTTTGAACTCTGTGCGAAAAATGCAGGGTTATCGGTAAAAACATTTTCTTATACACAGGGTGCTCCTTTTTGGGCAACAAGCACATTATTTGCTCTGGAAAATATAGGAATGGTAAAAATAACAAAAGAACGCCCTGTGGTCTATCATCCACTGTATGCACCATTAACCGGAATTTTTGCAGGATTTGATTTTATACGAGGAATATTTGCTAAAACCTCACAAATGTTTTTTGTTTTAGAAAAAGGAAAACAAATCTGATAATGTGCAGCATACTCCATCGAAGACTTTATGTTATATGTGGTGTTCTCGCCATGTATATAATTTTGGCTGTACAAAGTATTACAGCGCAAGAGTTTATACATTTGCGTGGTTCCTTTATGCCTTGGCTTAACCAAAACTCTATACTCACATATCCGGAGGTCAATGTTCCGAGTTCCGTACTTTTTGAAAATGATAATGTTCCGCTTGAAAAAAGAATTGGTATCGAAGCCGGTATTTCTCTTTTACACCCTTTCTCTTTTTCTTTAGGTTTTGATGCCATATTTTCCAATATTCAATCAAGTGGTAATGAGTTAAGTACTTTTTCCTTCAATGGTACGCCCGTTAATGCGACAATTCGACATCTCATTTCTTCGCAATATATTGGTGTACAAATTAGTCCGACACTTTCAACACAATTCGGGAATATGAAACTTGCTCTCGGATTTCCCTATTGCATCCCTCTAACGGCACATACCACACACACACAAACAGTAAATAATCCTCCGGAACTTCGCGGCACCCTTCTGACAGATGCTCTTACACAACAGAATATCGTTTCACAATTTTCACCCTACGCTGCAATCCACATTTCTCTCTTATATAGTTTGCCACTTAATTCTTCGCAATCTTTGTGGCTTATGCCCGGCATATCGGCTCAAAATTCTCTCACCTCAATCACCAAAACCGATGCTGTCAAACCTTTATCATTAGGTGTGACATTAGGGCTGCAATATTCGCCATCATTACGACAAAAAACTCGTGAAAAACCTTCTGAAAAGCAAGTTGATTCGCTGCTTCAGCCAATACTTCCAATTGCACAAACTAATATTCCGATTAATGATACAATAGCTGTATCAGCATCAGAAACAAATACGAAATCAAGAGATGTTGGCGAATCAGAAAATTCGATAAAGCCAATTCTCACAGGAGATATTCGTGCAACTTTTATGTCTGATAAATTGCAAAATACAAAATCTATCATACTTAATCGAGTATATGAATATTGTAAAATTACAGCATTTATACCCCATGATATGGAAAATACATTCATAGAAATGTTTCCTCACCATACCATTATTTCAAAGGAAAAATCGGAACATTGGCTCACAATTACATATTATGACACAATAGACATTGTACTACCTTCAATAATACGTATATATCATCAAGCATTGGCTGAATCAGGTCTGGCAGAATGGAAAATTATGATAAAACAGTTCAATACTATCTTAAAAGAAATTCATGGGACAAACCCACTTCCCGATTATACCGATATTGATATTAATTCTATCGAATATTTTGATAATTCAAAAAAATCATTATCTATTTCTTTAGTTCTGACCGACAATAACTCTCAGACATTTCGTTCTCAAGATGTTATGGCAACTTTTAACTTTTCGGCAAGCCTGAATCAACCTTTATCAAAAGGAAAAATCTTTGTAGTTCATCCTCTCATTTCCGCGCAGCATAGCCAAAAAAGTGAGTTAAGAAATATTGCCCGTGCGCATCGTACAATACAAAATCGGCTTTTTCAACCATTAGTATCTTCTACCGCAGGGCATAAAGAGACTTGGTTTATGCACTTTTGCAAATTACCTTTCTTTGATGGGTTTATCTTCACCCATAAACGTTAATTGACAGATTGAGCCGTACAATTTCATCACACAAACTCGTCTTATGGACTCCATACTCACAACGTAGAGCACAGTTTCTCATGCGTCAAGCGGATTTTGCAATGAATCCACGACTTGTGTCATTCTGAATGCAACATGTTTTGTGTAATAGCAAGGGCAAAACTTAACGCTGTAGTGGCATAGTATTGATGTACTTAGAGAACTGAGGCAATTTCTTTACTCCTCATTTCGTCATACGGCATAACTTGACAGAGAAGCGAAGCCCTCTCATCAACATAAGAAAACACTATGAGGTTATTTAATGAATCTATTTTCGACTAATTTTTTGAAGAAACAATTAGCGGCTATTGATGGCAATGTGATGTTCAACAATTCATTACCGCCCAATGGCTCAAATCGTTTCCAACCGCGCCAACCCTCGAACTCTTCGGGGAATAATAATGGCGAAACGCCGTTTACTAAAATCCTACGCTCAATAATGATATGGGGTGCGCTCTTTGCTGCTGTCATTATTGTCTATGTTCTTGTTAATGGAGGAAAAACACAAACATTTCCCATTTCCTACACAAAATACGTTGATTTTCTCAATGAAAATGCTATTCAATCGGCGAAAATTTATAAATCACAGTTGAATGATTTTGAGTTTCATGGCACTCTCAAAGAAGAAAAAACAATTATGATTGATGGTAGAGCCATTGCTATTAAACATTTTACCACAAAACTTGGTGTCTTGGACTCAAAAACCGAAGAATTATGGGCAACAAAAGGGATTTCATGGACTTATGAAGAAAGTGACTCTACATTCTGGTCATTAGTCATGAGTTTTCTGCCGTGGGTTGCACTTATCGGTGTCTATATCTTTGTCATGAGAAAAATGTCCAATGGCGGAGCCGGTGGCGGTTCTCGTGGTATCTTTTCATTTGGTAAATCGAGAGCACGTTTAGTAAATGATCATGGGGCAAATCGCAAAACATTTGCTGATGTGGCGGGTGTGGAAGAAGCAAAAGAAGAATTGCGTGAAATCATAGAATTTTTACGTGAGCCATTGAAATTCCAGCGCCTTGGCGGTAAAATTCCGCGTGGTGTCTTATTATTGGGTCCTCCGGGAACCGGTAAAACGCTCCTAGCACGCGCAGTTGCCGGTGAAGCTAATGTTCCTTTTTTCTCTATATCCGGCGCAGACTTTGTGGAAATGTTCGTTGGTGTAGGTGCAAGCCGTGTGCGCGACCTCTTCGATAATGCAAAGAAAAGTGCACCTTGCCTTATATTTATTGATGAAATTGATGCAGTGGGCAGACATCGCGGCGCGGGTCTGGGTGGTGGTCATGATGAACGTGAACAGACACTTAATCAACTCCTTGTCGAAATGGATGGTTTTGAAAATAATGGCGGCATTATTGTTATTGCGGCAACAAATCGTCCTGATGTATTAGACCCTGCTCTTTTGCGTCCGGGTCGCTTCGACCGACAAGTCGTCGTTGACAGACCTGATGTCAAAGGTCGCGAACAAATTCTAAAAGTACATGTAAAAAATGTACCTCTTGACCCGAATATTAATTTGGAAAATATTGCTCGCGGAACTCCCGGATTAAGTGGCGCTGACCTTGCTAATTTAGTCAATGAAGCTGCTCTTTATGCCGCAAGACGCAATAGTAATTTTGTCCAAAATGAGGATTTTGAAAATGCAAAAGATAAAATTCTCATGGGCGTAGAAAGAAAAAGCATGGTCATATCCGAAAAAGAAAAAGAAATTACGGCATATCATGAAATGGGTCACGCACTTGCCGGTAAATTTTTACCGCATAGCGATCCTGTTCATAAAGTCACCATTATTCCACGTGGCAGAGCACTCGGCGTAACAAGTTATTTACCGACAGAAGATTCACATACATATTCTAAAGATTATATCGAATCAAGAATTGTTACCCTCTTAGCTGGGCGAGCTGCGGAAATGATTGTATTTAACCAATTAACAACCGGTGCAGGGAATGACCTTGAGCGTGCAAGTGCTTTGGCAAGAAAAATGGTCTGTGAATGGGGTATGAGCGATGCTGTCGGTCCCGTTACTTTTGCGCATAAACAAGAAGAAGTCTTTTTGGGAAGAGAAATTGCTCAACCGCGCGATCATAGCGAAGAAACAGCTCGTCTCATTGATAATGAAGTGCGTAAAATTCTCATTAATTCAATGCATGGAGCAGAAAAATTATTACGCGATAATATTGATTTACTCCATAAAACATCTAAGGTGCTCTTAGAGCGCGAAACTATTGATGGCGAAGAACTTGACAAAATTATTGCAGGTATTGAGTTACCGCCGCGCCCACCGAAAAATGGCGTTGCTTCACATACCTCAACATCCGTTGCGTCAAATTAAGCCAATTATTCTTAATGAAGGCAAATTCTCTCGAAGGGTTTGCCTTTTTTTATGTATGCTATAATCTTATGAATACATATTGGGAAAAATAATGACTGCTCTTCTTAGATTTTTTACAATGATATTCATAGCGTTTGCAGCCGGCATACTGTGTACTACTTCTCTATTTCCCCAAAAAATTCCGGGACTAAGTGCTGTGGTTCTGACTTCCCAAACGGGATATTATGAACAAGAATATCATATTCAAGACGAAATGCCCAGAGCTACCATAAAAAATAATTGGGATAAAGGACGGCATATAACAGCACTTGTCCAAGGGAATACCACATGGGCTACGGTATTAAGTTCCCATACAAATTTGGGTGGTCAAAGTTATACCGTAGCCGATACCTTACCCTTACGTTTTATTGAACAAATGTGGGATAAAAATTACAGAATTACGGGATTAGATTTTGGTAATGGTGTATGGACACTTGTGATGTCACAAGGCACGGAATATGTTCAGCAAGCTGTATGTATTGATGATTCACTCCCCCATCAACGAATTAAAGAATGGCGAGCAAAGGGATATTTACTTTCTTCTCTTATTCGCGGAAATGGTGTGTGGGTAACGATGTATTACAAAGCAGGATGGTTTCTCTTTGAACAACCATATATTATTTCCGACACTTTCCCCTACAAAACAGTTAATAATTATATCAACAAAGGATATCGCATACAGTCCCTGCATCACTATGGCACATGGGCAATTGTTCTTAATAGCATTGCCCGTTCAAAATCGCAAATTGTCTTGATTGATTCAATGATAACAAAATCATATATGCGGAATTTACTTGATTCCGGATATAGAATTACGCATATTGCTGCGGAAAAATCGGAATCTGAGATACAATTCATTTCATCAAAAAAACCGAATATACAATCATTTCAATCATTGGATTTATCTGAAAACCCAACACCGGATAATATTCATCTATTTAGAAAATATATACAAAGAAATGCCCCTCAGTATAATGCCATACTTGCTTTACAAAAACTTATTGCGCCGGATATTCACAAAGAACTTTGGAACAATGCTGCGGATACATGTCGCTTTTATCGAAAATACTTTCGCGACAGCACAGAAATAATTGACGGGATTATCACTTTATTAACTAAACCCGAACCTAAAATTGATATTTTTAATGCGGGTGACAGCATAAATAGTAATGCCAATGAGTGGGATCCGAACCCTTCCCCCGATGGGCGTTATTTTTATACAAGTACCTCCGGCAAACAAGGCAATTTCGGACAAGAAGATGTATTTATTGCTGAAAAAAAATCCGATGGTACATGGTCGAAATCCAAAAATATTGGTACATCAATAAATACACCCGCAAGGCAAGAAACCATTGATAATATTGCAACAGATAATAATACTCTTTATTTATCGGGAGAATTTTCAGGCACATTTGGCAGATTTGATATATTTACATCAGAACGAACAGACAAAGGGTGGTCTGCATTAATGCAATTACCTAAGCCGATTAACAGTGAATTTCATGATGAGAGTGGTTGCCCGACACCGGATGGACATGCACTTCTTTTTACAAGTGACAGACCCGGAGCAATTGGAGAGTTTGTGCCTAAACAGGGATATATTTTGCATGGCACAACATGGGGAAACAGCGATATTTATATTTCATTCAAATCAGATTCTGGATGGACAAAGCCATTAAATCTCGGAAAAAATATCAATACCCCTTATGCTGAAACATCAGTGTTTTTACATCCCGACGGACGTACTCTCTATTTTTCAAGTAATGGTCATGGCGGCTTTGGCGGATTGGACATTTATAAATCCGTGCGTTTACGCGAGGACTCATGGACAGAATGGAGTACGCCGATTAATGTGGGAAGACAAATTAATACTGTCGGCGATGACTGGGGTTTTCATGCTTCAGTAAATACAGATACCATATACTTTGCGGCACGCGACCGCAAAGGCGGAAAAGGTGGATGGGATATTTGGAAAGCCAAAGTTTTTGCCGAGCTTTTACCTGCCAATGTGGCATCAGTTCGAGGTAAAGTGCAAGATGAACAAGCCCGACCATTGGCAGCAAGAATTAAATGGGAAGATTTATCCACAGGAAAAACTATCGGTGAATTATCATCCAATCCACAAGACGGCTCCTATTATATTGCTTTGCCATTAGGAAAAATATATGGTTTTTTTGCTGAAAAAGAAGGATATTATCCGCAAGCCAAAAATATTGATACTCGTTCAATGCAAACAGCTTCTGATACCACATTTACTTTTACTTTACTCTCTTTAGAATCCATAAAGCGGGGAGCTAAATCTGTCATTATTGAGAATATTTTCTTTGATTTTGATTCTTATACAATTCAACCGACTTCATTTCCCGAGTTGCAGCGGCTTATTCAATTATTGCAAAAAGAAAAAGAACTTGCCATTGAGATTGGCGGTCATACCGATGAACAAGGAAGCAATAGCTATAATCTGCAATTATCGAAACAAAGAGCTATGGCGGTAAAAGAATATCTGATTGCACAAGGCATTGAAAAAGAACGATTAACAATTCGCGGTTATGGTAAACAAAAACCGTTAAGTACCGCAAAAAATCAAGAAAAACAATCCATAAATCGTCGTGTTGAATTTACTGTCTTGAAAAAGAAAGGTAAAAACCGATAAAATGTATTCCTAAACTTGACGGTAGTTGATCTGCCCGATAGTTCATCATAGTGACGTGCGCCATATTCCCCTATCTGACTTTCGCGAACTTGGTTATAACTCTTATGTTTCAGATAAGCGATAATGTTCATGAAGGGAAAGAACTATGTACATCAATTTGTTGTTCATGTAAGCGTAATTGTGTAATTTTGCGGAACATATTCGTCCAATATTCATGGAAGCACTGCCTTAATTATGCAATACCGAAAGTGGCGCGGGGCAATGCAATGACATCATAAAATTTTTATAGCAATGCAAACCATAGAATTAATAGAAGAGATTCAACGCCTACCGCTTTCCCAAAAATTCTATGTGGTAGAAGAGACCTTGAAATCTATTAAAAAAGAAGAAATGCAGCATCTAATGGAATTGGCTGCTAATGAACTTTACGAAGATTATGTAAACGACAAAGAGCTAACTGTTTTTACTTCAATTGATTTCGATAAATTTTATGAAACAAGGTGAAATTTGGTTGATTGACCTTGATCCTGCAAAAGGTGCAGAAATACAAAAAATTAGGCCTGCTATTATTGTAAACAATGATAAATTAGGCAAACTGCCACTAAAAGTGGTTGTACCGATTACTGACTGGAAAGACCGATACGATATTGCACCCTGGATGGTAAAAATCGAACCCAATACTAACAACGGACTTTACAAAACTTCATCTGCCGACTGTTTCCAAATTCGTTCACTTTCGCAAGAGCGACTGATTAAAAAAATTGGTTACATTGATAACATGACTCTCAATGCAATTAAAGAAGCTGTGCACACAGTATTGGATTGACAAACTCATTAAGACAAAAAATTCCACTTGTATTGATTATAACACACCTTTCTATTCACTATTTTCATTAGCATTTTCATCAGGTGATAAGGTTCAATAAACCCTTCGATCCCACTCGGATCTCGAAACATCACCGGATTATTGTAACCATATTGATACGGCGTTTGATCGGGGAAACTTGCCCATAATGGATCAACAGATAAAAATCTGCCCGATAATTCATCATAGTGACGTGCTCCATAATCATTAATGTCTGTTACCTCAAAAATAGTTCTTCAACTGATTAATAACTGATGTTACTATTGTGGAATGATAGAAAAAACAGAACATACAAAACAATTGAATAAGGACAATAGAAGAAAAAATATTACTCCTTATTCTTTCGTGTACATCATCTGTAATTTCTCTATAATTTTCTACCAATGTTTGTGCTCTCGCTGGATTTAGATACCTATAACTGAATCCGAAAGCAGGGTACAATCCGAGTAGAATCGCTATGAAATAGATGTATTCTTGCGTCTGTATTATTGTCGAGATAGCAAATGATATTTCTGCCGACAAATATGCTGAAATTATTGATATTGCATAATTTGATGCTTCACACAATTTTTGATGGGTAAAATGAGGCTTACGCCGTTTATACCAATAATAAAAACGCGAGAAACTATAATCAAATATATTCATTTCTATTTTTATGTAATTTGCGTTTGATCAGAAAAAGTTGCCCACAAAGGATCAACGGATAGAACTATATAAATTCAACAATTACTAGAAAAGCAATGGACCAAATAAATTCCCTGTAAAAAAACGTGTATCTTCTACATAGGCTGGTTCTAATCCACAATAATAATGAGAACTCTTGAGTCTAGTAGTTAATAATGAAGCAAAATGCTGTAAATCAATTACTGATATTTTTTCTTTCATTTCACTTTCTTCAAAGTCTATGTTTAAATCATACATTACATTATGCTTAATGATTTGTAAGCCCATCATATTAAATGAAGTATTGAGAATCCTGACATCCAAAATATAAAAATAGAATGCGTCATCAGAAGAGTTAACTATCGAAGACTTTAAAGTTTCCAAAGATTGAAAGTCAATATCTCCCTCTCTTGTTAACTCACTACGATTTTTGAGTGTAAATTCACTAATAACCTCAAACAAATATTCGATAGTACTATTCAAATCTACGTTTTCTATCGTAAGTTCTATATAATCTACAACATTTTTCATAATTCACTTTTATTAAAATTTACTTGTTTTTGGCAACGCATACTCAGGTTGTTGTTGCATTGCCTTCACATCCTGTCCTTGCACCTAAGGCATTAACTTCAATTCTTCCACTGCCACCACATGTTTCTCCGACTATATGTTTAATTCAACATTATTTTTTAGGTCCTGTGTATATAATCTCTGCATAACCGATAAACGGATTAGCAATATTTCCTAAATATCGAATTTTATCAACACTGTCTATATAATATTGTAGGTGTGAGGTCTCCAGTTCGTAGTTTTTATTTATTGAAAATTCATTTCTTAAAAAAAGATACTCAGCACCTGTAAACACATCAAATACTGATTGTTTATATTTCACTGTCAGAAATGGTTCATTATATATAATATTCGACATTGTGTCACAATTACCTGTAATGACTATATGCGACTGATCAATCGAGTATCTATCTATAAATATTTTCCCATGTTTTATGTTCTGTTGGGAAGAATCAACAAACTTTTTCACTATGTCCTTCAACTTTTCAGACATTTCCAGATTTTTATTTGAGTACTCTACAGTAATGTTACTCTCTTTTTCACTCACGACTCTATTATCCGTGTCGCATGAGAGCAAAACAAGAATAATTAAAATACTTCCAATTTTTTTCATAATTATTTAGAAAATTAAATGCTGTCAAATTATATAATCAATCACGTATATGAAATCTGCCCGATAATTCATCAGTGTGATGTAATAAGGAATCATTGAGATTTCTATTTTATCAGATTAACCCTCTTACTCCTTTGCTATATCTTTGACAAGTTCAACCGGTAAATCATTGCGTGAAATACCTTTTACACTTTCGCGTATTCTTTCTTGATACTCCTTTTTGTTCAATGGTTTCGGACCAAAATACTCCATATTTGTAGGGATTGCCTTAATATGTAGTCCCATTCTGTAAATATATTCTTTTTTCAAAAGATCAATATTCCACAACATATTTGTGTCACATTCTTCTTGAAAATATATGTTTGAGAAACTTATATTTAACACAACATCATTTGTAAAAACAATCAAGCATCCACAGAGGCACAGACCATCTTCTAATGCTGAGATTCGCAGTGGTTTGTCTTCAATAGTGTCCAATAATGCAGAAATTGGTCTTCCATAAAAATTCTGTATTGTAATACTTGACAATTCAGATGACTTAATTTTTCCTTGTTTTTTATTCGATAGAGCGGTATTTTGATTGACATCGCAAGAATATACACACAACATCATACAAAATACTATGAAGATTAGTTTCATTGCCTTATCTTATTTTCATTTACAAAGTTGTCTCATGACTCTCTATTGACTCTGATTGTTGAATTACAATGTATTCGTTCTTCCGCCATCGACTGCTATATTTGTACCTGTAATATATGCGCCCCAATCAGATGCTAAAAAAGCCGCAAGTCCTGCTATTTCTCGCGGTTCTCCAAGACGACCTGCCGGAATTTCATGTTCCATGCTTTGTTTTGCTTGCTCTTCGGAAATATTCTGTTGCGCTGCTTTGCGTTGAATAATTGCATCCAATCTTCCCGTTTTTGTTGCTCCGGGTAAAATACAATTTACGGTAATATTATGTTTTGCAATTTCATTGGATAGTGTTTTTGCCCAGCTTGCCGTTGCGCCACGTATTGTATTGGAAACACCAAGTCCGGCAATCGGTTGTTTTACTGACGTAGAAACAATATTCAGTATTCTCCCCCATTGTCTTTGTTTCATACCCGGCAATACCAATTGTGCAATTTTTTGATTAATCAGAATATGGGAACTAAATGCGGCTAAAAATTCCTCTGCTGTGGCATGTTCAATTGCCCCCGGCGGCGGTCCACCCGTATTATTAACAACAATATCACAGACACCACCTTGCTCAATAAAATTCCTTACCACAAGTTCCACCAAAACAGGATCGGCATAATCAGCGACCAAAATATCATGGACTTGATTACCATTATTGGACAATGATGATTGCACTTGTTTTAATTTTTCAGCATTGCGTGCCAATAAAACGATATTAGCTCCACAGTCTGCAAATAATTGTGCTATAGCCAAACCAATGCCTTGCGTACTGCCGCCTATAAGTGCTGTTTTTCCTTCGAGAGATATATTCATATTATTTTTCAAACCTATAATTTCTTAATGTATAATGCGTAAGAATATGCTGTACGCCTTTTGTTTTTTTTCCATTAGGATAAGTCAGGGTAAATTTAATTTCCGACGTTGCCATAGAATGGACGGGTATGCGATAGACTTCGCTCAATTCCATTTTTGTAAACTGATTAATAATCGAACTCACAGTAGCCGTTTTATCCTTACCTTCTCCAAAGGAAATTTCGGCAATTCCTTGACCCGTTGTTGTGAATTGAATGCCATGACATTTTACTCCGAGTGTATCAATATAACCTGTAAAGCGTGCTAAAGAAGCATAATTAACAAGAGGCACGGGAATACCATTTTCTATAAGATTTTCTTCGCCACCTACATCCCAAGTATTTTTACCTTTCACACAAGCTTTACCGATATGAGTAAATAAAATCGGTTGAAAAGCACCACCGGGACTCACTGCCGGCGTGATAGAGTCTATTGCTGCAATATCATACCGTTTTCCGGTGCTGTCAATTTCTACAAAAACTTTGCGTCCTGTCCATACGCTGTTCATCCTCATTTGATTGCGTATGCTCCCCTGCGATTCCTGTGCTGCATAGCCAATCATTTCAATACTGATGAGTGTGTGATTATTCGGTAATTTTTTGAGAATTATATATCGCCATGTCTCATTTCTTTCCTTGGATAATGTAGGAAATTCATCATAAATCATACTGTCACGTGAATATGCATGATACACAAGGGTATCGCCGATACGAAAATCATAATTAAAACAAAATCTTTTATTGGCTAGACTATCGGGTAAATTATCGGATATTTGTTTTTGTGCCATACTCTGTATGCTCATCAGAGATAATAAACATACTGCAAGAAAAATACAACGCATATTAATCCTTTTTTTTACATATATAATGGAAAGAAATATTCATTGAGGCAATGGCAGATTCTTGCTCCTTAACTGCTAATCCAATATCAGCTTCAATTTTCATAGATCCGATTACCGTCATTCCAGTTTTTTGATCTATATAATATCTGCCTTTGACCATTCCTTCCCCCTCCATCGCAATATCAATATTCATTTGTCGCATCTGTTGCTTGATAAGAAAATCTTTACTCTTTATATCAACAATGTAACATGATACGCCGAGCGTGTCTTGTTTGCCGATAAGAGTATATTCAATCATGGATTTCTGATCTTTGATGGATAATGGACCGGAAATATTTCCCAATAAACCGTCTGCTTCTTTTTTCCATGTAGAACCGACATTGATGCCATGTTCAGGCAATGGAATAAACAACATTGTGCTTCCGCGAAATGCAGCCGAAATTATTGCTGATATATTGGGATTTTCAAGATTCACATTCGGGGAAATATCTTTAGTGAATGACATAATATTGCATTTATTGCCAATGATTATTATATCGGAATATAAAGCATTATTTCTATGATTAACCACAGTATCTGCAATTCCGGCCATTGCCATACCATATATTTTTGTTTTCGCAAATGAACAAGAGCTTTTTCCTATAAATGCCGTATTATTCTTCGAGGTGAAAAGAATATGCTGTTCTGCTTCGGTAATTATCCCCGAGACCATATTCATTTCCGATAATTCTTGAATAAATGTTTGTTGCACATTATATGTATATGGTTTTGTCAGTGATGGTGCTAATACGATGTTTTGTAATGGATTATCTGCGGCAATGGCAGTCATCAACGATGATACAAATATAACCCATACTGCAAGAATTATTTTTTTCATAATAATCACAAAGATAATGGATCTGGATGTGCTTCGCGAATACGCGCTATAATTTTTTTTGCTGCATCAACAATATTAGTTCCCGGACCAAAAATTTCTTTTACACCATTTTCATAAAGAAAATCATAATCTTTTGGAGGAATCACCCCACCTGCAACGACAATAATATCATCTGCTTGTTGCTTGCGTAATTCTTGGATAAGCAAAGGAATCAGAGTTTTATGCCCCGCAGCTTGGCTTGAAACTCCCACAACATGCACATCACTATCAATAGCCATAAGTGCTGCTTCTTCAGGGGTTTGGAATAATGGACCAATATCCACATCAAAGCCCAAATCGGCAAAACCTGTTGCAATCACATGCGCCCCTCTGTCATGCCCGTCTTGACCTAATTTAGCTACATACATTCTTGGTCTTCTGCCATATTCTTGTGCAAAATTGTCCGTTAAAGCCACCACTTCATCAAATTTTGTATTTTTATAATGCGCACCATACACGCCTGTGACAGAAATTGATGTCCCCTCATAACGCCCAAAAACTTTTGCCATAGCATCTGATATTTCGCCGACCGTTGCACGTTCACGCGCAGCGATAATAGCAGCTTCCAAGAGATTTCCCTCACCCGACTCAGCAATTGTTGAAAGTTGTTCCAAAGCTGCAATAACAGCATCAGAATTGCGCGATTTTTTTATCTCTTCCAAGCGTTGAATTTGTTGTTCACGCACTGCCGTATTATCAATATCAAGCACTTCTATCGGCGGTTCATTCAGGGGTTGATATTTATTCACACCCACAATTGTTTCTTTTCCCGAATCAATATTTGCTTGTCTTTTAGCAGCCGACTCTTCAATTTTCATTTTCGGGACACCCTGTTGTATCGCCTTGGTCATGCCACCCATTTCTTCTACTTCCTGCATCAATTTTCGCGCTTCAACAATGAGCTGATGTGTCAGTGATTCAATATAAAATGAGCCGCCCAAGGGATCAACCACTTCGGTAATATGCGATTCTTCCGCGAGAATAATTTGTGTATTGCGTGCAATTCTTGCCGAAAAATCCGTAGGCAATCCAAGTGCTTCATCAAAGGAATTCGTGTGCAAAGATTGCGTGCCGCCCAAAACTGCCGCCATTGCTTCAATTGTTGTACGTACCACATTATTGTAGGCATCTTGCGCAGCTAAAGACCATCCCGAAGTCTGGCAATGAGTACGTAATGCCATTGATTTAGGATTTTTCGGTGAGAATTTTTCTATGGTTTCAGCCCATAGCACACGGGCAGCTCGCATTTTGGCAATTTCCATAAAGAAATTCATCCCAATTCCCCAAAAAAACGATAAACGTGGTGCAAAATCATCAATATCCAATCCTTTGCTTAAAGCAGCACGCACATATTCCAAACCATCGGCAATAGTATAAGCAAGCTCTTGCACTGCATTTGCACCAGCTTCATGCATGTGATATCCACTAATGGAAATACTATTAAATTTAGGCATATATTTCGCCGTATATTCAATAATATCCGCAACAATTTTCATACTTGGTGTCGGAGGATAAATATATGTGTTTCGCACCATAAATTCTTTGAGAATATCATTTTGTATTGTTCCCGATAAGGCTTCACGTGCCACGCCTTGTTCTTCCGCAGCTACAATATACATTGCCAATATGGGTATGACTGCACCATTCATCGTCATGGATACAGACATAATATCTAATGGAATTTCGTGGAATAATATTTTCATATCTTCAACAGAGTCAATCGCCACACCTGCTTTACCAACATCACCGACAACACGCGGATGATCCGAGTCATAGCCGCGATGGGTAGCTAAATCGAAAGCAACAGAAAGCCCTTTTTGCCCTGCTGCCAAATTCCGTTTATAAAAAGCATTACTTTCTTCAGCGGTAGAAAATCCGGCATATTGGCGAATTGTCCAAGGACGATTGGTGTACATGGTCGCATATGGTCCTCGCACAAAAGGATATATACCCGGCACTGAATTATATAACTCTCTATTTTCAATGTCATTCGGGGTATAAATCGGTTTGATGGCAATTCCTTCATTCGATTGCACAATAAGTTCATCAGGATGTTTTTTCTTTAATTCTTGTTGTGCTTCATTTTGCCAAGATTCATATATCGTATCCATATCATTCTCCTGATTATTTTATGATTCCCCAAATAATGCGCGGTATGCCGGCATAATCTTTTTCTATAGTTGTTTGGATATTTTTGTCGGTAAATATTTTTTGAATCTCTTCGCTTTGACCAAAGCCGATTTCACAAAAAAATGCACCACCCGGGCGTATAATCTTGGGAAACAATGTGGCATAATATGTATAGTATGATAAACCATTATCACCGTCGGTCAAGGCGGTTTTAGGTTCATATTTTGCAATTTCAGGCTCAAGATTTTCCATTTCCTTTGCGGCAATATATGGAGGATTGCTCATCACTATTGAATAACGTTTTTGCGGTGGTCTTTCAAAAACATCTGCATTATGGAATGCGATAGTATCTATTTCAAGAGCTTCTGCATTTTTTTCTGCAATAGCCAATGCTTTGTCCGAATTATCTATAGCTGTGCATTTCCATTGAGGAAACATTTTTGCAAAAGAAATAATAATACAACCTGATCCTGTACCAATATCAAGTGCAGTGTGATTCTCACCTTTTATCTTTTTTGCAAACTCGGCTGCATATTGCACCAACAATTCTGTTTCAGGTCTTGGTATCAATACAGCAGGATTAACAAAAAAACGATGACCATAAAATTCTGTGTGACCAATTATATATTGAACCGGTTCTCTGTCCGCACGACGCAATATATATGCTCGTAAGAGTTTTAATTCATCTTGATTTAATGGTTTATCATGGTTAAGATATAAATCTATTCTTTGTAAGTTCATGACATCACAAAGCAATAATTCCATGGTTAAACGAGGACTATCAATATTTTTCTCTTGTAAATAATTTTTACCCCATTCAATGATTCTTTTCACCGTCCATATATCTTTAGTCATAATCGTATTCCATTATCTGTTGAGTTATTGTCAATGTTTAGAATGAAAAAAAAATGCGCCCGCAAGCGCATTTTCTTTTAACAAATTGTGAAGTTCTTAGTTTCGAAGAGTAAAACGAACCGGTATTGTCATCCAATATTCAATTGGTTTATTTCCTTGTAATGCCGGAGTAGCTACAACTTTCATTGCTGCCTCTTGTGCCGCTTTTTCAAAAATATCATTCGTTGAACTGAGAATTTTCGTTTTTTTAATGCGACCGTCTTTACCGATAAGAACTTGAAGTGTGACGGTTCCTTCCATATTTGCTCTTTGTGCCACAGCTGGATAGACAGCATTGCGCAAAATTTCTTTGCGAATAAAGTCACCATCCGGCTCTTTATCGGCAGCAATAAACTCTTCCGGATCGGGTTCTTCTTCTTTTACCACTTCAATAGGTTGATTGACATCAACTTTATTGAATTGTCCCATATCCACCACAGCATCATTGCTGGAACTAGAAACTGCAAGGTCATCCACATTAGCGAAGTCACGCATATCGGGAGTCATTTCCGCATCAGGAATCGGTACCGGCGTACCGGCACGTGCTTCCGCTCCGGTAAATACCACATCAGGTGGTGGCGGTGGCGGTGGCGTATCCGGTGTTTCAGTTTCCGGCGGAGGCAAATCCGCTAAAGTAATTTTTTGAATCTTTGGCGGTCGTAAAAATGTTCTTGTCGTTGCAGTTTTATAGGCAAATTGTATGAGCAATAATAAAAGTATTAACCCCATTGTCACAATAA
Organism: Ignavibacteria bacterium UBA2373; assembly: GCA_002344005.1. Taxonomy (GTDB): domain Bacteria; phylum Bacteroidota; class Ignavibacteria; order Kapaibacteriales; family UBA961; genus UBA2353. The sequence goes on along the minus strand of DDTD01000021.1, from coordinate 8,875 downwards.
AACCACGTTGCGTCGCAATATTGATAAAGTTACGCAATTCAAATGCGCCATAATCACGGCGCGTCAATTTAGGAACCGGAATAGAAATCATAAGTCTTTAATCGCCTCCAATTCTTTTGGATCAACCGGCGCAAGAGTAAATTTACGTTCACGCTTTTGACCTTCCATTTTTTTTACTATATCTGCTTCCGCCTGATTCAATACATCCAATACCTGCACTAAACGACCATACGATGAAGATGTATCCGCTTTTAATGCTGTAATCAAACGATTAACTTGCTTCATGTTTTCTTCCACACAAACAGATCGTAATGCTTTCATTGTCACAGGTTGTGCTTGTGCTTGTTCCAATATTCCTTGATAGTAAAACACAGAATCATCTTCACGAATCAGAATCGTAAATAACTCTGATTGCTTGACCTCAACTTGAGATTCTACTTCAGGGGGAACAGACATTTCCATAATTTGCGGCGTTACCATTGTAGTTGTAAACATAAAGAATGTCAACAATAAGAAGGCAATATCCACAAGTGGTGTCATGTCAAGAACAAATCCCACACGTTTTTTCTTTTTTCGCTTGGAATTTTTGCCGCGTTTTGCTTTGGGTTGAGGTCCTAACGAACCACCGCCTCCGCCCATATATCCTCCAATAAAATAGGATTATTTTCAAATGGTTTATTGTTGTTCGCGATTGCCCTGACGTTTGTCAGTCACATAATTAAAAACATTCGCTTTATTTTTGCGCATCACATTGGTTAGATTATTTATCCAACTATAACGAATGCGTTTATCGGCATCAATCGCATATTTAGTTTTGAGATTTTGCAGTCGTGATTGCAAAATCAATGCATCAAGTACATTTAATGACACTTTCACGAGATTTTTCTCACGTTGTTCGGCAGTTAATCCTTCTACTTTACTGTAAACAGCTTTTCTGTCTTCGGTATTTGTCATAGAAAAATAATATGACGTATCACCGATATTTGCAGAATCAATAGCTATCTGGATGATTGCCAAATCTTTATCAGGCAATTTTGAAGTATCGGCAGCAGCTTTCGGTCTTTTAATTTGGAACTTTTTCTCGCTTTCCGCTTCCGATTTAAACTTTGCCGTGAACATGAAAAACGTCAAGAGCAGAAACGCAATATCCACGAGTGGTGTCATGTCTAACACAAAACCTGTGCGTTTCATTTTAATTTTTGACATTTGATTTCCTTTCTCTTAAAATTGTGAAGAATTTTGTGTCAATGGTTCATGCAACAACAATTGCCGCATTCTCTCATTGATGTGAAAAATTATTTCTTCACACGGATTGTAAGGATTTCCATCATGCTCAAAATTGCTTCATCTATCATATAGATAAAATTATCAACTTTTGTCGTAAAGAAATTATAGAATACAATACATAAAACCGCAGCCACAAGACCACCGGCAGTATTATACAAAGCTTCAGAAATACCGATTGACAATGCTTGAGCAGAAACCGCTCCGCCACTTTCACCAAGTGCAGCAAAAGCACGAATCATACCCAAAGTAGTACCGAGAAGTCCAACCATGGTTGAAATTGAAGCAACTGTAGAAATAATAACAAGATTTTTTTCGAGGAGAGGAGTTTCGAGGTTTACGGCTTCGTCAATTGCGCGTTGCACTTCTGCAAGTTTTTTATCGGGGCTGATTTCTTTATCATTATCAACTTGCTCAAAGCGTTCAAGCCCTGCACGCAATACATTAGCAACAGATCCGCGATTTTTATCACATTCTACAATAGCAGCGTGGACATTACCTTGCTCAAGATTCACTTGCACGGCTTTAATAAATGTTACCATATCGCCTTTACCACGCGCCTTGCTGATTGAAAGCGAACGCTCAACAACAAAAGTAACTGTCATAAGTAAAAAGCCGACAAGAACACCTACAAGCGGACCGCCTGTGTGAATAGTACCAAGTGTATTGATTGGACTGTGGCGTAATGTACCGTCAGCAAAGTTTGCCGGATTACCAAGCCAGAACCACCATAAAGCCAATCCAACGACAACGGCAAGAGTTAGAACAATCGCATTGAACATGTTTTTCATAAAAACTATCCTAAATGAAAATGTGAAATAAAAAAATTATAATCGAAAGTTGGTTTATTTTGCACTGTCAAGATTAACTATCGCTTCATCAACACTGTTGAATATAGAGAAGACTAAGGTTAGTTTAGTTACAACAAAGATATTCTCAATCGAATCACTGAGGTTGCACAAAACGACTTTCGCATTGCGTTTTGCAAAATTTGAATGACCGGAAATCAGAACGCCCAAAGCGGTAGAGTTCAGATATGACACTTTTTCTAAATCCACAATGACAACTTGTTGCTCATTGGCAGCCGCAGTGTCAAAGCATTTGCGCAGTTCATCGGTTTCATCTCCACCGACAAATTGACCTTTGAGTCGTAACAACTCATATCCCTTGTATGTTTCTCGCTTGATAGATGACATAAATGCCTCATAATTGGTAAATTCCATTAACCCTGAATTGTCCGTCCTTTAACATTGAATCTAACCCTTTGCTGCCGCAAGACACATAAACAAGACCATCGCATACGAATAGATTGTTAGCATCAAAAGACATTGAAAGGAGATTTATGCAAAAAGAAGTATGCAAAACTACGTTTTTTTCAGAAATGATGAATGTTGTTTTTTAACAACATCAAAATCATTGCCATTTCATACAAAAAAGATAGTTTTGCAGTATAATCTTAACAGAAAGGACATAATGAGATGATAGACAGCTATATACCACTGATAATCATGGTATCGGTAGGATTCTTATTTGGCTTATCCAACATAGTTTTAGCGCAATTTTTAGGACCACGCAAGAACAAGACCAAGGTGAAATTAGAGCCGTATGAGTGTGGTATCGAACCAACAACAAGTGCCCGTGAAAGATTCTCCATCAAGTTTTATATGACAGCGATGTTGTTTATTCTTTTTGATATTGAGATTGTGTTCATGTATCCATGGGCTATTCAATTCAAGGAACTTGGTATGGTTGGCTTCATTGCAATGAATCTGTTCATGATACTTCTCTTTGCAGGATTCATTTATGTTATCAAAAAAGGAGCACTTCAATGGCGTTAGGTGAAGATTTGGCAAAACAGGGTTTTGTAACGACAACAGTTGATGCAGTCGTACAATGGGCACAAAAAAATGCAATGTGGCCCATGCCTCTGGGTATTTCCTGTTGCGGTATAGAGATGATGGCTTTTGCTGGTCCGCGTTTCGATGTTTCGCGCTTTGGTTCTGAGGTATTTCGTTTTTCCCCCAGACAATGCGATTTACTTATTGTGGCAGGCACCGTAACATATAAAATGAGTTGGGTTGTTCGGAAAATATGGGATCAAATGCCTGAACCTAAATGGTGTATTTCCATGGGAGTATGTGCTTCTACCGGCGGTATGTTCCGCTCATATTCCGTGGTTCAAGGTATTGATCAGTTTATACCCGTAGATGCGTATATATCAGGATGTCCTCCAAGACCTGAAGCAGTAATCAAAGCACTTATGGCAATTCAGGAAAAAGCCGGTAATACTAAACCAATATTGATTGACTCACGGTCACCGGAAGATATCAAACCCGATTATGGGAAATCATCAATCATCGTACCTTAATTGATTGAAATATAAATACATTAGGGCGTTACATTTATCAGATGTAACGCCTTTTTTTTACCTTCTATCAATTTATATCCATAATGAACACTCTCACCATCTCTTACATTTTCTCTATTAGCGATATATATATCCATTGATTCCATTCCATATTTCTTCTTCAGAGCAACCGCATACAGATATATTTCAACGATGTCGTATTTTTGGAAGTATGCGAAATCTCTTTCTCATTTTCTTAGTGACAATGGCTTGCCTGGTGAAGGCGCAGAGCAATGAAATAGATACCCTTACACATCGGGGTGTCTTGTATGCTCGCCATAGTCCTTATGCACTCACTTGGTCACTGGGTATTGCCATAACATCCATTCCTCGCGATATTGTCGAAGAAGAAATCAATAGATTTCCATTTTTACAAGCAGACATTGCTTATGGCTTACCGTATAATTTTTCTCTTGTTGCGAAACTCAATACCATGGTACTGACAAATCGCCTTCTAAGTGGCATACAATGGAATTACCCTCTCTCATCATTCGATATTGCTTTGGGTACGGATATTGGCTATCTTCTTGGATTTGTCACCATCAACGGATTTGATAATTCAATTAACAGTTGGCTTGTGTATCCCTACATCCAATGTGGCTATCATCATAATGAGATTCTCGTGAGTGTGCGGGCGGAAGCGGAATATATAACCTCGCAACAAACATTTGCCGGAGATATTCAAGTCAGTGATACCCGAAATAGAAGAAATGGGCTTGCATTTTCCTTGATTATTGAACAGCCGTTTTTCCATAATCAGCGCTGCGCCCTTGGATTAAAGATTTCATATTCAGATTTTGTCTATCAGGCATGGCCCGCTTTTGAAACATTCAAACGTACTTTAACTGTTCCTGAGGTGTTCTGTGCATTCACTTTTCCCTAAATGTCCTCATGGCAAATCGGATTGTATTCAATATATCGCCGTATTATTCTCTTTTTGCTTATTCATACTCCATAGCGGCTGCATTGATAATCCGGAGATTATTCATCCTACATTTGAAAATGATACAATTATTACGCATGCAAAGCCGCTCCAATCATTGGTCATGAATTCCACTGAAGGAGTATATGATATTGTAAGCAGCTCAGTAAACTGGGGATCAAAAGCAGTACTTCATTGGACGAATGGTGCATTATGTTTCTATTTTGAAAATAGCGGTATTTATGCAGTGTTGCGTGGTGGTACAGTGAATAATACATTTGCATTTTCCGGATTGTGGCGCAATCCCTTAACCATAAATACCGGCAAAGTCCAATGTATTATTGAGGATACGACTCAGATTATGTCTATCATTCGATCGGGTACTATTTCACAACTGACAACAATACCAATCACTTTGAATATTCTTTCCAATGCAGGCGAAAGCAGGCAATCATTGACTCTGCGATATGCAAGACCAAGTAAATATCGCAATGAAAACTATTTTATTATTGCACATCGTGGCGGTGGAAGGAATTCCGACTTATTACCATATTCGGAAAATTCTCTTGAACTGATTCGGTTTTCTCAATATATAGGTGCAAATGCTGTAGAAATTGATATTAAATTAACATCTGATGGTATTCCTATCTTATATCATGACACAGATTTTAACTCACGGCTCATTGGTAATGGTACATTAATCGGACCTGTAGAATCATTTTCATTTACTCAAATAAGAACTTTCGCAAAACTACATGATGGTTCCAATATTCCAACATTGCGCGAAGCTCTTAACTTTATTATAGACAGTACTTCTCTGCGTTTTGTGTGGTTAGATATTAAATCAGCCAATGCAATGCGAGCAATTATTCCGCTACAAAAAGAATTTACACAAAAAGCACAACAGAAAAATAAATTATTATTTATTGCTGCGGGTCTGGCAACGGAGGAATTTATTCAGGATTTTATGACAATACCTCAATTTTCGACCATTCCAAGTATTGTTGAAACAACTGTAGATGATATGCGAAAAGTAAATGCTAAAGTATTTGCTCCTCGATGGACTCTGGGGACGCAAAATGAACTTATACAATCTGTACAAACAGATGGTCGTTTTGCATTTGTGTGGACATTAGACGATCAAAAATTTATTCGTAAATTCCTTGCAGAAGGTCAATTTAATGGCATACTCACCAATTTCCCATCTATTGTTGCCTATGAATATTATGCTCAATAAAATAGTCACTTTGATAATCATTGTCATTATATTCACAGTGGGTACACTGCAAGCACAAGAGAGTAAAAAAAATCAACTACTCTTGACAGCAGCCGCGGGAATTTCATTCAATTCCATTGACAATCTACGGTTACCCGACGATGCTCGCCTTAGCGGATTCGGTTCTTCAGTATCATTGATTTGGCAACCGGAATATCTGTTAAGTGTAGGATTTGAAACAGGTTGGTTATTTATGAACAAAATAGAGAGAACAAATATCACGACTCAATTTGGTTCAACGTCCATTAGTTCACTTTGGCAAGCTGTGCCTTTACTTTGTATATTTGGCATGAAAATCCATGATAATGTTTCTTTATATGGTGGTTTTGGTTATTATGATATTATCGCTGTCAATGAATCTTTCGGTACAACAGTAGCGACATCACAAATGAATGCGGGTTTATCGGGTGCTCTTGATTATCATCTGAATCTCAATTCTCAAAGTGCTTTCGGTGCGAGGTTTACGCTCCATAATATCACAGAACTCCAACAACGATTAATAACTTTACAATTTTCATATCATTATTCACTTCTTGCATGGTAATAGTATGATACATACAATAGTTTTTGCAATACTCATCTTTCTTATCGCAATAAATGCCATACCAGCACAGACTTTAATTTTTCTTGGCGATACACAATCCCCTACTATTATTGACAAAAATAGATTTGTTTATAATAATAATGATTCTGCTCGTACAGAAATCTATAAAACTATTCTTGGATTGGAAAAAAAAGATGCCGTTATTCATCTTGGCGATATCACCGCGCTTGCAGATAATGACCCAAGCCAAGAATGGTCTGATTTCGATAATTTTAAGGACTCACTTTCACAGCAAAAAGTTCCGCTCTTTGCTGTAATGGGAAATCATGAATATATGTTGAATCCTACGAAAGCAATTGAAAGTGTTCAAAAACATTATCCTGAAAAAAACAAATCATTTTCAATGCACAAATTCGGTGCTTTGGCTGTGATTATTGTCAATGATAATTTTGACCAATTATCGCCGGAATTTATTCAAGCACAAGACAATTGGTATCGAAATACTGTCAATGAATTAGATGCAGACACCAGCATTCGTTACTTTTTTGTGTGCTCCCATCATCCACCATTTACCAATAATACAGTCACAGGACCGGATAGTAAAACCAAAGAACATTTTTGGGATATTTTCTATGAGGCAAAAAAATCTGTTGTGTATATGAGTGGTCATTCTCATGCTTTCGAGCACTTTATTTTTGTTCATGGCGACCAGACACCGCTTGACAAAACAAATCGGTTTTTTCCGGAGTTAAAACACACAATTGTTTCGGGTGGCGGGGGCGGAATTCAACATCCTTTATTGATTGGTACAAAAAAACGCTTCGAAGATATTGCCGAGTTTGAAACTGAAATACGACCTTTTCATTTTTTCAGAATATCATTAACACATAAAGGGCTGCTTGGTGAAGTTGTCAGCCCTTTTAATCAAGGAGAAGTGCTTAATTTTTTCTATTTGAGAAATTGAAAAGAAAAGTAGAGTGATTTTGGATTTTTTTTGTTACAAATTACCACAAATAAATCATTTATGAAAACTTTTACTGTCACTGTAATCACAGAATCTTTATGCAGGTGAATCCAATTTTAATCAATTTTAATTAACTTTCCGATTTTATGTTTTCCATCGGCAAATAAAACATCTACAACATATGTACCACTAATCCATGATTTACAATGTATGGATTGACTCACGGCAGTTGATGATAAAGTTTGATGATACATACGTATCCCGTTCAGTGAATAAATTGAAATCGCTATTGCGTTTTCTTCATTCCATGTACAATTCACAGAAATTGTTGTGGGAGTTGGTACACATTGAATTTCGTACCGGATTTCCGAATCCTTCGGCTGTCCACCACCACCAATACTTTCAATTCGTATAGTGAAATAAGTTGTGCTTAATTTTATTTTTAAAGGATTGCGTGTACTTTGGACTTTAATGCGATATTGATCACCATAAATATATGGTATTTGCCATAAATATTTTCCTTGATTAGCATTCGCAGTTCCTATGATCTTCCACGTTGATTCTTTATACATCCAAAGAGAAATTTGGACTTCATCATTACCAAAATCTGAAGGATTCCAAAGAATAGAATACTCTTTTGTTGCAGTTAAAACTTCCCCACCATTAGGGTACAATTCTGCATGAGTATCGGCTGAAACAGCAAAAAAGTAAAAAAAGACAATAAAAACTCTCATTATTATTATTTTCATAGCCATAGATGACAATTAGTGAATAACTTGGAGTGGTTTTGTTAATGATTCACCATTATTGAGTGTAACTCGCATAACAAACATTCCATTGGTAATATTTTTTGTGGAGAAGGTAAATATACTTGTCGGTTCAAATACTTCGTGTAGTACCTGTTCACCTGTTATGGTATGAACACTAATACTATATGCTTTGCTATCGTGCGATAACTCGACTGTAACTTCATCATTACTTGGCTGTGGATACGCATGTAAACTATGGTAATCAAATACATCAAGATTAACTACAGAAGTAACAACACGCCTTTGTGTCCATGATGTAAATCTTCGAGGCGGTAAAGATAAAAACATTGTCAATGAGTCTTTCTCAAATATACAATCGAATGCAGATGCTATAGACAGATATTGATTGTTTGTAGCAATCGGGTATCTCTCTACAATTGTGCCATCATAACGAATAATAAAGAGAGTATCATTATTACTGAATCGTGTATCCATAAATAGTCCAAATGTCGTATTATCAATCCATTTAATCATTTCTATAGAATATGACTCTGGATGTTCTTTATGATTCCAAACAAGTGATGTATTTCCAAATTCTGTATCAAGGAGATTTATATTATCACGATCGAATGTAAGAACATACTTTCCATCATCTGTTATGTAACGCCTCAACGAATATGTAAATGGCACACCATTATCTGAAATTATCTTGTTAATAATTTTTTTTTC